>NZ_CP029289.2:1992500-2592500 GCF_003201835.2 Acidianus brierleyi | reverse complement strand
AATACCTTACAAATACGCCTAGCAAAATCCCTAGTATCAGGAAACGCGTATGAGTATAAAAATATTTTAAGTGATTTTATAGATTTTTCAGAAAAATATTATACACCTAGCTTATCTGATGCACAAGTAATAGCTAAAATCGCATTAAAACAGAATATTAAAATACCTTCAGATACGCATTTAATAACACTAGCCGCTGAAGCGTTTTCAGGAAAAAATATAGACGAATTCTTGAGAGTTGTGGAATCATTAAACATTAATATTAAAGATATTAAAGAACTAATTAATATTCCAGAATTTGCAGAATCTAAAATAATTTATTCCATAATAAAGGGAGAAAATGTAGGCAGTTACATTTCATATCTTAATAAAAATGGAATAGGTCCTATGTACAAAATATCACATAAACTGCTTGAGGAAAATGATAAATCCAGATACATAGCCTCTCTTATTTTATTTTTATAGAAATTGAAGAGATATACTGTAAATACAAATTATTGTTATGAAAAATTTTTATGTTAATTTAAGTTGGCTGTAATCTCTAAATCCAGAAGTAAGATAAATACCTTCTTTCCTGCACTGATCTATTAGATCTTTACTTGGAGCCAAGGCATAAATTATTAGAATTAATTTCTTATTGTTAATTTCAGGTTTAATTTTTTGAAGTTTCTTAACATGCCTTGCAAGTTCATTATATGCCGATATACTTCCACGTTCTTTGGTTTCTCCTATTATGACATAATCTTCAAATTCTCCATAAATATCTATTTCAGTAACATGAGGTATATCTAGCCTATAAAGCTCAACGTCTTTACCAAATTCGTTCTTAAATTTCCATGTTAAATAATCTAAAGCCTCTTCTTCAGTATTTCCTACTACTCTAGCTATTGTTTTATAATCTTGATCTAGTTTTTTTATCATTTTGTCCAATTTTTCTTCGTTCTTATCTAAACGTTCATTGAGCTTCTTAATCTCTTCCTCATGCTTGCCTAGATTCTGAATCATTTTGTCCAATTTTTCTTCGTTCTTATCTAAACGTTCATTGAGCTTCTTAATCTCTTCCTCATGCTTGCCTAGATTCTGAATCATTTTGTCCAATTTTTCTTCGTTCTTATCTAAACGTTCATTGAGCTTCTTAATCTCTTCCTCATGCTTATCTAAACGTTCATTCAATCTTTTTATATCTTCTTGATTTCTATATATCTGCTCAAGAATTATGTTAAATTTCTTATCATAATCTTCGAATTTCTCCCAAACTAATTTCATCGAGTCCACTAATTGGCTTACGTTAGTTATTAGATAGCTAATTTTTTCGTTAATTTCTTTCAACTCCTTAATAGTAACTCTTTTTTCCACTTCGTCCGCAACTTTACTAACAAATTCCGCATTATTCACCAGGTTTTTTACTACGTCCTCCATATGTTCTCTATTATTTTAAATACTATTAAAACTTATAGTTTAACTTACAAGCTATTCAATGAATATTACTTTTAGGTCTTATTATAAACCTACAAACATTAGAGTTATCAACTTGTCTATGAGAATTTTCTACTTCAGCGTCCAAAACCTTGGAAAATAAATCCCTTTCCATTGAACAAGCCTCTCCAAATAGAGACGCTATCCTATAAATTGGACAATTTAGCTCCATCAGTTCAAAGGAATTTCCACATTTCTTAACTTCTGCCATATATCCCTCAGAAGTTCTCAATTTGCCTAAAATTTCTACCTTTTCATCCAGATCCTTCTTATCCAGTTTATCTTTGTATTCATTATATAAAGATTTGAATCTGTCCTTAAGAAATTTAATTACTAATTCATCTTTTCCTTCCCTCTTAATATAATCTAAAAATTTTAATAGAATAAGAGAATCAGAATTAGTAAAATATAGCTTGCCACTTTCAGTAACATTAAAAACATATGATGGCCTACCTACCTCCTTCTTTATGACTTTCCTAGAAATTAATCCTTTACGTTCAAGTTGCGTTACATGTTTATATGCTCCCATCTTAGTAATTCCTAAATTATCTGCTATCTCTTGAAGTGTTACAGGACCTTTCTCTTTAATAAACAAGATTATCCTATTCTCCGTGGAAGTTTCATTCATGAATAATAATAAACTTTAGAGTTTATAAATTATGCTTATTAACGTTATGATCACGTTATAATTACACGGTTTGTAAACTTTATAAACGAATTCGTTTATTTATACAGTTCACCTTAAGAAACTTGTGATAAGATATGTTAGTTCGAAAATTGTACCTTTCGTCTCTAATTAAGTATGTTAGATCACTAATACGTCCTATGATGCACTTAAAAAGCATCTTAAAATCTCTAAAAGAACGAGATAATAGAAATAATAATGCAGATGTTATACCAATATACTATTATCCATTAGAATATCTTAAAGAAGAATATCCTCATGAATATGAGAATATAATACGGAATAGGAGATCAAGATGTTTTTGCTAATATAGTTGTAATCGGTCAAGTCAATATTCCACCTAATACAATAAAGAGAAAATAGCCTACAAAAACCATTATTGCATTAGTTTTGTATCCACCTAAAGAATTTTTCTTTATATATCCAAAAAACGAGTTTGAATTAGCTAAATGAAATATTAGACCCATTTCTATGGCAGATAGAACAAATCTACTAGGAAGAAATAGGATTGCCGTTATAAGATAAAAGATCAATTCTATGAAAAACGCTACGGGTCCATTCTTCCACATACTTAGACCTACTTTCTTGTCCTTACCAAAACCCTTAACTGGCATATCGTGCATATGGTAAAGGTAATCAAGAAACCAATGAGACGCTGTACCAACTAAAAATAATGGAAATATTAATATATTTTCGAGAATTATAGAAAAAATTGCTGCAGATATACAATAAAACAATGAAGACAACATAAGAGAGTGAGAATATGGATAGCTTTCAAATTTAACATCGCTCATAAAAGGATTGTTTTTATTTACAATTACCTTTTCTTTCCCTATTAAAACTAAAATTGGCCAAAGTAAATCTGGAAAACTTACTGCTGTTAAGAAAACCCACAACGGTATTGAAGGGAAGAAATAACTTAAAATAAACGCAATTCCGAAATGCCCTATAAACATAATTAACATTTGAAAGTGTAATAGATAATAAAGCTAGTTGAAATTAACTTACTTATTTTTCTTTACATAATTTTCTAAAAGTTGTAAATATCTTTCCACCATAGCCTTACCCTTAGGCGTTATTTGAATAATAGTTCTCGGTCTTGTTAAAGTAAAAACGTCTCTTATTACTATCATTTCGTTTTCCTCTAATACCTTTAAATGGGAATACAAGGAAGACTTAGACATTTCAACCGAATTAAGAAGATCTGTAAATGTAATTTTATCAACTCCCAATAAGACAAGCAAAATACCTATTCTAGCAGAGCTTGAGAATACTGGCGATTTTATAAAATCAATAATCTCCTTAAATTCTTCTGGCATTAATACTCACCAATATTTCTTCAATATACTTAGTCCAGCATACATCCAAGATGCTGAAAAAACTAGGAAGAAATAAGGGGTAACAAGAGTCCCGAACGAAAATCCTATTATTGCACCTATTAATGCAATGTAATCTTCCTTGCTTGGCTTATCTACTTTAAGCATGGAAAAGACCGAGTGAAAATATTTGATAATTAATAGAAGAATGATAAAGTTCTCCATTATTCCTAAAATATTACCTACTTCTCCTCCCAATACTATTGTGCCGTAACTTAATAACAGAATGGTGCCTATAGAGAAGAAAAAGTAGAAAGGTTTTGAGTAGAATGCCTTATTAATTCCTGATCTGTTTACATTTATCTCTCTAATTTTTTTCATTATTTCAGGAATCTTTCTTAGTCTGAACAACAAAATTGACGAAAATATTATATAAAATATATAAATTAATGGAGAATAAATAACAACTCTCAAATAGCTAAAAGGTGTGTTAATGAGAAAATAGGAGTAAGCTACCGATAATCCAATAGATAATGGAATGTAAGTAGAAATTAATAAATAAAAAATGCCTATAGTTTTCCTTGTTTTTCTTAAGTAAACTTTCCTTGCAAACTCTTCGCCTTCCTTGAATTTTTCTAAAGGATCGAAATCACTCATTTTAAAGCACTCTTTCCTCCTCTTCTGGGCTTAAATATATTTTCTTTATAAGTAAACTACTTAACCCAATAAGTGTTATAATCCACGAAATAATAGAAATTATGCTTAGCTCTATATTAAAATGATAAGGTACGTCGTTAAATGGAAACAACGTTGTCCCTGCATATGAATAACTCATTAGATATGTTATTGAAAGAAACGGAGAAAGATAATATAAAGATCCGTGAACTCCTGATTCCACTATTGCCCAATCTAATGAAAAATAAAGATAAACTGGAACAAACTGAACGAAGTTTATGTTTTTTCTTCCTTGAAATCTTAGAACAATCTCATTAGTTAACAATACAAATCCCATTAACGTTAATCCACCAATAACAGAAATTAAGAGCAATTCGACAGTATTATAGGGTAAAACGAATATGTCATATTTAGCATAAAAAAGATAAGAAGTAATAACTAGAAATACTGAGGAAATTATGAAATAAATAAGAGCTACTGCACTAATTAATTGTATTAAATAACTTTTACCATTCATTTTAGAAAATTTGAAAATATAACCAAATGACCTAGATTGTTCAACGAAGGATCTTCCAATAGCTATTGACGCAAAACTCATAGACATCATTACAATTAGGGCATAAACTATTCCAGACGCCAATGAAATTGTTTGCTTATCAATTACTCCTCCAATATGATTTAGATAGAAAATAATTAAAATATCAAGAAATAAAGAAAAAGATAAAGACCATATTAATGTTCTCTTATCTTTAAGGAGAGATTTTAATGCATATTTTAAGTACTCCATAGAATACATTAGTGATCGAACATACTTAATTAGAAATGAAAGGTACAATTTTCGAACTAACATGTCCCCTTATTTTAAAAGTTAGTATACTTAATCATATGATAGAAGCAAATAATCTTTCATTAGAGATTAGAGGAAAAATAATTCTAAAGAATATTAATTTTAGATTAAATAATAAAGCTTTAATTTTAGGTCCCAACGGGTCTGGGAAAACGACGTTGCTTAAAACACTAAGCGGATTTTATAGATATAAAGGAAGTGTAAAAATAGACGGAAACGAGTTGAAGGATATTAATTATATTTCCCTCTCCACTAACATACCAGACGCTTATTACATAGCAATGAAAGTTAAAGACATTCTTTCCATATTATCAGAAATTAAGGGATGCAAAAAAGATCTTTTTGAAAGTATGATGAAAGAAGTAAATATTAATCCCTTAGATAAAAATCCTTTTTCCCTTTCCATGGGAGAAAAAACAATAGTATTTACAGCGTTAGCATTATCATCTGAACCTAAAATCGTGATGATAGATGAACCTTTCGAAAATTTAGATAAAAACAGAAAAAATATAATGATGAAATGGCTAAACAAATATGGAAAAGAAGGGTTCATAGTAACTCATGACCTCGAAATGTTAAAGAACTTTCAAGAATGGAATATGTACCTAATGATTGAAGGTAAGCTATATGGCCCTATTACAGTAAAAGAATTCCTTTCAAGCAAATTAGTCGAAGGAAATAAAGAAGGCTCAATACTTAAAATTGAAATAGGAGAAAGGAAATATTCACTAGTTTCCTCTAAGGACAATTCCAGTATTCTGGATATAAACAATATATATGACTACGTTTAAATAGTCAGAATGAAATATAATATAGAAATTAACTATTCTACTAAAATGAAAATGGTAAAGTAGTCCATAATCGAAACTATTGAAATTTTAATCTGTTAAATTATTTTCTTATATGAAACGATTCATGGTAATAGAAGGGAAAACTATACAATTATTTTATGGTGAACTACTACGCCCTAACGGACGTGGCTTCCTGCTTCAAAGCCGAGGCTTGCCAAAGGTAGAGGTCTCAGCTCCACAGGCACTAAGGGTCGTTCCGACCCCGATCTTCTTAGGATGTTGAGGGAAGCATTATAATCACGATCAGCGACCCAACCGCACTTGGGACAGACAAACACACGATCAGCCAACGTCAAATCTTTCTTAACATGTCCGCACCTAGCACAAGTCATTGAAGTAAAAGCAGGATCCACTAGAGTGAGTTTCTTACCGTACTTCCCAAGTTGATATCTCATGATACTCCTAAGCTCATGAATAGCAACATCGTGTAACCTCATCCTCAGCCTTCTGAGAGACTTACCAACAAGTTGCTTAACGCGAATATCCTCCATTACGAGAACATCATAATGCTCAGCAAAATACTTACCAAGTTTCATGTACATGTCCTTCCTAAGGTTCTTCAAGTGTTCGTGAGCCCTCGCTAGACGAATCTTTGCCTTAAACCAGTTGTGTGACAAGAACTTCTTCCGTGAGAGAGCTTTATGAAGCTTCTTCATCTTGTTGAGTGCCTTCTCGTAAGGCCTCATGTTTGGCACATATTCCCCGTCAGAGGTAGTGAGAAGTTTCTCTACGCCAACATCCACAGCAACAACTTTGTTTGTCTTTGGGAGTTGAGGATACTCTTGATCCACAACGAAAGTAATGTAAACTCTCCCTGATGGTGTTAACTTGATTACTACCCTCTTTACCTTGTCTAGCGGGAAGTCCCTATGAACAATAACGTTGAAGATCCCTAGGTTTGACAGCTGAAGCGTTATTACCTTCTTCTTGTTCTTCTTGCTCTTCGTCCTTATTTCTCTCACCTTCAGGACTTTCCAACCTGATTGAGGGTAGACGAGGGAGTACCACTTGTGTGCTTTCTTTTCCTTTGGGTAACGTGCTAACCCATCGAAGAACCTCTGTCTAGCGTCGTAGAATCTGTCTGCAATCTGCTGCAGTGTTTGGGAATATAGATGTTGATATTGTTCATCCTGTTTTCTCAGATCGAGAGCTAGTTGCCTCAACTCCGTCTTAGTGAGTCCTTTTCCGTCTCTCTCATGAAAATAGATGTCTGCCCAACGTAGAGTGTTGTATACTTCTGATGCTAACCTCAACTGGGCTTTTAACGCCCTCAATGTTTGTTCGTCAGCGTAAGCTCTGAAGCGTAACCCTACGTCGGACATAATAGAATATTTGAAAAAGAAGTATATAAGTTTTACAAAGGGGGCTATCCATCTCCACCCTTACGGATGGAGTCTTCCGCCCCCTTTGAACCTATATAGATTAATTAGTTGGGGAGAGTAATACTCTCCAACTGGGAAACATGGTCGACCCTTTGACTGAAGCAAAGTCTTCGAACGGGGGCGTGACAAACCCCTACCATCGGACTGAACATTGTGATAATATGCACGGATATAGGTGTGATAAAGAGGTAGGGATCCTAGGAATAGACATATCAAAAGATCATCTAGTAACGAGTGAGGGGAGGGTCTACGAGAACAACAAGAAGGGTTATGAAGAAATACTAAAAGTGAAACTAAACACAATAGTGGTCGAACCGACAGGAGCATACTCAATAAAACCATGTCAATACTTCAAGGGAAAAGGGATCAAGATACTACAAGTAAGCCCAAATATACTATGGAAGGAGAAGGACTTGAGAGGAAAGAAAACAGATTTTTACGACGCACAAAAACTAATAAACATGGCAAACAAGGCAAAGGAGTACAACTACAACCCATTGAAAGAACTAGTAACACTATATATCTTCCTAAAAGTTGAAAGTAAAGTACAAGAACAGGGTAAAAAGAGCACTATTCCTAGTCAGTGACGAGGAAAAAATAAGCAAGGAAATGCTTGAAGAATTCTCTAAAGGAAACTTCAAAATACAATTATACAACTTAGAGTACACAAAGATCGTACTTGAAGAAATCGAAGTATTATCTAAAGCACTACTGGAAACAAGCGAGAAAATAAAAGAAGTAGAGAAAATGATACAATCACAGTCTGAAAATCACGTTCTATTAACTATACCGGGAATAGGAAAACTTTCTTCGGGAATAATAATAGGCATTGTTGGGGACATTAAACGCTTTCCTAACCCTGAGTCCTTCGTAGCCTACTGCGGTTTAGACCCAATAGTTGAGAGGAGCGGTAAAGCTACTGTAAGTAAGGGAATATCGAAGAAGGGTAATAAGTATTTGCGCAGCTTGTTCTACTTCCTCGCTGAGATGAATTACTCTCGTAATCCTACATTACTAGAATTTTACGAGAACCATAAGGAAAAGTTGAAGGGAAAGAAGTTGTACACTGCTTTAGCCAGGAAATTGGCTAGAATAGTTTGGAGTGTTTGGTATAATAATAAGCCTTATGAGCCTAAGTGATCCTCCCCAAATCGCCACGTGGATTGAAAGGTACACGTGGCAATCTTAGTTGACATTATGCTTGAAGTTCAACCGAAATATTTATTACTGAACGCCCTTGTTAAGATAAAAAATATATCTATAGTTGATACTAATGGTCATGTTAGTATAGTTAGAGACAAAGTTTCATCTCTTCATTTCAATCTTGTAGCTAAAGGTCTGTTTGCATCCTTAAATGACATAAAATTAACATACTATACTATAGACAACAGCCTTTATGTATACGTAAGTAACCCCAATAGCTTCTATCAAACTTACAGCGTAGACATTTCAATAGAATTGCCAGAATATTCATATAATAATATAACAATTAACATGGCCAATGGAGAAATATCCTTATGTAATATTTACTCCAATCTCTCTAATCTTGAGATAAGTAATGGGATTATAGACCTAAATTCAGTATCATTTTCTAATGGGCTGTTATTCATAAGTAATGGAGAAATAAAATTAGAGAATGTTGAAGCGAATTTCCTTAGCGCGTCAGTAAATAATGGAGAAATAAAAATAAACTTAGCAAATAACTCAATACATGTTATCCCTAGTGTAAATAATGGTAAAATTTACATCAACGGAGAAAAAATGAATGAAACTTCTATTTCTTCCATAGTTAATGCCCATGTTAATAATGGAGAAATAAAAATATATAACTTATTTACAAAATAAGGAAATTTATAGAATTTAATGTAGGCTCCTATATATCTCCTCAGGAGTTACAGGAGTTTTATTAAACTTTTTCCCAGTAGCGTTCTCTATTGCCCTCACTATTGCTGCTGGACCTACTATAAGTGCAGCTTCTCCTACACCTTTACTTCCAGTAGCGTAATTCGATAAATGAGGCTTTTCAGTAAAGTATGAAGTATATACCGGACTCTCAACTATTGTAGGAACGAAATATTCAGCGTAACTAACTGCCAACTGACCATTTTCGTCTAATTTTGCTTCTTCATAAAGTGCTTGGCCTACTCCTTGCATAGCTCCACCATGTATCTGACCTTCTGCTAATGCTGGATTTATTACTTTTCCAATATCGTCATACGCTCTATATTCTTTAACTCTGGCAATGCCCGTATCGTCTACTTCCACTATAGCTAAATGAAGGCCGTATGGGAAAGTAACGTCTCCCTCCAAAGTTACTGAAGAGTATAACCCAGGATCTTTTCCATTATATGCCTCATTCGCAACTTCTTCCCAGGTTACTTTCTTATTTTCTTTCTTATGCCTAAATTCTCCTTTTGAATACTCAATTTCTTCTACGTCTGCTTTAAGCATTCTTGCGGCAACTTTCTTCATTTTCTCTAAAACTTGTGATGCTGCAGATTTCGCCGCACTTCCTCCTATTGATATAGTTCTGGACCCGTAAGTTCCTAATCCTGCAGCTGCTATTTGAGTGTCTCCCCATATTACATTTATTCTATCTATATCTATTTGTAATTCATCTGCAACTACTTGGGCTATTCCTGTTTCTGCTCCTTGTCCATGAGGAGTTGCACCTGTTATAACTGTAACGTTACCCCTATCATCTACTCTAACTTCTCCATATTCCCAAGGACCGAAGGCAGATATTTCGAGATAGAACGCAGTTCCAACTCCTACTCTTCTTCCTTTTTTCCTCTCTTCTTCTGCCCATCTTAATGTTTCTTCATATTTTAATTTTTGTTTAGCTTCCTTAAGGAAGGATATGTAATCTCCAGAATCATAAGTTAAACCAAATGGGTTCTTATAAGGCATTTCGTCTGCCCTTACCATGTTCTTTTCTCTCAATTCTAGGTCATCCATATGAAGTTCATCCGCTACCGTACTCATTATTCTCTCTATAATGAACGTTGCTTCAGGTCTACTTGCCCCTCTATACATTGTTATAGGAATAGTATTAGTATAAACTGCAACACTATTTATTGCAAGATCTCTTATTCTGTAAGGTCCAGGAATCATTGGAGGAATTATCTCTGGTTGAATACCTTCAGTATAAGTTAAATAAGCTCCAAGCTCAACTAAAAGTTGGCCTCTAATTCCTAATACTGTGCCATCATTTTTAACTGCGACTTCTCCTTTAAATACATTATGTCTTGCATTAGATGATATTAATTCTTCACTTCTTGTTGCAGTCCATCTTACAGTTCTACCTAACTTTATTGACGACGCTATTACAGCTAACTCTTCCGGAATAGGATGTGCCTTACTTCCAAAAGCTCCACCAACGTCTGGCATTATAACCCTTATTTTACTAGAAGGAATTCCGAAGTCTTTACTGAATTCATCCCTAGCAAAGTGGGGAATCTGAGTAGAATACCATATTGTTAATGTACCTCCTTCATATCTAGAAATTATTCCTCTAGGTTCCATTGGAGAAGGAATTAGTCTACTATTTGAAATCTCAACTGGAATTACCTTATCAGCAGATTTGAATGCAGACTCTACGTTTCCTGCATTAAAATCTTTATTATAACCAATGTTACTGCCCAGCTCCTTGTGAACTAATACGTCTCCTTTTAACGCATCCTCCATATTTATTACTGCTGGAAGTTTCTCGTAATCTACACTAACCTTATCCATAGCGTCTCTTACTGCGTATTTATCAGTACCTATGACTATAGCTACTGGTTCTCCAACGTATTTCACTTCTCCTTCTGCAAGAGCTTTCCTAGGTACATATTTCCATTCTTTAGGATTTACGTAAGTTGCCCAAGGTCCTATACCGTCTTTTAACATAGGATTTAGATCTTTTCCAGTAAACACTGCAACTATACCGTTAACCTTTAGTGCGTCAGAAACATTAATCGAATTTATCTTAGCATGAGCGTAAGTACTTCTAACAAATCCTGCATAAAGCGAAGATATCTGTATATCATCAACGTACGTGCTTTTTCCAGATACGAATTTATTATCGTTTAATCTTTTTATAGACTTACCTACGTAACTCATAATCTCACCTTCTCAGATGCCTCCTTAACTGCTTTTATAATATTCTGGTACCCAGTACACCTGCATATATTACCGTGTAACCAATCTCTTATTTCCTCTTCTGTTGGATTCTTGTTCTCTTTAAGAAGATAATAAGTCTGCATTATCATGCCAGGAGTACAGAATCCGCACTGCAAAGCGAAATTGTTCTTAAACGCTTCCTGAATAGGATGAAGTTGGCCATTACCTAATCCTTCTATTGTAGTTATTTCAGTTCCGTCAGCCTGTACAGCTAAGTAAGTACAAGATTTTATTGACTTACCGTTTAAAAGAACAGTACATGCTCCGCATGTCGTAGTATCGCATCCTATTTTAGTTCCTGTCAATCCTAAATCGTCTCTAAGGAAATGCACCAGTAATTTTCGTGGACTTACTTCTCTCTCATACGATATTCCGTTAACTTTTACTCTTATTCTAACTTTATCTCCTGGTTTAACCCGCATTTCATACACCTCTTAAACCTTTAACTGTAATAACTTTCATTACCTCTTTTCTATACCAAGAACTACCCCTTACATCTGTTGGGGGATTAGCTCCTCCAGCAGCTTTTTCGGCTGCCTCTTGTATTGTTTCGTCTGTTAATCTGTTACCTATCAAGATTTTTTCAGCTTCATATGCTCTATATGGAGAATCTGAAACTCCTGAATATGCTAATCTAACGTCTTCAACATTACCGTTTGAAACTTTTATAGCCATGGCTAAGGATGCTAGAGCAAAGTCTCCTGCTCTTCTAACAACTTTAATATATGCTGTTTTGTATCCCTCTAGACGTGGGAATACAATTTCCTTAACGATTTCTCCCTTTTTTAGATCTGTTGTAAAAGGTCCCTTAAAGAAGTCCTTTGCGCTTACTACTCTTTCGCCTGATTTAGATGAAATTACTACTTTAGCATCTAACGCTAAAAGTACTGAAGGATAGTCAGCTGCGGGATCTGCATTGCTTATGCTTCCTCCTATTGTGCCTAAGTTTCTTACTTGCACATCTCCTACTTGTCTTGCAGCATCGTAAAGTAATGGAACTTTCGATGAGGTATTGGAAACTATTTCTGCGTGTCTAGTTAATGCACCTATTCTTACCTCATTCCCTTCATCTTTTATGTATGATAGAGAAGTTAGCGGATTTAAGTCTACTACATAATTTAATGAAATTACTCTTAGTTTAAGCATAGGTATTAAACTTTGTCCTCCAGCTATTGGTCTGGCATCCTCCTTATCTAGAAAATCTAGAGCTTCGTCTACACTGCTTGGCTTAAAATAGCCGAATTCTGGTGGATACATTATAGTGTTATCTTTTTATCCTAATTTAAGTATTTCTCATTACAAAACTATTGCAAAAAGTTTAAGTTAAATATGAAGATAAAGAAATATAACCGACAAGAAGTATTTATATTATTCTCTCTGGATGAGTATAAATATTTAGTTTATTTCCTCTTACAAAACCTACTAACGATATTCCAACAAAATCACATAGTTCTACGGCAGATGTAGTAGGAGCTGAAATCGCAGAAATAATAGGAAAACCAACAATTGCAGCTTTTTCAGCAATTTCATATCCTACTCTACCACTTACTTGGAGTATTAAATTTGAGGAATCCATATTAGACAATAGTAGTTTACCTATAGCCTTATCTACGGCATTATGTCTCCCTACGTCTTCTTCTATGAAAATTGGATTACCGTTAGAATCAAATATTCCAGCCGCATGTAGACCTCCAGTTTCTAAAAATATTTTTTGTAGGTTTATCATTTTCTTAGGAATCTGCATTAGTATATCTCTATTTACTTTAATATCAAATTTCCTAGATAGTATTTTAACGAGCGTAGGATTACCGCAAATACCGCAGCTAGAATTTACTAGAAGCTCTCTTTCAAAACTAAAAGGATTCCTAAGTATTACTGTTATTGAATTTTTATCTTGAATTACATCCTCTACGTCTTCTAACTTCTTTATAATCCCTTGAGTAAATAAAAATCCAATTGCTAATTCCTTATCGTCTATTGGAGTTCTCATTATATATATCGTTCTAGAAATATTCTTGTATGATATAGTCAATTTTAATGGTTCTTCAATTACTATCTCATCGTTATCGGGAAAGGTTTTTCCTTCTATATATCTTAATATTCTTATTTTTTCACTCACGTAATACTTCCCCTATTACCTTCATTAGGTTAAGAAAGAAAGATAATCCCGAAAGAACGTCTGGATCCTTAACCATATTAAGAACATCGGTCAAGCTCCTTGCCTTTTTCATTTCATCAGGATTAAGCTTACTTAAAGCTGCAAGAAAAGTAGAAAGGTTCTTCATAACGTTCTCATTATTTTGTAACCAATTAGCTATTTCCAATAGTATTCCTTCTCTATTTTTTAATGCTGACATTAAAATATCAAGTAAACCCGAATCCTTTAATTCCTTAACTAGTTCAAAAACTTCTTCATCTTCTTGCGTCATTGGTCTGTCACCTTAATATAATCTTTTCTTTGCCACTTTTCCTCTACCTTAACACCTATTTGAGGTGTCCTCTCAGCATTTCTAGGATTCCATTTCGGTAACGGAGGTTCACAGACAGAACATGACTCTATTTTTTCTATTTTTACTGGAGTTTCTTTATAAGCTGGAGTTTTAGCAGTAGGATCTTTATTATCTAACGTTACCAAATTAACGTTCATATCTTTACTATCATGAATTGAGAGAAATACTCTATCTCCAGAGACTCTATTTGTAATCATTACTTTAGTCTTCAATTTTCCAGTCTTAGATCTTACCATTACCGTATCTCCATCCTTAAGTTCTAATTTCCTTGCAAGTTCTGGAGAAACTTCTAAAAAAGTCTCAGGAACCTTATACATTATTCCCGGAGTTTTTCCAGTCATATGCATCCAATGGAATTGTTCTAACATTCTTCCGTTAACTAAATAAAGATCATACTCCTCATCCGTCTCTACAGGTTTTATAATTCTTGTAGGATAGAATCTAGCTTTACCGTCAGGGAATGGAAATCTATCTTTATAAAGATATGGGGAATCAGTTCCATCTTCCTTAACTGGCCAAAGTAAACTCTTGAATCCTTCTAGTCTATCGTAAGTTACTCCTGCAAATATAGGTGCAAGTTTGGCTATTTCTTTCATTATTTCAGAAGGATTTGAATAATTCCAATTGTAACCCATTGCATTTGCTAACATTTGCAGAACCTCTCCATCACTTTTAGATTCTCCTAAAGGTTCCATGACTTTATATAATCTTTGGATTCTTCTCTCAGTATTAGTAAATGTACCTTCTTTCTCTAGGAAAGCTGCCGCAGGTAAGATGACATGAGCATATTTTGCAGTTTCAGTCATAAACATATCTTGAACTACTAAAAAGTCAAGCTTGCTTAAAGCTTCCCTTGTTTTAGCTTGATCAGAATCAGCAAGGACCTTGTCTTCTCCCATTATATACATAGCATGGATTTTCCCTTCTAAAATCGCATCTACCATTTCCGTGCTCGGAATTCCAGGATTCCTCGATAACTTACAATTCCATGCTTCCTCAAATTTTCTTCTTACTTCCTCATCATTTAACGATTGATATCCAGGGAGGAAGTTGTATAGCGCTCCAACGTCTCCTACTCCTTGAACGTTTGCGTGACCTCTTAATGGGAAAGCTCCAGCACAAGGTTTACCGTAATTTCCAGTCAATAACAAAAGGTTAGATATTGCAGTAGAAGTTTCGCTTCCGTCTTGATGTTGAGTAATTCCCATAGCCCAAGCAATTGCTATACCCTTACTTTCATGGATCATTTCTGCTATCTTTATAATAATATCTTTACTAATTCCAGTGGTTCTCTCTACATAATCTAGAGAAAATTCTTCTAGGCTTTTCTTAAACTCTTCAAAACCTACAGTCCTTTCACTTATGAATTTCTTATCTTCCCATCCTTGATCTATAATATATTTTGCTATTCCGTTTAGTAGTACTATATCCGTTCCTACTTTAGGAGTAATGAATATGTCAGCCCTTTCAGCCATTTCATGCTTTCTAACGTCTATTACAACAAGCTTTTTACCATATAGCTTATGAGCTCTTTTTATTTTTCCTGCAATTACAGGATGGGCTTCTGCAGTATTTGTGCCAATTAATATTATTAAATCCGCACAAGCTAAATCATCTGAAGATCCGCTATCTGCTCCATATCCTACAGTTCTTATAAGTCCCGTAGTGGCTGGAGATTGACAATATCTGGCACAATTATCTACATTATTTGTTCCGATTACTTGCCTTGCAAATTTTTGAGCTAAATAACCTTCCTCATTTGTTGATGTGCATGATGCTATTATTCCTATAGAATCTGGACCATATTTTTCTTTAATTTCAGTAAGTTTACTAGCTATTAGAGAGATAGCTTCATCCCAAGTAGCTTCTCTAAATCTATCACCTTCTCTTATTAATGGCTTAGTTAATCTTTCACTGTTGACGAAATTTAGACCAAATTTTCCTTTTATACATGTAGCTATACCGTTAGCCGGAGATTCTGGTTTAGGTTCTACTTTAAGTATCTTTCTTCCTTTAGTCCATACTTCAAATGAGCAGCCTGTACCACAGAAAGTGCATACGGTTTTTGTTTTCTTTATTATAGAATTCCTCATCTGCTTATCTATATCGCTTATTAACATGAATGGAGCGAAGTTCTTTTCTCCTGCTTTCGCTGCCAAGATAAGTTTTTCCTTAATTTCCTTATTTATTCCAGTAAAATACCCTGCTTCACCTAAGATTGACTTTTCCATTAACGCATTTACTGGACATACTGTAACGCATGTTCCACAAGACACGCAAGAAGAATAGTCTATAGATTTACCATTACTCCATACTACCCTTGGCGGATTTAATTTCCAGTCTATCTTTATAACTTCATTAACTACAATGTCTTGACATGCTTCTACGCATCTCCCGCATAAAATACATTGTTTAGGATCGTAAACATAAAAAGGATTTGAATCGTCTACTTCATAAGGTTTTGGAATAAAATGTTGGGAATAAATCCCTAGTCTAGATACTGCATCGTGCAATTCGCAATCAACGTTATTGTCGCAAAATGTACAATACAAATCATGATTTCTTAAGATAGTATTGAAAGCTTTTTGTCTAGCGACCTTAACTTTGTCAGTATTTGTTCTTATGTTCATATTTTCCTCAACATATGTTTCACACGCTCTCACAATTTTTCCATTGACTTCCACAACGCATGTGTCACATGTCCTTATAGGACCTAAGTATGGATTATAGCATATATGAGGTACATATATTCCGTTTTTATCTAGTAATTTTAGAATGGTATCTCCCTTATTGACGTCTAATTCCTTACCATCTATTTTCACTCTAAAGGACATGTGTAATAAGTATTAACTAATATTTAAAAAACTATCTTAGTATAAAAATTTTATAGACATAATAAACGAAATAAAGCAGAAATAAAAAGAAATGACAGATTTTATTAACTAAATAAGCTATTAAAAATATCTTATAATTTAGGGGTCGGACTTTCATTGAGGTTTCATGAATTTGTATTCAACCTCTCGTCCTCATGCCCCTTATTTCCCTCCCCATGCCGTCTACGGGAGCGGTAGTTAAACCACTCCCTTCAAGGACATGGGGAGTTTCATTGAGCACCTTCCTCCCCCTCACATTGCTCATCGAGTTCATAGTGGCACCCTCCGATTAATTTTTGTAAGTAAAGCTTATAAGCTTTACTTTAAATAATCAATTATGGTTCAAGTTACATTCCATTCAAAAATATTCTCAATGGGTCATGACAAATACGGAGATCCAAAATACGCAATATACGTTCCTAAAAGCATTCATGAGAAGATTAAGGGCTTGTTGGAAAAGGAGGTGATAGTAATTGTTATCCTACCAGATGATTAGGAATAGGATTATCTGTTCTAGGGAAGCTCTCGAAAACTTCCAATTCGTTACAGTGAATGGTAAGGTAATTTTTGAAGATAAGGATAAGATAGTTAGGATTGCTAGGGCTTACTCACAAGTAGTTAAGAGTGCTATTAGGCCATTGTTTGATGGGAAGAGTGTTGATGAGTTAACTAAGGAGTTTTACAGCATCTTACCGAACTATATTTACCTCGAAACTGCTTTAAAGCAAGCTAAGACAATTACTGATGGTTTGTTGGATAGAGAGAAGGATAAGATTTTGCACGCTAAGGTCAAGAGGTTCTGGTTTGGTAGTAGGGGGAATAAAAGTGATAAGGGCAATAGGAATGTGAAGTTCCACGTTTTTCAAGACCATGTGGAAGTTAGAGTTAAAGACCCATGGAGTAAGTGGGTTCACGGCAAAGCGTACTTAGGCAAGGAGTACTTACCATTACTCCATGAGTTGGAGGAATTAGCAGAAAGGAAGGAGGAGGGTTACGGTGCTGTAATTAGTTTTAAACATTACCCTATGATCCACCTCCAAGTACCGCTCTGGCTTTATCTGAAGCACTTCTCTTTACCAAAACCTGTGGGTTACGGTTTGATTGCCGGTTTTGATTTGAACAGTGATAGGTTGAACGTTGTTGTAGTTAATAAGGATGGTAAAGTTATTGCCATTAAGACTTTTTGGTATTCAGATGTTACTAGACCAGGTTTTCCTAAAGGGAAAGCTATGGCTTTGCGTTTGAATGCTCTATCAGAGTCCCTCAATTTCCTATCAAGGGTTGGTGTTGATTATGTAGTATTTGAGGACTTGTTCCTAGTTAAGAGGAGGAGGTTCACTAGGAGTAAGAGCGGTAATAGGAAGGTTTCACGTTTCGCTAAGAAGCAGTTGTTAATTCACGGTGTTATTAAAGCACTTAGGTTGGGTTTCAACGTTATTCTAGTTAATCCAAAGGGTACTACAAATTCTGAGTATCACGATAGGATGATGAGGGAGAAGGGATTTGACAGACACACAGCCTCAGCTTACTTAATAGCCTTAAAAGGATTAGGAATGTTAAATAATATCAAATGACATAAAATTCACGGCTTATCGGAAACTGTTGTCAACGACAATTAAGTATTAGATATACATGTTCTGTTTTTAGTACTATATTTACATATTAACCTAATATGAATCAAATTAAAATAGATTTAAAAAAAATAACACAGCTAATATTTAATTTTTAAGTTAAATTTTTCCAAATATTTTTCAACACGTTCTCTGGCTACTTCAGTTCTTCCAGAATAAAAAATTAAGTTAACGAATGTCTTTTCCTTAAGTGAATACATAAATTCATTAATTTTACAAAGTCTTTCAAAACCTAAATTCTCCAAAATCTTTTGAGATTTAATATTTCTTTCATCTACCCATGCCGTAAGTATCTTTACATCAGTACTTCTTAGTAAGTAACTAAAAAGAGCATAGATTAGACCCTTTCCTCTGAAATACTTATCTACTGCATAAGCTATTTCACCAACATGAAATTGTCTTTCTGATCCGAAATATCTACCTTTATTTAATTGAATATTTCCTACAACTTTCAGAGTATCTTTATCTCCCTGATAAGCTAAAATCATCATTGTTTGTTTTCCCCAGCTCTTAGACCATTCAATTATTTGATTTTTATTAACTTCACTATATCTTACTAAGGTATAGTTATCTTCATCTTTAGATAATGAATTAACGAATTCTAAATAATCATTAACGTTTTTCTCAGTCGAATTTACTAACTGAATTTTAATACCGTTAATTTCGATTTCCACATTAACCTATCTTTTTACTTCATTTAAAACTTAGTTTATATCAGTAGAATATTTTAAAAATTATATACTTAAAAATATTAACTATAAAATCATTTTAATATAAAGATTTGGTTACATTGTAGAGGTTACAAAGTAACCTAAAAAATAACTTAATTTTAGCGTCTTCTCAACCTTTTGATACCTAATGCTACCAATATAAAGAGTACAAATAAAAGTAAATAGGTTAACATGCTAAAATTCGACGTGGCATTAGACGATTGTTGTGTATTTGAAGGTATTATACTTCTTGAGTAACTAGATGAGGCATTAGATATATTCTTGTTTGATAATGGGTGTAAGTAGAATTTAGGTATACTTGTGTTTCCAATATTATAGAAGTTATCATTACCAATAAGAACCCATGATTGATTTTCCTTAAATATAGTAATTAAGTTATCAGCGGATTCTTCAGTATCAGAACCAAAAGTGTAAAAGTTTTCTGGAGTTATTAATGTGCCATTAAGTAATATAATCTGTAATCCTAGGCTAGCATTCATGGATTTAAAATAAGTATATTCTCCATTGGCTTGTCCTGCAAATACTAGCTCAAGATCATAATATAATTGACTACCAGTAACATTATAGTCGTCTATAAGCAAATAAGTGGACTTAACATTAGCTACATTAATTGTTGCATTATCATACCACTGTATACCGGAACCATTATTATAACCAAAGGAAATCGTAACACCTTCACTTGAAATACCTTCAACCTTTATATAGAGTATCATTGATAAAGGAAAGGTATAGTTATAATAATTAGTTCCATATGCATAATAAAACTCGTTTTTATAAGGGAAAACTGAGCCTTTACCGTTTACGCTAGAATTTGTTAAATAGGAGACATTTGAGGTAAAGTTCCATATATTGTCTTCTACATAATATGTTCTTTCTGACGTAATAAAACCTATAACGTTTTGAAGCCAAAATTGATAACTACCATTGTTTGTATTGATTTGTAATACACTATTTAACTGTAATGATGCACCAGATCTGTTTACGCCTTCTGGTGGTGTAGAGTTAAACGCAGAGATATTATATATTGTTACGTAACCTATTGCCTCATCATATTTTGTTATAGTTCCTTTTAAAGTATTGGAGATATTATACACTCCATAGTCAGCAATTCCTATTGGTGCTGGAAGAGAAGACCTAACATTGTAGACGTTGTACGGAACAAGTGAATATTCAGTATTTACATTTATTGTATTATTAGTTACATTATTTAAAACTACAATATAATACGTATCAGTGCTTAGCGGACCCACTTTATAGCTGACATTATCACTAACGTTAAAAAAAATAGGCGTACCTGAAGAATTCTTTTCAAAGATATTGAACTGATTTTGGTTAAACAGCATTATTGTAGCTAATGCAGACGTATTTACGTGAAAAAATAAACATTGTCCAGAAGTGACGTTTATTGGATAATATTCATAATATTTAGGAGGAAGCGTTACCGGCTGATAAGATACTAGAGAGGAAGCAAAAAACGGCTCCACAACTGATGTAAAAACTAATATTAGCAAAAGAATATATAGAATTTTCATGTTCAGTTAAAGAAGTTAACTAACAATATATAAAGTTTTTTATCAAATGTATTACCGATTTTGTGATTTATAGCGAATTTATTAAATTATTTTTTAATTATTAATATTAAATTATTTATCATTCTATATGATAAATTTACAAATAAGGGTTTATTTCGTTTGCACTATAGCCTAAAAGAAACTAAAATATTCCTCAATGAGAGTCATGATTTACTTTTTTATTAGAAAATTTCTTAATTAATAGATAAATTAGTTTAAATAAATATTAAGGATTTTATGAGCCTTTTAGTTTTCTTGCTACTTGAGCTATTCTCTTCCCTTGAAATCTTGCAATCTTTATTTCATTTTCATCTAAATCCTTTTTAGAGCTTAAATGTGAAGAACCATAAGGGCTTCCTCCAGTATTAGTAGAAGATATTTCTGGAATTGCATAACCTAGAGGTACTATAATCATTCCAAAATGAAAAGCATAAGTTGTCATAGTTAAGATAGTCGTTTCATGTCCGCCGTGAATTGTTGAGGCCTCTGTAAAGAAAGTTACTGGTTTACCATAGAGATCTCCAGATCTCCATAAAGGCGCAGTAGTATCAAGAAATGTTTTCATTCCTCCCGCCATATTGCCATATCTTGTTGGTGAACCTATTGCTAATCCGTCTGCCCATTTAAGGTCTTCTAAATTTACTTCTTGAATATCCTTAGTACTATCAAGCGGTACATGGAATTTTTCTATTAAGTCTGGATATAGAGTTTCCCTAACTTTCCTTATTCTAGTTTCTGCACCCTCTTCTTCTGCACCCTTTGCTATTTCTTTAGCTAGCTCAACTATAGACCCATATCCATAGAACAGAACGAGAATTTTTGTGTCCATAAGCGAAAAAGTTCTAACGCAGTTTAAAAGTTAATTCACCTTAGTCAAGTATATTATTAAAAAATCAAATATTTATCTTATTAAACTTTATTAAACCTATTATAAACGGAATAGCTATCCATACTATAGACGATAATATTACTAAAGGTAAATGGACTGAGCTTACTGTCGGCGTTGTTCCATATTGAACTCCTAGGTAATAGGTACCGTACGATTCTGCTCCAAGAGGATTAAAGTAGTAAATTCCATAGATCATCTGAGTTACTTCATTTATATGTCCAGTTGTAAAGGCTATTATTCCAGCAATAGTGCTTAATCCTATTTGAAAGAATAAGAAGAGAAATATCGAAATTCCTAACATTGCACCTCCTGATTTTATAAAAGATGGTAACATATACACTAACGAAAAGAATCCAATAAGAGCTCCAGAAGTCGAAACAAACAATATTAGTGGAATATCTATAGGTAATAAAATTCCTGACGATGATACTAGAATTGAAAGAGTAGCATAAGATAGGAAAGTGAGCAAGAAAGAAGATATTATAGCTGTTAGAACACCTCCTAAATATCTGTTAATGTATAATTCTCTTCTGGTTATAGGTCTAGCTAGTATGAACTTCAAAGCTCCAGTATCTCTCGGCTTTGAGAATAGAATATAGGCTAAATACAGCATTACGGCAGGGAAAATAAAAGTAAAACCTCCAATTACTCCATTTATTCCACCTACTAATGATTTTATTGCGGAACCGTCTGGATAATATTCCGTTGTAGGAAATGTAAAGGAACTTGAGGATTTAACTCCAACTGATAAAAGTTTTATTGAATTAGGAGTTTGAAGATGATAAAAGTTAATGTAACTAGTAACGTTTCCAACATATTTAAAAGAAGTAATAGATATAGTGACACTGAAAGAATTATTTAAGAAACTAACGTAAACTTTCTGATTATTTGGAGTATCTATAGCTAAAATAAGTGTACCTTTTCCATTATTATTAATGACAGCAAACGCGTATTTTACAGTATTATTCTGGACATTATTCTGAATTCCATAGCCGAATCCTTCTTCAATGCCTTCAGCTGATAAGTATTTTGAACCGTTTTCGAATACTGGAAGTGGAATAAACTCAATTTTCTGATTATTGTAACTCACGGCAATAGGTTCGAAATAGGATTGAGGTAAATTAAGTTCGAAGTATCCAGAAGTATTAGTCCTATAGGACGCTCCATTTACGTTAATTTGAGCGTTGTTTATAGGAATTCCATGGTTATTAAATACATAGCCTATGACTTCAACTCCATTATCTTTTTGGATACTTACGCCTAATACGTTAAGATTGTGAAAATAGTATGGATTAGAGGAAACGTTTGTAGCATAAGTTTCATAAGATACTGCTATACCTATTGCAGCAAATATTACTATAAAAAGAATAACAGATAATCTAAGAAAACTTCTCTTAAAATCATAAAATACTGGTTTCATTTTTGCTCACCAATTAACTTAAAGAAAACTTCCTCCAAGTTACCTTCTACTTTGCCCATCTCTATTACATTATAATTTAATAAATCAGAAGAGAGTCCTGGAATATTTCCATTAAAATTCTCTATAAAAATTGTATTTCCTTGAAGTTTTGGATTACCATATTTTTCTGCTATCTTAATTACGTCTCCATCAATCCTTCCCAAAACTACTCTGAAAATGTTGGTCTTGGTAAAGCTTTTAATTTCTTCAATCGACATTTGCCTTATTATTTTTCCTTTATGTATAAAAATAACTTTATCTGCTATATTTTCTACTTCTGTAAGAATGTGGGAAGAGAAGAGTACAGCTTTGTTTTCTCTTTTCAATTTCACAGCAAGATCTCTAAAGAACATTATCCCTTGTGGATCGAGTCCATTAAGAACCTCATCAAATAAGAAATTATTTGGATCTGAAAGTAAGGACACAGCTAGGGCGAATCTCTTTTTCATACCCTGAGAGTAATTTTTTAATTTATCCTTCTCTCTGCCTTGCAGGCCCACTAAGGAAAATAATTCCTCTGCTTTCTTCTTAGCCTCTTCTTTACCTATACCGTAATATCCTGCAAGATAAATAAAATAATCAAGAACTTTAGCATCTTGCTCAAATATAGGTAATTCTGGAACCCAACTAACGTTTTTTGACGCTTCCTTTTTTTCTTTTATAATACTATGTCCATCAATTATGACGTCTCCGCTGTTAGGATACGAAACACCTGCAATTATTTCAATAGTTGTTGTTTTACCAGCACCGTTTAGGCCTACATATCCTACTAATTCTCCATTATTTACGGTAAACTTAACGTCTTGCAAAGCAGTAAAATTGCCATATTTCTTCGAAATATTTGAAACCTCTATCATCACTATTTTATTTGGTTGTAGTATTTAAATTTTCTCAGCAGTTCATTTTCCGAACAGTAACATTAACAATTAATTATAGAAATAATTAGTTATTGTCTTTTAGTATCATATAATTTTAAAATATTTTAATATATTCTTTCTATGAATAAATTTTTCAATTTCACTATTAACGTATACTGTCCCACTTCCTTTTCGTAATACCTTTCCTATTATCTTAGGATTCATTCCAGCTTTATGAAGATCCTCTACAATATCGTCTGCAATTTTTTTACTACTGAAAATTACTATTCCGCCATTTGTACCTGCAGTAGAGTTAGGTATGATGAAGCTCTCTGTTGCAAATTCTGCTATATCCTTATCAATTACTGGGATTTCCTCAAGTTTTACATCAACTCCTGCTTTTTCTGCAAACTCCTTAATTACGAAAATACCTGGCCCAGTTACGTCCGTCGTCATAGTTATATGATTTTCCCTGTCAAAGACTTTCTTGAATTCTGGAAGATAACTGTAAATTACTTTGGCAGTTCCTAAATTAGGAACTCTCATTAAATCTAAGGCCTTCTTTTTCGCTTTTTCTAGTCTTTCAAAAGATATTCCTTTACTTTCCATAACATCTAAAATTTCTGGTGCGGCTAAAACCCACATGTAAACATTTATTGGAGTCAATTCTCCTATTTCTCTGCTAACTATTATTACGTCACCCTCCTCTACTTTATTATAATATATTGGTAATTCGTGATCGGATTCTCCAAACACAGTAGCACCAATCATTAACGTTCCAGTATTAGGTTGTACATCATCGTTTATCTCTATATTATATTTCTTAGAAAAATTATAAAAATTCTTTCTAAGCCTCTCCTTAAGATCAATATCTGGAGAATCATATAATGGCGTCATTCTTAAATTCTGGAAAGCTCCCTTTGTGAATAGATCATTTAATGAATTAGATATAGCAACATCCACTTGCATTTGAGAACCAGGATCGTCTAATGGATCTACGATTTGTATTGTATCGTTATTAGCTAGTGTATAGGAATTTGTATCCTTTCCTTCTAATTTTACTAAATCTATAACTGCCACTTCAGCTTTAGGTACTGTAGTTACAATCGAGTGTCCCTTACCTATTGTTAATTTTCTGTTAGTTTTTATGGAAGTATAAGCCCTTAACAAAAAATTAGCGAATTTCTCTGGATTTCCAGCAGTTTCTTGATTTACTTGAATTAAACTAATAGCTCTATCTGCATCAAAACTTCCCTCACCAATAACTCTTTTTGTTTCTATCAATTCCTTACTTACAAAAATATCTGCGTCTTCCCTGGGTAAGACCTCTATGTTATTTTCTATGAGCTTTTCTTTTATTTTTTCTAATGCTGGATAAACTGTATCTATTAAATCTACTTTTACTGCACAACCAGTAGCTAAAGACAACGGATTTAATCCCATTTTCTTGTATCTCTCAAGATTTTCCTTAAATCTCTCGAAAACTTCTTCCATATAAATATACTTTATTGTCAAATTCTTAAAATTTTCGTTAAATGTGTATATCTACAGATAAACTTATATATTAAAGTTCATATTTAGGGATAAATTTAAAATAATTAAAAACGTCATCTATTTTTGCCTTTTATATTAAACATTTTTTAATATATTATGTTGTTTTACTTAAGCACATATGCCACTATTTGGAAGTAAAATTATAAGTTTAAAGGATAAGTATTTATTCTCTCTTTTTATCTAATTATACAGAGATATAATGAAATATTACTATTAATTTATATATAAATGTTTCTATTACTATATAATACTATTGAATTTTAGAGCAATATTATGAATGTTTTATGTAAAATTCAATAGTATACTTTTAATTAAAATAAATGAAAATAGTATATCCAAATATTATTAATAATTATTATTGCATCTATTCTAGCGTTCCTATTTTTGCACAATGAATCATACCATGCCTATCCAGTAGCCAAAACAACAACCAAGAATATGTTCAGTTTAAGTCTAACACTCAATTCTACCAAGTTAAAACCTGGACAATCAATAAACATTACAGTAAATCTATATTATAACGGAAAGACGCCCTTTTACCTTAACGTAAGCAAAAATGGTATAAATCTTCCGTCTCCATTTCCGTATGGCAATACATTATTAGTAGGGCTAGAAATTTTCAAAGGATACTACACTACCTCAAATATATCTAACGCTACACCTCTCTCCATTTATAATAATCTGGTAGTTTCATGTATATGTATTATACATCCAAATTAATATAAAATATTTCCAATGTCTAATCAAATTCAAATGACATATAACGGAAAATCAATAGGTAGAGGGAAAGATGACATCGCTGTTTTCCCTAAAGGATATTATGCTACACCTGCTAAATTCACATTATTTACACCGGGAATATACACAGTAGAAGGAATTAGCTACTTTAATCAAACAGTACTGGAATATTTTACTGTAACATAATAAAAATTTTCATTATATAATTGAAATATTCTAAATTAGCTGAGACATTACGTTTAATTAAATAACGAGATTCTGCTCTCAGACAAATCTTTCATATGTAATATTTTGGAATATACTTAAAATATTATATTATTAGGTATAGAATGATGAGAGCAACATATCCTATTTTAATTATAGTTATTGGATCCATATTTACTTTTTTATTTTTACATATAGAATTATATTCTAGTACTCAATTTGGCAATTCCAGTGTCCAAACAATTTCGCCAAATTTGTTAAAGCTTGATCTAGAGCTTAATTCCACTAGTATAAAACCTGGACAATCATTACAAATTACAACGGAATTATATTATATGGGAGAATCTCCTTATTATGTTAATGTAGGCAAACATTATATTCGTCTTCCATCTCCATATCCATGTGGTCAAAATCTATTAGTAGGGCTAGAAATTTTCAAAGGATACTACACTACCTCAAATATATCTAACGCAACTCCTTTATATCTTTATAAACCTGGAATATATTTTTGCCCTGTAATCCTAGCAGCAACTCAGTATAAACTACTGCCTCTCTCTAATCAAATGCAATTGATATATAACGGAAAAATTGTAGGTACAGTACATAATGAAATTTCTATTTCTATTAATGGGTATTGGATAACAAATTATACTAATCCTTTATCTGGCAAATTCACATTATTTACACCGGGAATATACACAGTAGAAGGAATTAGCTACTTTAATCAAACAGTACTGGAATATTTTACTGTAACATAATAGAGATTCTTCTGGAAAACTAGAAATTTTTTAAATTAATTAAAAAAGATAAAATTTTAGTTAATTCACATTTATAAATATTATAAAAAAATTTATTAGAGATCGTTCCCAATCATATTTTATGAGACCTGCTTATATTTGCCTTGTAATAATTGTTATAGCTATGTATTCTTTGGTTTTTGCTCATATTTTTATAAATGGAATAAATGTTTCTTATCTAGCCCTAATAACTGGAGATGTAAAGACTAAGAAAGACGATGTGAATTTCTACGTTATACTTAATAATTCTAAAATTTACCCTGGACAATTCCTGAAGATAACTGTTTTTCTCTACAATAACGGATCCACAATAATTCGAGGTGGAGAATCAAACCTTAAGATATTTTATCCCCTTCCTAATCAGAGTAAATTACCTTTTAATTTAGCTATTTTCAAAGGATACTATACTAAGTATAATATTTCATACGGTGTTCCTTTAAATATATTTAATTTTACTACAAATGATCCTAAACAGTTTTCTTTTGAAATATTACCTCATTCCAGTATAATAAAGGCTAACAATTATTATGAGAATGGAAAGACGACATTTATTATAAATGGTTATTGGGAAAATGGCTCTTTTAAGAAGTTTTCTCCTGGAGTTTACACTATAGTAGGAAGTGATTTTTTAGGCCAACTAATTATTAAACACTTCTATGTTAATGAAAAAACTTTTTAAGATGAATCAGTTATGATAGGCTGATGAACATAATTTATGTTACAACGACTACTACAAAGGTACCTCCACAGCCCTTTTATATCGAATATTTCCCAGAAATTGCTATACTTATCTTAGTAATTCCAATAGCCATAGTCTTAGGTATAGGCTTTTATATGCATTGGCTAAGTTTTTCAGAATTTTCTATTAGAAGAGAGAGAAAACCTAAAAGAAGACATAAAAAGAGCTCCTCTAAAGTAGATAAGTCTATATAATATTATCCCTCATTATAACATGAATGATAGAGGTAACAGATCTTACAAAGAATTACGGAAGAAAAGAAATTCTTAAGGGCTTAAATTTTAAAGTTAATGACCATTCTATTACAGGTTTCATAGGTCCTAACGGCGCTGGAAAAACTACCACTATTAGAATAATATCCGGATTAGCTAGACCTACATCTGGTATTGTGAAGGTTTTCGGAAAAGATCCTTGGGATAATCCAGAAGTTAAAGGAAAAATAGCCGTAATTTTCACTAACCTAACTTATCCTCAAGAAAACACTGTAGAAGAATATTTAAGAGGTTTCTCTGATATCTATGGCGTAGATCCTTCTCCATTTATAGAAGAATTCTCTTTAACACCTTACCTCAAGAAAAAACTATCAAAATTATCGTCTGGTTTGTCTCAAAAAGTTCAATTAGTTTCTGCTCTTTTAAAAAAACCTAAACTCATTATTGCAGACGAACCTACAGCTAATCTTGATCCTAAGGCTAGATCTGAATTCTATGATAAAGTAAGAAGGCTTAACAAAAACGGAGTTACATTCTTTATATCCTCACATATACTTTCAGAATTAGAGAAAATAATTACAGAAGTCGTCTTTATCAACGACGGAAAAATAGTTTTTAGCGGAAAAATAAATGAAGCACTCAATGACTCTGAAGAAGAAGAAATTTACATTCTTGTAGATAATCAAAAAGCCGCGATGAGTATCTTAAAAAATGCTAGAGTTGATGGCGGATATATAATTGTTAAAGGTAACGTAAGGGAAATAGTAGATATTCTTGATGAAAATAACATAAAAATTATTAGTTTAAGGAGGTCATCTTTAGATGAAGCTTTCAAAAAATTTTCAAATATTTAGGCTTATTTTTAGAGAAAGATATAGAGAGCCCACTATTGAAATAGTCTTTCCTTTTATGATAGCCTCAAATATATTTCTTCCAGCCTTCTTGGAGAGGGGATTTTTCCAAACTTATGCAATAGTTTTAGCATTATTCCCTATTATTAGTGTATCAGAAACTATAGCGTTTGCTTTGGGTTTGAGAAATATAATCTTCGTCACTGGAAATCATATCTATAGGGGATCTATAATACCGTTTCTTATGTTACCTATAAAGAGGAATGCAATTTTCTTTATGACGTATTTCTCCGACGTAATTTTTCCTTATATTCTTTGGTTATCGTCTTTAGAATTTTATTTAATAATTTCTGGAATATATGTTCCTTCAATAATTATTATAACTTTTACTTGCGGATATTTCTTTATAGAAAATATAATTTATTTAATTTCCTTAACTTTCAAGAGTGAAGGAATATCTACATTATTATCAATATTCACTTCTGGAATAATTTTTATATTTGGAGGAATTTTAAATTATGAATTAATAATTTCTAACTCTTCATTATTATTGTTATCTTCTTTCTCTAATCCTTTTATAGTCCTTTTAGCACAATATGAGGAAAATAAGAATATGCTGAATTTTCTTTTGAGTGGATTGTTAATTGAAATCTTAATTTTAACTTTTGCTTTACTTTATTCTTACATAAGGTTCGTGAGGTTGGAAATATGAGAATAGGAATGTTAATATTTTCTATAGGAATAGTTTTACTTTCGCTCTCAATGATTAACATAAACATTCCGGTAAATCATACAGTTTTAATAACGAAACCATATTCAATGTCTGTACCTAACGTAGCAAAAGGTTATATTATTCTCATAAATAATGACAGTAATGTTAGTCTAACAGTAAGAGTAATTCATAACGGAGTAAATATCTATAAAATACCTAAAGTATTAAAATTAACTTCAGGAAATTGGGAATTCTCCATATTTTCAGAGTCTTATACTCAAAAAGTCAGACAGACTGTAAATGAGACTGTTCATCTTCCCTGCGGAAACGTGACTCAAGAAAAAATTGTGACAAACTTAAAGGAAATAAACACAACACGTCCCATTTATCCAGCTATGATAAAAATAGAAATAACTCAGATGAATCTAGTCAATAATAAGAACTCCATAGAAATTATGGGCATAGCAATGATAATTTTAGGTTTATCAATATATATTTTAGAAAAAAAGAATATTATTTTCTTTTAATAATAATAAGCACTATTATTGCTAATACTGCTACCATAATTCCTAATACGAAAAGAATGTTTATTCCAGTTACTAGTTCTTCTTTAATAGGCCCATTAACTGTTATAGTATATCCTATAGGAACATTATATGTTCCCTTAAAACTACCTACTTCATAAAAAGGCACGTTAGCATTTAACGTAATCCTACTTGACGCTGGATACCATTGAGAAACATTATTAATATTTACTAAAAATTCCTTTTCTGTCATAACTGTTATGTTAGAAGGATTATTAACTGTAATATTCCTATTTATTATATCTAATATAACGAATCTAGTATATGAATCGGAATAGTATGTATTATTAATTACATCTATTGTAGTTCCTGAATTATACCACCCAGAAGTTATTGGCTCTTTAGTACTATTTATATAGGCCTCCAAAGGAACTCCACTATTCACTGTTACATAATATTGCTTCAAAAGACTCAAATGAACGTTTATACTTCTATTAACAATAAAATTATAAGGATATACTGCGAGTACTAAAAATCTTACGAAATTCATAGTATATGTGGAATTCTCAATTAAAACCCTTGTACCATTATTATACCAATTGGACGTTAATATTGTCTCAGTCCCATTAACCAATGCTTTAAGAGGAATATTCTGTGAAATATTTACGTAGAATTGAATTATAGGGTAAGCATAAAACTGAGTATAATTATTAACTATAATAAAGTTTGATGGTACCATTTTGATTATCAATATTCTCTCTGTATTTGTTATATAATACGATATATTCTCAACATTAATAGCTTCAGAATAATTATACCAGCCGGATACGAAAGAGATATTGGAATTGCTAACCTTAGCATATAGTTTAATTGGAGAATTAACATTAACGTAAAACTGATTATAATACACCGCAGTTACGTTAAATCCGTCTATAAAACCTGAGTTATTATAGGATATCCATCTCTCAGTAGAATTTGACCCGTTAAGAAGTTTAGAATAGGTATATGAACTATTATAATCTGCCCATACAATACCCGGGTTTGTAACCTCCTGTCTTCCTAGATAATAATAAACTATTTGGGGAGTATAACTAGTATATTCTCCCATTATCTTAAAACCAAAATCTACTTTATATTGTTCATAATAAATTATTATTAAACTACTAGAAGACGTAAAGTATCCTTCTATAGAATGGTTAGTTATCCATCTAATATTTCCATCTAGAATCTCTTGTGAAATTTCATACTCAGTACCATATGGCACTTTATAGATACCTTCAGTAACGTTTTCTTTAGTCCCATTAGGGAAAATGAGAGAGATCTCTGGAATCTGCGAAGGTTTATTTCCTTTAAATATATAATCTAAGTTCACAGTAAATATTCTCGGTTCTATAGAAATTTCAATATTTTTAACAATTTCCTGTCCGTCTTGTAACTTTACATACACTACTCCATTATATAATCCTGGAGGAGAATTTTTACTAGCATGAAGCAAGATTGATACAATTTCAGTACCTTGATCAAAAGAGCTATAAATAGGAGTATAAGAAATAAACGACGGTATAGAAAGATAGATTTTTAATATTCCAACGGCATTAACGGTCAAGTTTAAATAATTTGAAAAACCTTGAAATACTGTAATATTATTGGATGTAGAAACTGAAAAATTAACTGCCTTTTCTAATTCAGTTTTACCAGCTATTGCACAAACAAAACTCTCACCGCTCAATACACCATCCTTATAAATTAGAATTGAATAATTCTCCGGATACACAACTACAGTAAAATTATCCCCAATGTATCCTAGAGGTGGAATTCCAAATGTATCCTTATAAGATACGGACTCTGGAAATATAAGCGCACTACCGTTTGATACGTCTGAATTAATAGTAACAGAAGAAACGTCTTCTGAATTCCATAAATAACCCAAAGATGTAGAACCAGAAGTAATAGCTGCATAAGGTTGACCATTAACTGATTGACCTAAAATATCTTTGACGTTATTAACTTTTTCTGCTGTATCAGATCCAAAATTAAAAGTATTTAAAGGTTCTTGGAAATTATTGCCATTCCAGTAGTATATTGACATTTGAATATTTGCAGAAAACACGTATGTACATAGTCCTCCCCCAGGCCCTCCCATTACCAATTCCTCATCATAAAATAGACCATTATCTGCATATTCATATCCATCTATTAGAAAACTTACATTAGATGCGTCCACTACGTTTGTAACGGTTATATTATCATAGTTTATCCATCCTTGTCCATCATTATACCAAAGTAATATTTCCGGTTGACCAAGAGAATTTATTGTAACATTACTTAACATGTAAAAAGTAAAAGGATATGAATATGTTCCCATACTACCAGGTAAATCAGATGCTACATAATAGTAGAAAGTTTGTGAAGAAAACTTAATTATATTTCCGTTTCCTCTTAATCCGGTAACGTTAGCATTAGGAGAAGTAAAATTCCAAACGTTATCAATGAACTCTATACTATTATTGTCCGAGTATATTCGTGCAACATTTTGAACCCATAGAGAATAATTTTTCCCACTAGAAGAATAAACCATCACAGAATTAAATTGATAAGTCATAACGCCAGAATATAAGGATGAAGAGATATCAAGACTACCTATTGAAACTCTAGCCATAACTTGTGACGTTCTTACAATACACGGACCGTCAGGGCCTATTCCGAAGAATCCTATTCCCATAGGAGCAGGTTCAATAGAATAATACCTATAAACATTAATACCTCCAGAAAGATACTTTCCAGCTAACGTTACATTACCGTCTAAAGGAGGAAAAGCATAATAATTATAAGAAAAGTCTCTAGAATTACTAGAAAAACTCAAGAATAAATCCGGACAAACACTTATAATAACTGTTATGATTAATATGGTTCCCATTAATAACCGTGAATACATAAAAAATCTAGAAAGACCTAAAATAAAAATTTTTCTAATATGCGCCTAGATAGTTCTCTATAGTTAATAAATTCGTTAACAATTATTAATTCCTAATAGTAACAGCGTAAGACTTAAATTCAAATATTTATAATTAAAAAGTTATAGCATATCTAGCAATAGAATAAAAATTAATGTAAAATTAACAGTATGTAATAAAAAGTTTTAAAAAATTTAGGTGTTATATATAATTTAATAACAGAACACAAGTCTAGTTCTGGCATAAAAGGTAATTGAATAGTATTCTTATTATTTGAAAAATAGATTATTATTTTAAAAATTAAACTCTTTCCATTTCAACGTACATATTATTAAATACACTGAGTAGGCTTTATAAGAAAATCTCCTGCAGTATTACGTAGCGTTAAAAATAATTTAATATAATAGAAGAAAAGTTAAATAATTTGTCATAAAGCCTAAAATATTTTCGCCTAGAATAGCTAAGATTTATTTCGTTACATAATAGAATGAAAATATTTGAGTAAGAGAAATTTTCGTAAACTACTAATCATATAATTCTGAAGAGAGTCACAAAGCAAATATTATTGGAAAATAATATATTCTCCTAACTTAAGGCTTAAGAATTTTCAGCTAATTCTCAAAGCAGTCACTTATTAATTCTAAATAGATGACAAAAAAGTTTTTCTCAGAGCCACAGTTTTAATTTACAAAGAAACAATTAGTATCAATAGCTTTATAGTTCCATCATTTTTTCTATTCTTTTCCACATACTATCAATATATTCTTCTAACTTCTTGTATTCTTCTTCAGTTATCTTCTTAAACCTTCCCTGAGTTTTTATGAAATCTATTAATGGTCTTCTAGTACTCTTATCTAGACAATGCATACATTCTGAATTGACTGTTAATTTGCCGTTTTCGTATTCTATTAATGGCCAGTAACACGTTTGAACTGCTAATTTACCGACTTCTGGAGTTTTAGCAGGATCGAACATCCAACCGTATGGATCAGGTGCAAGAACTTGTAAATACTTGAAACCGTTAATACTCTTAGCCTTCTTTAATTTTGTAACAAAGTCATGCGGATAACCTATAGAGGCTGTAGCTGCATAAGGAATATTGTGATCCATCATTATAAATATCATTTCCTTCTTATTCTCCTTTTTTCCTTCTGGAGTAGTGGAAGTCGATGCACCTAATGGCGTTGAACCACTTCTTTGTCCTCCAGAGTTCATATACGCCTCATTGTCTACACAAATGTATATGAAATTTTCATTTCTTTCAGCAGCACCGCTCAACGATGCGAAACCTATATCTGCAGTTCCGCCGTCTCCTGCCCATACAACTACGGTAGTATTTTTATTTCTCAGTCTGTAAGCCCTTGCCATCCCTGAAGCCGCTGGAGGTCCTGCCGCAAAGGCTATGTTTAGTACTGGGAAATTATAGGAATTTCTGGGAGCCATCCCTTGAATTACTGAAGAGCATCCTGCAATGACTATGAGCGCAACGTCACTTCCCAATCCCATGCCCACCATTCTCATAGCCATATTCTCTGGACAGCCTGGACATGCTGAAGTTCCAGAGAGTAACGAATTACTCTTCGATAGATTTCGGAGTCCTAAGCTCAACTTTACCACCCTCCTGTGGATAATACCAATTTATTCCATTGGCTTTTCCTAATTTTGCCTTTTCCACGAAATGGGAAATAATGTTCACGAAATCTTCCTTATTAAGCAAAACTCCTCCTAATCCAGATATGACTCCAGAAATTTGGTCTAGATTTACGGTAGCCTTTATTTCTTCATATAATGGACTTCCCCTACCCATTGCCGTAGCCCTATCAATAACAAGAACAGCCTTCTTATCTTTCAAAGCCTCACTAATTTCCTTTTCACTCCACGGTCTTACGTATCTTATCCTATATAATCCTACATTAATCCCTTTATCTCTCAGATGATCTATAGCTTCCATTGCATCTCCAGCCCATGCTCCCATAAGCACTACGGCGTAATCCGCTGTATCAAGTTTATATTTAACATTGAGTGTGGAATAACTTCCTAATGGGTTTATTTTTTCATATTCCTTCCCTACTTCTCTTATTACGTCTTCAGATCTTACTAAGGCCTCGTGTATTGATTGCCTCAACTTCATATATTCTATTGGTGGAAAAATGTTTCCCATGCCTACTGGACTCTCAGTATCAAGTATATACGGCTGCCTTCTTGGAGGTAAGAAGGCGTCAATTTCTTCCTCAGCAGGGATATAAACGTTAGTCTTCATATGAGAAAGTATAAATCCGTCCATACCTACCATCATTGGCAAAAATACTCTTTCATCTTCAGAAATTCTGAAAGCTTGTAATGTTAGATCTAAAGCTTCCTGAGGATTGCTTGCAAAAGCCATTAACCAACCGCTATCTCTTTCGCTCATAAAGTCTGTGTTCTCATCCCAAATATTCCAAGGAGCTCCTACGGCTCTACTAGCTACAACCATAACTATTGGGACTCTACTGCCTAAAGCCCACCATGTCATTTCATGCATGTATAGAAGACCTTGAGAGGCAGTTGCAGTAAATGCCCTAACTCCTGCTACTGCTGCACCAAAAGTTGAAGCCATTGCCGCATGTTCGCTTTCTACCCTAACTATTTCCGCCTCAAGTTCTCCATTAGCTTTCATTTCCGCTAATTTTTCTATTATAGACGTTTGAGGAGTTATTGGATATATTCCTACCAAACCAACTCTAGCCAATTTAACGGCTAGAGCTACTGCTTCATTTCCTGAAATTATTTTTTGTCTCATGTTTCACTCACCATTTTTATTGCTTTTATTGGACACACGGAAGCGCAAACTCCACATCCCTTACAATATTCATAGTCTATTGTTACTCCATCTTCTATGTGAATAGTGGCTTCTGGGCACCATAAATAACATGCCTTGCACTTTATACATTTTTCAGTTATTACTGGCCTCATTACTCTCCAGTTTCCTGTCTTTCCTCCAGCTCCCTTATCTGGCATGGAAATAGGGAAATACTGATAGTCATTAAACTGCAATCTTCTCTACCTCCTTAACTGAATTATAAGCAATTTCAACAGCTTTCTCATTTAATTCAGCTATTTTTCCTTCAAATTCATCCTCAATTGCTATCTTTAGGCTCTCCAAGGATACTGTGCCTATTACTTTCAATAATGCTCCTAACATTATAATGTTAACTAAAGGCCATCCAGATTTTACAAGATTATTGTCCATTGCTATCTTTGTAGCATCAATATAATACGTTTCAAAATCCACGCTAGGGGGAACTTTAGAGTTAATTATTACCTTACCTGATTCCTTTAACCCCCTTAAAGGATTAGAAATCTTCAAAAGTGTAGGATCTAAAATGACTACTATGTCCGGACGACTAATTGGAGAAGTTTCTCTAATTTGGCTTTTAGAAATTCTACAATATGCCTCAATCTCAGCTCCCCTTCTTTCCGCACCGTAGATTGGGAAAGCGGAGGCCCACAAGCCGTCAATTCCCGCGGCAGTAGCCAATAGTTCCGCTGAAGTAACAACTCCTTGTCCACCTCTTCCGTGAAAACGTATCTCAAGCGATATTATCACCCATATATAAATTAAAGTATTTAGACTAATAAATGTTTTTACTGAAAAGTTCAAATATTAGGAATGCCATAATATATAACCTTTTTAAAAAACTTTCTTCTATAAATTATCTCTATCACAAGAGCAGAAGCAGAAGATATTATAGAAACCGGTAGGAAGATAGTTGAGATTCCCAATAGTACTATAGGTATTATATTGAATTTCCTCTCCTTTAGATCTCTTTTACGATACGCAGTGAAGATTTCAAGAATTCCAAAGATTATACCTATTATAATATAAGCAATGTTAGAAGTGAAGAAGAAAGCTAATGGCATCACTACAGTAAAGCAAGTTCCTATAAAAGACATGGGGGTATCTGGATTATACCATGAAGGTCTAGATTTTAACATGTAAATCATTATAGAAGACAGTACAGATAAGCAAAGGAATAGCACTGCAGGATAGAAAAATTGAGGATAAATAAAGGTTAAAATGAAGAACAGAACAGAAATGAGGCCGAAAATTACTTCCCTACTTAACCACGAATTTTTAATTCCATAGATCATGGCTAGTGCCCTTGAAAAGAATTTAGCATGAGTGATCGAAAGTATTAGAGACGAGAGAAGTAAAACGATAGAAACTGGTAAGAAGTATGGAAGTCTAAGGAGAGAGTAGGTCAATGAGATTTCACTAAAAATTGTGAAAATTAATAAACCCAAATAGTTCTTTTCTTCCTTCTCTTTGATGACATTAGCCTTAACCTTTACTCCCTCTGGTTGAATAATTTTTAAGTCAGGCTTTGTTATATCGGAAGGAGGTAAATAGTCTACTTTAGCGTCACTATTCTCTAACCAACCAAAGGCTAATGCACCAGTAGGACAAGCTTCTACACAATAAGGCATTCCTTTACCTAGTTTGTCCATGCATAAGTGGCACTTAGTCATGCTATCATTTCCCATAGTTAGAGCCTCATAAGGACAAGCCCATGTGCAATAATTACAACCTATACATCTCTCCTTCTCAACATAGACTATTCCATTATCCAGTTTCCTTAAAGCTCCAGTAGGGCAAACATCCATACATTTAGGATCTCTACAATGATTACAGGAAATAGAAAGTGCAGTCTTATTCCCATTAATATCGAAAATTGGGAGCTTTCTCCAATTCATTCCGTAAGCCTTATTACACGCATCTACACAAGCGTTACATATTATGCATTTATTATGATCAAAGATGAAACCAAGCTTTCTTTCCATATAAGAAAATTTATCGTGATAAATAATAAGACTTATTATTTAAAGATATAATAAAAAGTTATGGAAACTAGTTTTTATAGGCAGGCTCTCATAAGAAATTTTATCTCTATTATATTACAATCTCAAGATTACAAGGAGGAAATTAAGAAACAATTTTCAATAGATCAAAATAAGGAAAGAGTATGTTCGAGCTTAGAAGACCTAAGAGAAATGATAGAGGAAACCTCTACCTATATCCTTGGAAAGGAAATTAATGACGATGAAAAGGAAAAAATTTTTTCCTTGATAAAGGATGAATGTATATGAGAAGGAGATCTCAATTATTTGTACCAGCAATTAGCGAAAAAATGATAAGGAAAAGTACTGAATTAGAAGCGGACTCAATAATATTCGATTTAGAGGATTCTGTTCCATATGAGGATAAAGATAAGGCTAGGGAAATTCTTAGAAAATCTTTAGAGGAATTACAATGGAAAAATAAAGAACTCTGCGTAAGAATAAACAATTTAGGAACAAAAGAGGGATTAAAAGATCTTGTCTTAATATCAGAAATCGAAATTGATACTATAGTAATTCCTAAAGCAGAGGGAAATCTAAGTTTTGTTTATAGGTCTACTGGAAAGAACATAGAACCTTTAGTTGAAACTGCTAAGGGGTTTATTGATATTGAAAACTTAGTAAGATCTGAAGGCATAGTTTCAATTTCTTATGGTGCTGCTGATATTTCATTAAGCACTGGAGGAGAAGTTAAAACTTATGAAAATAATGAATACGTTAAAACAAAGATAGTAATGTACGCTAAAGCTTATGGAATAGACCCAATAGATAAAGTATTTTTCGATTTAAAAGATTTGAAAGGATTTGAAGAGGAATGTCTTCACGCCAAAAAGTTAGGTTATGTAGGTAAACAAGTTATACATCCTTCACAAATACCGATATCTAACAGCGTATTCTCCCCAACAAAGGAAGAAATAGAATGGGCTAAGAAAGTAATAGAAGCTTACGAAAACGCAATAAAAGAAGGGAGAGGAGCTATAAGACTTGAAGACAAATTAATAGATAACGTTCATTATGCAATAGCTAAAAAAATTGTTAAGGATTATGGATAGCCTTTTTTATTTCCTCTATAGATGAAGGATTATCTAAGGAAGACACGTCGCCTAAATTCTTTCCTAAAATTATAGCTCTTATTAGTCTCCTCATAATTTTCGCGTTCCTGGTCTTAGGTAATTCCTTGACTATTTTAATTTCAGATGGAGCAATCGCCTTACCCAACATTTTTTGAGTATATTCTAGAATTTTATTTTCATCCTTATTTTTAGAAACTACGAAACAAATTATCTTTTCGCCTTTCAAAGGATCAGGAACTCCAACACAAGCAGACTCAATAACATCAGGATAAGAATTCACTACTGCCTCTACTTCAGCTGGACCTACCCTTTTACCTGAAACTTTTATTGTATCATCGCTCCTTCCTACAATATAATAGTACCCTTCTTCATCGTAATAAGCTAAATCCCCGTGTACCCACACATCCTTCCATCTTGACCAATAAGTTTCAATATATCTCTCCTTATTATTCCAAAATCCTCTTGTCATTCCAGGCCATACGCTTAAGATCACTAATTCTCCTTCAGTTTTGGGATTTGCCCTCTTACCTTCCTCGTCAAATACATCTGCTTTTATCCCTGGACTAAAACCGTTAAATGATGAAGGTTTTATGTCCTTGATGACATAATTTCCTAAAATTCCTCCTGAAATTTCTGTTCCTCCAGAGTAATTAATTATAGGTGAATCTGTAACTTTTAATAGCCATTTCCAGCTCTCTACATCTATAGGTTCACCAGTGTTTCCCACTATTCTTAAATTGAGTTTATATATCTCAGATTCAGCTCTTAATGCTCTCACAAGACTTGCAGACAATCCTAGAATATTTACTTTCAATTCATCAACAAATCTAGATAAAGTGTTCTGATCTGGATAACCCTCAAATAAGGCTATTTTATTATTTAATAACATTCCACCAAATAAAAACCAAGGTCCCATCATCCACCCCATATCAGAAATCCAAGATATCGTTTCTCCCTCCTTAGCATCGAAATTAAAGAAGACATCTGCAGAAGCCTTAAGAGGAAATCCGTCGTGTGTATGTACACATCCCTTAGGTTTACCTGTAGTGCCAGAAGTGTAAATGATCATAATAGGATCTTCTGTAGAAGTGTCCTCGACATAATCTCCAGGAGTTTTAAGAACCTCATTAAAATCCAGATAATCCTTTTCATCTCCTCTTTTCACTATGACTTTTTCTATTGGAATATCCTTTATGTTCTGAAGCATGTCTATCTCTTTTCCTTTCCTCATCGTAATGTCGGAAGCAAAGATTAGCTTAGCGTTACTATCGTCAATTCTTGTCTTAATTGGTTCCTTACCAAATCCAGAAAATAAAGGAACCACTATCATGCCTGCCCTTATTATGCCAAGAAACGTTGGAACGATTTCTGGAATCATAGGCATGTAAACAGCTACTCTATCTCCTTTCTTTAATCCTATCTTGTGAAGCCAACTGCTTACTGCCTTAGTTTGGTTTAAAATTTGAGAGTAAGTTAATTCTTTCTTTTCTCCTTTTTCATTCATATACTTAACAAAAATATCGCTACTTTCTTTCAATTGATTCCCTACATTTAATCCTCCGCCTACGAACCATTTAGGCCATTGTTTCCCTTCAGATAAGTCAAGAACTTTAGTATATTTTCTATGAAAATTAAAAATCTTATTAGCAAAATACTCCCAAAATTCTGGTGTAGTAGAATATTCCAAAAAAGAATCAAAATCTAAAGATTTTTGAGCCATAAAATTATAAACATTACTTTCCTCTATCCATTCCTTGCTCGGTTTCCAACTCATTTTACTTTTACCCTTAATGGTATATTATATTCAAGTATTTCAACTTCTTTGCCAATTTCAGGAACTCCTTCAATATAAGCAAGAATTCCTCCTTCTACGCCTTCAAAGGATATGAACCCAAGAGTTATAGGAGTCTCTAACTTTTTACCGTCATTATCATAATAGATTATAGTGAAAGAGTCTATAAACGGCTTACCCTTAATTTCCTCTAATTTCTGTAGCCCAAAGCAATCGCAGAACATTTTAGGAGGTACAGATACCTTACCGCATTTATCACATCTACCTCCTAAAATTTTCTTATCCTTCAGTGCCTTAAAGAACTCTTCTCCATTCTTTCCCGCAGTATATACATATTCAAATACTTCCATGTTATCTTTTACTTGAATTGAGTTTGCACTTTTATCCCATGCCATTCAAATCACCTTGAAACATTCGATATCGTTCACATCTCCTTTTCTTTGACTTTTCCAAACTGCTTTCACTCTCTTACCTATTATAGACATGTTCTTAACTTCTTCATATGAACAACATATCCTATGAAAGACTCCAGGGAAGACGTAATCGTTTTCTTTAGATGGAAATAGCCTTATAGTACCTACAATCTCAGGCTCCTCAATCTTTTCTCTAGTCCATGAAATGAAACTTGCAACTGCAGTCTCAACTATTCCTTCATCCTTAACTTCTACCCATTCGTCTGTAGGCCTAAAGCAATCCTCACAATACATTTTTGGAGGAACGTAAACTCTACCGCATTTATTACATTTCCTCCCTATTATTTTACCCTCCTTTAATCCCTCCAAATATTTAGATATGGCTTGACCAGCAGAATATTCGTATTTAGCGAAAGGTTTATAGCTTATAGTAATATGATCTTTTAATTCCTCCTCTTTTAGAGGATTTTCCAATTCTTTTCTCTCCATCTAACTCACCTTAATTCCTCATAACTATAACTGTTGAGGCTTGCATCAAATCGCCCCAGGCTTGTGCAACACCAGTATGAACTGGTTTTTTGACTTGCATTTTACCTGCAATTCCCTTTAATTGCCAATAAATACTTATAGTTTTCATTAAGCCTGCAGCAGCTATTGGATTTCCAACTCCCAAAAGACCGCCAGAAGGGCTTGAAGGAATATCCCCATCAATGTCAAATACTCCCTCCTTAAGTAACGTAGGAGCCTCTCCCTTTTTGGCTATCATTAAACCTTCCAAATGATGAAGCTCCTTATAATCAAAGGGATCATAAGGCTCTACTACGTCTATTTCCTTATAAGGTCTTTCAATCTTAGCCATCTTGTAAGCCATCCTGGCTGCATTCTCTAAATATCTTGGATAAGCTAATTCTCTCCCTGGCCAAGACGTGTTATCCAAAGTCCATCCTACTCCTTCAATCCATACTGGAGTATCCGTATATCTCCTTACAACGTCTTCAGTAGCCACAACCATAGCTGCAGCTCCATCACTTGTTGGGCTCACGTCTAGCAATTGAACTGGCCATACCAGGACTTCACTCTTTAATACATCATCAACAGTTATGTTTCCTGGAAGTTGAGCATAAGGATTATTCATTGCGTTCCTCTTATTCTTTACTGAAACTAAAGCTATTTCCTCTTTCCTTATGCCGTATTTTGCCATATACCTATGCATTTCCATAGCAAATATCCAGATGAGGTTAGGATTAAGGGGTTTTTCAGTTATAGGATCCCATATGTATTTAAATACAGATTGAGGATGAGGTCTAGCAGGACTCATTTTTTCTTCAGCTATTGCTAAAACTTTTTCACAAAGACCGCTAGCTACATGATACCACGCAGAAATTGCAGTCATAACACCAGTAGCTCCACCTACGTAAACTCTACTAACCATTTTCTTCTCTCCTCCTGCTTTAGCCAAATATTCTCCCTTCATATGAACTCCATCAAAAGCATCAGGAGCACTCCCTATTACTACGCAATCAATATCCTTTAACTCCAAACCCGCTTCATCTAATGCCCTACTTGCTGCAATATACGCTAATTCTTGAGGAGTCTCAAGCATCCTTCTCCTGAACAGTGTTAATCCTGCACCTATTACTCCGACTTTCCTCATTTTCTCACCACCAATACTGAGCCAGTATAAGTGGGAATTCCCCTCCAACTAGCTACTATGGCACTTTCATGTCCCTCTTCAATAAAATCTACGGCATCTAAAAGTAAAGAAAGGCCTGAAGCCTCTAAAGGAACACCTTTAGCTAAATGTCCTCCATAAGGATTAACCTCAATGTTTTGGTCTCTTAAAAATTCCTTAGAACTTATGCCTAAAGCCTCTAGGTGTTGAAGTTCCTTATAACTGTATCTGTCATCTACAAATATTCCGTCTACTTGAGAAGGTTTCACGTTAGCCATCTTATAAGCTTGCCTTGATGCTATAGACAAATACTCAGCTTCACCGAGTTTTTCTGCAGTAGAAAAAGACATTCCTTCTATCCACACTGGATCATATTTTCTAGCAATTTCCTCTGAAGCTAGAATAAAAACAATGCTGGCATCAACATATTTAGCTATATCCATAGTAGATAACGGATAAACTAAGAAATCCTGAGATAATACGTCTTCAACACTTACTTTAGAAGCAAAAGAAGATCTAGGAGTCTTAAATCCAGAACTAAGGTTTCTTGATACTACTTCAGCTAAATCTTCCCTTTTTATTCCGTAATTTTTCATGAACTTTGTAGCGTCAAGACCTGCAAGGAAATTAACGTTAACTCCTAACCTAGAAAAGAGAGGATCCATTCCCAATTCAATGATTTTATCGATTTTCTCAATGTCACTAGGTTTCGCATGAGACTCAACTACGGTAACCTTCGAAACTCCAGATAAAATCTGCATTGCACCGTGGATGATTCCTTGAATCCCATCTCCAGGTACTGTCATAGTAGGTCTCATTGCACCTCCTATTGGATCTGGAGCAAATTCGTCAGCTATCGATATTCCTTCCCAGAAATCCTCTTGACATGAAACGAAAGTATCTACGTCCTTCCTTGGATCTATTCCAGAACTTTCGTATGCCCTGCTTGCAGCTTCAAAAACCATTTCCCTGAAGGAAAGATCTTTTACTTGAGGACGAAAGCCATACCATCCTGCTCCTATTATTCCAACTTTTTCCAACTTAGTCACAATAGTTTATATATCTTCAAAAATATAAATGATTTCATAAATTTCATTACTAATAAGGGTTTAAAAACTTCCATTAATTCCTACTGTAAATATATAATTATACAATAACTACTTATTAATTTATTTTTAATTATTATGGAATTGAAAGACAAGATACACATAAAAAATGGAAAAACTAGAATAGTTTATCTTTAAAATATTTTATTAATATTTTTTGATATAATATGAAGTTGAACCTCGTCCGATCCTTCCCCAATCCTAGTTAATCTAATGTCTCTATATATCCTTTCAATTTTACTTCCTTTAGCGTATCCCATACCTCCCATTATTTGAAGAGATTGATCAACTATTTCTTGGGAAATCCTAGAAGATTGCAGTTTAAGAGAAGAAATAAGATAATCGTTCATATTCTCACATACATATTTTAGGAAACTTTTCAACATAAGAATTTTAGAAATAGAATCTGAAACCTTCCACAAATTCCCTTGATGCTCTAAAACCTTCTTACCGAAAACTATTCTAGAATTACCCCACTCTAACGCTTCCTCTATTGCACCTTCCGCTAATCCTATAGATATGGCAGATATTGCAACTCTTCCAATATTTAGTGCATATTTTATTACTTCCCATCCACCTATATGTTCACCTTTACATTCTTCAAACTTAACGTGGGCCGTCCCTGTTCCCCTATTTCCCATAACTTCTATTTTAGAAACACTGATACATGGATCCCTATTTACTAAAAACGCATTTATTTTGTTGTCAACTTTAGCTGCGACTAAATAAAGATCGGCGTAAAGACCTTGAGTAATCCACATCTTTTCTCCAGTTATAATCCATTCATTTTTCTTTACTGCTTTAGTTTTCATTGAAGAAGTATCACTACCGCAACAAGGCTCACTTAATCCAAAAGAACCTATTTTTTCTCCAGAAGATAAAGCATTAACATCTACCTTAGAGAATTTCCTTATAGGTTCTGTAACTAACTCTGTTTGAGCGTCCTGAATTAAAGCAACAGAACCGCTAACTTTGGCTATCTCTTCTAAAATTAGCATTGCAGTATAAAGATCTAAGCCTTGATAAAGTGGATTAAGAATACCAATGGATCCCATTTCTCTTACTAAATTTCTAGGATACCAATCTTCCCTATCTATCTTCTCTGATAATGGCTCTATTTTGTTTTTAGAAAAATTTCTTACAGTATCTAGAATAAGTTGTGATTCTAACATAAATTTATCTTAGATTACAAGTTTTTAAACTTAGATTATAATAGTGATTATATAGAAAAGATCTAAGTAACTAATAACTGTAAACTTTTTACGTAGAAAGGTAAATCAGTTTGTATAAAAATCATGGCAAGTAGGACTTAGATAGTCTCTTGTATAAATCTTAAACTACGGAAACACCTACTATCCACTGACAAGGCTTGTAAAGATATTGATAACAAGATAGATAATTTAGATAGAGAAAATTAATAGGTACTTCATTTAGAGGAAGAGAGAAAGGGTTTAAAAAGAGACTAAGCCTTTTTACGTAAGTATTCAACTATCGTTATTTGAGAGAGAGGACAACTTTTACCTATAATAACCTTTTGTGGATAAAATGTCTCTTTGGAAAATACCCCTTGTATTTTCTCAGCAAAATAATGATAAAAATGAGAATTATGGCAGAAATCTCTTATCCTTATGTCGTAAATCCCCGCCCCATGTCTCAATATTATTTTACCTGCTAATTCCTTAGGTTCTTCTATTACACCTATATGGTAAAAATGCTCTTTCACTATACTGTTTTCCCTCTCTAATTTCTTTGAAGAAAACACTAATCGTATTTTTACACGGGTTTTTACGCCGTCAATAAACCCGTTTTCTATAGAATTTTCTATTTTATCGTCCATATACATATAACGATATTTACTATTAATTTCCCTGAAAACTAACGGTATAACGTTACGATATAGACGGCTCTGTTTAAACTCTTCCTTCTGCTCTTCCGTCATTTTCCAAATAGGGATATACGCCGTAGTGCTGAAAATAATAGGCATAACCTATCACCTAAATAAATATGATGAAAAAAGACTATATCTTTTTAATCTTCTTCATCACGCGGGTCATAAAACGAAATACGTCATATACTTCGTCAGAATAAGATTTTATTACACCGTTTTCTACTGTTAAATCGTACGGAAAATCAATATTATCATTAGAATCTATATCTTTGATAATGTCCGTTATCTCCTGTGTCAAATCATCAAAAGTATAAGTTCCCGATTCAATATCTCTGCTTGATACTTCGAGCGTTAGATCTTCTGCCTTGTATTTGGCGGAAAGTTCTGTAATTTGGTCACCTATTTGGACGTAGGCTTTACTAATAAAAATGGAAAGTTAACCATTCTTTAAAAGTCTAATTATACTTTCAAATATTACCATTACACTTAGCATTCCTAAACCTATGCCAAGAAAATAAAACCATAACGTAGCGTACCATGGCGGTGGAATTTTAACACAATAGGCTAATGGCCCAAGTGGTTGTATGTTAGATGGATAAGCTACATGGATCGGCTTAGCTATATATACTGTGTGATCCATTGATAGTAACCATAATCCAACACCGATTAAAACTAAAGAAGACAGTATTATAATTAAACCTCTTTTATCTGCCTTTCTTAAGGAAAAATGAACAGTCAATAAGGTAGAAATTATACCTGCAACAAGTATTAGAACTGAAACCCACAACATATAAAAAAAAGAAAATTTAACTTTTAATATAAATCTTTTCGTTATGGCTGTTCCCAATTACCCATGTATTAGATGTTTGGGCTCCAGTTTGTAATGTTGGTAATAACATTAGTGATATTATGGATAGACTTAGAAGGCTTATCCACTTCATTGTGGTTGGGAAGAGGGAAAAAGGGTTTAAAAAAGAGTTATAATGATAGCTAATGAATCATCAATTACTATAAGTGCTGTAATGATAGTAAATGGTAATAATCCTAACCATTTATAATTACTAATTTTTAAGTAATCGAAAAGTTTACTAAACCAATATACGCCATTTAGGAATAAAAGTTTCTCGCCAGTTAAAACAGTTATAACATTAGAGAAAGACGTAGAATATCCAATAAAGACATTACGATCCATACATAGAATATGTAAATAAGCGAATACTAAAGTTGCTACATAGTCGTATAAATTACCTAAAATAAGGATAAGCCAAAGAGTTCTAATTCTCATAAGATCACCTAACTTACGCAAATATTATGTTTTTTGCAGAAGTGGTTAAGTGACAACTTATAACGTTAGTACTTCTGAAAAGTTTTTGTATCATGGTTTCCTAATTTTTGCCTAGTTAAAGGATAAGAATTTTCAGGAACTACTAGTGAAGCTTTTCTGTAATAACCGCACTTAACGGATTTTCCTAAATCCTAAACATTGAACTTAACCTTTTAATTGTGCCTACCAACTTCGTAGAAAAGTAAAAAGTTAACAATGTAGCGATAATTCTCATAATCAAAATAATCTCTGGAGCAGACTGAACATACTACGGTGGAGAAATTGGTTGAAATCATATTTAAACCTCCTTAGCTACTCTTTCTATGTTCCTCTTGAGTTTATCCTTAAGCCTAGGTCTATTTTCCTTACAGATTTTCTATGAGATCTAATTTTCCATTTTACAATATACGAAGTATGAAATATGTAAAGTGTTATTCAAGATAGGAGTTTTGATGGAGATATTGATAAAACTTCTTATGTAAAGATTAGAGGATTTTGCATTAAATAAAAATAATTATGTTTAAGGAGTTAATATCATTTATCCTAAAGAATTTAAAGAGACTAGAATATTCAAATTATTTCTTAATGACTTTAAATAAATCCTTAAATCTATACGAGATAATCAAAGAGTAAATAGCTAACACTATTGAGACTAAAACCATTACGCCTTTTAAACCTAAGGTTATTTCCATGTAAGGTAGTATTAAATTTCCTAAAGTGTAGAATAAACTGCCAAATGTTACGTTCAATCCTATAAAAGTAGCATAAACTTCCTTAGGTATATTAAATTGAATTGCTTGAGTCACAAATACATTATAAAATGTTAATACTACAGAAAAAAGAACAATAGGGATTATATATAATGAAGGAGAAAGGATAACTATACTGAAAAGAATAAAAGAAGGAACAAGACCCCTTAAAAACAAAACTGAGTATCTACCATTAACTCCTTTCAAATCCTTATTTAAAATAATCAGATAAATAGCATCATAAAGGATAAAAGCGACATAATAAATTATGTAATTAGTTAAAAACGAAAAAGATAAAGAGAAAGCCCCTATAAATACCGGTAATATACCACTAAAAAAATTACTGAAAAAATTATCTATAACATAAAATTGGGCACCCTTCTTACCTTTTAACAATGAGAACGACATGTTAAAGATTAGCTTAGCATTCCCAGTACCTCTAGGATAATTAATAAGGAAAATTAGAGGAGTATGAACAAAAAGCATGTATAATCCTAAAATTAACAAAGTATATTTCAACCCTACTATGAAGAGAGAAATATAAAGAAGAATAATCGACGTAAATGCCCTAATACTATGAGTTAAAACCCAAATATTTCTATAATCCTTATAAGAATTTACAACATTTCTAAATACTTTCCTATGATTAGTTCCCTTAAGCGTATACACTACGCCTAGGACGGCGTACAATAAAAAAATAAAACTCACTGAGTTTGAATAAACTAATGAAGAGACAAGAAATATTAATCCACTTAAAACTGAAAGAATAAAATCGTATAGCCTAGTATTTACAACGTAATCCGTTAAAAAACCAGAAATTATTGTAAGATGTCCTAACAAGTACGCAATACTCAGAAGAACACCAACTAAAATAATGTTCTTGCTAAATAGAAAAACATACGCAGGTAAAATGAAAGAAAGAGCTAAATACGGCTGTATGGAGTGTTGAATAAGATAAATTTTAACGTCCCTATTCTTAAAAATATTAAATCCCATTACATTTCCCCAAATTCAGCTAACCTAGGACATCCAATTTTAGAATTAATATATTTAGCCCACCTATTAATCTTTTCCTCTTCTATGATTAAGCTTCCATCTTTATCTAAATATCCGACAGCTTCATTATCCAATAAGACTGTCATAGGACATTTGAATATTTTTCCATCATTCCTAATGGTAATTGAATAAGGATATACGGCTCCACACATACCATATTTAGTAGGTATTGTTCCCATTTGATATAAAAGAGTGTTACTAAGTACATTTAGACCAAGACTAAACGCATAGTTGTATAAATCTTTTAATACGAAATTTCTTTTTTCACGGTCTATGAAATCTAATTTATCATCGTTTTTACTCCCAGATCTCTTTATAATAAAGAAACTAAAATAGTATCTTTTATCATTAGAAAGATATATAGATATAACATTTAAGAATTTTTTTATTGAATATATATTAGTTTGTGTAATATTGGATCGTATAATCATTATGAAATTTTCCTTAATATTCTTTGTTAGAATTAAATTGTTAAATACCCTATCAAAAGTCGTACCGTTATTTAATAATGGTCTTAGCTTATCATGAGTATCTTTCCATCCATCTATTGTTATCTGAAATATATTTACATTTCTTTTTATTAATTCCGTAAATTTATATAAGTCTAGTAGATATCCATTAGTAAGAATGTCTGAAGATATTTTTATATTATATGTCTTAGATAGATTAATAATATAATCCATAATATCTATAATAGTTTTAAAATCTAATAATGGCTCTCCTCCATACCAAGTTATATGTATTCTATTGAATAATTTTTTCTCTAATGTATTCTTTATGAATAATTTTATCCTAAAAATAGTGTCTTGTGAAGTTATTATATTTTCTTTTTTAAAATAGTTATTTTCAAAACGATATATACATCTAAAATTACACCAACTTGACGACATAATAGTTAAATAAAAAATTTTTTCATTATTGCTTACCATAATTGGTCACCTCTTTTTAGGATATTTAGGATACGGAATAGACCAACAGGACGATGTAGGATATCCGCAACTCATTCCTTCTGGATCTCCACCGCTTCCTCCACCACCGCCACCACCGGTAAGATAACATACCGGTGACTCTAATCCTATTGTTTCATTTATATCTTTATAATAGATTGAGACTTTAATTATCTCATCTATAGACTTTAATTTTGTTGTCATTAATTTATATGGCTATTGAACAGCTTTTTTTAACTGAAATACTGTATTAAAACCTTTTAAGAATGTTTTCGATATACTAATCAGTAAACTAATATATAATTATAATATAATTAGTAAGTATTATTTACTTTTTACTATACACTATATGATATAAGGCTATAAACGAATTTGAAATTTAAATATAGAAGCTCTAGGCATAGTTAGGAATTTAGTTAATATAAAATAAATTATATAAATTCATTATACCATTTAAGAGAATTAAGATAACAATAAGCATTACTCATAAGTACGGACTTAAAATTTGAATCCTGTTGTAACATTCGGAGCTTGTCAAGAACTAATATTGAGACCACTACTATCAAAATAGACGAAATGAATCATGTATATAGCATATAAGGACCAATAAAAAATTTCCTTATAGACCTTCTAAGGTTATAGACGGATTAAATGGAGAATATTGCTTCTCAAATTGATAGGTAATTTCACCATTCTGATTATTTATAAAAGCAGTCGCAGTACAATACGGAGTAGGAGTATCAATACCTTACGGTTATGCCACAGAATTTATTATGACTTATCCAGAGGCACAAGCTAAAGGTAATCCAACAATAACTGAACTACTTGATGGACAGTTAGTTCAAGGATTTCAGTATATATGGTAAAAATTTAAAAAAGAGATTTTTTATTTTTCTTATGAAGAAGTCTTTTGTTATCTGTCTTGTTTCTTTAGTGTTTTTTAGCTTATCTTTTTACCTTCATTCTATAGACCATTCAACTACAATAAAATTACAAAATGCAATAGAATCACCATTAGCAGTAAAAAATATCAGCGTTTTTCTATCAGGAGTTAGTACTAGACTTTATGATAGTTCAATACTACTATCAGTAAAAAACATTTACGTTTCCTTTTCATCTCCATGGTATGCTTCACTATGGCTTTATTTTCTTACATTAGGTATTATAGGACTCCTTTCCTTAGCATTCATACATAGAAAGACTATAATAAGGGCGTTAAAGAATTTTACATTATTCTTAATAGATCATTTAGACCCTGTATTGAATTAGTTCCCTTTTTAAACCCTTCTCTCCTTCTTTCTGTCGTCACCTAATGATTTGTTAGTCCTTCTCGCATATTCCTTGACGTTTTTACCGAAAGAGAATCTGCAATAAAGCAAAAGACAATGGAGGTAATGTTGTAAAAAATGATAGTACTGAAAAAATTACAGATGGTAATTATGATTTAAATGATTTTACCGATACACTACAAAATACAATCGATAATGGTTTAGATGATGAATTCGACGTAACTTTACCTGATGACGTTCAAATAACAGAAGGAAAAATCTATTAAATCCGTATTTTGTTACTGGCTTTCAACTATGCGTAGCGAGCCAATCAGGATCATCTTTATATAATGCACCATATATTGGCCAGAATTTAGTATCTGCAGACAGTTCAAATCTCAGCACAGATTACGGATCTGAAGTTGGCGCTTCTACACCGCCTAGTGGTATGGCATGGGGTGCAATAGAGTGTTCAATATCTAGCCCTACTAGTTCTACATACTATTATAATGTGCAGACTTGGTTATTAGGTACATTGAAAGGTATAGATACAAAAACTCAGGAATTACCTACTGCTCCCTTACCGTATGCAAATGAATTTGTAAATATTGTTACATCGCCACAACAGCTAATCGCAATAGGTTCTGCTACTTTCTAATGAAAAATCTTATAAGCCAATTTTTTCTTTTTTATTTTAATGGATAAGACAAAACTGTTTTAACAATATCTTCCATAATACTTCTAGGGTTAGCGGTTTATCTTCACTCAATAGACCATCCTACTTTTTTGACAGAGCATGTTCCATACTGGATGCCGCTTGCACACCCATCTCGCATGATACCTCCGCCATGGTATGCTAACTTATGGATTGAAGTCTTAACTACCAGTTTTGTAATTTTATTCATTAGTTGGCACATGGAGTTTTATCATAGTTTTAGAATATTATACAAGAGTTTTAGAGTATTGTACAAGAAATGGTATAATTACGAGTTTGGCGAGCAGAAAAGCCCATTCGAAATTCATAGACCGGAAGAATAAAATCGAAAACGAAGTAATTTTTAGACTATTTTCTTGAAAAATCTTATAAGCCAATTTTTTCTTTTTTATTTTAATGGATAAGACAAAACTGTTTTAACAATATCTTCCATAATACTTCTAGGGTTAGCGGTTTATCTTCACTCAATAGACCATCCTACAATAGAGATTAAGTCATTTCCCACCGAGATAATTGGAATGCCTGACGTTTTTCGTGTTTACGTTCCACCGCCATGGTATGCTACACTATGGCCCTATTTTCTTACAATAGGAATTATTATGTTGCTCTCATCACTAATAGATGATAAAAAAATTATGAAAATGATTAATGTAATAAAGGAGTTTATATGGTTCTTAATAGACCATCTAGGCCCATTCTTGGATTAGGCTCTTAGATAGCCGTATATCGAAAAACCCTTATATAGTCTTTTTTATCTGAACAAGGGGCGTTCAGTAATAAATATTTCGGTTGAACTTCAAGCATAATGTCAACTAAGATTGCCACGTGTACCTTTCAATCCACGTGGCGATTTATGGTCACTTAGGCTCATAAGGCTTATTATTATACCAAACACTCCAAATTATTCTAGCCAATTTCCTGGCTAAAGCAGTGTACAACTTCTTTCCCTTCAACTTTTCCTTATGGTTCTCGTAAAATTCTAGTAATGTAGGATTACGAGAGTAATTCATCTCAGCGAGGAAGTAGAACAAGCTGCGCAAGTACTTATTACCCTTCTTCGATATTCCCTTACTTACAGTAGCTTTACCGCTCCTCTCAACTATTGGGTCTAAACCGCAGTAGGCTACGAAGGACTCAGGGTTAGGAAAGCGTTTAATGTCTCCAACAATGCCTATTATTATTCCCGAAGAAAGTTTCCCTATTCCCGGTATAGTTAATAGAACGTGATTTTCAGACTGTAATTGTATCATTTTCTCTACTTCTTTTATTTTCTCGCTTGTTTCCAGTAGTGCTTTAGATAATACTTCGATTTCTTCAAGTACGATCTTTGTGTACTCTAAGTTGTATAATTGTATTTTGAAGTTTCCTTTAGAGAATTCTTCAAGCATTTCCTTGCTTATTTTTTCCTCGTCACTGACTAGGAATAGTGCTCTTTTTACCCTGTTCTTGTACTTTACTTCAAGGTCTTTTAGGAAGATATATAGTGTTACTAGTTCTTTCAATGGGTTGTAGTTGTACTCCTTTGCCTTGTTTGCCATGTTTATTAGTTTTTGTAGTAAAAATCTGTTTTCTTTCCTCTCAAGTCCTTCTCCTTCCATAGTATATTTGGGCTTACTTGTAGTATCTTGATCCCTTTTTCCTTGAAGTATTGACATGGTTTTATTGAGTATGCTCCTGTCGGTTCGACCACTATTGTGTTTAGTTTCACTTTTAGTATTTCTTCATAACCCTTCTTGTTGTTCTCGTAGACCCTCCCCTCACTCGTTACTAGATGATCTTTTGATATGTCTATTCCTAGGATCCCTACCTCTTTATCACACCTATATCCGTGCATATTATCACAATGTTCAGTCCGATGGTAGGGGTTTGTCACGCCCCCGTTCGAAGACTTTGCTTCAGTCAAAGGGTCGACCATGTTTCCCAGTTGGAGAGTATTACTCTCCCCAACTAATTAATCTATATAGGTTCAAAGGGGGCGGAAGACTCCATAAGGGTGGAGATGGATTGCCCCCTTTGTGGTTACATTTAAATACGTATTTTTCAAATATTCTATTAATGGCAGTCACTGACGGAGTAAGCGTCACTGAGACGCCTTGGTTAAAGTGAGGGTCTATGTGGTACGCCTCTGCTCCATTCAACAGTCCCATATTGGGATACTGTGGGTTCACATTAGTGCTCGGGGTCGGAACGACCCTTAGTGCCTGTGGAGCTGAGACCTCTACCTTTGGGCAAGCCTCGGCTTTGAAGCAGGAAGCCACGTCCGTTACGGTAGACCCAAAATCACCTCCTTAAAAATAAATCTATAGTGTAAATAAGTGTTTCAATTACATTAAATGTAAAATTCTCTGGATTGAATAAATCAGGAAATAAAAGAATTAATAATAATCTAAATTCCTCCCTCCCCACCTCCCCCTTGAATATGGTATATAAGGAGTAGAGTACAAGGGCCAGCACGAAGATCAACGTGCGGAAAACAAACTTAGTAGAACTAGTAAATGGAAGAAAAGCCTTAATGTTCCTATAAGAGGTCTCTATGGGACCTCTTACCTTATTGTACAAATCCAACACTTCCCTCTTGGGCAGATCTAGATTAGTAGCCCTAGCAAAATAAACAAGACTCTTCTTCTTTCTCCTCACTTTTTCCTTGCCATACACGAGAAGCCTGAACTTGACCTGCTCATCCCTCCTACTTACTATTAGTCTTGTAATCCCCGTCAAACTCCTCAAACACCTTCACGTCCCCAGTTGGGACAGCAATTATATACTTAAACTGTGAAATGAAATTGAGCACATCAACTGTGTAGAAACCAGCGTCAAGAGTTATCAACCTTATCTTGAATCCCATTGCCATTACTTGCTCCACGAGGATCTTCACTATCTCGTCCTTAGTCATACCGTTCACTTGCGGAATAAAGGCAAGTAAAAGTACTTTCCCCTTATACTTGGTTGTTGCAGTTGCGTAGTTCCACGAGTTTCCTTTTTCAGAGCTCCCGAGCCCTTTCACTGGTTTCCCATACCACGTCTTGGTTGTCCAGTCTATTGAAAGATCTATCTCCTTTACCCCCTTCAGTACTTCTAAGGATATTTTCCTAGCTCTTTCCAATAGCTTTTCAATCACTTCCATCCCTTGTTTCTCTACGTAATTCCTCACGGTCTGTGGGGATACGTCATACGCTCTGGACTTGTTCTCTACAGAGTCGTTCCACAAACACGCGGAGATGAGAGTTTTTGCTACCTCATCTACCTTTTCCCCTTGGAAGTTCAACATGGAAAGTAATTTATATCCTATTTGTTGAATGTTATTTTGGTGAGGGAGACCGGGCGTTATCATCTTCCTATTTCACGTGGTAATACTCCATCTCCCTCACCTTAAACCCTTTCTTCAATTCTTTACACTCTTATAAATTTCTTTATCTTTTATAAATTCGATATTATCCTATCAGAAATATTTTTTCTAATATGATTTTGGGTCTACCGGTTAGGGCGCGGTAGTTCACAAGATATTCTGGAACCTCAAAGACTGTAACGTAAAAAATACCGTGATAAAAATAAGAATAAGGTATTATTAATGCACAAGAATTGTTAATGTTTACTGTTGTAGGATTAAAAGACGAAGAAATCTTTTCTGCCTCAATCTGATTATAATACGAAACATTAACCGTAGAGGAATATGCTGATGAAAAAGCAAAGGCTATAAGACCTAAAGCTATCGTTGCCACGACAAGAATCATGGCCGTTACTACTTGATCCATAATCAATCTTATATAGAAATAACATATAATATTTTTTATTCCTATTTTTAGATATTTAGAAATATTAATAAGATTTAAATATTTTAAAATTATATATTTAAATAAAAAATAAGATTTAAAATAAGGATAACGTAAATCCTTTGATAATTTATAATTATCATTATATACTTTTTTAGGGAGAAGAATCATTTTATTTCTTGAAAGTAAATTTCCAAGATGGAACAGAAAGAAAAAATGAAAAGAGAGAAAAAGTTGGTGAGAAAAAATTACTTTATGATGATCATTTTCAATAAAAATTATAGACAATCGTCTATACAGTTCTTATGAGAAAGATGAGAGAAAAAAGAGAAAAAATGAAAAATAAGGGAATACCATAAAAAGATGATAGAAAAAGGGAAACAAAAGAGAAAAAATGTTCATTATTACCCTTATTTTCCTACTTAAACTCTTGAAAAGATAAGAACATGACGAGAAGAATTAAACATTAATCTATCATGTTGAAAAAAGTAGGATTACAATTTTGTAATACTATCATTACTAGGTAGGAGGTGAACATGAAGATTAAAAACGTAAAAGTTCGAGCTACAATGCGTACAAGACGAAATCAGACGTGTAGATTGAACGTTTAAAAGGCTGTCTATTCATTCAATTTCACGAGCAGACCATGCGAACAGAACTACGTCAGATCATTACAACGAATTAGTTCGCATGAAGAAGAAAGGAGATAAAAGAAAAGTTTATAAGTTTATTGTTCAGAATATATAAATCAGAATATAAATCCATCAGTTTCATCCAAGAAGGAATTGAAAGCTAGCAATATACTTTATTGTATTATTATCGATAAAAATGGTTTCATCCAAGAAGGAATTGAAAGATATATAATGTTGAATTTGGTTCATATTTTATTACTAATGTTCGTTTCATCCAAGAAGGAATTGAAAGTCTATTTGCTTTATCTTTATCGATGTCCACTAACCCTTTTGTTTCATCCAAGAAGGAATTGAAAGGTCACGAAAATATTGCTATAGACAACTGTCGATATTGCAGAGTTTCATCCAAGAAGGAATTGAAAGTTTGGATTGCAATGAGTGGAGCTTTTCCGCCCTTACGTTCTAAGTTTCATCCAAGAATGAATTGAAAGAATTTGTAGACGTTTGGCAGATTATTAGCCGAAAAACCGCGTTTCATCCAAGAAGGAATTGAAAGTGTATATTCCAATTCATTTTGCAAAATTTCTAACGCAACAGTGTTTCATCCAAGAAGGAATTGAAAGATTGTATGATTATTATGTAGACCTTTGCAGTATACTTTATCAAGTTTCATCCAAGAAGGAATTGAAAGAAAAATTTTTAATTCTATTTTCGCAAATACAAACTTTGAAAGGTTTCATCCAAGAAGGAATTGAAAGATAAAAAAACGAAAAAAATAAAAATACAAAGAATTCTATTGTTTCATCCAAGAAGGAATTGAAAGTTTTTCTTCTATTTTTACGCATATACTTAATTACATTTTTTGTGTTTCATCCAAGAAGGAATTGAAAGTTTTACGTTACGTTAAAGTAAAAGTAGTAATATAATGACTAAAGTTTCATCCAAGAAGGAATTGAAAGTGTTCCTGAAGTCTTAGTAGTTGGTGCCTCGTTACTAGTTTCATCCAAGAAGGAATTGAAAGACAAAAAGGTCTAATTTCTATAAGAACCGAAATCAATCCAGATAGGTTTCATCCAAGAAGGAATTGAAAGTATTCTTTCATTGTTTTCATTATCATTTTCGGTTCTATTTTTGGGTTTCATCCAAGAAGGAATTGAAAGTTTACCGTCTCGTTATTCTCTAGATTTGCTGTTCGGCTGTGTTTCATCCAAGAAGGAATTGAAAGCTGTTCATTTGAAGTGTATTACTTTTATTATTATTTAGTTGAGGTTTCATCCAAGAAGGAATTGAAAGTCTCTTTATCAAATTTCTCACTCTCGTAATTTTATTTCATGTTTCATCCAAGAAGGAATTGAAAGCTCTATAGCGGGCAGGTTTCCAAACGATCGTCGATTTTTTGTTTCATCCAAGAAGGAATTGAAAGTTACTCATCATCGTTGTCACCTAATTGCTTCAAGTCGTTGTTGTGTTTCATCCAAGAAGGAATTGAAAGCCGTTTGTTATAGCTGGATCTGTTTTGTCGTTCGTATCCTTGTTTCATCCAAGAAGGAATTGAAAGTTTTATGCTTAATTTTTCTCACAACTGTAAAATTATTTCTTGTTTCATCCAAGAAGGAATTGAAAGTTTGTAACTGCACACCAGTCGTTGCATTGTGACACTAAATAGGTTTCATCCAAGAAGGAATTGAAAGATTTATTATTCTTTAGCTAATTTTATCTTTAATTTTTCTGTTTCATCCAAGAAGGAATTGAAAGCGAAAACTTTTTGCTGGATATGATTTTATGGAAGCAGAAGAGTTTCATCCAAGAAGGAATTGAAAGTCTTTTTTAGGAGGTTGTAAAAAAACCTCCATCCCTTTTTGTGTTTCATCCAAGAAGGAATTGAAAGATCATTACAACGTCAATATATAGTGCGTTTATAGTCCTCCTGTTTCATCCAAGAAGGAATTGAAAGAAATAATTGTCGTTGAGGTGGCTCACAAATGAAGGTAGCAAGTTTCATCCAAGAAGGAATTGAAAGGCCACCGGTTTCCCGGTTTCCGCACTGTAAGTCCTTACTGTTTCATCCAAGAAGGAATTGAAAGATAGACCCCAGAGGCACACCCAAAACTTTCGAGCTCAGTAGGTTTCATCCAAGAAGGAATTGAAAGATATCATGCAGACTTGGGTACACTATTACTAGTATGTCATTATGTTTCATCCAAGAAGGAATTGAAAGCTAAATGATCTTGCCCCAACCCAATTTGCAATTTCTTTAAGGTTTCATCCAAGAAGGAATTGAAAGGCAGTTATATATTGCCCAACGGTTACGGTAGTTAATGAATTTATGTTTCATCCAAGAAGGAATTGAAAGAATTTTTTCCAGCTCCGCCACCCATTGGCATTCTTTGGGAAGTTTCATCCAAGAAGGAATTGAAAGATATATTCAAACACTATGTCCCTAAGTAATTCACTTAGGGACGTTTCATCCAAGAAGGAATTGAAAGTTAAAAAGTCAAAATTCTTATGTGACAAATCGATATGTTTCATCCAAGAAGGAATTGAAAGCCGCTTTGTTAAACTCAACCATATTTCCCCCCTTGATTTTAGTTTCATCCAAGAAGGAATTGAAAGAAAATTTGATTTAATTGTTGATCTAAATTTGACTTATTTTGAGTTTCATCCAAGAAGGAATTGAAAGTGATTTTATTAACGCGTCTGGTAATGAACCGTATTGTAGTTTCATCCAAGAAGGAATTGAAAGGTTTTTCTATAGACCCCAGAGGAACAGCCGAATGATATAAGGTTTCATCCAAGAAGGAATTGAAAGTCAATACTCATCATTTTTGTGCCTTCCCTTGCCATCACTTGTTTCATCCAAGAAGGAATTGAAAGTGTTTATCATGTTACATTAAGACCTAACTAATATTTAAATGGTTTCATCCAAGAAGGAATTGAAAGAATCAGTACAAAAAATCTATTGGAATTAAAAGAAATAAACAGGTTTCATCCAAGAAGGAATTGAAAGTGTTAAATATGAGAGGTGAATGAGACATGTCGGAGGAGAAGAAGTTTCATCCAAGAAGGAATTGAAAGTTATCTTATCAAAATCATTAAGTTTTAAGACAATAACCTCAGGTTTCATCCAAGAAGGAATTGAAAGATTTCTAATTTAGCGCTTGCAAACGGTTCATATTCATCATGTGTTTCATCCAAGAAGGAATTGAAAGAAGTCTTTTTCAAACCCGTCGTCATACGATACGTATAGTATGTTTCATCCAAGAAGGAATTGAAAGTATCATACTCGGGCTGAACCCGTTTGTCACATACTTATTCATTGTTTCATCCAAGAAGGAATTGAAAGTATTTTTCCATTAGCTTCCTTATGGCGTCTCTCTTAAACTCATAAGTTTCATCCAAGAAGGAATTGAAAGGAATTTTGACTTAACATGCTTGGGCTAAACCCATTTACAATGTTTCATCCAAGAAGGAATTGAAAGTTTATGATATCCTTTACGCTCTTTCTTTGAATTAGACCTTTTGTTTCATCCAAGAAGGAATTGAAAGTTGAATTAGCTGGATACCTTGCTGCAGGTGTTGAATAAGTTTTATCCAAGAAGGAATTGAAAGTTGTAGGGGATATAGTAATATCCCCCCTGGAAGTCCTCAAGTTTTATCCAAAAAGGAATTGAAAGGTTTCGTTTCCCATTTTTTTCACCATTTGATAATACCATACGTTTCATCCAAAAAGGAATTGAAAGAGTAAGCTAAATATATTCCGCCGTTATCAGTTTGAATATTTGTTTCATCCAAAAAGGAATTGAAAGTCTTCGGTAACTATAGGCAATATTTCTGCATACCAACGCAGTTTCATCCAAAAAGGAATTGAAAGTAGGGCATAACGCCCTCCAACTCTACGCCTAAACTACGTTTCATCCAAAAAGGAATTGAAAGTCCTCGTACCCGGGAGAGCCCAGCAAGGGCTCTTCGCCGGGGTTTCATCCAAAAAGGAATTGAAAGAAATCTTTAAATGCTTTATGAGAAATTACGAAAAAGTGGAGTTTCATCCAAAAAGGAATTGAAAGATATATCCGATAGAATATTACAACACTTTAAAGTAACTTTGACCTAAAGATATTCCGCCGTCTCCTGGTGGAACTTTACTGAGCGTTAACACTTCCGCTTTTGCGTTGTCTAATATACCTTTTAATATATATTCGTTTACTGAAGCTCCTCCGGAAACTAAGATTCTTTCCGGATTCAGTCTCTCGGCAGCATTAACTAATGCTTCTCCTAGCTTATATTGTAGGGTTGTAGCAATATCCTCTTTCCTTAAATTATTGTTTAAAAACCATTTGAACGCTTCTATTGTGTCTATTTCTTCTCCTTTTATAGGGAAATCGAAATCTAATATTCTTCCTTTCATCGCCTCAAGTTTTATTGCAGGTTCTCCTTCATATGTTCTTTCATGGCAAACATCTAAAAATGCCGAAACTGCGTCAAGAAATCTTCCAACACTTGAGGTATACAATGACGATTTTTTTGATTGCATTTCTAGGATTTTTATTTCTTTTTCAGATAGTTTTACATGTTTTTTTATTTCTTCCCACGAAAGGAAATTAGATAGGAATAAAGCTAACATTCTATCGGGCTTCTTTGCGTTTATGTCTCCTCCTGCGTAATTAACATACCTTAAGTGATATTCTCTTGAATATTTACTTCCTTCAAATTTTATTATCTCACCTCCCCAACCGTTTCCATCGTCTCCATAACCTATTCCGTCTATAGCTATTATTACTCCCTCATCTACTCCTTTTTCTGCAGCTACGCTTAACCCATGAGCAAAATGGTGCTGAACTTGATAAAATTCAGCCGAAAATTCTTCTGAAAATTTTTTAGCTAGTCTGAGGCTTTGATAAGCTGGATTTTTATCTGCTATTACATATTTAGGTTTTATTGAATAGGTATTTAAAAGGAACCTTATACTGTTTTCCATTTCTTCTAAGTTTTCCAGTTTGTCAGTATCTCCAACATAAGGTGTGAGTATAACCTTATCGTCAAAAGCTATTGCTCCAGTGTTTTGAAGTTCTGCTCCTAAAGCTATTGTTGGCTCCACCTTCTTCTTTATTCTTATCCATGTAGGTGCAAATCCTCTACTTCTTCGTAACATAATTATCCTTCGTGATGAGATCCTCATTACGCTATCGTCAACTCTGTGAACAATTTTCCTATTATGGTAAAGTACGTAATCCACAACGTCTTTCAATTTATCTTTAACACATTCTTCGTCAATGCACATAGGTAAGCCGTGAATATTTCCGCTTGTCATCACTGAAATTTTATTCTTCAGAGAGTTGAGGAGGAGATAATGTAGAGGAGTATAATAAAGGAAAAATCCATCTCTGTCCAATCCTGGGGAAATGTATTTTGAAATTGATTCTCTTTTTTTGAGTAGTAATATTGGTCTTTCCGGCGAACGTAGAATTTCTTCTTCTATTTCCGACACTTCTGCGTATTTCTTTATGACATCAGTAGAGATTGCCATGAGGGCAAAAGGTTGTTGTGGTCTCTTTTTTCTTTCTCTTAGTCTTATAATTACATCATCGTTAAACGGATCTATAGCTATGTGGAATCCTCCAATGCCTTTAATTGCTACTATTTTTCCTTCTTCTATGAGCTTTGCAGTAAGGGCTATAGGATCTCCTTCTATTCTTTCTCCTTTAATATCTTCGAGAAATAATTTAGGTCCACAAATTGGACAGCTTATTCCTTGAGCGTCAAATCTTCTTTCGTTTTCCGGATCTTCATATTCTTTCTGACAAGAAGAACACATAGGAAAATCTTTCATGGAAGTGTTTTCTCTATCGTAGGGTAACTTATATATTATTGAAAACTTTGGTCCGCAGTATGCGCAACTATTAAATGGATACATGTAATGTCTGTCTTTTTCGTTTAAAACTTCCTTCATGCATTCGTCACATACTGATAAGTCCGGAGGTATTTCTCCAACTTCCTTAATTGTGCTCCCGCTCTTTAAAATCTGGAATTCCTTAAAATTCTCTATTTCACTATCTTCTACTATAATTTTTTCTATTTTTGCAGGAGAAGGTAATTTTAAGAAAAATAATGACATGAATTCTGCTATATTTTCTTCTTTTCCTACAATCTTGACTTCTACTTCGCTTCCTCCTAAATTCCTTACGTATCCTCTTACTCCTGATTTAACAGCTATTCTATAAATAAATGGCCTGAATCCTACACCTTGAACTATACCAGAAAAAATTATCTTGTAAGCTTTCATAAGTGATATAAAAAATCCATATATTAAATTTTGTTCGTTGAATATTGTCTGTAAAGAGCCAAAAATCTTGTAAGTTTGCACTATAAGACTTTATTATGATCAGGGGTTCAAAGGGAGCGGAAGACTCCGTGGAGATAGATAGCCCCCTTTGTAAGGCTTAATACTTCTTTTTTCGAATATTCTCTTAATGGCAGTCACTGACGGAGTAAGCGTCACCGCCTTGGTTACGGTAGACCCAAAATCTAATTAGTAAAAATAATTTTTATTTGTTATTAGTGGTTCGTAAAGATTTAATGTAATTAGTTAGATAATTATATGATAATTTTTATAAATTTCCAAGTACCATATTAGATTTTTTATATTTCTACAAAGACAATGAGGATCGTTCCGACTCCGAGCAGTGAGCCTACAGTATCCCCTTATGAGACTGGGTTGATACCATAATTCCGTTAATTTTAGTTAGTTTTTCATTGTATTCATTTCCTGAGTTATATAATCCTATTCCTACATTTCTCTTAAAATAACCATTGATAATCCTAATAAGATAATAAATGATAGACTGATTGGTAACATATATCCTAATTAAAAATGAATTCTCCTAGAACTATTGAGTCCCATAAACCTAAAATTAAAGAATCTGGATGATTCATTTTTTTTTAAAAAAAGTAGCTATTCCTAAAATTAGTGCATGATTTCTGTAAAAATCTTTGGGATATTACAGTTCTTATAAATAGGAATAAAGTGGAGTTAAAAGAAATAATAGTTCTAGGGATTTCTTAAGTTTTTAATGTTGAAGTAGATTATGGAATGTTTTACTGATTTGGGGAATAAGAAAGGAATTAGAATTCATAGTATAACTATAGCTTCCATAAAAATAGTTATTATAGTTAAAAAATGAGCATAATTTAGATTTATGGGTATTTGCGAAACATAGTATTTGTGTTAGTTATTGACATTATGGTTGATAGGCAACAATAGTATCAATAGTCTGTCCATTTGCTAAAGTAAGTTTTATTGTATATGTGTTATTTGGCAATAATCCAGTTATTGTTCCGAAGTTTATCGTAACATTATTGCTTCCAGGCGATAGAAGATTTGGAGTTATAGATGAGCTTATCATCGATGTTCCTACTATTTCTGCTGAAACTATTTGAATAGGAGTAGGGGAATAAATTGCTACGTAAGCTTCTCCGTTGGCCTTTAAATTGCCGGTACCTATTTGGTATATATTGCTTGGTTGGGAGAACGTTGGTTGTGTTCCAGGATATTGCGTACCTGGTTGACTATAAGTTGGTGAAGGTACGAAAGACCCACTCTTGAGCTTATCTAATATACCACCTAAACTTACGTATGCTAAAATGTAACCTATGAAAGCCGTTACGATGATTGCTACTAATATACCTCCTATTTTAAGTAAGCCGTCATTATATGCATTTCCTGTATTATATAATCCTATTCCTACTAGTATTTCTCCTATAATTACTATTATTGCACCTATTGCTAAGAACGCTATGCCCACGAACACTAATAGGAGTATTGCGCCGATAACGTCCAATATCATACCTACTAACAGTAAAGTGGCTCCAGTTCTTCCTAAACCGGTATTTTTTCCATTACTTTGCAATATTCCGAATCCTGCTCTAAGTCTAGAATATGCTAGGAATACAAATACAAATGATATTATATATACTACAATAGCTCCAAGTACAGTAAATATTATAAAGTCTCCTACAATAAACAATAATGCTGATATTATTAAGTAAAGCGATCCGTTTCTAAGATTTTCTATCCCTTGTATTTCATTTTGAGGATTTGAGTAAAACTCATATATAATTGAAATATTTTTTAGCTTAAAAACTTTTTGATAATCTTTTTCATTAAGAAATATAATTTGCTAAATAAATTTATGGGAATACAAATTCTTTAGTGAACCTAATTATAGATAAGTAAAATGATTTATTGCTTTTAAAATCTTAACGATGTTGGAAAACGAGTTATTTCGTAATCGAACTTTTTTAAAAATTATAAAATACGTTCTCAATCTACTGAATTTAAAAATTTTTCTTCAATCGTAGTTTAAACACTTTTTATAGAAACGTTTATTTTTTAGATATATCTATTTTTACATTATGTATGACGTAATCCTCTCAGCAGATAGAGGATCTTTCACGGATTACGGTGGATCCAGTGTCCTAGGATATGTAGCCTGTATGCCGTCTAGGTTAGTACCAAGATTCTTCATGGATAAATTCTTCACTCCTAAAGTAAAGACGGATAAGGAAGGAAAAGCGTTATATGCTCCTTACGCACTAAGGAAAATAGAATCTCTCCTTTCAGAATCAGGATTTAATGTAGCAGTTATTCCTCCAGAAAAAATAGAAAAATTTGCAGGAAAGACGAGAATTCTAGGAATTACTGTTCATGATCCTTTTGGACTGAATCCAGTGAGTGCGAAGCTTAGTTTTCTTTTTGGTGGAGGACCAACATGGACGGCTCAATTTTTCGATGAACTAGGGCAAAAGATCTCTGACCTTAAAGGAAAGTTTAATTTTAAGGTTATAGCTGGAGGCCCAGGAGCTTGGGAATTAAGTTTAAGGAAACCGGAATGGATAGATGTAGTATTTTTAAGGGACGCAGAAGTAGATTTACCAAAAGTTATTAAAGGAATGATAGAGAACGAAGACGTTCCTCAGGTAGTAAGGGGAAAGGATCCTAAAGTAGATGATATACCGCCTATTAAGAATCCAGCTAGGCTAGGAGAAGTTCAGATTACGAGGGGGTGCCCTAGAGGATGTAAATTCTGTTCTATAACTCCAGAGAGTTTTAGATCTATACCTATAGACGTAATTAAGAAGGAAGTTGAGGTTAATATTAAAGGTGGATGGAGGAGAGTTGAGTTCATAACTGACGATGTAATGCTTTATGGTTCCTCAAAGTTAAGGACTAATCATGAGGCTATAGTTAAACTGTTTTCAGAAGTCATGGCAATGGGCGTAGACGGTATATGGTTTCCACATATTTCTGCTCCAGCTGTAAGGGAGAGTCCTAAGACAGTTAAGGCTATTTCTGAAATAACAAGGTATGATGTGGATAGAGCTGCAGCTCCAGTAGTTGGATTGGAAACAGGCAGTCAAAAAATATTTGAGAAATATATGTCCGCTAAAGCTTTCCCTTGGACTCCTAAGGATTGGAAGAATATAATTATTGACGCTACTGGTATTATGAATAATTATTACATATATCCTTGCTATACTATGACTATTGGATATCCAGAAGAAACTGAGGAGGACGTTAGAGAGAGTATGGATTTGGTTCAGTCAATTATTGATCATAAATTTACTGCTTGGGTCTTTCCTTTACCCGTTATTCCAATATCTACTTCGTACATTTCTAAAAACCCATATCCTAAACCTGAGACATTGCCTGAGGGCTATTGGGATCTACTTTATATGTCTTGGAATTATAATTTTAAGGTAACTAGGGATTTGATTCCAATACTTACAGGAGGAATTAGAAATAAATTTGTAAGAAACGTGGTGAAAACGATGATTAATAAAACATTTTCAAGTATTGACGATATATTCAGGAATCTTAAAGAAACAAAAGGGGAATATTCTAAGACATTCTCTAAAATAAATTTAAATAACACCGTAGGAATTATAAAAGCTATTTATTGGTTAATAAGATTGTCAGCAAAACCGCAGTAAATATAATATTTAACCTACTCTTTTTTAAGTTTTTTAATATAAGCTAACTATTCATGATGGCTAAAACTATTTCTAAAGAAGATATTTTAAACATTATAATTCAATTACAGAAGGAAGGTATAGATAAAGTACCGAAGACGAGAATTAAGGATAAAATAGGAAGAAGTAAACAAGTAGACGACTTTTTAGAAGAGTTAGTAAAAGAAGGGAAATTAATTAAGGAAAAATCTGGTAATTCTATACTGTATTACGTTAAACAAGAGAATAACGAGGATCATGAGGAGAATAAGCTTGAGGTTAAAGAAAACAAAATTGATGAACCAAAGATAAATGAAATGTTTTCAGATATCATAAATTATATTCAAGATATAAGAAAAATACTCTTAAAGGAGAATACTGTAGATTCAAAGAAATTTGACGAGATTTACGGAAAGACTAAGGATTCAGACGGATATTCTAAACTTTCCGCAATAAGAATCGAAATGGGATTAACTAAAGAAGCCTTCTATTCTACGTATGGGGAATATATAGAAAGTAAATATCAGCTATATCCTGGAGGAGAAGAAGGGTTAACGAGAAAAGGAAATCTGTATGGTATAATAAAGTTAAAATAATTTTTTCATAAAAAATCTAAAGTATTACTTATCTTATGGTATTTAAAGGATTTGAATAAAGATATAGGACATGCTTTCAGAGGATGAGATTATTGCTACATTAAAGGAACTTTACGACGGTAAACCAGTAGCTTTTTCGAAAATTAAGAGGAAATTAAAGTGTGACGGAGAAGAACTTCTCAACGTACTAGAAAAAATGGAAAAAAGTGGTAAAATTAGAAAAATTGAAAGTGGAGGAGGTAAAGCATACGAAATTCTAGAGATAGATAAGACTGACATAATATTAAACGAAATAAGAGAAATTAAAGACGAAATAAGGAAATTACAAGAATATATTTCAGAAAAAAAGAAAATTAGTGAAGATACTTTTGATGCTGTATATGACAAGGTTAAGGATAATCTAGGATATGCACATTTGCAGGCAATTAGGATAGAATTGGGCATGGACAAGGAAGAGTTTTATTCTAAATTAAAGCGCCATATTGAAGATAATTACGATTTTATTGCTGGTGGAGAGGAAGGTTATGTTAGGAAAGGTTCCATATATGGTATAATTAAGAGAAGGGGTGAATGAAATGTTATGTAATATACCGAAAGTTACAGTGACAACATGGAACAGTAAGAACGTTATTTTGGTAGGTCCTACTTATACAAAATATTTGCAAAAAACTCTGGATGCTATAAAGAACAATGATGTAGCTTCTATAATAGGACAGCCTGGAATGGGTAAAACTACAATATTAAAGAAAACTCAAGAAAATGTAAGTGAGTTGTCCTTTTACCTAGATCTAGCTAGTAAGGGTGAAATAGAGGAAGAATTTTGGAGTAAAATCAGTCCATATAACTTGAAGGAATTAACTTTTAACTATTTAAATGAGAATAGGAAGAAATTCGGGTATTCATTTTGGAAAAAAATTACTGGAACTAAACTTGAAGATTGGTTAGTAAAAGTATGCGATAAATACGACGATAAATATTTGAGGATTTATTGCCTTTCCTATAATAAGGACTTTGACGGGATGTTGAACTTACTTTCCGACCTTAACGGAATAACTAAAGTTGCGTTACTTATTGACGAAGTAAGAGAAAGTCACATTCCTAAAATTCATAGATTAATAAATGCAGGGTTGGGAATACCAGTTATAATGGCAATACCTACAGATTCTTATAGTAAGGTTACAGATCTTGCAATAAGGAGGAGATTGGACGAAAGTAGAATATCCCTCGATAGTGCCCTCACCCCAGAAGATATAAAAGAAATAGTAGACGCTTATTGTAATCCTATAAGCGAAGAGATATTTCCAATAGTACTTTCAATGTGGAAGGGAAGGGAATTAAATACTGTTAGCTCTATATTACAGTTTATTAAATCGCAGATAGAAAAATTTGATAAAGAATGCGGTGATAATGCAGAATGCATAAAAGAAAAGTTAAGGAGTTCACATACATTAAAGAATCCTGACGATGAGTCTAAGAATTTAGAGAAGTTTATTAGAGAAGGCCTTAGCTCAATGTCGAAAGAATTAGGATTATCTTATGTGCATTTAAGAGGTAAAAGGATAGAAGTTAAAGGGAAATACATTGTAGCTGGAATATTCTTTATAAAGGACGACTTAGCATTTGTAGGAATTGTAAAATTGATGAATGACGATAAGGAAGAAGACGAAGATATAAAATTATTATCACAATTGGAAAAAGTGGAGCATGATAAAAAAGAGTACATTGTAGGCAATAGGTTCGTTATTACAAATTCTATGAAACTGAAAGTAGATGAGTCTAAAGTAACTAAAATAGAAGTGCCTACATTAGAAGCTATAAGAATACTTCATGGAGATTCGGAAATACTTGAAGAAAAAATTAAGGAGTTCACGTTGTCTTTTGTACAAAAAACTGGCAATGAGACTGTAAATAATATCGGGTAAGTCTGATTTTTTAAAATCTTTACTTTTAATGTATGTATCCATATCTCATAATTAAAAGAAATTATATGGATTCAAGAATTTACTTGTTTGCAATAAATAGTGAGAAAAATCCTTTAAAGAGTTACATAGTTAGGATAGAACTTGGAAAATATGTTAAAGCAAGTTGTAGTTGCAAAGGTTTCGCCATTAGAGGAAATTGTAAACATATAAAGATTTGCATGAGAAAAATAAGATGTAATAAAAAAATACAGTAAACGCAAATGATATGACGAAAATACTTTGTTAGATCTATATAGTTTCTATAGACTATATATAGTATATATATTAATTTGTAATGACTATATTCATATCTTATTAATAATCTTCATAAGAAAACTATAAATTATACCAAATCCACATAAATTTTATGGCTTTCAAGGTTCTGTTTCTAACTAAAGATAAGAAATTTATTTACGATGGAAAAGTAAGGGAAGTAAGGCAATTAGAAGACCTTGAAGGAATTAATATAAGATTTTCTAGACCTATGATAGTTTATGATGTAGAAGAAGTAGACCTAGACTATTTTACAGAGAATTTTGGACACTTACTTGTAGGAGATAAAACAGTCGTGGATTTAGTCCATTTATTAAAATTCTCTAATTTTATAGCTTATGTAGATCATTATAGAAATAAGATAGAACTATTTATAGATGGAAATAAATATATAGAGCTTTCTTATTCCTCATTACCGTTCTTAAGATATCTATTTGCTAAAATACCTAGGGGAATACTATTAGAAAATACTGATTTTTATAGCATAAACCCAGATTAATACTGTAGAATAAATATTTTAAATAACGTAGCTGAAATTATTAACACTATGGTAATTAATAAAAACAATTTATAATTATATGTTGATTCCTTATTTACAAGAATAGATAGTCCAAGTAATAAAGGAGTCAAATCAATAAATCCAGATAAAGAATCTGCAATTAAAATTATTCCCCAAACTATACTCATCAACCTTACGTTGTAGTTCACAAATCTTGGGAGTACTCCAAAATAATATACTGCTGTAGGTATTAGTTCATTAATATAGTAACTAAATGTAATATTATGATAATAAGGGCTTATAATTAAATATAATGGTAAAAAACTGAAAATTTTTCCCCTCAATACGAAGAAGACATAAGGGAAAAATAGTGCTAATAAAATCATAAAATTTTCAAAACCTTCAACTTCTTCCTGTACATAATTTAGAAATGAAGATATTAATAAAGTAATTATTGAAATAGAATAAATTATATAAAATCCAGAAGAATATAAAATCTCTGAACTTATAATGAGGAGAATAAATGAAATAATAGCAAAGAATTGCGGTAATACTTTTCTGAGGAATTTTTGTTATCTCCTAAACTAAGGATTATTTCTGCTAATTGATTGCCCTTATCATTAAGTTTATAGTATTCGTTTTCTTTCGAGAGGAATGGTTCTAGAACTTTTAAGTGATAATTTAGTTTTCCTGTAGATAATTTCATATCATGAAGAATGTCGGAATATGTAGCTTTTCCTCTATTATGAAGATAAAGTAAAATCTCTCTTCTTGTTCTGTCCTTAATTATTTTTGTAAGATCGTCCATATTTTAGGATAATTTAGTATTCCTTAAAAGGGTATTCTTTGACAAAAGTTTTCAAAGAATTGACAAGAGAAAAATTCAATTATAACGTATAAGTTAAAAATTGTCAAATAATCCTTCATTAATTTTCTGAATTATTTTCTCTGAAGCTATTTTTAATTCTTCTTTCTTTAGAGTATTTGAAGCTTCTCTCAAAGTGTTTATTGATATTAATGCTTTTTTACTAATATAAATTGGTTTAAGTTCTAGTTTTTCTATAAATTCCTTGTTTATAATATCTGGAATTTTCTCACTTAGAGTTGTTTCATACAAGACACAACCAGTACCTTTAATACAATGTTTCATACAATGGACATACATTCCTTTTTTCTCGCTTACTATAAAAATGTCAGAAAAGATGTTATATCTGTTAACATATATATTAGGGAGAATTTTTTCTAATAATATTCCTGAAGATTTAATATCATTAAGGTTTCTTCTTATAATCTCTTGGTTCATAGGAAAAAATATTATAGTCACGATATATAAATGTAAAGTGTCAAATCCGATTGTATAAAATTAACTAAATAATATAGTTTTTAAATTTTGTCTTTCTTTAACTGGGTTTAACTAACTTATAATAATAGAAACGTGAAAGGAAGATATCAATATAAAGATTTAATAATTTAATATTCAATACTAAGTAGAGAAAATTTTTTATTCATAAAATTTATATAATCTAAACATACATTATAATAATGATAAATATGGATAAATTAGATCGTCTGATGGGCTTAAAGGGAGCAGTAGCTGCAGGAGAATATACTATAGATGGAAAATTGGTAAGCTATAAGGGAAACTTACCAAAGGATATAGCCGAAATGGTAGCTATGATGGTAGCAGCAAATACATTAATGGGAAAAATGCAGGCAGAAGGTTTTTCTAAACTATCGGGAATGAAATGGACTCCGTTTCATGGATGGGCTGTAGCAGCAGGAGACTACGCAGTATGTGTAATGGGGAATTATGGAGTATTTGTAGAAATGCAGAAGGCAGACTTTAATGAAATATTCAAGACTTTAATGGAAGTTTCACAAAGTTAAGTTATTTTTTTAGAAATCTTATAAATGGTGTCTGATTAGTCTCGTATTTATATTGGATAGAAATATATACTTTTTTATCTAAAGATTTTAATTTATCCAATAATGCAGTCCCTTCCTCATCGTAAATAATACCTTGTATTAGTCCATAATTGTCCAACGGTCTTAATATTGTATAATAATTTCTTAATAAAGACATCGATAATTGAAAATTTTGGGTAATAAGTGTAAACAGATACATATTGTTCTTTTCAATATTTATTTTTGGAAAAAATTGTATGATATTATTTTTAATAAAATAATTTATATACCTTCTTATGGTAGCTGGAGGACTATTCATTTTCTCTCCTAATTTTTTATAATCTAAAACTTGGTTTGGATCAGCTATCAATAATTCCATCAGCCTTTTAGGGAAAGAAAGAAAATTAAATTTTAGTTGTTCGGGGTCATATCTCATGTTAATGTTCGATGTAGTAAGTCCTTGTGATTTTAAAATTTCTGTAATATTATTAGAATTTTTTCCATAAATCATGACAAAAGTATTATTATCTCCTTTAAATTTTAAGGAATAAGGTATATTTCCCGGGTCTTCTTTGAAGACTATTGTTGATTTGTAAAGGTTAAAAAAATTTGGAGTAATGCTCAAAACTAAATCTTTAGTTATAGGAGAATAATAAGATCTTCTTAACATGTAAGTTATGAGGGAGTTTGATACATCAATTTCTTTTGCTATACTTCTATAGGACTGTAAAGGATTTCTAAATAATTGTATTATTAACTCTCCTTCCTTTTTGTTCATAATTAAATATGTTGTTATAGTTAAAAAAACTTATTTTACAGATAAAATAAAAATTTTAACTTATTTTACTTTTTTTATCTTAACAGGGGGTTCAAACGAGGCGAAAGACTCCATCCGTGGAGATGGATAGGCTCCACATGCTTTGCCTCTAACATGGCTAGGCGATAGCTTGAAGAGCCGAAGGAACTACTTGATTGGGGTCAACTTGAGGGCCTTCACCACCTCCTCCCCTATACCTAGTCTTCTTAGTCTCACTCTTGTAAAGCTTGTCTTCTTGTTTAGGAGTGTTGTTCGTGAAAATCGCCGTAGGAGGAGTTCACAAGTACGGGGTCTATCATATAATTGGATTTTAAATAATAAATTACATGATTTTTTTGAAAATGTATAATTTAAAATTTATTTCTATAATTTGTTAAACAAAGCTATATAACGTAAAGGTAAATAATACTTGTCGAGAATGGTGGAAAAATGAGGGAAAAGGAGCCGAAAGTCCAAGAGATTTCCTCCGTTTTAATAAATAGAGGAGCGAAATATTACGATTCTTATGCTCATAACGAGATAAGAAAGAAGAGAGATTGTTATGAGGTTATGTTTTCTATATTAAAGAATTGTGACGGAAAGAAAAAAACTAAACTCATGTATGCAGCCAATTTAAACTATGGCATATTTACAAAATATTTAAGTAAACTTGAGAAATTGAATTATATAACTTTGAGAGGAGATGAGTATTATTTAACTGAAAAAGGAAGAGAATATATCACTAAATATAAAGAATATATAAGGTGTATGACAGAATTCGAAAATATTAAAAAGGAGCTTGACACGCTTTTTGTGGGAAAAATATAAGATAAAACAATTTTATTTTTTATATTTAGAAAATAGTTTTAAACTTCGAGAACTGTAAATATGTTACGAAAATTTTATATTTAAATTTCATGTAATGTAGTTATGGAAAGGGAATTTATTGATAGAAATATAAATATTCAAAACTTAGTTCAAGATATTCAAAACTCATTAAAAGACGAAGATTGGGAAATTACGTTAAATCAAAATCAACCAACCGATTTTATGATAAAAGGGATAAAGAGAGGACATTTCCATAAAGAGGAGATAATTTTAGTAAGAGTTAGAGGAGATCCAAATAATGTTTTAGTTACTATAGATGAGGAAAATATAGGTGCTTTTGGAAGAGCATGGATAAATTCTAAACTTCTGGGAGAAATAGAACGAAAAATCAATGACGGATTTTATTCATAATTTTTGCTTGGAATTTTTTATATTCTATTTTTTTAATCTTAACACTTATTAATTTTGAAAGTTCAATAGAAAAAGCCAAACTTATTGCAGTGACTGCAATAAACGCAAACGCTGTCATTAAATCCATTGATGGCAAGAATTTAGAAGGGAAAATGACTTCTCTCCTTATTAACCCTTCATAACCAGAGTACATCATTAAATAGCTTAATATTGTTGATGAAATTAACCATGTTATTAGTGAAGTCTTTAAAATTACGTTCTCGTTCTTTAATTCTTTCTTCTCTTCAAGATTAGTTGTAAAGATATAGAATCCCAAGAAGAATCCTGTTATTAAGAAGTTCCATATTATTGAGTGAAAACTTCCTACAACATAATAAGTATTGTGAAATATAGGATCAAAGAAATTAAATGGTAATATTATGGAGAATATTGACGAAATTAAAAATCCGCCTAATGTAATAACTCCTAAAAACTCTATTGTAGAATTTATTGTAGTTTTAAATAATGGAATAATTAAGTTAAAAAATAAAATTGCAAGAAATCCTGTAAGAATTATTGTAAAGAAATCCGAAGCTTCTCTTACTATCGGATTTATAGGCCATGTTTGAAGATGGTTAGCAAATATAAGAAAGGGCAATATCATGAGAGGATATTTTGACCACAATGTCCATTTTGTTGAAAAAGGTTTAAAGATATAGTAGAGTAATGCGAATACTGAAAAAGTGAGAAAATAAGTATCGGGTGAACCATATTCCCAAAACGTGAACGAGGTAATTATAGGGGATACAGAAATTCCTTTTACAATACTTAGAATATAAAGTATCATTGTGGCTCCGAGAAATGGTATTGAGAAAATCATTAGCGAAAGTGTAATAAATATTAAATTATTTGATTTTTTCCAAAGATATACTGAGCATGTCTCTATTGATATACAATATATAAATATTCCTAAATAGCTTATCCAAAAATATTTACCGTAAATACCTATAAAATTGAATGATTGTGTAGAAAGAGGGTAAAGCATATACCATCCTATTATTGGGCCTCCTAAGAAGTATATTATAATTCCAATATTTGCTATTATAAACAAACTATTAAGAATTTTATAATTTAGACTGTAATATTTTTCAATTAGAAATATCGAAATTGCAAGAGATGAGAAAGAAACAAAGGCTATCATTCCAGAATCTCCATGTAAAGTTAGCATGAAGTAATATATTTCGTCAAATTTTATCGATCCTTCATTCAATAAGTAAGTTCTAAGATTCATAGCACCTAAACCAGTAATGACTAACCATGAAATTGCTCCAATAAAATATAAGGTTGAGGATCTTACGTTCATATCATCACCTCATATAATTAAATATAAAAAATAAATTAAATAAAATTGATAAAATTATGCATGTTACCATAAATAAATATAATAGTTTAATCATTTAAAAACTTGTAAATAATAAAATACAATACAAGTATTGTGTAGTTCATACTAAATAAGAACTATTATCATTGAAATTTAAATATTAAATGGTATTTTTATAAATAAATCTTTAAATAAAGTTGAAAAATTTATGCTTCGTCTTCTACAACATGAGATGTAATAATTATTGCTGCTTCTTTTTCTGCTTCTTCTTTTACAGATTTTTCTATAAAGTTAGATATAATATAGAATTTTATAGGCTTTTTATATAATGCGGAAAACAATTTAATTCTATTTCTCATTTGTTCTAAAACTCCCTCATCTGCATAGTTCTTAACTTCAAAAACATAGACGTAATCATCGGTCTCATAAAAGTCTACTTCAAACTCCTTATCCTTATCTATTATTCCTAGGGTATCCTTTATTTTACCATGTTTAACGTTAGAAGGATCTATACCATGTAATTTTAACGCTTCTCTATATATATTCATTATACTTTTCTCTAGACCTTTACCTGCTCTATTAGTAAACGCACCTATCTCTGTACTTAGTCTAAAAATCGCATTTTGTAACTTCTCTATTGCCTTAGATTGTTCTTCTATTGCTTTCGTATGTGTTTCGATGATTTCACTGTGCTTTTCTAACGTTTTCTGCATTGTCTCTATTGCTTTCGTATGTGTTTCGATGATTTCACTGTGCTTTTCTAACGTTTTCTGCATTGTCTCTATTGCTTTCGTATGTGTTTCGATGATTTCACTGTGCTTTTCTAACGTTTTCTGCATTGTCTCTATTGCTTTCGTATGTGTTTCGATGATTTCACTGTGCTTTTCTAACGTTTTCTGCATTGTCTCTATTGCTTTCGTATGTGTTTCGATGATTTCACTGTGCTTTTCTAACGTTTTCTGCATTGTCTCTATTGCTTTCGTATGTGTTTCGATGATTTCACTGTGCTTTTCTAACGTTTTCTGCATTGTCTCTATTGCTTTCGTATGTGAATCAATATTTTTCTGAAGAGACTCTATAGCTTCAGTATGTTTTTGTGTTGTAATATTTAACGTTCTTACCTCATTTTGCATCTCCTTTATAGCGTTAGTGTTATCCTTAATTGATTGTATAATGTTATTAATAGTCTTATCAGTTTGATCCATTTTCTCCCATATAAGGATTATATGATCAGTGTTCTTTTGGACAGATTTAGTTAGCTCATTTAATATTTTATATATATCATCAAATTTATTCAATATAACATCGTTTCTAATTTTTTCATAGACTATACTAGCTATCTTCTTATTGAATTCGTCGTTGTTGATTAGCGCCTTGATTAAATCCTCACTCATAAATAATTAATCTGAAGTGCGGTTCTTAAATATTTAAGATGAAAATTGTCAATATACCTTACCGATAGTATTTTATCTGAACAAGGGGTTCAAAGGGGGTGGAAGACTCCATCCGTAAGGGTGGAGATGGATTGCCCCCTTTGTGGTTACATTTAAATACGTATTTTTCAAATATTCTCTTAATGGCAGTCACTGACGGAGTAAGCGTCACTGAGACGCCTTGGTTAAAGCGAGGGTCTATGTGGTACGCCTCTGCTCCATTCAACAGTCCCATATTGGGATACTGTGGGTTCACATTAGTGCTCGGGGTCGGAACGACCCTTAGTGCCTGTGGAGCTGAGACCTCTACCTTTGGCAAGCCTCGGCTTTGAAGCAGGAAGCCACGCCCGTTAGGGCATGGTAGTTCACGATAACAATATTCGTTTTCCAAAAACTTCATCAAAGGTTTATAGTAAATCTTTTCAAAACAACTATTTTAAATTTTCTAACACTAAGTTAAATTTTAGCTACTTCATATATCTTTCATGGAAAAAGCAACATTAGGCGGAGGATGTTTCTGGTGCACTGAAGCAGTTTTTTCTAGAGTTAAGGGAGTGATTGAGGTTAAACCAGGATATTCTGGAGGAAAAGTGCCTAATCCAACGTACGAGGATGTATGTACGGACAAAACGGGACATGCTGAAGTAGTCCAAATTACTTTTGATCCTAATATTATTTCTTTTAGAGATATTTTGGAAATTTTCTTCTCTATTCACGATCCTACAACTCCAAACAGGCAAGGTAACGATGTTGGTTCACAATATAGATCTATAATATTATATCATAATGACGAGCAAAGAAAAATTGCAGAGGAAATAATAAGAGAAGTAGAAAAGAAAATAGGGAAAAAAGTAGTTACGGAAGTTGTGCCTTTTGAAGCTTTTTATGAGGCAGAGGATTATCATCATAACTTTTACGATAAGCATAGAAATTATCCTTATTGTAGAGTGATAATAGATCCAAAGATTACTAAATTCCTAAAATATTTTCCTGATAAAATAAAAACATAAAGAGATAATTTTTTATATATTTATGTTGAATCCTCCAATATTTATGTCAGGAGTTCCTTGAGATGGACCTCCACCACCGCCTCCACCGACTAATCTTAATTTAGAGATCAACTGTTCTAATGATACGTTATGTAACCATACTCTACCTGGTCCAGTAAGTTTTACAAAGAACATTCCCTCCTTTTCAAGTCCTCCAAAAAGCATTGTTTTTATTCCTCCTGCCCTCGTTATTGAATATTGCATATTATCATCGAAGGCTAATACATGTCCGGCCTCAAATTCCATTTCTTCACCTTGATTTAAAACGTAACTGCTAACTCCTCCTAAAGCATGGATAAATACAGATCCCTGTCCAGTAAAATGCTCCATCAGTAATCCTTCTCCTCCTAACCATCCTACAGTTATTTTATCTAATGCCGCTGTATATTGAATTCCCTGTTCTGCAAAAAGGAAAGAATTATGCTCTACTCTTATTCCATTACCTTGAAGATCTACTTTTACTACTCTTCCTGGAAGAAAAGAAGAAAATTCTGCTACCCCAGGTCCTATTATTTGCATTATAAAGAATCTACTGCCAGTAAGTTCTCTTTCAAAAGATTTTATTATTCCTCCTTGAGCTGCATAATTAACTTGAATAGAAGGAGATTTTGCTACTAAATGCCCTCCGTCTCCGTAAACCATTTCACCTTGGTTTAAATATACTCTTACATGTTGCATATCGTAACCAAGAATTCTGTATTCTGGCATATTAATAAAAAGTGAGTTCAAATATAAAAATTTAGAAGAAATGATGATGGTGTTTTTTTAATTCTTGTCCGCAATTTCCACAAACTTTAGCGTCTGGTGGATTCATAAAACCGCAGTTAGGACAAGGAATTCCTTGCTGATACTGGGGATTTTGTTGTTGGAAATTCTGCTGAAAGTCTTGTTGCGGGAAATTCTGCTGTTGAAAACCTTGCTGTGAAAAGTCTTGTTGTTGGAAATTTTGTTGATTTCCTGGAGATTGAAATGGAGAAACTCCTTGAATGCTCTGGTATATTTGATCGTATATACTAACGTCTGCTCCACATACTTGACAATAACTTAAACCTTCTACCAGATTTGCTCCACACATGGGACATGTTTGCATATAATACATTAAATCTACATATATTTATACTTTTAGTCTACATTGTCTGTTTTAATAACTGAATCTATATCTCAAAGACTAAATAATGATTATTTATGTTTTTTCAATTAGCATATTGAGAATGTTAACTTTATAATTTTTCATACGAGTTCGCTAGAAAATTTTAGTTACTTATCTCATCTTAAAATTTTTAAAGACTATCCTACTAAAAGTAAGCGTTAATGAATATTTATACTGTTAAATTCATATATTCATAAAAAGTATTTAGAAGATGAGAGTATTAATGAAAAATTAGTTGATCGAATACCTTTTTACCATTTTTTGTAATACATTAGAAGTTTTGTTCTAAAACTTAATGTTTCATTTCAAAGTATTTCCAACTTTAAACAAATTTAAAAATCTTCATTCTACTCATTTTTTATGAGATTTTCTTTAGGTTTAAGCTGGACCGCAACCTTTCTTCAATTAGCCTTAAGATTAAGTTGGGGAGTTGTTGCAGTAACTTTTGCTTACGTTCTTCGTATGACTTCAGTTGAAATAGGAACAGTACTCTTTCTTTTTTATGTAGGTTACGTAAGTAGTTCAATATTATGGGGTATATTTATAGATAAGGTAGGACCAAAAAAATCAATATTTATTTCAGCATTACTTTCAGGAATTTTTATACCATTTTTCATATTTATAAAAAGTATATATGAACTTTACTTATTGTATTTTATTGAAGGTCTTTTAACAGCAGGACTTTTCCCATCATCAGTAAAAATAGTTTCATTGTTGGAAAGACCATTAACACCATATTTAGCTCTCTTAGAAAGTTCAGCTCCAATAGTTTTACTTATTTTAGCTACTCTTTCTGGAATAATATTAATTTATTGGAAATTTTTCTATATCTGTATATTCATAGGATTAATATTGACGTCTTTTTTATCGTTATTTCTTAATGTTAAATCTGGTAAATCAGAGAGTGCTAGAAAAGTTATACTAAATAAGAGAGTAGGTAAGGTCTCGATTATAAGAGCTGGAGAGTTATGGGGTACATGGGGAACGTCGTCGTGGCTATTTCCCTTTTTAGTCCTCTACGATAATGTACCTGAAAAACTTTCCGAAATTCTATTTATATTATACGCAATAGGCCAAGTGCTTTCTATAATACTCTCAGAAAGACTTTCGAGAATTATGGAGGATATTAAACTAGTTAAAACCTCATTAATTCTCTTTATTATTTCAATAATTATTATATCATTTACAAGAGATCTGTATCTCCTTATACCAATCAGTGTTATACTTGGAATATCTTCCTTTATGTATAGACCTCCTACAGATTCAATAGTCGTAAAAATAATGGGGAAAGAAAACGCTGGAACTTCCATGGGGTTTGCTAATGCCATATCTCAGATAGGATCTATGATAGCGCCTTTATTTGTGGGCATAGTAATATCCATAGGAAGTCCCATGCTAGCAATAGATAGTTTAATAATAGGCCCTTTATTATCTCTTTTAATAATCTTGATATAAAATGTTAAATAAAACGTAAAAAGATATAAAAAGTTTATAACTTATCCTTATCCTTGCTTCTTGCTATGTCTTTTAATGCAAAGCTAGGTATTCCTTCATTTCCAGTATATCTTCTTTGTATCTCTTCTAATGGCATTTGTTTAGTTTCTAACGAGAGGAAGTAATATATTGCTGCTGCAATTATTGCAACTATTATATCATAAAGTAATGAATTCGCTACTCCTAGAAATGCATACAACGACAATGCTGGCAAAGCTAAACCGAATTCGAATAATTTCTCCCAACCTACTGATAGTCCCCTTAATCTTGTAGGAAATACTTCTCCTGCTGGAACGTATTGTAAAGTACCTACAAATCCTACATTTATAAGGAAGAATAATGAGAACATTGCTACTACTAAAGGAATCGATAGGAAACCCATCAAATAGGCCACGTAAAGTACCGCCAATGGAATTGCAGAAAGTCCAAAACCTAGTGTGCCTAGGACCTTTCTCCCTAATTTGTCCGCCGCAAATACTGTTATTAAAACTCCAAAAGTTCCTAAAATATCTATACTCAGAGTACCTAATAGGGATTCAAAGGACGAAGCTCCTAAATCTGAGAGAACCTTACTAGAGTATACTGAAACTAAGTTGACTGTCAAAGCGTATGCTGCACCAATCCAGAAAATGAAGGCTACTTGTCTAGCATATGTCCTACTGAAGAATGCTTTGAGATTTTGCTTTAATGTAGGTTTGTCTTCTTGAATTGCGTCAAAATTAACCTCAGGTTCTAAGCCACATTTCTCCAGTCTCTTTACGGCTTCCTCTACTTTTTTCTTATTCCCTACTTCGGCGGCCCATCTGATACTCTCTGGCATTTTTCTTCTTAATAATAGAAGTATAATTGGGGGTATTGCGGCAATGGTGAACTACTCCGCCCTAACGGACGTGGCTTCCTGCTTCAAAGCCGAGGCTTGCCAAAGGTAGAGGTCTCAGCTCCACAGGCACTAAGGGTCGTTCCGACCCCGAGCACTAATGTGAACCCACAGTATCCCAATATGGGACTGTTGAATGGAGCAGAGGCGTACCACATAGACCCTCGCTTTAACCAAGGCGTCTCAGTGACGCTTACTCCGTCAGTGACTGCCATTAAGAGAATATTTGAAAAATACGTATTTAAATGTAACTACAAAGGGGGCTCCTACGGCGATTTTCACGAACAACACTCCTAAACAAGAAGACAAGCCTTACAAGAGTAAAACTTTTATAAAGAGAACAAGAAAATAACACAAGCCGAAAGTGGGCATGGGGATAAAACCCCATGTGGGAGGCTGGCTATACGTCCCCCGCGATCTAACATGTGGGACAACATCCCGAGTAGGAGTGTGCAAAAATTTAAGGGGACGTTCTCATAGTTAGTTCGCACTATCTCCTAACAAAATTAACAATACAACGCGTATTATAGAAAAATTCAAGAATTAGAAAAAGAGTATTACACATACAAAGTGAAGATCCTAAAGTTAACCTCTATCGAGTGGTTTCCTCGGCTCTTCAAGCTATCGCCTAGCCATGTTAGAGGCGAAGCATGTGGAGCCTATTCATCTCCACCCTTACGGATGGAGTCTTCCGCCCCCTTTGAACCTATATAGATTAATTAGTTGGGGAGAGTAATACTCTCCAACTGGGAAACATGGTCGACCCTTTGACTGAAGCAAAGTCTTCGAGAGGGGGCGTGACAAATCCCTACTATCGGACTGAACATTGTGATAATATGCACGGATATAGGTGTGATAAAGAGGTAGGGATCCTAGGAATAGACATATCAAAAGATCATCTAGTAACGAGTGAGGGGAGGGTCTACGAGAACAACAAGAAGGGTTATGAAGAAATACTAAAAGTGAAACTAAACACAATAGTGGTCGAACCGACAGGAGCATACTCAATAAAACCATGTCAATACTTCAAGGAAAAAGGGATCAAGATACTACAAGTAAGCCCAAATATACTATGGAAGGAGAAGGACTTGAGAGGAAAGAAAACAGATTTTTACGACGCACAAAAACTAATAAACATGGCAAACAAGGCAAAGGAGTACAACTACAACCCATTGAAAGAACTAGTAACACTATATATCTTCCTAAAAGACCTTGAAGCAAAGTACAAGAACAGGGTAAAAAGAGCACTATTCCTAGTCAGTGACGAGGAAAAAATAAGCAAGGAAATGCTTGAAGAATTCTCTAAAGGAAACTTCAAAATACAATTATACAACTTAGAGTACACAAAGATCGTACTTGAAGAAATCGAAGTATTATCTAAAGCACTACTGGAAACAAGCGAGAAAATAAAAGAAGTAGAGAAAATGATACAATCACAGTCTGAAAATCACGTTCTATTAACTATACCGGGAATAGGGAAACTTTCTTCGGGAATAATAATAGGCATTGTTGGGGACATTAAACGCTTTCCTAACCCTGAGTCCTTCGTAGCCTACTGTGGTTTAGACCCAATAGTTGAGAGGAGCGGTAAAGCTACTGTAAGTAAGGGAATATCGAAGAAGGGTAATAAGTACTTGCGCAGCTTGCTCTACTTCCTCGCTGAGATGAATTATTCTCGTAATCCTACATTACTAGAATTTTACGAGAACCATAAGGAAAAGTTGAAGGGAAAGAAGTTGTACACTGCTTTAGCCAGGAAATTGGCTAGAATAATTTGGAGTGTTTGGTATAATAATAAGCCTTATGAGCCCAAGTGATCCTCCCCAAATCGCCACGTGGATTGAAAGGTACACGTGGCAATCTTAGTTGACATTATGCTTGAAGTTCAACCAAAATATTTATTACTGAACGCCCCTTGTTAAGATAACAACATATGACGCTCCTTACTATTTCGGATATCCTGCTATAGCTATTAAGGTAAATTCTACTTACGCTTACGATCAGCTTGAAATTGAAACTAGTTTAGGAAATGTTTTTGTAGTTTATCCATTGTCTCAGACTATTAGTAAGAACGCTCAATTGTCGGATACTATTACGGTATATAGTAATTCTACAGAAATTAACGTTTCTATAAACAAAGTGGATTTACTTAATTCTTTAGGAAGCTTTACGACACCAGATACTTTTCTTGACCTATTTTTACAAGATGTGTTTGAGAAACCTCAGAACATTTCCATTTCTCAGGATTCTGACAAAGGTTTTCCTCCTTATACTACCGTAGTACCTTTTTTAGAGAATGTTTTTGATAACAATGGAATATACAATGGAACATTCAACGGTGAAATAATAGGGAATTACACTATGCCTTTAGGATTAGGATATATGAATTTGTCTGGTTTTAACGGAACTATAACTTTTCCTACGGAATTAAATTCTCATAATCAATACGATACAAACATATCCTTCGGAAATAATTCTTTTTACGGTATTATCTCAATATGTTACAACTATAATCTTGCATTATTAAAACTAAATGAGACAGATTATCATGGGCACAACATCTTCATTAATGGAACACTAAATTGGCATAATGGAAGCGTATGGAAGATTTCACTATTGTCTAGATCTTTCAATGTTACAATAGATTCACCTACAAACTTGATTTTATATAATTACAGTAAAGGTTGGAATCAGATTACCTTAAATAACGTATATGTGGAATATATTCAAGGTGAATTCCCTAATATAAGTAAATCTCAGCTAAGCTTTTCCAGGTTAGTGCAATATTCAGTTAATAGTATGTATTATAATATACTCTCAATATATAATTATTCTGTTCCAGTAAATATTTCAGTGTCGCCTACTCAAACTAATATAATGGTTTCTGGTTTTAATCACGGTAAAATAACACTTCTATCTTCGAATGATATTTCGAATGAACTACAGTGCATAGCTCCGTTCTATATTAATGGTTTTGTTTTGAATTCAAACATATATAATACTACAGAAATGCCAGCAATATCTCTAGATTCTATTAATAATTTCGTAATGTTCGAAAATGCTTCTATAGTAGTTAAAGGATTGATAGTTCCTCCTTTTAATGCCAGTATATTCCTAATAATGAGCAATAGGGGAGTAACGCAAGAGTCTTTTAACTATTTTCTTATAACTATGCAGATGGTATATCAATATAATACATTTATGCAATCTGTTCCATCTACTGGAACTTTTACTACCTTCACTGTAAATAAGACTCTCTCTAATCCTATTGTTTTGGAGCCTAGTCAGTTTAAAATAGTGAAAGAAAACGTTCTAATTCCTGCTGCCGATATAATAACTTTTCTATATTATTATACTTCCCAGACTAATGAGGTTCCGCAACTTAGTGTTCAAATACTGTTACAATTCCACATAGCTGGCACTCATAGTTATTACTCAATATTGTTATGGTATGTTATGAATAATCAGATGGTTCAAGAAAACTCTTAAATTCGACGTATTTTTAATATCATTAATTATTTTATATTAATAACGGATATTATTTTCTTTTATTTGGTGCGTTATTTTATGAGATTATATTTCCCTTACAATAATATTGCTTTAAGGTATAAAGGACTAAGTTAATCTAAAGACAAGTTAATCTAATTAAGTACTCCTCTCTATATAAAACGATGAGATTCCTACTAGTTAGCGACGTTCATAAATCGTTCAACTTCTATAAGGGATACGACGAGTCAGTAGCTGTAGAATGGTTATTAGAAATAATAGATAAGACTGAGCCTGAGGTACTTATTTCTGCAGGAGACTGGGACGAGGGAATGACTCCTGAGGATTTTAGGAAAATAAATTCTAAGGTTAAACTATTCACTATCTACGGTAATCATGAAAACTTCCCAGTAATAGAAACATACGCAATGCCTAACGGTAAGGTTTTCGAAGTTGGTGGTTTGAAAATAGCAGGAATTAACGGCCTTATAGGAGAAAATAGTATTAAAGGAATACCTTTAACTACACCAACACAATTCATGAATGCTATTTATAGAATAAAAAATTCTGTTCCGAAATTAGACGTTTTAATAACTCATCAGCCTCCATATATCCCTGACATATATCCTAAAATGAGAGCGGATGATTACAATGAGTTAGTGTTTGAAGCTGTTGAAGATTTGAAACCCAGATTATTCTTTAATGGACACATGACTGCTGGTTGCTATTCATACTATCAATTTCCTTCAGGAACTAAATATCTTAGAGTAGACAGTTCTCAGATTTATAGATGTTATGGAATATTGGAATCTGAGGAAAATAAAGTAACAGTGTATAAAGACAATAAGGAAATATTTTCTTTAAATTTTTAACCTAACTATTTCTATATAAAGTTATGTTTAATTTAAAATACTATAAAGTAAAAAGTTAACAGAATTTTACGTATTCTATACTAATTATGTGTAGTATATACCGTTACTCTCTGCTCAAAAATTGAAAACTTTTAAAAGGAAATACTTAAGTATAATATAACGCATTTATAATTATGCAAACAACCCAGTTAAAACAAAAAGATGAAATAAAGGAGAAAGGCTCAGATGAAAAGGTGATAGACCTCACTACAATTAGGAGTAGAGGCCTAGATTGAATGAGCCTAGATTTTAAGGAAAACGACTTTTTAAGTATTCAACATTATGTACGGTTTATTTTAGCCAACAAGCTAAAGGAAAGAGTTAGGAAAGTCGATGAATATTATTATTTTGAATTGGGAGACTCAGATAAAGGTGAGTCTTTTCCAGTAAATTTCGTAATGGGTAAGGACTCATCTACTGGAAAAATGTTCGTAATGCCAGTGAGAAGACACTGTTATGTTTCGGAATATTATCCAGACGAAGCTAAATTCCAAATAAGAAGATGTATGGGTTTCGATTATCATTCCTATGAAACCTTTGAATATAAAAAAGGTATAGGGATAAGGGTTCAAGGAGATCTTGTAATGGAAGTTAGAGAAGTATTTAATACTGAAGAAGATATTTCCAATTTTATAGCATCGTCTAATCTACAAGACTTAACTAACTCTTTCTTGAGAAGCAAGCTATATCAAGATGAAGATGTAAGAAAAGTTGAGCAGCTAACATCAATATATACAGAAATGATGGATTTTATTCTAAGAACTTCTGCGTCAGAAGATAAATTAAAATATTCTATTAAAGTGTTGAGGAAAATAGAAAAACAATTAATGAAATATTTTACTTTCGAAGTTCCTGATATTTATGAAAAAAGGAGAATATTAGATCCGAGAAGGGAAAAATGCATTAGATTTATAGATATTGATAACGCAGTTGAAAAATTCAGAAGGCTAAAAATCCAAAGTAATTATAAGAATTTTCTTGAATACGTTTATTCTAACGAGCAAAAATTATATATAAAATTAGGGCACTATACTACACCTCATGCAATAAAGATTTCAGGGATTTTATTGGGAGCTGAAATAAATTTAGCAAATATTCTTATAGTGAAACCTCAGACAATAACGTTAGTTCACCCCGAACATGGTATTGAAGAGTATTATGTGCCAAAAGCTAGTCTAGCTACTTTTAGGATTATGGGACTTGAGCCTGAAGTAGGACTATTCCTTTTTTGATAAGGGATCAATATATTTTTAAAATAAAAATGCAAAGTTTATTATACTGAATATTGTATTTATGGCATATTTAATAGAATTAGTTACTTTAAATAGAAGGTTATTGAATTTGCGTAGAAAGGGTTATCGATTTAGTTTTCAAATTAAAGAAAAAACAGAGACTGCTTTATCATCAATTATACTGATTATAGAGATATAATCTATAATAAGAATTAAAGCTCATAAGTTTATGAAATTTTTAGATAAGTCAGCCATCAATACTAATTTAAAATTACCACAAATATTTACTTTGAAAAATAAACCTAAATTGTTTAGAAAATTTTAAAACATATTATATGGAAGAATGTCACTCTTTGTATTTAAAAAGCGAGTTATCTTCTAGTTATTTTTTGTCAAAAGTTGTACAGTAAATTTTCTAACTTATTAATTTCTTCGTTTAATTTAATATATGTATCTAATAATTTTAAAAACTCTAATCCTTTTGGAGTTAGCGTATATTTTCCTTGATCTTCTATAATTAACCCTTTAGCTATAAGTTCGTTTATATATTTTGTTAATATGACATAATTTAAGTTACACGCAAACATAAGCCTAGTCTTACTCATATTCAATCTACAGTTTTTCAGTATTTCATAAGTTATTCTATATTTGTCCCTCTTGAGCATGTCTATATTATATAGATAAATTATAAATAAAATTTATTGTAGATTTCAATCTAAGAATTATCTTAACTATTAACTAAAATGCTCTAATAAGTATTCTAAGTTATAGATGAAAATTGTTTGTTTAATGAAAACTGGATATAGTAATTATTTAAAGTAAGAAATTCCTTAAACTATATGAAAATTCAACTTTCAATTTTTCGGTTTAATGAAAAATATATAATACAAAACTAAAATATTATAGAAGATCTAAAGATAATCTTGTAGATTTTAGCCCTACAATTTTACGTAAATAAATATATATACAATCCCGAAAGTAAGTCTATGGAAAGGAAAAAGAGATCATCTTACGATATAATTTATGATATATTAGTTACTTGCAAACCTGGTGTAAAAAAGACTAGATTAATGTATAATGCTAACTTAAGTTTTGAAGTCCTAAAAAAATATGTAGACGTTCTTGTTGAAAAACAGTTAATATTGAAGAAAGATGACAAATTCTTCGTAACTGAAAAAGGAATGAAATTCCTAGATATTCTTAGAACTTTCAGAGAAAAGAAAAAAGAATTAGATGAAATTTCGTCGAAGTTGAAGGAACCAATATAGTGAAAATCTTGTTTTTCAGATTAGCTTCTTTTTTAATGTTTTTATCTTCTCTAGCTTTTGCAATAATAATTATTTATGCTTATATTAGTGCAAAAAAACAAGCTCAACAGATGAAGGAGAAATATCTATACTTATCTATAGCAAACTTTTTAGATAAAGCATCTAACTTTTATTCCGGAAAAACTTCTGAACTTATAGAAGAAGTTATATTATACTATTCTCTAAATAAGAATAACTTAGATACAAAGACCATGGCAGAAAAAATCTATGAAAGACTCCAAGGAGTTATAGCAGAAGTTCAAGATTTACTTAATGCAGGGAAGGATGTTTTTAGATTAGAAAATCTATCTAAGGATATTGATAAATTCAAATTTGTATTTATAATTGTATCTTTTCCATCTATACTTCTTTCCTTAATATATCTTATTACATCTTTTACTATTCCTTATTCTTCTATCTTACCTTATCTTTTTAGTGTAGATATTTTTTCATTCTTCTTATCAATAGGTTCTCTCTCATATATCGGAATTTCTCTTTCTAAAATTCAGAATGAGATAGATAATTATAAAAAGAAATTTAATATCAAAGACAATAGTTAATTTGAATAATTCATTGAATTCAATAGAATTAAAAGTTGTAAGAGTGTTTGCTTTATGGAATTCTTATATTTTACTAAATATTAAGTTCTTTTTAAATTCTAAGTCTATATCTAGATTAAAGCAAGTTCAACGTCATTTCCGTTTTATTACTTCAGTTTTTCTCAATAGAACCGTATAGTTTACTTTTAACTCAATGGTATAATTCTGAAGCGATCCACAACGTATAAATCTAAACAAAGTAATTATAGACTTTTTATCCTATAACAATATAACTCTATACATTTTATTGCCAGTTTAATAGTAACCATATACTTTTTCTTATAAACTTTTTCTATATCATATAAGAATACATAAAATACTGTAAATGATTGTGTTGTTATATTAGAGTCATTTTAAATAATTTTTATATTAATGTTCCTTATTCTTAATGTTGTTTAAAATATTATGATAAAATAATGTTCCATTTTGTCATAAAAATATGGAAGTTTATTAAGAAAATTTATAAACTCAATAATGGAAATCAAGATTTTTCACGAAATCTATGAGTAGTACTATGAAAATTAACAGTCCATATAATTCTTTCTAATAGAAATATAACATAAATAGTTATATAAAAAATTCTATGGTTGAGGTCTACCTTCAATATCTATTACATAATTTCCTTTTCTACCTCTAACGAAGAAAGTCTGTCCATTTGTAGTATTTACTTCGATTTGATAATTATTTTGCATTAGGATATTTACTATTTGTTGATGTTCAGGAACTTGCACTACACTGGGTAATTGCTGTGGTTGCTGATAGGGCTGCTGAGTATATGCTTGTTGGTCCTGTTTTGGATAATTCATGGGCTGTTGAAATTGAGGATGCGGCGAAGGTTGAATATTTGGAGGTTGAGGTACAGAATTTTGTGATTGTTGTGTAATAGATTGAGGTCCTTGGTTCATTAGAGGTTCGATCATATTCATTAGGTCCCATTCTAATCTATCGCGTGTTATTAACCTTAAACTTCCCCAATCATTAAAGACTTCTACTTCACCTCTTTCTTCTCCCCTTCTTACCAGAATTTTAAATCCGTTATCTCTCCATTCATCCCTGTGTACTTCTAATCCGTTACTTTGAATTTCACTCATAATTTTATCATGAATTGCCTTAAGATCTACATTATCCATTTGAAATGTCTTTTCCATATTATCTCTTCTCACTACTAGATTTGGAATTAATAAATTTTCTTTCTCATTTTTCTATGAAGTTAATAACTTCTTTAAACATTTTCTGAAATGCCGATACTTTATTTAATAAACTTATAATTTTGATACTCAATTTTTGATACTATATCAACATTTAGATATAACTTTGTTACAGATCATTTTATTTCATTGATAAAATTTTATAAATATCATAATAACAATATAGCTATTAAATTCGTTTTTCACAGAAGTTATAGCTAAAATTGAACATTTTATCATTCTCTTAATAGGATTACAATGCTTAAGTATTTCTAATGCAGCTGGGTACGGTTTTCTTAGATTTTCTATGTTTTGAAACTGGCAAAATATAATGAAGATATGTCATTTTTATTAAACATTTCTGTTTCTGCATCAAGATTTTATTAATTGACAATGACATTTTCTTTAAAAAAGATTTTTTAACATCCATAATTCCTTTATCATCTAATATTTAAATGAGCAATCCATTATTTATATTATAATTTTGAGAATTTATAATTGAATAGCGATAGTTAGAAAATTTTTTAGAAATATACAACAATGCTCTAAAAAATATAAATAAAAAATCATAATTAAACGTAAAAGGACTACTTAATTTTTAGGAGGATTTAAAAAAATATTTATCTTTTCCTTACTATAATTGCTACAGCAATCGCTATTATAGCTAAAATTATTGCTAATATAGTAAGAATTGTGTTCCTGGTCTCTAATGAGTTCATTTGAGATTTGAGAGAATTTATTTCATTGTTAGCTTTACTAATAATGTTATTTATGCTTTGGTTTAACGAAGTAATTTGATTTTGCTCCTGATTTAGTTTATTAGCAAAATTAACTACTATGCTTTTAGAGGTAGTTAAACCATCGGCCTGCTGTGCTACTACCTTTATTTCATACGTTCCGTCAGGTAATGCTGTAGAATTTAAAGTAATTTTTGAAACGTTATCAGAATTGTTTAAACTCACATTAAGATACGGATAAATTTTTTCTAAGATAGATAATGACACATTATTAATGTAAATTTGAACATCCTTGATTTCACTCCCTTTAATTTCAAAAGTTAGAGTAAACTTGCCAGTTATATTAGACAACGGTGAAGGACTTATAATAGTTATGTTAGGCAAGCTAGGATATATTCCTGAAATTACAGAATCCTGGTTATCAACAGATGAAGTATTTAGAATCATATTTTGAACTTTGGAATTTATTAAATTAACGTGACCATGTATTACCGTTATGTTTCTTACGTTCGATGATATCAGTGTAACGTTACTATCTACAATTTTTATATTTGTTAAGTTAGAATAGGTTATAGTTAAATCTCCGTATATTGTATCGTTATTCAAAATAGCATTATCTATAGTTAATTTATTTATCATTAAAGTATCGTTATTCAAATAGACGTTAAATGGTTGAACGTTAGTTAGGAAGGAGTTAGAAATTTCTGTATATGGTAAAGCGTATATTGTATATTGATCCTTATATGTAACATTGGTAGGATATCCATTATAAGCATTACCAAATATCAGAATTTCTAATGGACCACCATAATATTGAGTTCCGTAATAAGTTAAATTACCAAGATTTTGGGACGAAGGTACATTGAATTCTCCTACCCACAAATTAAGTGTTGAATTATAGTATAAAGGTACATTGAATTCATCATCTAGCTCTATTGTAGTTGCTTCGCTTTCATATATCTTAGGATAGACTATTGAAGAGAATATACCGTACTTAACTTCTGTACCGTTAGAGTATGTTATATTAGCATAAATTTTCACTTGAGATCCTTCAAATACGTATTTAGAAACATTTGCGTGAACTTCTGAAACTGCAGGAGAAACGTATAATTGACCGTAGAAGTACCCATCAATTCTGCTACCATTATGTGTTGGAACCGTAGAGAACAGTAGGACAGAGTACAAACCTGGTGAAGCGTTAGAAGGCACTTTTAGAAATCCTTCCCACGTCAAAAATCCTAAACCGTCCATAATTATTACTGTAGGCGGAATTGATACTTGACTTACCGCTATGCCTTGTGGATTAACTAATTTGGCAGTAATATTTGCTCCAAAGTTATTCGGTACACCGTCAATGTAAATTGTTTGTCCAGGCGAAACAACTCCAGGCATTGAAACTATGTGAGATAATATTATCCAATTTCCTTGAGATATGTCACCGTTAATTCCGAAGGTAAAACCGTAAAATTGATCTGGTTCGATTGCGTAAACTCCTTCTGGTAAAGAAACGTTCCCAGAATAGTAAACTGTTGGGATTCTAATTACCGTAAAGGTACCATTAATTTCTATTATCTTGTAAATATAACCAGAACTTTGATTAAAAGTATAAGTTCCTACTTTAGTGTAAAGGTTGGTCGTGATATTATATGAATACACGCTAACGTTTAATTCTTTAGTAACATTCATTGTAATACCATAAATATTATATACATAAGCAGTATAAGGTACTTTTCCATTTGAAGGGCCAAATAGGAAGCACTGTTGGAACTCTACTATAAATCCCGTAAATGTTACAGTAAATCCTATTGCGTGATCTCCATACACATTTACGAAAGTTATTCCGTTAGAATTTTGAGGAACTATTACTTTAGCCTCCCATAGTTTAGCTGTAGAATTATAGAACATTTTTTGTGATGTTACATTACCTTGTATAGTTTCTAAACTAACATGGAAGTTTCCAGAAGTTATTGTTGAGCCGTTAGTTATATTTGCCCAAACATACATTACCTGTCCTGGATAAAATTCCCTTGGAGCCAATCCTGAAGAATTTGTTACGTTTACTTCTATACTTATAGACGGAGTAATTTTTATTTGAGATAGGTAAGTAGCTAGTTCTCCAGCATTAATCGTTCCCCAACCTGTTACTAAATTATAACCGTATTTAGCTACCCAAGGAATATTGTATCCAAAGGTAACTGGTTCTATTGCCTTACCGTAATCGTTTTTAGCAACATAGTACAGTAATGGATTAAATAAGCCTATTTTATGATGAATATACTGCATTTCTACTGTTAATAACCCTGCAGTAAGAGGAGAAGCTTCACTAGTTCCTCCAATCAACATTGAAGAGTTCCCAGGGGCTATTATATATATTCCCGGATAAATGTTAGCATTTGCAGAAACATCTGGAGTCATCCTGCCATTAGGATAACCTTTAACAGATAATCCCCATTGATACCATGGTGTAGGTTCTATAATGCTAACTCCTCCTGTTGATCCTCCCTCATTTTCTAAGAAAGGAATAAAACCATAAGAGGACCACGCAGTTTGATAAGATCCATTAGGGAAATCTACATACGTAGTAGTCCCGCCTACTGCAGTTACGAAAGGCGATTCGGATGGATAAGCTATATCTCCTAAAGGTCCGAAACTATATCCAGACCCTCCTCCATCCCCACTACTAGCTAAGAAAGTTATACCTTCTGCAGAACCTAAAGCATAGTACATGTTAGTTAGCATTACTATATCATATAAGAGTTGCGGAGATTGAATCAATGCCGATTCTTCAAATCCAAAGCTTTGAGATAATACGTCTACCTTGTCTTGCTGGTCTATATATGCTATTACTGCTGGAAGATCCAAATCGTTATTTCCTACATATAGAACTATATTAGATTTAGGAGCCATCACATGAGATATTTCAACGTCTAAACTTATTTCATATGCCCATCCTGTTAGAATACCTAAATTGGGTTCATATCTACCTATTGGTACTATAGTTAAGTTAACGTTTGGTAAATTGTATATTTTATCAAAATAATGTAATTGTTGAACTATTTCTGGATCTCCATAAAAGTCCAGTATACCTATAGTGTAGTTTGTCCCTTCATATCCTTTATTGTAGAGCCATGTAGTATTGTAAACTCTTTGCATTACTTTTGGAGAGTATCCAACGAAAGGCTCAGTTAAGTTTCTGCTATATTTCTCCATTTGAGTAAGAGTTTTTTGAGTAAGTAGAAAATTAGGATGCTGCAAGTATATTGCAGTGTAATTAGATGAGAAAATGTAAGCATCTATCTTAGGTTTTCCGTATGCGGTATAATATACTACGCTTCCGTTACTATACTTTTCATAATAAAGACCTAAATAATTCTCCACTTGAGCTACTGTTCCCTGAGCAACTATTACAGAATCTGAGGCAGTTAATATGATCTTAAATCCTTTATTCTTTAAATAATTCAGCGTTCTATTGAAGGATTTGATAGGATAGAATAATTCCTGGACTTCCTTCTTTGTTAGGAAATGATGATACAATGGAGATAATGGGTTAGACACTTGGTATGCGTAATAATAAATTAAGTTTTCATTTTTAAGCGGAATAAAGACTGTGAATGTTACATTTGAAGAATTAGGAAGTGTCCCTACGTAATGGAATCCTTTAACTGTTATTGGTTTAACATTGTTTATTATTGTATTATTTGATGTCGAAAATGATTGAAAAACTAATGTAGGAGATATTACTAGAAATATTAAGAATACAACACTTAAAATTTTTTTAGGACTCATTATCCTAAAAGAACCATTCGAATTTAAAAATTTTTAGGTTACAAAGTGATCTTTTGATAAAATTTATAAGTCTAATTACATAATTTTGAAAAAATTGAATTATATATCTATTATTATATTTCAATTTTATGTAAGAAAAATTTTAATATAAAAATTTCTTTTTTGGATTAATTATTCTTTAATCATTTTTGAGAAGAACACAGCTTGCTCCGATCTATATGATATCTCTTTAAATCCTACATTGAAAAAATCCTTTCTCATATTTCTGACAATTTCAGGTTCTGCCAAGATAAAATATCCGCCTTTTTTAATTGTTAAAAATAAGTCTTCGGCTAAATTCTTCCTAGTTAATCTTGGTACATTATAAAAATACAATACCGAATACGCTAAATCAACGCTCTCTCTCCTAAAAGGTAATGGAAATAAATTATTTAAAAGATTTATCTTTCCTTGTGAATATTTTTTAGCATCATCAATTTTTATCTCTTCATTCCATGTATCTATAGAGAGAATTTCATTCTGAAGTTTATTTTTTAGAACTAAGGAAATAACACAATTTCCTCCTCCTATTTCAACTATTCTCTTTGGATTAATTCCTTCAAAGTCCTTAAGCAGGGATTTTGCAAAATATATTTCTTCGTCAATTGTAACTCCCATCCTTCTAAAAGGCTTTATATCCCAAGATCTTATGCTATCAAAAATTGAAGACATAAAAGTTTTAAGATTTATTAAAATAAAAATGTTACTATTGAAAGAAAAATCAATTTATACGACTAAAATTATCTTTTGAAGTTCCAATGAAAAATTTTTATGGTTTTTATAGTTTTGTTTATATACAAAACCGAATTAATGGCCCCTAAAATATATTTTTAAACTTCCATTTAATTAAGGTATTATGTACATGAATTCTATTAACGAAAGTATAGGGAATATAAGAACGGGATTATTATTTTTAGTAGTTGGATCGATAGTTTCTATTCTATCTCTGCTAGGAGCAGGAGTGCTCTTTGCTGGAGCGTTTTTTATGAAAAATTTCATGCTTCATTTCTTTATATTAAGATTCGTTATTGGAATTATATCATTAATATTCATATTTTATAGTTACATTAATCTAGATAAGGGATTCAAGGGATTATTGCAATTATCGAAAGACTTCAATATAGGTTCTATTGGAGCTTTGATCATTTTAATTGGAGGAATAATATTCCTAATAACTTCCTTTGCAGAAATTATTATTGTAATTGGTGAAATTATCCTAGGTATAGGAACGTATTTAGTAGGTTCATATTTTAATAATTCCAATACCAAAATAGGAGGAATATTAATGGCAATACCTCTAATAATATTACCTTTAATAGGATTTATTTTATCCTATATTGGATTAGGGGAAATTGTACAAGCTAACCCTATACAATATCAACCAAACCAGGTTTCTTTACATCAAGTGGGTATGGGTATTCTTAGGAATAATGATGTTTATGCTACAATATTTTCATCTTCCCAAATTCCCATTATTTCTGCAGAAATACAAGGTACTACGTATGTGGCGAAAAGAATAGACCCTCAGATTCTATTTCCAGGTAATAACAATGTAATGATAAGTTTTGATCAATTGATAATTTCTAAGAGCTTTAATATAATATTAAAATTAAGTAATGGACAAAGCTTAATTTTAGCAGTTAGCCAATAATTTTTTTAAGCAAAAACTCTGGAAGAGAATTCACTTAGCAAGTCTTACGAAACCTATTTGACTAATTATAACTCCTATTAATGCTAATGTAGAACCAAGTATTTGGAAATATGAAGGTATCTTGCCTAGAATAAGAAAAGAAAACACGTATGCAGAGACTGGAACTAATATAGCCATTGTAGAAGAAGTTAAAGGACCCAAATTTTTAATACTTGAGAACCAGAATATGAAACCCATTGCTTGTGCTATTATAGCAACGCCTATTGCAAAAAGTATTCCATAAACGTTAAAGGTAAAACGGAAATCTATCCCTATTGTAGGTAAAGCAAATAAGGCTGAGAAAAGGGACATAAAAGCGTTAAGTTTAGTTACGCTCTCCTTTATGAGATTCCTCCTATAATACACTGTTCCTATAGCCCATAATATGGCAGCTAAGACAGCTATAAGCGAACCTATATTAAAATCGCCGCTATCTACTGAAATGAAAATTCCAGAGAAAGCAATAATTACTCCTAAAAGCTGCAATAGGTTTATTCTCTCTCCCAAAATTCTTATTATGACTACAACGAATATGGGCTGAGTGTAAATTAGGACTGAAGCTAATGCAGGATTGGAAGATAAATTTATTGCTAAATTTAATAAGATTACAAATAATGACATATTTAAAATTGCATTTATTGCCTCTTTTTTACCAAAAACTATTCCTCTAGCGTAAATAAGTAAAAGTACGCCTCCTATAGAGAATCTGAAAAAAGTTAAAATAAATGGAGACATGTAATATAGAGCTAGCTTAGATAAAGGAAAAGATAATCCCCAAACAATTATTACACCAATTATTGATAAATAACCGCTTACTTTTGACACGTTCAAAATTGAGCATTATGAATATTTAACGTTTTTTAGACGTTACCTTCTCTTTATACCGTAGATTGACGCTAAAACTACTATAACAACTGCAATAATAATCAGTATGTATATTGGGTTTAAACTTGATTTTACTTTTGTAGTAATCACACTTATTTCATTATTGCCGTAATCTGTGGTGATTATCTTTCCGTTATAAAGGATGACGGAAGTAGGTTTAATTCCCACTGGTATAGAATCTATATAATTTCCGTTTTTAAAAATTAATATCGAATTATTATAAATATTGGTAGCGTAAATTAAGCCGTCAGATTTATTGTAAGCAACAGAAAATATTCCTTCTCCTACGCTAACGTTTTCTATTTTAGTGTTTATTACAGTCATAAAATTTGAATGAGGATCGGTAACAAAAATATTTCCTCCAGAATATACTAAATTTACTGGAGTTCGATAAATATGAATTACACGAATTATAGAATCATTGATAGGATCGAAAACTATAACTGAATTATTATAAATTCCGGAAATATAAATCAGAGAATCCTTAGGATCGTAAGCCAAACTACCAACTCCTTGAGGTATTTTTATTATATTCACTACCGTGTAGTTCTTAATTATTGCCAATTCATTAAAAGCGCTGATACTTACAAAAAACTCTCCGTTCTGGGGATCATAAGTTATAGAATAAGGATACGATACCGAAATATTTCTCACAATATCTAAAGAATTTACATCTATTATATTGATTTGTGACGATAATGTAGAGGCAACATATAAAAATTGATTAACGTAAAGTAAAGAAGAAGGGCCTTTTCCCACAGATATGTTCTTTATTATAGAAAAATTTTCAGGATTAATTACAGATACTGTATTTGAGCCAAAATTAGCGACAAACAAATAATGATTAGAAGTCAATGCCAAAGGTTGAGTACCTACATGAAAGTTTAAAACAGAAACAATTATTGAAAGAATTATAAGAGTTAATATAATTTTCATAATTCTGGCTTTTTAAATGGTTATAAAAAATTATTGCAGATTATTATCAGGAGTTATAGGAACGCTATTTATCTTTCTCTTTAATGCGTCTTCAACGGCACTAGTCATTGCTGCTGCAGCTATACCTACAGGAATCTCACCTATGCCTTTTGAACCCATAGGAGTGTAAGGAGAAGGTGTTGGAACTATATTAACCTCAAATTCCGGCATTTCCAACGCAGTAGGGAAATTATAGTCAGAAAGGTTGGAAGTTAAAAGCTGACCATTTGAGTAAACATATCTTTCATAGAGAGCAACAGATACTCCTATAAATGATCCTCCTATAATCTGTTCCTTAACTAAATCCTCATCTAACGGTGTACCTGGATCTATATATACTATGAGTTTTACTGGTCTTATAATCCCTGATTCGTCCACTTTAACTACAGCAATATCAACTGCGAAAGGATAGGCGTTAAACCTTGTTTTTCCTTGTAAGGAATATACATATGACGCACTTCCCTCTAGTTCTAAAATACTTACCTTTTGATCTCCTTTTATGAAATATCCGTTTTCAAATTTAGCTTCCCCTACTTGAGATCTCAAATTCCTAATCAATTCTTCTACTGCTCCTTTTATTGCGCCAGAAAGGAAAACTGACATCCTACTTCCTCCAGGACCAAAACTATATGGAGACTCATTGTTATCTAAAACCTTTACCTCGATTTTATCTAAAGGAACTCCTAGCATTTGAGAAAGCAAAATTTTTCCAGTATGTTCATTACCTTGGCCTTCTGGCCCATAACCTATTCCCAGCGTTATTTTTCCTCCTTTAACTTCTATTTTTACGCCTTCTTGTCCTGAAGGAGTACTAGGATCGGTGGAAGAGGCTATTCCTACACCATAACCTTGATTTCTTAAATTGAAAATTTCTTTCCGTGATAAAGCAATTTCCATCAATTTCTTAGGATTGCCTGAATCGTAGAACGCATAAGGAGACTCATAAGGAAACTCGTCAATGAAATTCTTCATTCTTATTTCAGCTCTATCCATTTTCAGTTCATCGGCTATTGAATCAACAACTCTCTCTAAAGCCCACGTGTGAGGGGGAGTTCCTGCTCCTCTAAATGCTCCGGGCGGATTTTTATTTGTCGCAACAAGAGAGGCATCATATCTTATATTTCTTACCTTATAGGGACCTGCTAGAATTCCTAAAGGCTTAAAGGCTTGACCGTTAAAGAGAGAAGCTCCTACATCTTCCCATACTTTAAAATCAAGTCCAGTTATTGTTCCATCGTTCTTAAAATATGCCTTAATCTTGAATTTTCTCTCTGGACCGGAACTGTTTGATGCTTCAAGATGCTCAGTTCTAGTTTCTATCCATTTTATAGGAATATTGAATTTCTTTGAAGCTAAAGCTATAGCTAAAACGTAATTTTTGAGAGAAAACTTCGAACCAAAACTTCCGCCTTGTCTAGCAGGAATTACACGAATCTTACCAAGATATTTCGATAAATCCTGAGCTTGCATGTAGGAAGCTTGCATATTAGAGATTATTGTGAGAGAATCCCCTTCAGGATAGGTTATTACACCGAAAGTCTCTATCGGATTACCTGAGGATCTACTCCAATATAAATTCAGTTCGATTTCCCTATCGTTAGGCATAGAGCCGTATTCGTATACCTTATTGTAAACTACGTTAGAACCCACTTCTTCAAAAACTAAAGATCTATTCTCTAACGCTTCTTCAATGCTTCCTACTGGTTCTAAAGGTTGATAATCAACATTTACCGTTTCTGCAAGATCCATAGCAGTGTAAACGTCTTTAGCAATTACTACAGCTATTGGCTCACCTACGTATCTTACTTTATTGTAAGCTAACGGAAGAAGATTTGCAGAACCCTCATTTTCAGTAATTTCAGATTTTAATGAAAATTGTAGATCTTCCCCAGTGAGAACTAAAGCACCCTTATTTTTCGCATCCTGAGCATCAACTTTTATTTTAGCATGGGGATACGAACTTCTTACAAAAACTGCATGATATCCAGAAAACTTAACATCATCCACATAATTACCTTTTCCTTTTAAAAGATCTTCTACATCGGTTCTTTTCATGATAAAAGATTGCTTTCCCAAGATTAAAAGTTTGATCTGTAATATTATTTTATAATTTTTTATTATTTTAGTTTCTATTTAAAATAGACTTTTAAGATAAATATAGACATCAAAATAAACTACTATTTTAAAATTGTTATGTAATAAAAAGTTTGAACGCGATTCTAAACTTTAATCAACTAAACATCATTAATATAAGACACTATAAAAAATTTTAAATTTAATAACAATTCATTATAATCGAAATTAAAAAGATAAAGAATAGCCTCATGAGGAATTAGCTTTCCTTGCTGATGTTAATCTAAGAATTTTAATTCAACCTTACCATAAGTAATATCAATGAAAGTTCTCATTGTAGCCCCGTGGGAAAAAATCCTAAGATTTAAAGAATCTTCTTACCATCCAGTAGACGAAAAAGGAGACACAATAGACCTTGCACTTAACGCAAACAATTCTACTTTGGCAGAATTTAATTATTTTAAAGAACAAAAAAACGAAGTATCACTATTAATCTTCCTTCCCTCAACATTATCTTACTTGTTGCAAGATCCCCCTCCAGATTTTCCTTCTCTAAGCGAAGGAATAAAATCTAAGGTAAAAGAGATAATTAATGCGGAATATGAGGCTTATGTACTTCCAGGTATCGGAAACTACGTTAATAAAACAGTTATCCATGAACACAAGGGAGGAATAGGAAATTATCAATTTCTATTTTATTTGTATCTTTATAGGAAAATGATGGAATACTCACCAAACCTTGTCATATTAGATACTTCGAACGTATCAGATTACGAAATACCCGCATCAATGAACGCTACTAGATTAGCTATAGATGATTACGTTTCTTCAACAGGAAAGGAAATAGAATATTTCCACGTTAGTGCAAGTCCATCATATATTGATAAAGGAGAAATAAGAATAGGCCTTATATCAAAGATGACAGTTAAAAAATCGAATATAGAAGATTATTTGACCAATGAAATAAAATTAGTAAAAATCCTTGATCCTAAGGAAAAAGGACTTAACGCTGTAGGAAAGTCAGACATGTACGGAATAGGAAAATGTCTAGAATACGGATTTCCCTTAGCATTACTGTATTTATTAAAAGAGACTAACATGAAAAACTTAGTAAAACCGGAAGATGTAGAAAAGACCATTATAGACTCAATAAAGATATCTAAATCTCCGGATTTATACTCTTTAGATCAAGGGATAGAGGCCCACGAGAATGCACCCTATTATTTTATAGGATATCACTTCATAGAAAATTATAAGAAACTCTCTGAAGGAGAAGAATTCTCATTAGATGCTATAGGAAAAATATCTGAAAACATGGGAAGAATGCAGAGAGTAATTATAGGAAGAGAAATAGAAAGAATAAAAGAACTTGTTTCTATAGCTAAAGAAGGAGAAGAATTCTCATTAGATTACTTGATAAAATTGGGCAATATGAAAGTAATAGACTGGATAAAGAAACCTGAGATAGAGGAAGATACAGAATGCGAATTCGAAGAAACTAAAATGATATCTCACGCAGGTTTCGGGAGAAAGTTCACTGTAGTACATGTAAAAAACGGAGTTTATTTAAGCTATAAGAAAGAGTGCCTTGAAAATGTTATAAATTCAGTAAAAAATTTGGATAAAGAGAGTTAATTTTTATCCTATCAAAGTAATAGATAGAATTCAGTGAAATTAACAACATGTATATGTAGAAATTAAGAATCCTTAGTGATTCCTATATAGAACGCCGTAAAGTTTCTTATCAATTTAAATGTAGTAAAAGAAGTAATAATACAAAAAACTTACTGAAATTTAGTATTTTTGGAAAAGTTGAAAATAAATTCTGTCAGGAAAAGTAGATAAGATTGCCAAAAATGGCTATCTTTATACTATTATTTTTTATCTGAACAAGGGGTTCAAAGGGGGCGGAAGACTCCATCCGTAAGGGTGGAGATGGATAGCCTCCTTTGTGGTTACATTTAAATACGTATTTTTCAAATATTCTATTAATGGCAGTCACTGACGGAGTAAGCGTCACTGAGACGCCTTGGTTAAAGCGAGGGTCTATGTGGTACGCCTCTGCTCCATTCAACAGTCCCATATTGGGATACTGTGGGTTCACATTAGTGCTCGGGGTCGGAACGACCCTTAGTGCCTGTGGAGCTGAGACCTCTACCTTTGGCAAGCCTCGGCTTTGAAGCAGGAAGCCACGTCCGTTAGGGCGTGGTAGTTCACTACAACGCAGTATCACTTTTAATTTCGTTTTCGTGCTCAATATAGTTCTCTTTCTTTAAGCCGGACATTATTCCCCATGGATAGAAAACTGCTAAAGAAACTATTGCAGTAATTATTGTAGAATCTATAAAAGGTATTATGTTCAATGCACCATCACTACCAATATAGGTCATAAAGGTAAGGAAAGCTATATACATTATATACCATATAGCTTCTGGGAAATCCTTTGTAGATTTTCCTATAGTAGCAAAAACTGCTGTAGCGATAGCTAACAATACTACAGAGTAAGGTACTGAAGGCCAACCTGACCAGAAGACTATTAGTGAGGAACCTACGAAAGCTATTGCAGAAATTACGTTACCTAAAGGTATTCTGAACTTTGTAACTCCCTGCTTTCTCATTACTACCAAAGCAATAGGATTTGTTGAAAAACCTAAATATCCAGCTACAACACTGTCAGAAATTAGACCGTAAATGCTAGGTACAGGAGCAAACAAAAAGGTAATTAGAGCTCCTACTACTGCAAAAATTATTAATCCCCAATAAGGTATAGCATATTTTTCATGTAATTGTTTTACTGCACTACTCATGAATTTAGATCTTCCCATTGCTAAAAGTACTCTGCTTCCGCTTCCCATGTAAATGTATCCAGTAAGGAAAGGTCCGGCTATTGCAGCTATCAATATGATTATAAGGAATACTTTTAGATCATATGAAGACGCTAATATAACGAAAGGATTTCCCACTATGTTTGACATACCTCCCCAATTACCCGGAGTAATGCTAAACGCACTCCATTTTACAGTTAATATCAACGCTAAGTCATACAATATATAAACTGTAGCTTGACCTAAAATGGTAAACAATAGGGCATAAATAATATTCCTTTTATTTTTAGTTTCTTCTGCAAAATCTGGAACTACTCTAGCGCCTCCAAAAGCAAACATAGCAAAAGGCATTGCTGCAAATACTCCTGCTATTCCAAACGGTAAAACTCCATGGTAGATTGTGAAGTTCTGAGGTTTTGAGAAAAGAAAAATTAAAGCTATTGCAGGCAATGCGTAAAATATCATTTTAACGCTTCCAAATCCTGCAGTAATCCTTGCAAATACCTTTATCCCGTAATAATTAAATGGTATATATGCTATAAGAATGATGACGCCCACTATTGCGCCTAAGAGAGTAGGAAAATCTTCCTTATTTAGAAGTTGAGGAAAGAAAAAGTCTAATCCCTCTATAGTAGCGTAAGCCTCTATAGGAGGGATAAAAAGGTACCATATAAGGTCTGCGGTAGCGTTAATTAAGTTAGTTACTACTCCGTGGGAATAAATAGAATATCGAGATGGCCCTCCAGCTTCTGGATAAGTTTGAGATAGCTCTATGTACGTTAAACCAATGGTAAAGTAAAGAAGAATTCCAATTATCCAAGCTATTAAGCTTCCAGGTCCAGCATAGGCTGTCATTTCTACTTGACTGAAGAATACTGCAGTAGCTACAGCTCCAGATAATCCGATAATAAATAACTCAAAGAAGTTGATTTCTTTTCTCAAATGTTTTCCTCTTTCAGGATTGTCTGCCATGAGGATTTCCTTATTCCTTATCCTTTATAAATTTACTTTGAGTTTTTAAAGTAGATTAAAGAAAATTAAAAAGATTATATTTATCAATTTTTCTTTTAGGTAGAATATAACGATATAAAAATATTAGTTCAAATTTTAAGATTATATTTATGAAGATAGATGTTCACCAACATTTAGGGATAAGAGATGTGAAAGCTAAGGAAATTAGAGAACTTTTCGACTACGTTGTTTTGAATCCAGCTTATAAATACGGATGTATGTGTTGTGTAGATGGGTTTTACCAACAATATTTATGGAATAAGGGAAAGGATTATCTTCAATTAGGTATTTATAACCCCAAATGCAGAGTTCCTGCAGAAGTTGAATTAGGAAGACAATACGACAAAGGCATTGTAGGAATTGTTCTTAACCCTATAAATCATGATTTTGAATTGAAAGAAGCATGGAAAGTTTATCAATTTGCTGAAGACCATAGTCTACCAGTTTTTGTATGTACGGGAAGAGGTAAAGGAAATCCTTTAGAATTAAAAAACGTTGTTAAGGAATATAAAATAAGGATAGTACTCATGAGATTAGGATATCCACAATACATAAATCAAGCTAAGGAAGTTATTAAAGAGAGTAATATATACGGTGAAATATCTTCGGTTCCAATTGATTTAGTTAAGGATTTTCCAAAAGATAAGTTAATTTTCGGTAGTTGTTACCCTTATATTCCTCTTTCAATAATTAAAGATAAAGAGATTCTCGATAATGCAAGGAAGATTATAAATATCTAGAAAAGATAAATTTTTTGTGATAATTGATCTTACTTTTCCTATAGAGAACGGAATGCCTTACTACCCTGGAGACCCACAACCTAAGATTGAAAAATTCACTTCAATCGAAAAGGAAGGCTATGTAGTTCACAAGCTAACTATAGGCACTCATACTGGTACTCACGTAGATGTTCCATCTCATTTTATACCAGAAGGTAAAACTTTAGATCAAATAGAGATTACCAGATTTTCTGGGAAAGCTTATGTTATAGCCATTGAAAAAGAGAAAATAAATAAAGAAGATATCCCAAACGTTGAATCAGAAATACTTTTGATATACACTGGAACTAGTAAATCCTGGAAAAATGGATGGAATATTAATAAATACTCTATTATTACTGAAGAAGCATCAAAAGAAATTTCTAAAAGATTTAAGCTTGTAGGAATTGATTCTCCAAGTATAGGATCCTTCGAAACTCATAGAATTTTGCTAAAAAACGAGATTATTATAGTTGAGAACTTAGCTAATTTAGATAAGATAATAGGAAAATATGTGGATTTCTTATGTTTCCCTTTGTTAATAAAGGGAGCTGACGGATCCCCAGTCAGAGCTATCGCAATAGTGAGGTAAATTGAATTTTATATGTTAGATTTTTTATAATTAAATATGAAAAATTATTTTATAACTGAATTCTTACTATTTTCCTTATAAAACTCTATAAGAAACTCAATTATATTATTTATTGATTCTTTCTTTCCTTTCTTTGTTGGTAATTCGTCTGCTAATTTCATTAGCTCTTCTTTTACGTCCTCTGAAACCTTTAATATTGCCATAATTAAATGTCGAATTTTTGGTATATATACCTAAATCATCTAAAGTTCAACTAATTTATTGAATTCTCTATGTAGTATCCAAATTGTTTTTAAGATAGAAATATCTACTAATTAGAAATAGACTTTAAATAGTAGTAACTCTAAATTATATATAGTGAAAAAGTTTTGGAACAAGAATTTAGAATACCTTTAATTGGTGAAAAATTCCCTGAATTAGAAGTAGACACCACACAAGGAAGAATAAAATTACCAGATCAGTATAAGGGCAAATGGTTTGTTATTTTTAGTCATCCAGGAGACTTTACACCAGTATGTACAACAGAATTCGTTTCATTCGCTAAAAAATATGAGGAATTCAAGAGCATGAATACCGAACTAATAGGATTATCAGTTGACAGTAATATTAGCCACATTGAGTGGGTAAACTGGATTGAACAAAACCTTAAAGTGGAAATACCTTTCCCCATAATAGCAGACCCTATGGGAAACGTTGCTAAGAGACTTGGAATGCTACACGCAGAGTCTTCAACTTCAACTGTAAGAGCAGTGTTCATTGTTGACGATAAATCCACTGTAAGATTAATCATGTACTATCCTCTAGAACTAGGAAGAAACATTAACGAAATAGTAAGAAGCGTTAAAGCTTTACAAATAATTGACAGAACTGGATCAGTAATGCCTGCTAATTGGCCAAAGAACGAAATTATAGGAGATAATGTACTTAATCCTCCACCTAGAAATTTGAAGGATGCTAAACTTAGGTTAGGGCAATACAAAGGATTTGCATGGTGGATGACTTACAAGGAAGCAGACAAAAAAGACGTTGAAGAAGCTAAAAAATACATCTAATTATTCGGGAGGAATTTCCTTATAGTTTAAATCTATATTAATACCTTTTTTCAAATTGTACCATTTAGATACTCCATAGATTGCTAAGCCTAGACCTATTAAACTTACAATATAAGCTATGCCAGGCCAGAATGGAGCACCGTTCTCCACTACTCCGAAATAAGGATTAGTAAAAGCCTCATATCCCATAAATATCATTAAGATAGACGAAATTATTGCTGTCACCAGCATTCCCTTCCTCTTTGACTGTAATGCAAATCTTGCACCTGCAATAGACACTAAAAGTAAATAAGCTATAGCTAAAGGAGTATAACTGTACAATGCCTCAGTTCCTAAAGGACTTATTATAGGCACTGTCATGAAAATCAAAGTAACTATTAAGTCCAAGACATGAGCATATGCCGGAGAATTATTCCTATTTAATCTCGAAAATATTTCGGGGAAAAGTCTATCGAAAGAGAAGGCAAATACATATCTAGCGAATACCACTACTCCGAAGGCCATGACAAAGAATTCCCAAGAAATTAGACTTATACCAATAAACCATTCCAAGACTTCGTTACCTGAGAGAGCCATTGCCACACTCCAGAAATTGTAGGTTCCTGTAGGATATAATCCGAAATTAAAGCCATATCCTCCAGCTACATCCATTAAAAAGAACGGTACAGTTATCAAAAATAGGGTCATTAAACTTCCTAAAATTAAATTGTATTTTATCCCTTTTTCGCTTTTAATTTCTGCGGAAACTGCAGGACCTGCGTAAAGCCATATGTAAGCAAAGGACGCAAAATACGGAATCATGTAAAGAGTTGCAGGTAAACTAAAAGTTGGACCGTGATAAGTCGTTGGCGTTAAATTGAAAGCATGAAGGAATGGTAAAATTTTGGTATGAAAATCTGGAATATTGAAGGCAAGAACTATCATAGCTACTATAGTACCTATTATAGCTAAGGAACCTAAAGCAGAAACTAAAGTAAAACCTAGTTTAGGTCTCAGTATGTTTATCCCTATCACTATGGCAAAAGCTACAGCTGCTAAAGCGTAAATAAATGCATCGTTAGCAAAAATTGTGTTTGAAGCTGTAACTAAATAAGACTGATTATTTAGGGAACCTATTACAGACAAAACTGTAGTTATTGCAGAAACTGAGAAGAACGCTGACAAAGCAAAGTATGGAGGCATGTTAAAAGCTATAGCTATTCCCATTATAGATCCTATTTTTCCGCTTAATTTTCTAGACAACCAAACGTAATCTCCTCCAGTTCTATGAATCTCGATTATGAAGAAAGTATAGAGGAAGACTAAAGGTAAAGTAAGTAAGAAAGTAAATATTGAAGCAACCCACAGTACGGCGCCTTTTACTATGTAAGGACTTATTCCAGTAAATATTGCCAAACCTGCACCCATGTTAGCTAAGTTTAACATTGTAGCGTCAAGCAGGGAAGCGTTCTTGACTAATCCAGAAGAGTTCCTAACGAACTGCATAATGTACAGTATTACGAATAATTTTTAAAATTATCTGTCGAAAACATGTTCGGGATAATTATGTGTTTAAATTTCTTGGTATTTAATTAATCCTCAGGAGCTTTATCAGTCTTGGAGAGATCTACCATTCTCTCTTCACCATGAATTCTCTTTATAAATTCGTAAACTGGATAAGGAACTAAATCCTTCCAATTATCTCCTTTCAAAATCATGCTCCTTATTAACGTAGAATTATATTTCTCCCTATTAAATTGTTTAGGAACTATTACCTCGTATTTATCTCTTATAGAAGTTATAACTAAAGGATTTCCAGTAATTACTGCGTCAAATTTTGGGGAAACAAGCTCTACGTCATGAATCCAGTTTTTATTAGAAATAGATTCCATTAAAGGAAAAAGAAAGACTTTTTTATAAAGAGATTCTTCTTCCAACGCATTATAAATCATTTCAACTCTTTCCCCAGCAGTAAAAGGATTATAGAGCGTGTGACTTTCCTGTGCACTACCCACTATAAGAACCAATTCATCGAATCTTTCTAAAGCCCACTTTACTACACTTAAATGACCTAAATGAAATGGCTGAAATCTACCTGGAAATAGAACTCTCATTATTAAGTAATGATTACTAAAAAATAAAAGTTTAAGATCAAGAATTATCGGTTTACTTGCAAATTTATAAGTAATTAAGTGAAAATTATTAATGATTCCAGACTATCTATCCTTAACCTTCTCTCATAGACTAATTACACTCTCAGAAATATCATACAAATCAAATTATTTTCATTATCTTCATATTTAAATCCTTATTTTTAGATACTTAATATTAAGTTAACGTAAATATACAAATATATATTCCTTATCAGCCTCACGATAAGATAAATCTAGTATACTAGGACTATATCTATAATTATCATTATATACTTTTTTAGGGAGAAGAATCATTTTATTTCTTGAAAGTAAATTTCCAAGATGGAACAGAAAGAAAAAATGAAAAGAGAGAAAAAGTTGGTGAGAAAAAATTACTTTATGATGATCATTTTCAATAAATTTATAGACAATCGTCTATACAATTCTCATGAGAATGATGAGAGAAAAAAGAGAAAAAATGAAAAATAAGGGAATACCATAAAAAGAGAAAAAGAAAAGGAAAGATAAAAATAGAAAATGTTCATCTCATCCCTTATTTTCCTCCTTTAACTCTTGCAAAGATAAGAACATCACAAGAAGAATTAAACATTAATCTATCATGTTGAAAAAAGCAGGATTACAATTTTGTAATATCATAATTACTAGGTAGGAGGTGAACATGAAGATTAAAAACGTAAAAGTTCGAGTTACAATGTGTATAAGACGAAATCAGACGTGTAGATTGAACGTTTAAAAGACTGTCTATTCATTCAATTTCACGAGCAGACCATGCGAACAGAACGACGTCAGATCATTACAACGAATTAGTTCGCATGAAAAAGAAAGGAGATAAAGGAAAAGTTTATAAGTTTATTGTTCAGAATATATAAATCAGAATATAAATCCATTAGTTTCATCCAAAAAGGAATTGAAAGTTAATTTATTGTCTTGCTCTAAAAAAATTATAGAGAATAAGGTTTCATCCAAAAAGGAATTGAAAGATTACCATCAAGGGGTGGAAGTTTTGAACTTAACGGTTTGGAAGGTTTCATCCAAAAAGGAATTGAAAGTCTAATATTTCCTTCAAACTTGCCATCTTTTTCGCCTAATTAAAGTTTCATCCAAAAAGGAATTGAAAGGCATTTTTTAATACACCTTTGTCATTAAACCGTAATCTTGGGTTTCATCCAAAAAGGAATTGAAAGCTTTTACATCTTTAATTAAGTACTTTGCATTTGTTTGAAGGGTTTCATCCAAAAAGGAATTGAAAGGATAAATAAAGAAAATGAAAATAAATCAGATTTTAGTTTCATCCAAAAAGGAATTGAAAGTTTTCAAGATCATATTCTCGTTCTCCAGCTTAATTATATGGTTTCATCCAAAAAGGAATTGAAAGATAATTTCGGCGTAATTTGATGCCACACTTAATGTGTGGCATGTTTCATCCAAAAAGGAATTGAAAGCATACTTTTCGTCTTTCATATAATCGATGGCGATAAATTCGCGTTTCATCCAAAAAGGAATTGAAAGAGTATTTCAATATACTGGATATCAGTCGTTTTGGGGTATGGGTTTCATCCAAAAAGGAATTGAAAGAACATGAAACAAATTAAGCATGAAAAAATTAAATTATTGTTTCATCCAAAAAGGAATTGAAAGCTGGTAATGTTCCTATTACCACGTTATAGTTCTGTAATAGGTTTCATCTCAAAAAGGAATTGAAAGTTTTTGGTCGATATACATGTATGTTAATCTGTTATTTAAGGTTTCATCCAAAAAGGAATTGAAAGTACATACTCCTCTATTTTATCCTCATTATTTCCAGTTAGTGTTTCATCCAAAAAGGAATTGAAAGATTTTCTAGGAAAAACAGAGAAAAAAGATTTAAATACTCCTTTAGTTTCATCCAAAAAGGAATTGAAAGACATTCTAGAAAACGCGATACGCAATGCCTTTGAGGGTTTCATCCAAAAAGGAATTGAAAGAATTAGTATTCTTCAAAATATTTATATCGTAAAATTCTAAATCACGTTTCATCCAAAAAGGAATTGAAAGTAATCATATCTGTGATTATTAAAACTGTTTTTCTTTATGTTACGTTTCATCCAAAAAGGAATTGAAAGTTGGCGGATTTTGAGGAGAATAGCTTGTTAAAACTCCTACAATGTTTCATCCAAAAAGGAATTGAAAGTTTCTTTTAACTCCTGGTCATTTTCGATAATTTGTTCGTTTCATCCAAAAAGGAATTGAAAGAAATTATCAAAGAAAGAAAAATAATTAGCTATAGCTGTTTCATCCAAAAAGGAATTGAAAGAAGTATAAGTTGCCGTTGCTGTCCTGCAGCAATTGGATTCCTGTTTCATCCAAAAAGGAATTGAAAGTGACTTTGCAAGACTGGAATAATTTCGTTAATAATTTGCTATGTTTCATCCAAAAAGGAATTGAAAGTTAACTGTGACTTTCCTTTCGCTTGCTATCCTGTTCAATTGTTTCATCCAAAAAGGAATTGAAAGTTTAGTATCAGTTCTTTACCGTGTTTTGCGATGGCTGATGTTTCATCCAAAAAGGAATTGAAAGAATTTTTTCGATTGGGTTCAAATTTTTATAATTTGAACTTAGTTTCATCCAAAAAGGAATTGAAAGATTATAACTTCTAATGGAGTAAACATGGAAATCTAGTCTTAGGTTTCATCCAAAAAGGAATTGAAAGGATACATTAATGTTTTCAAGTATGTCTCTATTACGCTATCAGGTTTCATCCAAAAAGGAATTGAAAGTCAAGCACGATAAAGATATGTAAATGTTTCCCTGATGGCGAGTTTCATCCAAAAAGGAATTGAAAGGATACATTAATGAAGAACAAAGAAGGAAGCAATGGGGTTTCATCCAAAAAGGAATTGAAAGCACGTATGGCTTCTTATTGTATATGTCAAACTCAAAGTACTCGTTTCATCCAAAAAGGAATTGAAAGTTAATTAATACGTATTTTGTCTTTTCCATATCTATAGTATAAGTTTCATCCAAAAAGGGATTGAAAGGTCTTACCTTTAGGATCACACCGTTCTTTAGCCTAAAGGCAAAGTTTCATCCAAAAAGGAATTGAAAGTTGAAAAAGCTGCGAAGAAACACAATTTGAGAATAGGTTTCATCCAAAAAGGAATTGAAAGTTTAGTATTAATTGTCCTAGGACATCATACCCATAATCTATAAGTTTCATCCAAAAAGGAATTGAAAGTTCATTTTTTCCATTTGAACATTTTCTTGTGTCATGTTTCATCCAAAAAGGAATTGAAAGACGTCAGGGAAGTCAGGGAGAGTTTTAAGACTCTCTCTGAGTTTCATCCAAAAAGGAATTGAAAGGGTTTTTCGAATAAATTTTCAATATACTGGTAATAATGTAGTTTCATCCAAAAAGGAATTGAAAGAAGTATAGAATAGGAAACATGTATTGCTTGCCAAATATTTTTAAGTTTCATCCAAAAAGGAATTGAAAGGTTAGCATTCCGTCACTCATCTCTAGGCATTCAAACCTATGTTTCATCCAAAAAGGAATTGAAAGATCTAACTTTGAGTATTCAACCCTGCATAATGTTTCCGCGGTTTCATCCAAAAAGGAATTGGAAGAATTGAAAGAGAAAATGATAGGAAAACTCGGTATAATAAATCCACAAAAAATTGGAATATTATTTAAGAATATCTTTTATGCTATAACTTATTTTGTTAAAATTTTCAATTTCGTCAAATGTACTTTCTTTATCCAGTGTAAGCATTCCTAATCCTCTTGATTTTCCGCCACCTATCTGTAATCCTTCAGTATTTATAAACTTTAGTGTATTCTTCCATACTTTTAATTCGTTTTCATTAGGTATTCTAAGAATAATTTTAAGCTCAATTTTTTGTGGCCTTAAAACCTCCTCGTCAAATAGGTGACCTCCCTTGTCTTCTTCATATGCTTTCATTTTCATTCTATCTATTGTTACGTGAGTTAGGAATGTTCCATTTTCATGAAATACTGAATCGCTAAATGTTAATTTTGAGGCAAAGAAATTAGAACCGTAAAGTCCATCTATAGGGCACTTAATTGAGGCAATGTATTCTCTTATTTTATCTTCTACATCTCTTACACTATATTCGTTATTTGGCGAAAATATTGATGACAAATTCGGGTATTTATCGCTTTCAATTTCTTCTCCTCTTATTTTATCGCCTTTCTGTTTAATTGATTGAAGTATGTCCTCGATTTCGTTATCGGTATAACCTTCATGTCTATCATCTTTGTGTTTATCTGAACTACCTATTTTCATTGACTTTGCTACATATTCGCTTATCCTTTTGAACGATCCTTTCCATGAGCTAAATGGTATAACGTACATCTCATCGTATTTTAGGAAATATAGTACTTTCTTATCTGTTTCTCCTCCTATCCTTAATCCGCTTGTTTTGAAAATTAGATTAAATAAGTAAAATTTCATTTTATTGCACCCCACGTAAGAATGATCCTAAGTCGTTTATTTTTATTATGAAATTGAGTCCTGCCGGTTTTAATTCGTCTATATTATAAATCTTCTTTATTTTTACTATAGATCCTGGAGATAGGACTTTCAATAATGGTTTTCTCCCCATTAGATCTTTGTAAGTAAACCAGGCATTATACAGTTCTTCTTTACCTAAGGCTTCTTCGTATTCGAAGAATGATTTGTCAAGGAATTTTTCTATACAAGGACTTAGGCAGTATGCCCAATCTCCTTCATTAGGATTAGGTATTTCGTATTCTTTAACTTTCTTTACTTCAACTTTTCCTGCTCCTTTATATCTGGATTTTCCAATATAAGCCTCATTTACTCCCAAATCTTCGCTTGCAATAGCCCATAAATCTCCAACTTCCTTATATTCATAAGCAAATAGCATTCCTGATTCAGACGCTCCGTGGAATTTGTTTATAGCTACATGCATATTAATTATTGAATTAAATCCAAAACTTTTATATTTATATGGAATAGAATTTGTGTTTTCTAATTTAACAATAGTTCCAGTTTTTGGTTTTGGATATTGATCCTTAGAATATTTCTCTTTTATCTCATTTAACGTTCTTTCTAAATCGTTTTGTAAATTTTTAATTTGAAGTGAATTCGGTTCTTCTACGAAATCTTCACTTTTTCTTGAAATAGCAGGTAAAAATGGGTGAGAAGGGGCAGAGTTCAAGGGAAAGGCAGGACTGACGTAAAAGTCTGATATTTTCTTGTACAAATCGCCACTATTTCTTAGATAAGATTCTAGTAATGCTCCCCTCAATGTCGTTGCAGGAATATAGTCTTTCGTAGTGTAGTAATATGTCTTTATAGCTCTAGTGTAGAAGGAAATAGGTTCTTTTGGCGTTATTCTGAGAATTATTGCCATAACCAATCACCTAAATATTTCTTTATTTCTAAAGAAGGACATTCCTTTATTTCATCGATCTTTAAATCTATCATTCCTCCTCTCCCTAACCTCCAGAGCCTTAAGAAATATAGTGACAATAAAGTTAATTCTAGCATCCTGCAATCTTGAGTGTAGAGCTCTACTTCGAAAGTAAAGTCTTGATTTGGAGGGATGACTTCTTGTTTAAATAATGCATGTTCTTTTGAAGTATTAGTATCGTCTTTTATTGAAACCCTTGTAAGGACGTTTATTTTATTTATGCTGATTGAAGATACTCTTAGTATGCCTTCGTGATCTGGATATCCAAACAGCTTACATACGTCACATACTCCTTTCTTATGTGCTTCTATTATTTTTTCTGGCCTTACTTCACCGCAGGAAGTGAATTCTCTAACTAATCCGTTTTTTATTGCCCAAGATATTGCAGTTCTCATTGCTCCTTTAATGCTTGAGCCTGGGATACCCATATCGTTAAATCCTATATCTACGTAAGCTATTCTTGAACTATTACCTATAGTTAAAGAACTTAGGTTTTTTAAATGAACTTCGAATTTCATTCTCTCACCTTGGAAAATCCGGAATCAATACTTTTCAAAATAAAATAAATATCTAATATATTGATTTTCTTTTCATCGATTTTATAACTTTTAAGAATCTTGTCTATAAGTTGAGAATATTCCTTGTGTCTAACCCTTTCTCTAATTAAATAAATAATTGTTTCATTAATGTTTTTATGCATATATAGAAATTGTACAATACTTTCCATTTCTCTCACAAAATCCTTAAAATTTTCGTCCTTGCCTGAAATATCCACTTTTACGTCGTTTAAAATGTCCTCGACTTCGCTAATAGTATTTTTATAGGAAAGTATTGTGAAATCTCCAAATCTTTGGAAGCTTCTTATGGCTGATGGAGAAACAAAAGATGGCGAAACTAGTATTCCAATGGAATTCCTATCAATATTTACCTCATCTTTTTCTATTTTTGCCTCGTCCATTATTTTTTCCGCAGTAGATACTGCAAATTGTACTGGGTGATCAGGTTTTACTGTAACTATTCCAACTTTAAACGTAACTCCAGTGTTCCTATATACTTTTTTTATCATGTCTATCATGAAATTGATGGAAATTAATGCAGGAGATATGAGTAGACCCTCATCTCCTCCCAAGAATTGAATTCCTGCTATTAATCTTTTTACCATTTCTTGATTTTTATTGTAATATTCTTTGGCTGTCTCTCTCAAACTTTTCTTTATCCAATAATCGGTGTAGAAACTCTTATCGACGTATTCGCTCCACGTTAATGTGTTGGCAAAATACATTGACGCATCATTAGCGTCAAATTTTATTATGCTTACGTACCTAGGATCATCGTCTGAATTGCCTCCAGAAATGAAAACCATAGGATCTATTCCATTATATCCTATATCTACCTCCTTATTGCATATAATATACTTAGGTTTTACTCTGGCAGAAAATCCTCTTTTATTAGCAAAATCCTTTATGGTTTTACATCTTGAACATAGGTATTCCTCACCGACCTTGTCTACTGCAGGCCTTTCTTTGCAGTTATCGCATATCCTGTGTAATCCAAGGGAAAGTATTTTAGAACCTTTAAATTTCAAACTATTAAATTGAGATTCTCTCATTAGATCGGAGATAACGTCATAAGAAGCTAGATTCTCGTTAACGAAGAATGGTTTATAAGTAATGGGAAGTTCTATATCTAGATCCCTTAATAACGAATCGTTTTTTAAGTCATCAATAAATTTCTCTGGTTCTACATCTGATCTTCCTACTAGAATCGAATGTCCTCCACTAACTGCAAGCAAAGCCTCTAGAGGAAGTCTTGTTTTCTGAAGTAGATTGTCGAAGTGCACAAAAGGTAGAGTAGATACTATGAAATCTACCATAAAACTAGCAGTGGAAATGTCCTTTAGATTGCTAAAGTACTCAATAAAAGATTGAACTCCAGGGAAATTAATATAATATATGTATCCATTAACTTTATTGTTTTCAATTTTCTTCTCGCCTTTATTTTGCATAATATGATCGTAAGCTAAAGCTGAACATTTTGAATATCTTTTCCTATATTCCTCTTCTCCTAGTTCCTTTATCCATTTATTCTCAATATTTATAGAATCTGCAGTGCTTTTTTGGTTAAGCATTTCAGAAAACGGTGAACATTCCTCATTTTTAGAGAAGACTTCCTCAATTTTCTCATTAGGAAACCTCTCATTTTCTGCAGCTATATGATCTGGTTTGAAATCTAAGGAATGATGCTTTTCAACTCTGTCCTTTACTACTCCTAAATAATCAATAATGTTTCCCTTTACTCCTTCTTCCTTTACCTTTTGAATCACTTCATTAAAGAATAAGCTAGCTCCGTCAAGATGTGCTTCAGGTTTAATTATCTTTCCTACGTCGTGGAGTATAGCTGCTAATCTATAATAAGGTATATCCTTAGCTTCACCAAATATTAACCAACCTATTAATGAAGTTAGATTCATATGAGCAGCTAATGAAGAAAAGTTCTTTCCAGGCCTTGTATCTGCAGGAGTTGAGAGAAGGGCCTCATAAATCTCTTCAATATCAGTATAGGAACTATATTTTAATATTTTTGTGAGATTATCAGCTTTCATGTCAAGAATTTCTGAAGGTTTTATATTTTTAATGTATCTATTAATTACATATGCTGTAAGATAATCAAAATTATTAGTAATTATTGAATTATCTTTAGATGTATAAGGTAAAGGAGGGAGAACCATAGGGGCCTTATAGACTAGGGAGATAGTATCTGCTAAAGCGTTAGCCAAATCTTCTGGAGTATTAATATTTCCAGAGAGTATTAATATTGACTTTACAGTTAAGTCTATTAGCTTTTTAAACGCTTGATTGTTTTTTCCTTCGTCAGCAAAATCTACTTCTTTTTTTAATGGTCTATAAACTCCTCTAATAATTTCTCATCACCTTTTCTTCAACATAATGGAGATCTTTGTATTTTATACGATATTTATCGTTGAATTTTTCCTCCTCAACTTCAACTTTTGTTACACATTCAGTTCCATTTATTTCAACACTCAAATCTCTTTTAAAACAGAGAATCATTTCCAATCCTCCTCTACGTCGTGGACGTGACCCTTATGTAAGGTTAAAAAAGAATTAAGATAAGAATCAGCGTTGTTAATTTGAATATTGAATTTAATTCTTCCGAATTCTTTCATTTCATATTTAAATCTTCCCAATAACAAGGTTTTCCATTTACCTTGTCCTCTATATCCTGAACCGTAAAGTAGCATACCTATTTCGTGCGGTTGAGGATTATCCAATATTACATTGCCCTTAAAAATAGAGCCTTTTCTTACAACTTCGTAGAGTGTGCCTTTTATTGGTACAAAATCCACTTTACCTTCTTGAAATTCTAAGTCACTGAAATTAACTCTGCTAGCTAATCCAGCATTCCCAAAAAGATTGCAAACGTAACAAATATATTTGCTCTTATATTGATCGAATCTATCGCTATTTTTCCTCCTAGGATGATAAATACTTATGTATCTATTGCTTTTACTCTTAGAAGGTCTATTTCCTAAGGAATCATAGCATGCACAATCCATTAATAATTCTAACCTGCTCCTTATTGCTCCTTTTACAGTATTTCCTGGGATTACTAAACCTTTTTCTGTGCTCATGAATTTTACGTAATCTCTTTCAAAGTAAGCGTCTAGGTTAGGGTTCTTACTCGAAATGAATTCATTAATAACCTTTGATACGTCACCTTTTACTTTAACTGAAGGTAAAGGTTTTGGATCTTCTGAAATGTGAAGATATTCTGAAATAACGCTCAAGGTCATCTGGACCTTCATTATTTGAGGTAGACTTCTATTAGTGTAAATTATTGTGTGGGAAGGTAATCTTTGCATTATCGAACACTTCCTCCAGAGGCTTTGTTTTTGAGAAGAAATCTTTACCTTCAGAATCTTTAGGTAACTCTATATTTACTTCCTTATCGAGGTCGTCTATAGCCTTTAACTTACCGTCTCTATAGTCACTTACTTCTAGACTTAATTTAGAGAAAGTTATAAATCCGAAACCCCTGCTCTTATTTCCTCCTATCTGTACTAAACCCTCATTAATGTATCTCATGATCTTGATAATGTAACCTATAGCATAATTTGGAAGATTATTCCCTATTAGTAGAAAAGGGAAAATTGATCCTGGCTCAACGTATTCTGTTGTAGCTAATGCACTTTTAGTTACTGCTCCCGTATCCCTACTTATAGCTATCATAGGCCTATATCCTATATTGAATTTTTCAGCCACTGAGTCAAATAATGAAATTGCAGAATAAAGAGAAGGTGCTCCAAAAATCTTGCAATTAATGCAAGTTTCATCCCATACTAATTTTACAGCCTCATCAATGTCTTTTGACATCAATGACTGAACTTGATTTAAAATCTTATCCATACAAGTTTGCCTAGTTAAACCAGTACAAGTGAAAATTCCTTTTTCTTTGGCTATTTTCTCTCCAGTAGATCTAAAAATTCCCTTCCAACTGCTGCCAGGAATCAAAGGCTTTTCGTCGTAAGTCCTTATAATCTGCATTGTAGCAGCAGATTCTGGATTAGTCTCTCCTCTGCCTTTTCCTATCCTTAAAGGGGCTAAAGTCTCAATCTTACCGTAAATCTTTACTCTTCTTGCAAAAATATCCTTTCTTATTAAGAAAGTCATAATGATCCCTCCTTAATTATCTTCATCTCTCCGTTATCCAACTTCTTTAAAACATACTTAGCGTCATTAAGCTTAACTAAACCGTAACCAGTGCTTTTCCTAGAACCTATCATTATTCCTTCCTTTAATTGAGATATAAGGAAATTCATTATTTGCACTCCTTTCTTCTTCCACTCTTCGTTCTCCCCATTAATAATGTCAAGGTTAATTATTCTCATTTTGAAGTCAAAAATAGAATTAGGCTCTATATAATCTAAAATATATAACATTTTAGGTTGTTGAGCTCCAAAAACTCTGTTAATTGCAACCATAGTCCTTATCCCGGTTCTAACATCTCCCTTTAAAGGAGAATCAAATAAATAAACTCTAGAAGCTACTTTTTTAGAGCCGAATAAGATGCATGTAATACAATCGTTAAGTTCGTTTTCCTTATCTTCATACGGATAGACAACTTTCCAACCCATACTATTTGCATAGGCTTCAGCGAGAGACCTTAAGGCTCCTTTTAAAGTAGAGCCTGGGATGAAAGGAATGTTACCCATAGTAATTATTGGAGAATCTGCAGCAGAATCAAATTTGTTTCCCCTACCTCCTCCTACTCTTAAAGGAGATTCGTTAACAAGTTGTCCAGAAATGTCAATTATTGAAGATAGATTATTGAAATCAGCTCCTACTATATCCATGAGACCCACCTTGATATTTAGAATGTCCAGAATAGCCTGGATTACTGTTAACGTTCTTAATATAGAGGTCAATCAATGATTCAAAATTATTAATATTAGAAGGTACATTAATGTTTCCTATTGCTTCCATTAACCACTTTAATAGTCCGATAAACTTCCTTATTTCTGACATATCCTTATCTTTAAGATAGCTCAGCATTAACCTAGCAGTTTCTGTGTATTCGCCTCTTTCGGCCTGTCTCATTATAAAGACGAATAATTCGTTCTTATCTGTAGTAGATTGTGAATATTCCAAGAAACTGTTAACTTGAGATGACGAAAAACCTTCCTGTTTAGCCTTAACTACTACTTTTGCCAAATTATCGTATAAATCTGAATTTTGGGATTTATTTTGAGTACCTTGAGACATTTTTCCACCTAAATTTTCTATATAAAGTCATTGTGGATTATATTATAAAAAGGTTACTAAAAATAAATCATTATAGGGTAATAATTACTCGAAGATCCTATTATTTAAAGATATCGATAAAAGTATACGTTATGATTTTTGAAGATTTCTCAAAATGTGCGTGTCCAAATAAAAAGTGTTTATTAGATCTCATTGTTACGGAGTTGAGTATTCATAGGATTTATATTGCTCCTTTTTTCATGTTCTTATTGAGACTCATAAAAGTTAATTTTTCCAGAAAGTTATTGTCTTATTACTCCTGATTTTACGTTATTTAAATGAGTAAGAATTTTATGGAGCTACTATTAAAATCATAAATCAACTCATTATAACTTCATATATACTTATAAACTAATTCGTGAATAATAATTGTCCATAAATGAATTGATAGGCTTAACGAAAATATATAACGTAAGATTCCTTTTTAATGACCGCATTTTTGTACCTTTTTTTTAACGAACATGGAAATTTGATTTTTATAAAATATTTAATTTAATATATAACTTATTATTTCAAAATAAGACTAAAGATAAGAAATTTTGGAAAATCTTGAAACATAAATATATGACAAATGTACCAGGTATTACACAATATAGTATTCAAAATTAGATTTCTATAAGCAATAATTAAAAAGAAAAGCTTATATTAGCCTTTTACTATGATTTAGTAGTGTGGAAAAATGATTCGTACGTCATATAATTTCGAATTAAATATAAGACTATTTTTGAAAACATACAACAAGAACGTTGTTAATTTAGAAAGTTTATCGACTGTACAATGAGGGAGCTGATGACGATGTCGTCTCTCTTTCAGTGTAGAGTATATTATGCAGAGCAAATTAAGATCATCATTGACGACTATGTATTGTTAAGTCGTAGGGAAAGCAAAAAACATAACAATAGTATTAACCAGGTTTCAGTAACTCAACTAGTTGATAGACTAACGAATTCTAACCATGAAACACGTAAAGTAACTTATACTGCAGAAGACTATATTTATGACCGTTTTTACAAATCTTGGAAAAAAGACGTAAGAAGACAAGTAGAAATTGCAGGAACTACTGTATTTTCTGTAAGTGATTACGAAAATAAATACACTGTAATTGAACAGAAGACAGTCTTCGAAAAAATTGCCCAGAACCAAATTATACGGTATAGAGACGGATTACAAACTCTCTTTCATGCTGCTATCAAATCTTACGTAGAAGGAATTTCAGTTAAGCCTTTCCTATTGTACACTATGAGGAAAGAACTAAATGGCGGTATCGCTAAACTGACCTATGCTACAATGTACGCAATAATATATCAAGGCTCAAAGATCATATCTCCAGAAGTTGCAAAAGAACTTTTGGAAAAAGCAGTGGGTGCTTATCGTGAAACTTTTAGCTGAAATAGAAGTCAGACCCGAAAATAATGCAATAATACCGCCATTCACTAGCAAAGTAGGAAAAACCATACTCAAGAATTATAAACTTTCAATATCCCCGCTGTACGACGGTGAGAAATTCATATTCAAAGAGAGTGATGTTCCAACGTATATAGAAGTAGAGGGAGGAAAAACTTACACTTTCAGAGTTGGAGGCGAAGAAGAGGAAATGATAAAGGCACTGTCACAAATTAATGACGTTAACGTCTTTAATACATTATGGAAAATTAAAGACGTTAAAGTATCTTCTGTATCGTTGGAATGCAAAGAATACGTCAAAGTGGACATACTTACTCCTGCAATATTTCCAGATCCTTTTGTTAAGGACGAGAAAAAGAGGTTCACTAATGCATCATTCATAGTTTTTGCAGTAAATGCTATGGATGAGATGAAGCTTAGGCGAGGCCCAGAACTAGATAAGATACTTTATGATATTGAGAAAAATGTTAGTGAGGAACCCTCAGATTATCATTCAATAAACGTTGTCTATTCTAATAAAAAGGTAAAGGGGATAGTTGGGAGAATGAATTTCAGGATAAGAGGTTACTTTCCAGAGCTGAGATCAATCCTGGAAAACGCTCAAGCTAAAGGAATAGGAAGTTCAAGACATAACGGTTTCGGAGTAGTAAACATAAGGTGTTAATCCATGGAAATGGATGAAAAATTTGTAGGTTTGCTATATAAATCTGAAAGAATAGTTAGTGTTTATTCTTTAGAGAAGAAATTGTTAGAAAAAGGGATAACTTTCAGAAAAGACGACGTAATATCCACGTTAAACTCCTTAGAGAAAATGGGTGCTATAGAAAAAATAGGAAATAAAGCCTTCGTAAATAGGCTGTCTATAGAGAATCAGCAACCAGATTAGTTCCTATTCTATCTTTTTTCTTAAACTTGAAATAATTTTTAGATACAAATTCTACATAATTTTCCTCAATTTAGAAAGAATTATTCATAATATATACAAATTTAACCTTTAAGATAAGTCAATTTAAAGCCTAAGGATCATCTACACATATTTCTTTCCCTTTCTTAATTTCTACACTAATTTTCTTTAACAGTTCTCTACCTATTAACGTTAAATCTCTACCTAAGACTGGACTTTCTATAAAACTTTCCAATTCAATTTTTCCTATTTTAATCTTAGCTTTAGCTACTTTAGTTTTCACTATACCATTAAGAGTAGCATATGTTCTCCAAAAACTTTCGTCCAATTCTACGGTGTTAACTTTTGAATACAAGGAGTTTGGCAAAAGTAGAAAACCAGAAAATCCTGTGTCTATTAAAGCATTAACTTCAATAGATTTTTCCTTAACTATATCAACAACAGTTATCGGAATTTCTGGTCTCTCATTTATTCTAAAGCAATCGATGACCATCCCCACTCTCCTATATCCTGTCTTGGATAATTCTTATTACTTATCATACATTTCTCATACTCCTTAGCCTTCTCTAATGCCTTTTTCTCATCATCAAAAGAACCTACATATCTACCATCGCATACTAAAACATAATTTCCTTCATTGAAAGCCTTTACTGCTTCTTGATTAGTCTTAAGAATAGCATAATTCTGATCAGAGATACTATCTGTTACATTAAGCCATAATGAAATAGCTTGTTGTATTGCATCAGAAACGCTTATTCCTAACATTGCTGCCTTAGCCTTTAGCATTCTGTAAATGCTTTCATCCATATTTTTTATAAGAACCTTTGTCGTCATAAGTTAAATTTTGATTATCAATATAATAAAGTTTATCTTTATTAACATTTAACGTTAGTACTTTCGATAAGTTTTATCCATCGTCAATCTAAAAAGCTCAACGTTAACTCAAAAGACTATTGGCGTAGGTTTAGCAAAATTTATTTTATTATCTAAAAAGACGAAAATATTTTAATATATGAGATTTATGACTACTATTTTAGCAAGAATTTATATAAAGGAATAATTTTTATTTCTTTACCTTCTCTTTCCTTCAATATCATAAGTTACTATTATCAATTCCTTAGCCTTGATAAGTTCGTTAGCTTTCATAATCCCTTTTATTTCTCTTTCCTCCACCTTATCTATAGCGTATGTAACTTGAATTAACCTAGAGTTAAACTCATCGTAAAAATCGGCTTCAAAGTCTCTTCCTTTCACGTAGTGAACTACTCCGCCCTAACCGGTAGACCCAAAATCTAATTAGTAAAAATAATTTTTATTCATTATTAGTAGTTCGTAAAGATTTAATGTAATTAGTTAGATAATTATATGATAATTTTTATAAATTTTCAAGTACCATATTAGATTTTTTATATTTCCACACAATTAACTGAGGAATATTATTATAATATTAGAAAATGATGGGATGTATATGATAGAATCTGTTTTATTTACATTGATTATTTAATACATTATTCTTAATGCTCTTGATTATGAGTATAATAAAATATATTCTTTTATTTATTAAGAAAAAATATGAGGTTTAATGTTGAATTTATATTTGTAATATGATTTTGGGTCTACCGGTAAGGGTGGAGATGGATAGCCTCCTTTGTGGTTACATTTAAATACGTATTTTTCAAATATTCTATTAATGGCAGTCACTGACGGAGTAAGCGTCACTGAGACGCCTTAGTTAAAGCGAGGGTCCATGTGGTACGCCTCTGCTCCATTCAACAGTCCCATATTGGGATACTGTGGGTTCACATTAGTGCTCGGGGTCGGAACGACCCTTAGTGCCTGTGGAGCTGAGACCTCTACCTTTGGCAAGCCTCGGCTTTGAAGCAGGAAGCCACGCCCGTTAGGGCGTAGTAGTTCACACCTAAAAACTACGTCTTTGAAAAGTATATCGTTATATATTACGTCAACTTTGATCTTTTCCAAATAATTAAAGCTTCAGGAAAGCCTCTCTCATCCAGATATTTTTCAAGGGCCGGTCTGACCTCTGCTGTCTAGTAGATAAGGGTATTTCGTCTTTAACTCCTTTAAACCTTAAGTATTCCTTAGAGGAGAAGGAAAAAGAATTAAATCTGAATGTCTTCCAGTTAATACTGTAGCCAATTCTACGGAGAGCATTTTGGAGTTACTACCAGTTATTATTCTTTTAGTTTCCCTAAGTCTCGAGACAAATAACTCCCAGCCTTTTACGTTATGTATTTCGTCAAAAACTAAATAATTTACGTCATTACCGTAAACTTCGTAGATAGCTTGTTCAATGTTCCTTAAATCGTTACTACTGATTCCAAAAAGGCTTTCATCATCAAAGTTAAGGTAGGGGTCAGACTTTCAATTCCTTCATTAATATTAAGGATAAGGTAGATTTTCCGGACCTTCTGACTCCCAATATTGCTAATACGTTCGGTATCCTTAGAAATCTATCAATATCTTTCACGTCTCTTTTTACGTAATTTTGTGAAAGCTTTTCCTCTATTAGGTCTTTTTGATCGGCTACCAATCTCTTAGCTTCTTCTGTGTTCATTTTGTGGAGTATATTCCGCCAATCTTGCGAAACATCACTCATTAATGTTTATCTTTTAAAAAATTTGTAGTTAATAGTCCCACTATCCCAATCATTTTTATTATATCTCCTATAATCGATATAATTCCTAGATTAACTAAATATAGTGGTAGACCCGCAGTGAACACTACAGCTCCCCAGAAGAAAAGTGAAGAATATGTTAAGTTAATCTTTTTAGTTGTAAGATAAATTGAAATTCCGGCTACTGGCTCAAGTGTGTATCCTATAAGAATTATCTCAATACCCGTGAAGTTGCCTAAGGAAGCTAAGATAAGACCAAAGAAAGTGATTATAATTGCGAAAAGCGCGAAATAGTCCATTATTTTAGGTTTATCTAGTTTTGATTCATGATAAGAATATAATGATGGCAATGCAAGAATCCACACAATCCACATAATTAATATGAAAGGTAAAGATAATGCGTATGTTAATCCTCTTAAATCTAATAAGATTAAACCAATCAAAATTATAACTGAGGCAATCAAACTTATTACATTTCCCTTCATCAAATACGTCGTTATCATAATTTAAATTATCGTTGTATGATTTTAAAATAATATTAAGAAAAATAAAATAAAAAACCCTTCTAATGACCTTGATATTGTTGTCTAATTAGGTACGACCTTATTTAAGCTTGGGGAAGAAAATGCATCAATATATTAGTTATGCTGAATTCAATCAATTACAAATCTAATAAATTATATAATCATGACTAAAAATTAAGAAAATAAAAATTATTTCGAAATGTCCTCCAATTTCCTTCCAGTAGTTTTAGGCCCGAATATCCCTATATCTAAAGAAACTATCGCTATAAATACCCATATTATACCGAAAGTAGCAACTAACCCAAGAGGCAAGAAAAAGGCCGTTATCATTAATACTAAAATTGATGTAGAAAATCTACTAATGCTATAGACCAATCCTGCACCAGTAGACCTTACTCTAGTAGGGAATATTTCAGCTTGATATGTATGAAAGAAATTAGAGAAATTCCATAAACTAAAAGCAACTAAAAACCCTAACAAAACCGTCAATGCTGTGCTAGAAGTAAGTGCAAAGGCAGTTCCCAATATTCCTGCAGAAACCGCTGATCCTATTATGCCATATTTCCTATCTACCTTGTCTATAATGAAGTAATTAAAGATACTTCCAACAATGAAACCAGTATCTATCAGGATGGAGAATAGTAGAGTATTAACGAGACTTATTCCCTTATCCAAAAGAAATTCCGGAGCCAATACCACAAAACCATAGAATATTCCAGACTGGAAGAATTGAAATATGATCATCATTATTGTTCTTTTCCTTAAACTGTGAGAAAATAATTCAGAAATCTTGGAATGCTCCTCTACAACTTCAGTCTTCTCGGGCTCAGGTAAAGTTTTACCTTCTCTTAAGACCTCATTTTCCCATTTTTCAACAATTGCGTCAGCCTCACTCCTTCTTCCTTTACTCTCTAACCAACGTGGAGATTCGTCTAACCTGGTTCTTAAAGCCCAAACTATTAAAGCTGCACCTCCCATGAACCACAATGGGATTCTCCATGAATAATAATTAAGAGGATGAGAAGAGAAGTAAGTGACCAAAGCTATTACCGGTGCAGAAGTAACTGCCAGAGTATAAACTAAAGCAACTCCACTACCTCTCAACTTCCCTGGCATCATTTCGGAAGTGTAGGTATCTACTAAAGGAAATTCTCCACCAACACCTATGCCTGCAATAAACATTAAAACAGAGATTACGTAAAAATTACTCATAAATCCTGCTATTATCGAACCAAACCCAAATAACAATAAATTAATTAGAAAAACTGTCCTTCTACCCTTTAAATCTGCTAGTCTACCGAAAAACACACTACCTACAGTCTCACCCAAAAAGAAAGCAGTAGTTATAGCGGTAACAGCAACAGTTATACTAGAAAATAAAACTGAGGAAAGAACTGCAGCTATTACTCCGTTTCCTAAAAGCATTAGAGTTTCTACCCATTCTCCTCCCATAACTAAAAGAAGAAATTTATAATGAACCCTGCTTATAGGTAATCTTTCCATTCTACCTATTACGTTTCCCTTTACTTTCTCGTTTGACATTGCGAAAATGAATTCTGATAAAGTGAGATAAAAGCCATTTTTAAAAAGATTTTCTCCTGAAACTAAATAATAGAATGAAACTATGAAAATAGCATAATTGATTTAAACTGGAGAAATATGATAATAAAAAGTTGTAAATCCTTATAAACAACGTTAACTTATGAATCCCTAAAAATTTTAACAACGTATAACTTACTTTTAATCTTACGTTAGATTCAGAATTTTGTCCATCAAAATTCAACTAGAACAGCGAAAACAACTTTGCGTCAGTTTCTCATAAAGCTTACTTTGGACTATACTCCAATATTTTTACGAATAGATTTTGGAGTATACTCCAAAACTTATAAAGTAGAAAGTGTATTATTATCCGTGAACGTAGAAGACATAAAGAGTATCATAAAGGAACAAAAAGAAGAGTCAGAAGATTTAGTAGAGTTATATGTAGTGATGTTCCTAGGAACGAGCTTTTAGATATTCTAAAAATACCAAACGTACTTGCAATATTGGGAGTCAGAAGGAGCGGTAAATCTACTTTATCTCTTCTACTTTTAAAAGATAAGGAATTTGCATAATATAAACTTTGACGACGAAAGATTAAGAACGTTAAAGGTTGAAGATCTACGTTTAGTTGAACAGGCAATTTATGAACTTTACGGAAGTGTTCCTTATTTAATCTTTGATGAGTTACAGAACATACAAGGTTGGGAGCCCTTTGTTAGTAGATTAAGGAATACAAAAAGGATAATTATTACTGGAAGCAATTCAAAGTTACTTTCGGGAGAACTTTCAACAAGTCTAACTGGAAGGCATGTAGACTTTGTTCTTTTCCCTTTCTCATTCAAGGAGTTCTTGCGTTTTAAGAAAGTTGAATATAATGATGTATTGACAACTAGAGAAAAGGCCGAAAATTAAAAATTACTTAAGAGAATACATGGAATTTGACAGATTTCCAGAAGTGCTCCTCTTAAGACGTAGACAAATGATAGTATATATAATAATATCTTGTTTAGGGACGTGGTACAGAGATTAAAAATTAAGAGGATAACGAAGTTTAAGGATTTTCGTCTGCAATATTCTCTCTTTACTCCTCTGAAATTTCACTGAATAGGTTATCAAAGATGCTTAATGTAGATTATAAGACGATTGAACAGTGGTTTTACGGTCTTGTTTTAAGTTATATCATCTATCCAGCAGAAAGATACTCTGTAAAACTTAGCAGGATTAAAGAAAATAAGAAAATTTATGTAGTAGATCCTGGGATTATACAAGAGGTTTAGATAAAGAAGGACATGGGAAGAATGATGGAAAATATTGTTGCAATACATTTGTTAAGAAAAAATCAAAACAAGGGAATATATTACGTTAAAGGGAATGATTATGAAGTAGATTTTTTAGATGAGAAGGCTAGAGAACTTATTCAAGTAACTTACGACTGAGACGGAATAAAAGAGAGGGAGATCGATTAGTAAAAGCTTCTTCATCATTAGGTTATAAATGCAAGATCATTACTTGGGATAGAGAAGACATAATTAAATATAATGGAAAGGAAATTACTCTAGAACCAATATGGAAGTTTTTGCTAAGAAAATGATGTTTTTATATTAATGATATAGCACTCAAGCAGTTGGCGGATTAGATAATACTCCATTTTTACGTTAATTTTAATGATCTAAAAACGCTAAGAGGTTTTAGAATTTGATTGTAAAGAGATTGGATTACCTTATTAGATGATTAACAGTGGACTTCTTGAAGGAAATTCCCTAGCTCTTTAAAGTCATGAAAAATATAAATTAATTCTATAAATGATTTGGGATAATAGTCATAAAAATATTAGCATTTTAAGCATAAATTTTTAGGAAACAAATATATATGCAGTTTTTATCCATAGTATAGAGTGCCTATAATTGCATTGTGTCCATGTGAAAAATTAGCACCGAATTGCACATATGTTAGTACTCTTAATTCAGACAAAGATGATTTCTTGGATAAAGTAGTAGAAGTTCGCAATAAATTCATAAATAACGAATTTACGGAAATACCAGCATATAAATACTTTCTAGATTTGAGTGCTAACATGCACCATGTCTTCACTATAATAAGGTTAGTATCTATTGAAGCATTAGGTAAACAGTTTTTAGTAATAGAGGCTAAAAACGATAAAGAGGAGATAATTTCTGCTTATGAGCCAATTGAGTATTTGAATCCTTATATTACATATTCGGTATATGTATTTGCACGGGCAGCACGGATATCGATTAACACAAAGCGTTCAACGTCTAAATTTGGAGGCTATAATATAAGAATTGAAGGAGTAGGTCCACGAGATCATATAGACTATGAGAAAGAAACAAGAACATATGTAATTTTTTAATTAACATCTGTCTTGTTGATTGAATTTTTTAGGCCTTAAGCTAGAAGTAAAATAGATTCTAAATCTTCTGTTGAGTTAAAAGTTAGCTATACGTTTCTATTGAGAAAAACTGAAGAATTTCACAAATTAGCATCTAATTTCAACCCTAGGATTGAAAAATTCCTTATAGAATTCCTCATAATCCTTCCAATTTGAATAATGAAATTCAAAAGGAGTTATATCACTCTTAAGTTCAGATAATATGTAAAGGTTCATCTTAGCCTGCCATAAAATACCGCCAACCTTATCACTTACAATTAGAATATCTATATCACTTAAAGAAGGCACATAATTCCCGCTAACTACGCTACCGAAGACTACTACCATTACATCTTGTAAGACCTTCTTTAGCGAAGCACAGATCTCATAAGCGTATTTTCTCCAATTATTAAAATACTCTATTCTTTCTGCCATAAGCCTATTACCTCTAAAAATTGTTTTACCAAACTAATTAACTTATTAGCAGTATCTTTATCGTAAGAACTAGGAAAGTATCTTGACCCTGTATAGGATAGTTTTAACAATGCTATCAATTCTTTATTCTTATTTTCTAATTCAACCAGTTCGGGTTTCATATTTTTTAAAGAACTTATTAGTTCATTAATTTCATGAGTAAAAGGATAATTACCCTTATTCTCAAGGAGCGTCGCCTTTAATGCTAACTGTAAAGATTGTTCAGTACTGATAGTTCCATTAAGTCTTTGTAATTATTATCTCTCATTTGTACTCTTTGGCTAAGAACTTTCTGAGAGTACTAACAAAAACTGTAAAATCATACCAGCCTTTCTCGACATTAGTATAGAGGCCATTAAGCGATAATTCCATATTAGCTTATAGTTAAAAATATTAAACGAATATTTCATTCATTATGCTTTCCATGACCTGTTTATTTTCTTCCGTTAATGGATCAATAGTTACTATATACATTTGTCTAGGTTTATTATTTCTAGACTTAAATATGGGCTTTACATACTTTTTATCTTTCTCTTTGTTTCTTATACTCTCATCTATTTTCTCACTCAATATATTATCAGAATTCAATTTATTTATCCTCTCAATTCCAGGATAAATAAGAATAGCTATATTAGGATCGTATTCATACATATAGGCCATAACCTTGAACCTTCCTTGTGAAATGTAAGAAGCCGACGTTGAATATTTACATTCGAATATAATTTTCTTTTCGTTAATTAAAGCGATATCTGGTCTTCCCATAAAATCCTCTATTTTTTGAGAGTTATCTATGCTAAATAGTGAGGAAAAATCAAGTGATGAATTCAGTGTTATAAATTTCTTTTTTCCATCTTTTTCCATAACTACGTCAAACTTATCTTTTTTAGATACCTTAACTTTGTACCCTTTTTTCTCGAAATACTTAATTAATAAGTAAAATACGTAAAGTTCATAAAGTTTCCATAATAACATTTTTATTATATCCTTATCTTTAGGGAGTATAGAGTTTTCGTTTCCTAAAGATATTTCATTTCCTATCATTTTTTCCAATGTAATATATATCTTAAAAGCACGCTTTAACCATGATGGATCTTTTTCTATAGGCGCTCTAATCTTACCTTTTCTGAATCTATCCTTATATTCATATAGCAAATTAACGTAATCATTAAAATCATTTAATTGAAAGTAATTAATAACGTGAGATTCTTCATAATATTTCTCTAATTCGTTTTTTAATTTAAATATATTTCTGTATATTTCCCTTAGGAGTGCCCCTAAAACTGCGAATGTTGAAGAGTCTGCTCCTCTTTGATACGTATAATATGAATATATCTTTGAAGGATAAGTCATTAAAGATCTAGGGATATCTAATGCTCCATGGATTTCTGACGCAAATTCATTGCTAAATTCTTTTCTCACGAGTTTATCTTTATAAGCCTCTTTCGCAGACTTAACTACGTCTATTGTAAGTATGTAAAGAACGTAATAATAAATTCCGTTTAGTGCATTTCGTAATGCTATTGCGTTCTCATACTCTGAATTCCTTTTCATTTTCTTTAAAAGAGTATCCATATCTATAACACGTATATATTGTAAGTAATATTTTCCTACCTTTTTAATTAATTGTAAGTCTCTAACAGTTAGTCTATAGTCTTTCATTTACTTTATTTGGGATTACAATGGTAATAAACTATGCTAAGAATATCAACATAACAAATATCTTAAATTTAAATTATAATGTCGACCAGATGAGAATGAAGAGAATATATAAATTTAAGATTCTTTAGTAATATACATGAAAAATAGTAATCCAAGGAAAGAAGTTCATGAAAGAGCCATGAAATATACTTTAAGTAAAATTAATGAACTGATAAATTCAAAATATTCAGGGTATAAAATATCACAAGTACCCGAAGATTTTAAACCACCTAAAGATGATCAGAAATTATTAAGTTGTAAACCTCATTTAGTATTACAGAAGCCGAATGGAAGTAAAGTCTATATTCGTGTTGCTGGTGTCAAGGGCAGAAATCCAATAGGCGCTATTCCTAACTATGTTTTATGTGACTTTTTAATAGCAGTAACGTACGCTGATACGGATTCTCCTAAAGCTTATGTTTTACCGTTAGAATTTGTAAAAAATAATATAGTAGAACGTAATGGCAGAATAACTTCCTATTGGATTGAAAAGAAGGATAGCTTGATAAATGGTAAAAAAGTACTAGGTTATCTCATGTATGAAGATGGAAGAGATAAAGACGAATTCTTAGAGAAATGGGACTCCTTATTTACTGGATCTCTACAAAGAGATGATAGTAATAGGGTTGAGGTTTCCAACATCGAAATTGATTGTGGTAAAGGAAATATTTCCGATGTAATGAGTTTGACAAATAGATTTTACGTTGAAGTTCCCAACGTTGAAGAATTCTTTAAAATGCTAGGAGCTAGTCTTAAGATCTATAATGTTCTCTTAGTAGGCCCTCCAGGTACTGGCAAAACCAGTTTGACAATAAGTGTTATAGATAAACTAACTGGAGAAAATACCAATTGTTACGAAGTCACTACAGCAAACTCTCTTTGGTTCAGAAGGGACTTAATTGGTGGTGAAAGTATGGAGAAAGGAAGTATTATATGGAATAGCGGTTTACTTATAAGAGCATATAATAGCGCTGTGAAGATTAATAATGGGAATTATTACGTTATAATAGATGAGATAAATAGAGCAGACGTGGATAAGGCCTTTGGTGAAATCCTAACTTTAATGTCCGACGTAGGTAGTAGTTCTGTAGGGAAAAAGATCTTAGAGGAGATAGAGAAAGAAATAGAGAAGTTTAGCGAAATTGATAATGAAGCCAAGGAATTTCTTGCCAATCTAAAAAGACTAGGAGATAAAAAAGACGAAGTCCTGAAGAAAATAAGGTTCGTGGGAACTATGAATTTAATTGACGCTAATAATTTATTTCCAATTGGTGAGGCTCTAACGAGAAGATTTCTAATTTTTCATTTAGATTATACGTGTGGTACTGAAGATGTAAAAATGTTCTTGAACGATTCTACTATTCCATTTAAGGAGGTAATTATCAGTGAAGTTAAATACCTAAGAGAGAAGTTCGGCTGTTCAGATAAGCAGAAAAAATCGCAGTATGAATATAATATTTCGCCTGCTAGTATAAAGTTAGCATTAAGTCTTCTTAAGGAGTTAATAGAACCCAACGATACACCAGATACTATTAGTGAAAAATTCTTATTAGCCTTGGAAAAGTCTCTTGGAACCACTGACGATAAAATTCTACGAAAATTCAGGGAATATCAAAGAGAAATAATAGAAAATCTTAGATCTAGGAATAATAAAGGGCAATAATTTCTACTGTTAGTATACTATTCCTCAGATAAAGAGTGAGCTATTTATAGTTGTCATACTTTCTTAGACCTTAAAGTGCATGGTTCCATAATTGGTTAATAATCTGCATCAATCATAGTAAGTCGTTTCCTTGGCTTCTAGAGTGTAAGGAAGTATAATAATTTCATAAAAATCCTTTACTCATTAAAAATATAAAATCAAAAGGATAATATAAAGACTTATTTTAAAATAAAAACATCACACTACTATGATAGTCTATCAATTCCCCAAATTAGAGGAAGAGATAGTTAAGGAAAGATTAAACAGATTTATGGTTTTAACTCAATCTGGAAAACTTTGTCATCTTCATGATCCAGGCAGATTGAAGGAGTTAATTTATCCAGGGAACAAGATTTTAGTTAGAGAAGTAGACGGTAATAAGAGGAAAACTTCTTGTCAAGTTACTGCAGCATGGAACGGTTTGTGGGTAATTGTTGATTCCAGCATTCATAATGATATTGCAAGGAAATTCCTACCTAACGCCAAAGCTGAGGTTAAAGTAGGGAACAGTAGAATTGACTTTCAAGACGGAAACACTTTCATCGAAGTTAAGGGATGCAGTCTTGTGGAAAACGGTGTGGCAATGTTTCCAGACGCTCCAACTGAAAGGGGGAGAAGACATCTAGAAGAATTAATAAAACTTAAGGAAAAAGGATACAACGCTAAGTTATTAGTATTGGTAATGAGAGACGATGCTAAATGTTTTTACCCTAATGAGAGAACTGATAAGAAATTCTCAGAAAAGTTCTTTGAGGCTTTACACAAAGGAGTAGAGGTAGAAATTAAGACTTTCTCATTAATTGAAAGTCAAGTTATTTATAAAAGAAACATACAAATCTGTGATAAAATCAATTGAGGGGTCATTCATATTTCCCTTTACAAATTTACCTTGTTTTTATAATATATAAGTTTTTGATAATATTAATCTATACTAAATATCTGTATGTTAGTAAAAATACCTACATTTGTGTATAAATACCTTATGAATTTTCATGATCTGAATAAATATGATATTAGTAGAGTAAATGATTCTAATAAATTTATAGTCTTACTGTTTATTAAGAATTTTTTCTTTAAATAATATAATTCTTAAGAATTTTAATCTATATTGTGTTTATGGATTTTTCAGTTAAAGGCTATACTTATTCGGATTAATACAAAGTAAAGCAGTTTCATCTTATGTATGTCCATTCTGCTTTATACCATTTTCGTCACCTGAAGCGTTAAAAATGCATATAAGATATTCAGAACATACAAAGACTTGTCCAATATGCAAAAAGGAATTTAAGGATACTGAGACCCTCCTAAACCACTTCTGCAAAAAACATCACTTATGCTATTAAAAACCCTTTTTCCCTCTTCCCAACCACAATGTGGAAGTATTCTACTCTAATCGGAATAGCTATAGCAACAATATTCTTCATGTCAATACTACCTACAAACGCAATATCAGAATCTCAATTAGGAGTACAAGACATAATAAACACAATCAATACCGCCAATTGGGTGGGCGCAATATACGGAAACCATTGGTCTACTGACGGAGGATTATTTTCTGGTTGGAACGAAATAACTACTGTAGCCGAATCTGCATATTTGGGCAATGCTACATTCCATTATATACCTAATCCTAATGGGCATGATGCTGTTGGAATATGAGTTGCATTAGGGCCGTACAATCCCTCAGAATCTAGTGATATAGGTGTGAATTTCCTCCGGGCAGGATTTAGTGTTAATATGTATCCTAACGGATCTTATGCGCTTGTACCATTTGTAATGACGATAGATAACGGGGCCACTGTCAATTATTATAAGGTTATACCCATTACCAAGACAGAAATGTCAGAGCTTTATCTTTATATGTGTATGGATTATGAAGGTAGCAATAAAGTAAATGTGGATTTAACTGCATATTATTGTAATCTACAAGATATTATAATGCAATATTCAAATACGTTTACATGGGTATTTAGCAGTGTACCATATTCAGCATATACCATAGTAGAAGCGCCTAAAAACGACTCTAGTGGAAACTTTATTTCAATGCCTCAAATATCCGGTGGTAAAATATACAACTTCTATTTCGATTATATATCGTCTGGACAAACGTATGTAGGGCCTGGAACTCCTCAGCCAAACACTGAGTTTAAAGCGCAAGTATATAATTTGGACGAATTGAGCCACTATAGTTATGAATATGCGTATCCCTATAATGGTGGACAGATGCAAGACGGGCTATGGCAGTTTACATATAAGTTTTATGATACTACAAATGATCAAACAACATATGGTCTCTAAAGTCAAATCCCTTTTTTTATGTATACTTTTGTATTCATTAGATTTATAGGTTATGGGGTTTATTTTCTGTTTATGAGAAAGGTTATTATAGTAATTCCTTTGTTCCTACTCTTTATTGCGTTCATAGGAATTGGAATTTACCTTCATTCAATATATGTACCTCCAATAAAAATAAATCCTAATATTCCTCATGAAATAATACATATTGGCAATCACGAATTGGTAATATATTATAATGGGACGCCGCCGGGTGAGATTACAACACCAGAGATAACATCCTCTTATATGAGTAGCCCACCATTTTCGTCTTACGCTTTCCTATGGCCTTACTTTCTTGCAATAGGGATAATTGGGTTACTTTCAACTTTAATATTCGTATTCAGAAAAACAATTTCTAAAATAATTAGGGAAGTAACAATTAAAAGGATTAAGGACTTTATATGGTTCTTAATAGATTAGTTCTTTTTTAAACCCTTTCCTCTTCCTCTAAATGAAGTGGGCAATATTCATTTTCACATTATTAGGTATATCGCTTTTTTCATCACTGTCTTTAGAGAAGTTTAGGAGGTTGGAAAATGCCTGATACCAAAAAAATATCAGGTCAGTCACGGTAAAGAGAATAAAGGGGTATTCTTCCACCTTAGCAGTGAAGAATACGAAATTTACAAGAATCTACCTGAAGAACCGGTAGACCCAAAATCATATTACAAATATAAATTCAACATTAAACCTCATATTTTTTCTTCATAAGTAAAAGAACATACTTCATTATACTCATAATCAAGAGCATTAAGAATAATGTATTAAATAATCGATGTAAATAAAACAGATTCTATCATATACATCTTTATCATTTTCTAATATTATAATAATATTTCTCAGTTAATTGTGTGGAAATATAAAAAATCTAATATGGTACTTGGAAATTTATAAAAATTATCATATAATTATCTAACTAATTACATTAAATCTTTACGAACCACTAATAATGAATAAAAATTATTTTTACTAATTAGATTTTGGGTCTACCGAACAGAAAAGGGCCTTAAGGTTTCTCATAAAAACGTTAATAAGGAACCCTAACTTACTTAACGATAACTTAGTTAAATATGCTATGTTAAAATCAATAAATACATTCATCTGCCCTATCTGTTTAATGCCTTTCTCTTCCTATAAGGGTCTGATTGAACATGTTAGGTATACTGCTCATAACCTTAAGTGTCGTTATTGCGGTAAAACATTTACTACCCAAGACGCATTGTTAGACCATATTTGTAAAAAACATAATATTTGTGTGAGTTAGTAGTTTTTCTGCCATTTAAAAAACTACGGAATTCGGTAAAAACAGAACTGAAATGAAGTCATTAATCTCTCTAGCCGTATTAGCCGTATTCGTAATATCCCTTATACCAATGCCAATATCAATAATACCATCGGTATTAACAACGGCTCAAAGCAGTTCTGAATATGATTGGGCCATATCAGCATATTCACAGAACCTAACAGGTGCAAATAGTTATCTTGTAGATTTTTACAATTTCTCGTATTTCCCTATGACTAACACTAATGGAATTAATTATATGGCCGAAATGATTAATTTACCTATACAAGCAAGTGGGACGATAAAGACTTCAGTTACAACTTCTGATTTTTCTGGAATTATAGTTCAACTCGCATTGATTGACTTTATAGGATATGGATTTTATATTGAAATGAATATTGGATTTACTCTAAATAATGGAAATACTATTTTGGTAGTTTTCCCATTAAAATCCGTAAACTATAATTCTGGTTCGCAGTTCATAATAGAAGCCGGATCTACAAATGGACAATGGGAAGCTACTTTTCAATATTCTGGTGGTGTAGTTCAGTATCCCGATACACCAATTCCGTCTAATGTTACAGTTCCGTCAAACGGATTAGCTGGTATATGCTATAAATCTTCAGGAGGAACACAAAATATAATTGTATATGGTATCTCGTTCACCTCTGTAGACTCTACTTCACAGGAATTATCGTTGTTCGGATATCCTGTATATCCTAGTATATCATTAGAAGTTAATGCACAATCACAGAATATATTTATTCAAGATCTTCCTAAATTTGTAGCATTGTTCCAGTTATGGAAAGGTAATCAAGAATGGGATCAACCGTGGAATGGGCAAAACTTAGTTTCTGCTCAATCAAATGACAATGATTTAAGTGAAGATTCCGGTGCAATGATAGGTGCATCGGTGCCACCTAGTGGAGTAGCATGGGGTGCCCAAGAGTATATAGCAAAAACATCAACCCATGTCGAAGGTCGTATAGAATATATCACAAATTATTATGATGTGGATTACTGGATGTTAGGGACACAGAACGGTATTGATTCATATGCCAGTGTTAATAATATAGTAGTCAATGGGTATGCTAATCCTTTTATAAGTTTGGTAACGAGTTACCAGCAAGAAATTGCAGTACCAAGCGGTACCACGACAGTTTTACTTTAGCAAAAATCTTATAAGCCAATTTTTCTTTTTTTATTTTAATGGACAAGCTAAAAATAGTTTTAACAATATCTTCCATAATACTTCTAGGGTTAGCGGTTTATCTTCACTCAATAGACCATCCTACTTTTTTGACAGAGCATGGTCCATACTGGATGCCGCTTGCACACCCATCTCGCATGATACCTCCGCCATGGTATGCTAACTTATGGATTGAAGTCTTAACTACCAGTTTTGTAATTTTATTCATTAGTTGGCACATGGAGTTTTATCATAGTTTTAGAATATTATACAAGAGTTTTAGAGTATTGTACAAGAAATGGTATAATTACGAGTTTGGCGAGCAGAAAAGCCCATTCGAAATTCATAGACCGGAAGAATAAAATCGAAAACGAAGTAATTTTTAGACTATTTTCTTGAAAAATCTTATAAGCCAATTTTTCTTTTTTTATTTTAATGGACAAGCTAAAAATAGTTTTAACAATATCTTCCATAATACTTCTAGGGTTAGCGGTTTATCTTCACTCAATAGACCATCCTACAATAGAGATTAAGTCATTTCCCACCGAGATAATTGGAATGCCTGACGTTTTTCGTGTTTACGTTCCACCGCCATGGTATGCTACACTATGGCCTTCTTTTATTATAATAGGAATTATTGTATTGCTCTCATCACTGCTAATAGATGATAAAAAAATTATGAAAATGATTAATGTAATAAAGGAGTTTATATGGTTCTTAATAGACCATTTAAGTCCATTCTTGGATTAGGCTCTTTGTGAACTGTCACGCCCTAACGGACGTGGCTTCCTGCTTCAAAGCCGAGGCTTGCCAAAGGTAGAGGTCTCAGCTCCACAGGCACTAAGGGTCGTTCCGACCCCGAGCACTAATGTGAACCTACAGTATCCCAATATGGGACTGTTGAATGGAGCAGAGGCGTACCACATAGACCCTCGCTTTAACCAAGGCGTCTCAGTGACGCTTACTCCGTCAGTGACTGCCATTAATAGAATATTTGAAAAATACGTATTTAAATGTAACCACAAAGGGGGCTCCTACGGCGATTTTCACGAACAACACTCCTAAACAAGAAGACAAGCCTTACAAGAGTAAAACTTTTATAAAGAGAACAAGAAAATAACACAAGCCGAAAGTGGGCATGGGGATAAAACCCCGTTGGATAGGCTGGCTATACGTCCCCCGCGATCTAACATGTGGGACAACATCCCGAGTAGGAGCGTGCAAAAATTTAAGGGGACGTTCTCATAGTTAGTTCACACTATCTCCTAACAAAATTAACAATACAACGCGTATTATAGAAAAATTCAAGAATTAGAAAAAGAGTATTACACATACAAAGTGAAGATCCTAAAGTTAACCTCTATCGAGTGGTTTCCTCGGCTCTTCAAGCTATCGCCTAGCCATGTTAGAGGCGAAGCATGTGGAGCCTATCCATCTCCACGGATGGAGTCTTCCGCCCCCTTTGAACCCCTTGTTAAGATAAATTACAAACAAAGAAGTCAAAAATATTATTGATATTATGTTTAGTGGAATTCTATATAGGAATTCTTCAGTTTTTCTCATCAATATTGGCAAACTAATTTTCAATTAGACACTAAATTTAGAATTTATCAAATTCTAAAAAGATTAAGATCCGTAAAAATTCGACTACTATATAAAGCATCGATATTAATTAGAAACACTAGTAGTTAAAGATTTAGTGTAGTCTTTTCATTTCTTAAGTGATAAGGATTTTTGGAAATACCAACATTCTAATACATTTGACAATAACTACATCTTATACAATTAAATTTACATAAACTGCTACTCCAGTTAAAATTAAGATATACTTCAAGGTTAAGTGTAAGGAATTTTGCTTTTAATCAAGAATTGTTAAGTTAAATTTAGCTTTTATATAATCCAATTTATTGAACGGATCGTCTACCTCAGGGATTAGGTAATCGCTCCCATCAGTTAATACATGCCAATTACCTATTGTTTTATATATAGGGTTAACTAAAGTTCCAACATTGACTTGCTTTTCATCGGTAACTGATATCCTTTTTACAGTTTTCCAAGGAATAACTAACTCAGCTTCAACAGTTTTTGGCATTCTCGCTTTCCTCGCAAATTTGATTATTTTTATAATTCCAAATATTCCTCCTATTATTATACCTAATCCAATAAATAATTCGATAAGAGCTGAAATTGTTGATAAAATAAAAGTATTTCCCGTTAAAGCACTTGTGGCGGAATACATTAAAGAGGCTCCTGCAATTATTAAGAAAAATAATATAAAACCTCCTATAATTGATAATACAATTCTTCCAAAGGCAGAACCTGCTTCTTTCAAATATTTTCCAGATCTTCTTAACCTATATATTCCCTCTATTCCAGCTGCATAAATTGGGCGATAAGTTCCTGGCTGAGTCACTTGTGGCAACAAGGTAATTATCCCCAGTTTAGTGTCAAAATATACAGGGTTTAAAATTACTATATCGCTTAATCTAACTTCGGTCATAGTAGTCATTGGAGGTCTGTACAAAATTATATTGATATTCATTTTTAAAAACTTTACTCTTTCCTAATATTTTTGAATAAGCTAGTGTTTCCAGTTTTTAGGTTATTCTTCTTATTTCGAACTATCTAAATGAATGAGGACCTTATGGAAATATTAGCGTTTAGATTACTTCGAAAGTGAGATTTTAATAATTTGAGGTCAATGCATGAAAATCAACTATAAAGTATCTTTGATACTCAAAATTTTCTTATTTCATGATCGTGAAAAATCATCGAAATAGTTTTTATATGCTTTCACTTATTTAAGTCAATGTATTATAAATATGAAGTGTTACAGACATTCCTTATGAACAACCTATAACGTTCCCATAGTATGTATAAATCTTTCAACGCAGATATAGAAAGGCATTTTTCACTTTATGAAAATCTTCTTCATCGAATTACCATAAAAATGAAAAGTCAACAAATACTTCTCTAGAACATGATATTATTTTGGCATTAGATATAAATGTCGACTTAAATATAAATAAAAACATAAATAGTAGTATAATACTATATACAAAATTATTAGCTATAGAGAATAAAATGGCATAATGTGAAGTTTCTTTAAACTATGATTAACTTGATGATAATCTACTCATGAAATATTTGATACTATATTTCATTTGCAGTGCTCCTCTTATTACATCGTCTTTATTTTCACTCCATTTGTTTAGCTTCTCTCTGGAAATTGCTATTTTTGAATAGTCTCCATTGAAGGATTCATCCATTTCTTTTAGGTCTGGTCTATCATTTTTTCTATTGAGCAATACGTACAATGTCATACCCAAAGCGAAAACGTCGAAAGAAGGATTAGCTTTTCCTATTAACGCCTCTGGAGGTGAATATTCTAAGGTTAACTGTCTGACTTTCTCTCCTATTCTAACTGCACTACCCAAATCTCCGAGTTTGAATTCTACATAATCTAATTCTGAGGGGTCTGAAGGAATTTTATTAATGAATATGTTCTGAGGTTTTACGTCCATATGGACGTAACCTTTCGAGTGCATGTAATCTAACGCCTCAGCAATTTGGTGAACTGCTCTAAATATGTTTTTCCTCCATCTAACTGAGTAAAAGAAAGCATCTTCCTTAAGTAGGTCGTAAAGTGAGCCTCTCATCAACTCCATTGCTATCATTGGAGGATTATTTATATATAGTGATTTATTTCCCTTAATTATCTCGTCGATAATGAACTTATCTAAATTATTAATTGCGAAAATTTTTACTATATGCGGATGATTCGAAAGGTTTATCAAGTTCGATGCTTCCTGCAATAAGTTATTAAAGTACTCTTGAGGATTCCCTTGAATTTTTAAAACTTTAATGGCCACTTCTTTTGAAGAATAATTACCCTTAAGTACATAACCTGTTCCTCCTTCGCCTATAATTCCATCTATTTTATAAATTGATAATTTATTGTTTATCCAACATTGAGGGACCGATGAGGAGTTTGGTGGATTTTGAGTGTTTTTAATTTTATTTGTAGTTTGCGTTATTGTAACATCCTCGTAGTAATTTATAATTATACTATCCTCTAATTTAGCGAAACCGCTTTCTTTATTTGGCTTGTAGGTTTTTCCATTACATTTTACTTTTCTAGCTCTCCAAGAGCACTCAAAAGTTAATTCAAGAATATAATCGCCTTGATATTCTATGTTTGGTGTATATTTTATTCCGCATACTTCTAACGTAGGCGCACAATTCTTAGGTAATCCCCTAAAAATGAAAGTTGTCTTCTTCAATTCTGTAGTGTAACCTATTGGCGGTTGATAATATACAGTCTGAGAAGTTTGAAGTTTCGGTCTCTCATTTCCAATTCTCCAAGTAATAAACGAAATGGTTAGGAATATTGGATCTAAAAATGAGATTCTCATGTAATTCTTATCAGTAGCCATAATTACGTTTATTATAATTCCAAGGGAAAGTAACCCTAAACCTTTTTTCTCCTCGTCTTTGATTATTAATATTCCTGAAATTATTGCCACTATAGAAGAAAAAAGAAAGAATGGATTACCGTAAAGGTACCTTGGATGGAAGATCATCCAGTAAATTACTATTACAAAGTAAGTTAATATGTTTAAAACGGTCGAATATTTAATTTTTCTTTTTAAGAACGTTAATACAAAAAGGGAATAAAGAATCGTGTAAACTAACAATGGAATAAGATTATGAAGGTAGTAAATTTGCCACAGATAAACTATTCCCACAAGGACTACGTAATAGAAATAGTTTACTTTCATCATTTATAATTTATGTACGTTGTGGATCGCTTCAGAATTATACAAAAATTTTTAAGTAATTATGCAGAGTATTACCCATGGAAAAGAAGAACACTAGGGATTGGAGCAAGTACGATGAGAACGTGGTAACTAGATACAAGCTAATGTTCCCCTTCTACGTCTTCGAACACTGGTGGGAATTACTCCAGGAAGAGAACAGGTATGCTAAGACCAAGTACAAGGCACCAAAGGAGTTCAACGACTTCCTAGCATTCCTACACTTATTCTTACCTTACAGAGCAATAGAAGGAGTACTAAGCGCACTAGCAGAAATGAAGATAATCCCAACAAGCCTAGATTATTCAACAATATGGGAAAGGGTAAGAAACATGAATATTAATTTCCCTGAAGCGAGTGACGAACTTGAAGTAATAGCTGATGGTACTGGAATAAGCACAACAAGGGGAGGACAATACGTAGTAGTAAAGTGGGGCAAAAGGAGGGATTCAAAATTCCTTAAGATTGAAGTAGTTATGGAGAAGGACGAGTTCAAGATAGTAAGCGCTGAGGTGACGAGTAATGAGGCCGAATCTGCTTCAAATACTGTAAAGGACTTGAAGGAAAAGGGTAAGGAAGTTAAGAGGTTCTATGGCGATAAGGCTTATGATACTAACGAGATTTATAATCTTGGTGTTGATGTTGTTGTTCCTCCTAGGAAAGACGCTTCTACTAGGCGTGGTCATCCTGCTAGGCGTAAGGCTGTGCGCGAGTTCAAGAAGTTGGGTTATGAACGTTGGCGGGATGAGAAGGGTTATGGTAATAGGTGGTTGGTTGAATCCTTGTTCTCAGCGGTTAAGCGTACTTTTGGTGAGTCTGTTAGGGCTACGAGTTTTGCTGGTCAAGTTGTTGAGGCTAAGCTCAAGTTTTGGGCTTATGCTTGGATGATGTACATGGCTAACCTTGTTGTTGGTCGAGCTAAGGGCTTTGAGGTCAAGAAGTAGTATAGTAAATTATTTAGGAGAGATATTATTTTCTATAGAAAACATATTTTTACTGTATCATTCTATTGAAATATATTGAACGAACCCACAAAGCATAATTTATGTGATAGTTTATTAGTTTAACCGAAAATGAATTAATAAAAAGAGATAATGATTAAGCGAGATATGGTTCATAAATTATTTCCAAATTAAATCTCATTACTTTCATTTTATACTTTTTAGTCTGGAAAACAAACCAACTACAAAGTAGTTGATAAATTAATGTTTAAACAAAGTATTGCCATTAAATATAAATAGAAAGAGTAATACTTATTAATATTTGTGTAATACTGTTATTATAATGATTACTTTTGATCATGAGGAACACGTAAAATTCCTTCTTCGTGGTTGCAATAAATACGAGCAACAATATAATAGCATTCGGGACTATGCTTACGGTGGTACCCATGTATACTTTTTTAATTTAGGTAATCTAGTAGGTCCAAGCACTGTCAAACGAATTTTTCTTTGGAAAGGGAACGTATTCAATACGGGTATGTTTCTGCCAATATATGTTTTAACTCAGGATAGGATAATGACTTATAAATATTGGGGACAGCACAAAGATTTTTTCAGAAAATTTTCTAATAAGATAGTTAAATATGACAAGAGTTTAATATGTCATTCTTGTGGTATTTGCGATTACAATAAAAGTCATAACGGAAATGTTTTATCTAATGATAAGTTATTGGATATTTATGGTACATATTGGCTATTTTCTTTGAGTCTACCATTTAACGAGAATAACATATTTCGTGGAAACATTTACATATATGTTGGAGAAAGATACCTAACTATATTCAAAATTTATCATACTTATGCTAGTATAGATACTAATGGTAAATATTTGGATATAAATTTAAATTTTAGAAATATTAATTTAGATAATAACATAGAGAAAAATTTATTGACGTATCTATTAGTTAAGAGGATTATTATAGAGAGAACAGGAGAGGATAAATGTAAGATAAGCAATAATAACTTCCTTATAGAGTATAATAACGAAAAAGGAGGATATTATAATAAATTAGATATAAAATCAAGGATTATCCTAATGATACTTAGAAGTATATATGTAACTAAGTTAGATAATGATGATTTTCTTAAAATATGTAGTTTTCAGGAATTCAAAAATATAATTGAAAAATTCTCTAAATTTATACAAAAGGTAAATAGTTCGCCAATAAAAATGAATATTCACATACAATCTGGGAATGATATAGAAGAGATGTTTTCTTTTAATTATAACGACTTTAAAATAAGGATTTTTGTTGCTGATAATAGAAATAATATAATATTTGTGCATCCGGAACTAACTTCCATTGCTTTTGAGAATGAACAATTATACACTTTGTTAGTCAATAATATTTTAAAAGATGAGATTAAAAGAAGGAAACTTTTGAATCTATTTAGAGATAATACTAAAAATATAGTTAATAAAAAAGAAGAATTAATTAAAATAATTAATGATTATAATATCGAATATAAAACTATAACAGAGATAATTCAAAAGCTAAAAAGAATTTATACTTCAAGATTATTAAATAGGGTATAGATATTATGGCTGTCAAAATACCTACTGAAGATGAAATTAGACTATATCAAGCGATTTTAAAGTATGAGGTTGATAAATTTAAGAAAAATAAAGACTTTGCTACAACTTTTCTTGATGCCAACGAGTTAAATAATATTATATCAAATTTAAATTTAAATAATGGAAATCAATTACTTACAGGATTGATAAATAATAAAATGATTATAAATTTATGTGGTAAATATAGGACAGCCCATATGGCTCTTCTAGCAAAGGCCGCTCATGTAAGAGCTTATAAAAACGATTCGCCTTACGCTTTAGAATATGATATTGAGTTAAAAGAAGAACCATTTCCAGATTTTGAAGCGCATAGTTTTAATGAAATACTTAAAATTATTCAAGATAAATTAGACAGAGATGGAGTATCCAAAAATGATGTTATCCTTATAATGAAAATTATTAAGAGAATATTAAACGAATATGATCCTAAAATAAAAAGTATATCGAGTTATCAATTGTATATAATTGAGCAAATTCTCTCTACTGATTATAAGTATATACCATTAGTAGCTCCTACTGCTAGTGGAAAGACATTAGCATTTACTTTACCTGGGCTTGTATATTTGTTAGAAAGCGTAATTAGAGGAGAAGAACCAATCAATATAGTATTTGTATATCCAAGAAAGGCTTTGGCAAAAGATCAAATCTTTAGACTTCTTAAATATGTTTCTATAATTAACGATGAATTAAAAAAATATAATAAAATGGTTACAATTGCATTAGAAGATGGAGATACACCAAAGGCATATGAAATAAGAAACGGTGATGCGTATAGAGGACTAAAATGTGTAAAATGCGGAGGAGATCTCATATATAATAATAGGATAATAGAATGTAAAAAGTGTGGGCATAAATACGATTACCTTATTGCAACTAGAGAAGATATCCATAAAGAGTACTCAAATATTTTAGTTACTAATTTATGGATACTCTATAGGAGACTTCTCAATAGAGAAACAGTACAGAGTTTTAAAAACATTAGGTACATCGTGTTTGATGAAATTCATGCCTACGACGGTATATATACTCAACACTTGAAATTTATCTTAAGATTACTTGAGTCATTGAAGAATCTTACAAAAAAAGATTATATTGATAAAATAATATTTTCATCTGCAACTATTCCAGATTATAAAAATTTCCTAACTAAAATAGCTTGCTGTGAGAATGAAAATTGCATACCAGAAATTTTATCATTAGAAGATTATTATAAAAATCAGCATTTAGGAAATAAAAAGGAGAGAATAATATTATACGAATTTCTTTTTCCTAACATAGAAAGAGGAGTTGAAACACTAACTGAGGATGTAACTCAGTTGGCATTAACTTGGCTTAAGGAGTACAATCGCAAAGGTATACTATTTGCTGATAGCGTGTCGGGAGTAGATACTCTCTACAAATATTTTTGGAATACGATTCTAGGAGGAAGACAAGGTAGAGAAATAAGGGATCATCTTTGTTACAAAGATCCTAAAAATTTATGTTGTAAAGACGAGTACTATTGGCCTTTCCTAGCAGCCTATAGCAAGATATGTGGAGACGACGACGAACTGAGAAATTTCGCCGAGAATATGAAAAATGGAATAGATGAACATTATTCTCTCTTGTCTCCTGAAAAAAGATCAGAAATAGAAGAAAGCTTCAAGAAAGATAAAACAAAATTACTTCTATTTTCTACATCTACATTGGAGTTAGGTATCGATATAGGAGATGTAGCATTAGTAATTCAACATAAATTGCCATTGTCAAAAGAGAGTTTTATTCAAAGAATAGGAAGAGCGGGAAGGAACGAAAATAGTTACAGAATAGCTACTGGTATATTAACATTACAATCTACACCTTATGCGTCACTATATATCTATAACGACGATCTCAGAAATACATTAACTAACCTAAATTCAAAATTACGTTTCATTACAATTAATTCTATGAATATTGAAATTACACTACAGCATATCTTTTCATACATTCTTTTAAAATGGGCAGTTAATGGTATTAGTACTTGTGTAGGTGATGTAAATAAATATGATGAGTGCAAAGATATAGCTAGGCAATTAATCTCTCAATCTATTAATGCCTTGGCTTCAGAAGATACTACGAAAGAATTGAAGAAGCAACTATGCCTAGACCTTTCGGACGAAGATCTAAAACGGACCTTAAAAGATACTTTAACGCAGCTTAATAATGATATGGAAATTATTATTAACAATGAAAATAATGATATGGAAATTAGTCAGAAAATAGACGAATACATAAATAATACTCTCAATTCAATATCAGAAGCAGCAAATTTTATAGAAGAACAAAATACTGATGAACTCAAGATATTTGATAAGAAAGAAATTATTTATATATTAAATAAAAGCTTTGAAATAGTAAAAGAAATTCAAGATAGCTTATATTCTGGTACAGCTAGTAATAATAGTCTTAAATCTCTTATACAAAACTTAAACATAAAATTGAAAAATCTTGAGAATTTTAATAAAAAATTAGATAACATAAAAATATCCAATTCCTCAAATAATCTGCTAGATATGATCAATGAAAAAGAAAAAAGTGATCTTCTATCAAATATACAAAGTAGCGTTGAAAAAGCCCTTAAGAATACTGGAGATTTAGTTAAAATAATTAATGTTGCATTAGATAAAGGTTATGAGAAGTATTTAAGATTAATAGGATTTATCTCTAGTTTTAATAAAACATTGATTACGCAATCAAACTATGTAGATGTGTTTTCACTTTTAGATAAGATATTTGCAAATTATGTTTTCTTTAGTTTATTAATGCTCCCACCTTCGCCAAATATTAACTTACTTGTAGACGTAGACGAGAGTGATAATGATGAGTGAATTTTCTGGAACTCAAAGAAGTGGAATTCAGTCACTTTATACATTTACGCCATTTAAACAATTATTCGGTAGGAGAAAATATGCAATAATTTTAGTACCTATAACATATTTAAATTCAACACCTAGAAATCTAAATTGGAATAACGGCATAGTAGATAGTTACACGCCTTTTTTCTATGGCAGAGAAAGCTTTAAGGTTATATTACCTTCAACAATTAATGCAACATTATTCAACGAGAACAATAATACCAGCATAAAATACGAGGATATGAATTTGAAAAATAGAAACAAAATTTCTAAGACTGACGTTATATCAATATTTCCTAAATTAATGAATTTTAACTATGATTCTCTGATTCATGGATATTATTGTAAATATGGCTTCATACTCCTTAATGATAAACACCAATGTCCATTAATGAACAAATGTGAGGTATTCGAAGGAAAAAATGCTTGTAAATATTATGATGGACCAGTTTCTTACGAGAGATTATACACTGTTGTTCCACATATCGTAAGATTCGCAGAAGAAGAAGGAGAAATAGGGAAAAAAGGAAAAATAATTTCTTTAATTACCGTTAAAATTGATAACGTTGAGAGAATAATAGGAAAGATAGAGTTTAGCGATATGATAAAATTACATGCTTTTGCCGATGCTTCAATCTTTTACTCAAAGTATGCTGACCTTATGTATAAAGATTTTCTATGGGTAAGCTATAAAGAAGGAATAGGCTTTAGACTTAGAAAATTAAATGGAATAATAATTAAATTCAGTATATGTACTTTACAGGATTATATAAAATATTTACTTGATAATAATTCTAAACTAAGAGCATGGCTTTGCGTTAAAAAGAAAATATACTTCGGTTCTAAAAAAAGGCTTAACGTCAATCTAAATAATAGTAATGCAGGGTTTAATGCCATGAAAAGATTTGAAAAAGAATTTGACGATTTACGTAAAGGAAATCAGCAAAAAAATGATTGTGACAATGAAGATCTCGTGGAATTTGGTAGCTTTGTATTATTACATACTTTGGCTCACATAATCATTAGCAAGATAATAATACCTATTACCCCATCATCTTCTATACTTAATGACATAACATATTTTATAACTCATCCTATTTTGCGTAACTTAATGGGCAATAATAAGCTCGCAAATTTATCAGCAGTATATATTATTGAAAGTGTTTATGGAGGACTAGGATACATTAGGGCTATAGCTAATATGATAGGAAAAAGAGATACAAACTTACTAAATCTTATAAGTGACATATTAACCTTAGACTTTCCAAATCATGAAAAAAGATTCAACAGTTCCTTAAATAACATGAAGAATACCATTTATAATTTCAATGGTAAAATAGATAAAAGTATATTAGATATACTTTATGACGTCTATAATGAATGGAGTTCGCAATATCAATATACTCATCCTTTACACTTAGCTGTAAGAAATTATGTAGGAAAGGTTAAAAGAAAGGAAATTAATAAAGATTCCAATATTAGGCAAACGTTTAAAGACGTAGTATCATCTTTACCGCTATGTTGGGATGGCTGCAATTCTTGTGTAGGTATGGATAAAGGCTGTATGTTTGGTCCTTACGATCAGCCGTTTCTTGTAAGTAGAGAGTTAGTAAGTGAATTCTTGAGCACATATAAGGATTGGATGGGAGAAGCAAACTTCATAATTACTAAAGGCTTATATAACGTATTTATTGATTTAATAAGACTGGCTCAAAAAAACATCAAGATTGTTTCACCTTGGATAGGAAAAGATATAATAGACGATCTCACTAATATTAAAGCCTACAGAGACCTAGATATTACGATAGTGACATTAGACGACGATAAAAATAAAGACGCAATACAATTGGCAGAAAATAACCAAATTAAGGTAATAAAACTTAAGGCCGATTCTCAAGGAATTGTGCATACAAAGATGTTGATAATAGATGACTCTATAACTATGCACGGTTCGGCAAACTTTACTATCAACGGTTTGCAAAAAAACGTAGAATCTGAAGAAGTAAGTATAGACGAGAATACTGTCAAAAAATTATTAGATCAATTCAGTGAAATAATAGATAAAAGCAATTCTACTTAAGGACTTGAAACTAACAAATATTTTTTACCTCCTCTAGGTCCAATTTTCCTTTGTTTTACTATTTCAAAATCATCAACCTTTATCCTTGTCCAATTTTCCTTGACTATTTTAATAACCTTTTCTCTTAGCTTGTCATTATCATAATGAAAGAGAAGATACTTAGAGTTTACTTTAGAAACCTTTATGATGAACGCCTTTAGCGTTTCCATATATTTGTCAAACGTAACTCCTCTATTAGGATTAACAATTATCTCATCACTAATTCTAAATTCGGGTTCATAGCCTAAAACTTCTCGAATTACTTTTTTGAAATTACTTTCCCTTAACCAGGCCCAATAGAAAAAGGATAATTCCATATATTGTATTTCATCAAAATACGGTGGATCAGTGAAAACTATTGACTGATCAGGGTAATTAAAAGCTAATGCGTTACCTATTAAAAGTTTAACATCTACGTTTAATTCATAACCTTTATTTCTCCTAAAATAAGACGAAAAACGTTTAACAGACATTTTAAAAGCATCTTCCGCATTCACTTCTTCATGTTCTTTTGGAACCCAATAAGAAGGTACTCCCCAGCTACCAGAGTTTCTTCTTTTCATTCTTGAAGACGTGAAAAGAGAAGAACAAAATGCAGCATAAAGTGCTATTTTTACCTCAGTTTCACTCTCAACTTTGTCAATACTCTTTAAAATAGAAAATAGCTTCATGAAATTTTCTCTAGAAAAAAACTCTGTAATCCTATCAGCATTTCTTCTTTTCCAAAAAAATTTACCATTAGGATAATAAAGATAATCATTATGAAGAGAAAATACAGATTCTAAATAAACGTTTTCCAAAACTTCTTTACTTTTCTCCTCAAACTCTTTCGGATCAATACTTACTACGTTAACAAAAGTTACTAACCACGCATAAGGATTAATATCTAAATATATAGCCTTATTATCATGTCTTAAGGCTGAAAATACTATTGTACCACCACCCCCAAATGGATCAATAACGGTACCGTGAACATTATTCATTATTTTATCAATGAGCTCTAACGGTTTTCTACCCCAATATCTCATTAACATATGATTATATATGATATCAAATATAAAATCTTAACTATTGTTTATAGTACATAAAAATATTATCTGCTTTAAGTTTTTATGCTAATGGAAACTTTTATACTCAATCATGAAATAAGAAGTACTATTTCAATCCAATTCCTTCATAGTATTATTAGAGTCCTATAATGTCCAATATTTCAAGATATGCATTTAGTCTCTTTATTTCTCCACAGATTGCTCCCTCAGCATGTTCAACGTCATCTATGAAATCTTCAATATATTCCTTAGTAATTCCTCTCTTTAATAGCTCCTTCTCACTAGCCTTTACTTCTCCTGATTTTCCTCTCAAAGCTTCATATGTTATTACCTCGAAATTAGTGGTTTCAACTATACAAGATAGGATTTCGATTACCATGCTGCCATTTAGAATGTTAAAAGAGAGAGAGTTGAGCGAAAATTTATAATTTATTTTGGTAATCTATAGTGTGCTCCCAGTAATACTCAAAGCGGCAACAGACGAAGCCTACAATAATTTAGTGAATGAATATGTTGAAACTTACAACGAGAAGCCTTCTATCAAGCAAGAAAATGCGTGGAAGAAACTATTGGATCTCTTACAGGAATTGAACGTTCCTCATCCAATTATCCTAGAATACCCTATTTTCACAGAAAGAGCAGACATTATTTTTGCAGATAAAGATAAGGCTGTAGTAGTTGAGGCAAAGGGCTGGAGATCAGTAAAGAAATTAGGAGATAACGTAGTAGAGGCAGACGGAGAACTTCACTTGGATCCTTGTTACCAACTCAATAATTATGTATATAAGTTAAACTTTTTCCATTCTTCTAATCTAAAGTTTAAAGGCCTGCTTTTCCTTTACAATACTAGGGATTATTCGTCTGAAGAATGTAAAACGCTTAGAACTATAGAAGAACTAAGGAATGAGCTCAAAAATTTACCTTCTGGCGATCTGAACGACGCAAGAAAAATTGTAGATAGTAAGCTAATGCTTAAACACACTTTCATAGAACTTGTTAAAAAAGTAAAAGAAAAACGATTAAAAGACGTAAGCAAAGTTCTTTTATCTACTGGCTACGGCTTAACGGAAGAACAAATGCGAGTTTTAAAAGACGTTTTAGACTCTCTGGATAAGGGCGAAAGGAAAAACTTTATCATACAAGGTGAAAGCGGTTCTGGGAAAAGTTTGCTCGCAATTACCTTATATTTGGAGGCTTTAAGCCGAGGTTATTTCGCAATCTTAGCCTATAAAAATAACAGACTTATAAGTGCTGTAAGACAAGCTTTGGGTAGCGAACTTTCCTCATTAGTAATGTTTTACTCCACTGGACGTAATATAGGAATAGGAGAAAAAGGGTTTGATGAATGGTTCTCTAAACATATTAAGAGTAAAGAGAGTAAGACTGATATAGACTTAATAGTCTTTGACGAAGCTCAAAGAATGACCGACAATGTAATTAGAAATTCTCCTAAAGGAAAGATAAACGTATATTTTTATGATGATTCTCAAGTTCTTATAGGTAATGAGGCCGGAACTAGGGAAAACTTACTCAAGTATTTGCAAAACGTAAGTGAGTATAAATTATCTTCACCATTTCGTGAGCCTAAACAATATTTGGAATTTGTAAGAAAGATATTACAAGGAGAAAAAGCTAAGTCTGGTGATTTTGACTTTAAGATATTTGATAACATTACTGATATGTTCAATGAGTTAAAGAACGAGAAAAATCATGGAATGAAAACTGCTCTTATATGTTCCTTCACAGAATCTGAGGGTGATAATAACAACAAAACTAGTTGGGAAAGTATAAAGAATATAAGGATAGGTTATCCTTTGCAATCGGGCTTTGACTTATATAAGGGAATGAAATATGAAGGTAATGAAATAAAGGTAAAATGGTTAATGGATGAGAAAACCGAATATCCTAGATATTGGAAAGGAGAACTAGATTCTCTAAAATATTGTTCTTCAGTTTACGGTTCACAAGGTTTTGAGGCGGATTATGTAGGAGTAGTATGGGGAAGAGATTTAATATGGCATAATGGAGAGTGGATTGTTAATTCTGGACCTATAACCGATTACGTGGGAGGGTCGTCTTCACTAAAGAAGTTAGCTAATAATCCTAAGAAAAGAGATAAAGCTCTATTGCTACTTAAGAATAGATATTATATTATGCTGACTAGGGGTATAAGAGGGGTATATGTATTTTTTGAAGATAAAGGAACAGCTAAAGCTGTAAAGGGTTTAGTTCAATAAGGTGTAAGAGGACTAGTAATGATTTTTCCTATATTTACTTTCACATAACTCACTCCAAATTTCAAATAAGTTAAATAGCATGATAGTCAAGAAAATTAGAGGAATGATAATAGTCTTTCCGTCAGAGGATGTAATGAATAAAGTGCTTAAAGACGCTGAGATAAAACCCGAAGAAATCGAGGACGTAAAGAACGATAAGCAATGAGTATTTTTATTCAATTAATTTATTGATAATATCATTTTATTGAATTTATATAGAATTATGATACTTAAAATTTGTAAAATTCCAAGATTTTTTAATAATATATAATAATTATTGCTGTTATCATGTTATAGAAAATATTTTCTATTGCCTATATTCCAAGAGTTTAAGATAAATATTGTATTTTGGGAGTAGTAATAATGATCTCACCTAAGTTATCAGACTTAACATTAAATTAGGCATATTGATATCCTATATTAAAAAAGACTAGAAAAGAGCGTGATATTTTCATAATCAACATTCTTTCCGCATTAGTTTTTATAAATCTTAAACAGTATGATATATCTTATTAAGGTTTCGTTGCAACAGTATTGGGAGGAATAGATTTGCTAATATTATTGCAATAGCAGTATCAATCCTATATATAGATTCATGGTTTCCAAGGTTGATTAGTCATATTATAATGAGACAATAAGTTAAAACTTTTCGATCATCAATAAATAAAGCTTAAAATATATAGAAGTTTCTTATTGCGTATGGCAATAAATAATGGGAGACGGTTAATCGAAAGTGATTCTTTCGCAACTTTAATTCCTGAAATAGATAAACAAGCAGCTAGAGAGAAAGGTCCTGGAAGACCAACTTATTGGGAAATGATTTTTTGGTGGACTAGAAAACCTCTTATTTCAGCCAGAGCTTTCACAGCTGCTGCACTGTTACCTGAAGATTTTCCATTAGACGAATTTAAAAGAATGATTAGACTTCAAAATAACGGTCCAAAGACTGAAATTCCTCATAAACTTCAGCCTATAACTAACGGTAGATTTAAGGGCTTTACGCTTTTAGATCCTTTTGCAGGTTTCGGTTCAATTCCGTTAGAGGCTAAAAGATTAGGAATAGGTAAAGTTATTGCATCAGAACTTTTACCTACTGCCTACGTATTTCTAAAGGCAGTATTGGAATATCCTAAATATGGAAAGAAACTTATAGACGACGTTAAAAAATATGGGGATGAACTCCTTAAGAGCTTAGAAAACTATGTAAAAGAATTGTATGAAGACAATGGGTTTGTGGGGACATGGGAAGTTAAATGCCCCCATTGCGGTAATTACACTCCTTTGATTAACCAGTGGTGGCTAATGGCTATGAAAGGTAATGAAGGAGAAAACGAAGAAGGAGTTAAGTCTGGAAAGTTTAAGAGAATAGTTTTTATGAAGCCAGAAATTAATAGAGGTAACCTTAGGATAAATGTTGTAGACCTAAATAAAGAGTTAAATAGACAAAGTATAACAGCGAAGGTAAGTAAGAATAAAATTATAGTAGATGGAAAAGATTATGACGTACCCGAGGGGAACGTTAGTGCTAAAAGTAGTAATGCCAGATGTTTGTACTGTAATAATGTATTCCCCGGTAAAGGTGATAAATGGTACATAAAAGAAGCAATAAAAGAGTGGAATAAGAATTATGAAAGATTTTTAAATGGAGAAATAAACCTAGAAGACTTACGTAATTCTAAAGCTAGACCTAAACTTCTCATAAAATTTAATGGAGAATCGAAAGACATAACTTTTGAAGAGATTACAGAAGAAGATGAGAAAAAATTCTGGGAATCATTTGCTAGATTAAGGGAAATTGATATAAGCAAAATACCTACAGAGAATGTTGCTTCATACGGTGTTCTCAGATTTACTGCATGGGGTATAGATAAATTCTTTAAATTATTCGATGCTAGGCAGCTAGTGATTTTTAGTAGAATTATTGACGAATTAAACGAATTTAAAGAAAAGATTGGAGGAGATGAGAAATATAAAGAAGCTATAATAACATATTTAACTATAGCATTCTTAAATCATATAAGACATAATTGCTTCTTAACATTAGTTGAACCTAGCAGAAAATTTATTGCTCATGCATTGTCATTTAGAAGATTTGCGTTTACATGGAACTGGGTTGAAATGTCTCCTTTAGCTAACATTATAGGTTCCTTATCTAGAAGTTTGGAACATGTAGAAGAAGGATTAGAATATTTGATACTAACTAATTCTAATTCACAAGTCGAAATTCTTAATTCTGATGTAAATGAATTAAATTTAAGCGATAAAATAGACCTTATAGTTACAGATCCGCCTTATGCAGACGATGTCCCTTACCCTGAAGTAAGTGATTTCTATTATGTATGGTTAAAAAGAGTTTTTCCATTTTCTTATAATACACAATGGGAAGAACTAGTACCAAAAGATATAGGAGTTGACGAAGAGAGAACTAAGACGTTCGATAATAGTGTTGGTACTTATGATTATTTTAGAGATAGACTAGCCAAAGCATTTAACAAGCTTAGCGAATCTTTAAACGATGATGGATTACTCATAACATTCTATAATCATACTTCTCCAGACGCGTGGATTTCTCTACTTTACGCTAGTTGGTATTCTTCAAAGTTTAGAATAACCACTACATATACGGTAACTACGGAAGACGAAACGCGAATAACGGCTCGTAATACTACAATTTCGTTAGATAAGTCGATGGCTATAGTATGGAGGAAAAGAGCAGAGGGACAGAAACTAGTTCAAGAAGTCAGGAAAGAGGCAATTTCAACTGTCTCAGATTGGATATCAACCATGTTAACTAAGGGAAAGCTTAAGCTTTCCTTAGATACTTACATAGAAATTTTAGGAAAAGTTATTAGTGTATTTACAAAATACGAGAAATTAGTAGGATTGGGAGATGAAGGAGTTAATGCTGTAAGTGATCTTATTACTAAGTATATATTTCCTACTACTACGCAGTCAATAATTGAAGGACTATCTAAAGGTGCAGGTGTGTCAATTTCTAATCCTAATTCAACGTACTACGTTTTAGTAAAACTCTTAATTCCGACTCCAAAAAGAGGAGTGAGAAAATTAGATAGAAATTCTCTAACTTACTTGAATATTTCTGGAAATATAGACGTTAAAAGTCTACAAGATAATGGGATTATCAGTTTAGATAAAGATTCTATAGCACTTATTGAGCCAGATCAAGCTGCTAAGGATCAACTTAGTCTCATTTCGGCATTAGAGCAACTTCCAGACGTAAGAAAGGCTATTCAAGGCGACTATAACTTCTCTAACCCAGTTGAAGCATTTCATTATCTCGAATACATCTCATTAAAGAACCCGGATAAGATAAAGGAAGAGGTGGACAAGCTTAAGGAAAGGACACGTTTCGTAGATGAGGCTTTAGCTATTGCTAGAATCTTGACAAAAGTATTAGACGATTCTGATGTAGAAAAGGAACCTTCTAAGCGTTTATCTGGAGAAAAAACAAATATAGAAAAGTGGGTTCAATGAGTAATCTGATTTACGAGAATAAGGTTAGGGAAGACGTATTTAATAGAAGTTTGGACGATCAAGTAGCTCCAGAGCTCAGCGACGTAATAGTTAAAAACGCACCATCAATTTATCTTGATTCCAGAGAATTCTTCTCTTCGACGTACATTACCGATTCGATGAAAAGTTTAGTTAGGGAAATAACGAATGCTTTGACTCAAGGTAAAGGCCTAAGTATGACGTTATATTCTTTATTCGGAGGTGGTAAAACTCATACTGTACTTTTACTATTTCATGCTTTTAATAATCCTACGGTAGCAAGGGAATTCGGTCTTGAAGTCCCTGAAAATATTAAGGTAATAGGTATTGGAGGTAAGGATAGTAGAACTGCACCTTCCCCAGAAGATCCAATAGAGGAAGACGGAATTAAGATAAAAACTTTGTGGGGATACATTGCCAAAAGATTAGGAAAATACGATATCGTAAGGAAATACGACGAAGATCTCATGTCACCGACGAAAGATAAACTAGAGGAATTATTTAAGGGAGAAAGAGTACTAATTCTAGTAGATGAGATAGCTGCTTATTTAGTAAGATTAAAGGGGTTAAGTGGTGGAAATTATTATAATCAATGTCTGATCTTCTTTGAGTATTTAGCCTCTTTGGGATCTAACTTGCCTGTAGTATTATTAGTTACAATTCCTGCAAAAATAGAGGAGAAAAATAAAGAAGATATTACAATGTATTTTGAAAAGGGATATGAAGACGTCATAGAGGCCTTATCTAAGAAGATAGAAAGAGGAGGAAAGATATTCAGAGCACCGATAGAAACTTCGATAGATTTGGCAAATGTACTAATAAAGAGAATATTTAGAGAAATAAACGAAGATGTGAAAAAGAGAGTCGTCGAGGAGTATCAGAAGTATGTTGATCAATTTAAAGATTACCTAGACGTTACTACGGCTCGGGAAGTTGTAAATACTTATCCTTTTCATCCGCTTTACGTGAATTTTTTGAAGAATTTATTGGAAGGGAATACTCACCTTCAAGGTTCTCGTGAAGCTATAAAAATTACTAGATATGTAATAAGGAATCTTTGGGAAAATAAGCCTACAAGAAGCTTAATTTTACCATCGGATATAAGTATAAAAGATTCTCAGATACGGACAATACTATTAAAGGACTTTAAGAGCTACGACGTAGTTGCAGATACTATTATTCAAAGATCTAAAGGTTTAGATGTCATATTTTTATTAGCTAATTATATTTTTATTTCTACGTACTATTATCAATTAGGTTTAGATCCAGGTCAATTAATTTCTGCCTTACCAGATAGTAAGGAGATTATTACTTCTTTACTAGATTCAGAGTATCTAAGTTCTTCTAGAAAACTCCCTGGAGATATAAAAGAATCTTTAGATAATATAACTAGTAATTCAAAGAACGTCGACATGATTATACCTTATCTTATAACAGATAAAGGAAAATATTGGGTTACGTGGTTTTTGGATCCAAAAACAATATGTGAAAAAGACGCTAGTAAAGTGTCAGAATTTGATGCTGACACAAAACTTGATTCTATGATGCTCAGTTTGGCTGAAATTCCCCTTGATGTTATTCAAAAGAAAGGTAAAAAGGCTATTAGCGGTATGTTGTTGAAATTATACAGAAGTGTAATAAGGAATACAGATGAACCAATTGATATAGACGAACCCTCATATTATCTTGTAATAATTAGCAGGCCAATATGTGAAGATTGTAAAACTTCTGACGGCGCATTGAAAAAAGCCGAGGAAATAACTAGAAAATTGATATATTATACTTCTTCTGGTAAATCTGAAAAACCAAGAAGGTATGCTAATACTCTTACTTTGCTATTTCCATTGATTGGTAACAATAGAGATAAAATGCGTGATTATGTGAAGAGATATATTTCTTGTTCCAATATTGACGTTACTCCCTATTATAGGGATCAAGTTAGTAAAGACTATGCTCAAAAGATTTTGAACGATTATGTAATTAGTTTAGAGAGCGCGATATACAACCAGATATTCCAGTATTTCGATAGGGTAGCTTATCCTACTGGAAATAACGATGTTAGAATAGTTGAGTTAAAGAGTAGTGGTAAAACTCTTTTACAACAAGCCGAGGATACGTTATTGGATGAAGATAAGATAGTGCGTGAAGATAATTTTGACTTTGAGACTTTGAAGGCTTACTTGGAGGCGACAAATGTTACAATAGTCGATAGGATGTCGTCTATAAAGGATATAAAGGAGATGTTTTACGCTAATCCGTCATTACCATTTATAACCGAAACAACATTTTACAATGCTATACGCAATGGCGTCGAAAAACTGGAAATTGGAATTATGAATGGAGGTAAAGTGTATTATAAGAAGTACGAAGGTTCTGGGGAAATTATTGTAAATGATTCTTCAATAATTTTACCTGCAAAGGACGCTGCTGAAAAGGAAATTGATAATTTAATATCTCAAGAGAAAATTATCGAGAGCGAGAATAAAATTATAAAAAGGTATTATATTTTAGAGCTTCCAGGCGGTATAAAGATACCTTTACGTGAGCTTAGGAATGATGTGGATTGGCTAGAGAAATTTAAATCTGGAGAGATTAAGCTAGTTGAAGATACTGTAGAAGCTGGGATAGATCTTAGCGCCGAACCTAGCGAGATAGAAGGTACACAGGGCGAGACTAAAGAAGTTAAAATAATTGTAAAGAAAATAGGTAAATTTGATTCTAAGGTATCTTTATCATCAAGTTTAGGAGATCTTAATGTAAAAGAGGAATATCCAGATTTTCAATCTACTCTTAAGATTACTGTAAATCAGGATTCTATAGTTAATATAACTGCTAAGTATGATGATAAGGAGAAAAGAATTAGTATACCTATAAGAATATTACAAAATGAGTGTGAAAAATTTGTTGATCAAATATCTTTAGATTCTCATATATCTGAGATTAATATAATAAATACGGAAGATCTGAAAAACACACTTAGTAAAATTAACTTCTCTATAATTGGTAAAAAATTATTAGAGGGTGAAGTTAACATAGAAGATTCCAGCAAGAAAATTAGTTTGATAATGAAGCCTATGGGATCAAATATTAACGATTTCATTAGCTTCCTAACTCCTCAGCTAAGCCTGGTAGGTCTAAAGCCTAAAATTACGGGTTCTCTAGTAATAAGGGTTGTTGAGTTTAAGGAAATAAATAAAGACGGAATAAAGAATATTAACGAACTTATTAATAAAAACTTTATAAAAGTAAAGGTTAAGGTGTGCTAATGGAGTACTTCATAAGGGAAGGTAATTCCAACACTTTTTATTACATACTAAGGGGTAATGTTACTTCAAAAGTTTTCAAGACATCCGTGACTTTAAGTGAGATGTATGACATAATTCTAAAGAACACAAATATGGAATTTAAAAGAACTAAGAAAACGCTAAGAACTGAGAATGAAAGATTATTTAAAATTTTGGTTGTTTATGGAGGCGTTAGGCAGTCAATGAGAAAGATTTACGCCACAAGAATTAATGAATTAGGCAAGACATTAATAAATATGGACGAATTTAGTTTACAATTTTGGTATACGGAATCTTTAAGTAAATTCTCAATTAGAAATAATGTAGTAGACACTTTTAAGGTTAGCAAGGCTTTCCGTGATCTTTATGAGTGAATTTATATTAAATTATTTGAATATATTAAAGGATTCTCACCCTATGTTTAGATATTCCCTATTAACTGGGGGAGATTATGAGCCTTATGTGCACCAGGCAGAAATATTTTATAGAACACTTTCTAGAGATCCAGTAAGATTTTTAGTAGCTGATGATGTAGGTTTAGGAAAAACTATTGAAGGGATAATGATAATAGATCAGTTGGTTAAAAACAGGGGAGTTAAGAAGATTCTGTTAATTGTGCCTAAAGTTCTAGTTGACCAATGGTTATATGAATTGAGGAGATTTACAAAAGAATGGAAGCTCTCACCAATTGATTATAGGAATAACAGGAGTTTATCATTTGAGGATGGGATTTACATAGTTAGCGTAGACACCTTAAAAAGGACAAATCATATGAACAAATTCCTATCAGCGTCATGGGATTTAATAATGGTTGATGAGATCCATAAAATAGGGATAATAGGTAATAAGGAAAATCAAAGGTATACTGCTTTGGCTTCGTTAGTAAGTAAGAATCCTAATTCTCATTTCATAGGCCTATCGGCTACTCCTCATAAGGGTAACGATAACGATTACATAAAAAGATTAGTTCTTATAGATCCCTATATGAGGGACGTAGATGATCAAATATTAAGGAGTACAGTAAGAGCAATAATATTAAAAAGAAATAAGGACAACGTGAATAAAGTTTATGAGAAGGAAGATATATTTCCTAAAGCGTATTTTGTACAATATTTGGCTGAACCTACAGAAGATGAGAAGAAATACTATACCCTTATACGAGAACTTTCTTTGTCTATTATTAAAGAATATTATAACAACGTAGGAAAACAGCCTAAAGCACTTCAACTTCTAGCATTTAATATAGGCAGACGCTCATTATCAAGTCCTTTGGCAGGTTTGATTACGTTTGAACATATTATTGAAAATAGAAGAACAAAGCTTAATGAGGAGGAAATCATTGATGAGGCAGAGGAATACGCTGAAGAAGAAGATGTGGGAGAGAGTATAGAACCAGATGATATAGCAAACAAATTAGCGGAAATTAACGAACCTTATCTGTCAAGATTTAAGGACTTCATTCCTAATTTAATTGACTCTGCTAAGAAAGTCATGGAGGACGATACTAGAATAAAAGCACTCATAAACCTAGTAAATACACATTTAAGCAAAGGAGACAAGATAATAGTGTTTACTGAATATAAAGATACTGCTAATTATATTAATAGGAAACTCAAGGAAAGCCTCAATTTAACCGATAATGAAATTAAGATTGCCTCTAGCGATACTGTAAATCAAGAAGGAATAGATAATATTAAAAAATGGCTAGAGGGGAAGGGAAAGAAAATATTAGTTGCTACAGATGTTGCGTCAGAAGGATTAAATTTACAAACTGCTAACGTTATAATACATTATGAGATTCCATTAAGTATAGTAAGATTCGAGCAAAGAAATGGAAGAGTTTGGAGACTTAAGCAAACAAAGCCTGTATATGTTTATTATATATCATTGAAAATAGATTTGGAGCAAGCCCTACTTGAGAATTATTATAATAAATTATTATCAATAACTAAAGGTACTGGATCTAACGATAAGGTAGTGGATGCAGTAATTTATCAAGGAGTTACTGTGAATAGAGTATTTGATTTAAGTGAAGATAAGGAAACTATACCTGTATACGCAGTATATAATGATCCTAAAAATGAAAAGGAACAAATAACGCCAATTAAAGTGTGGGAAGCAGCATTGCAAGGAAACATGGATGAACTAGTAAATTCTCTATTAAAAAGAATAAAAATATTGAAAGAAACTATGAAAAAATTTGCGTTATTTGAAAGGATGCAAGGAGCTGTAATAAATGAGATAAATTCTGTTAGAGAAATATCTGGATTTGAAAATAGGAAGAATCTAAATAGATCAATAAAATCATTTTTAGAACAATTCATTAACTATTATAAAGGAAGTTTTTCTAATAATCAAATAGTTATGCCTAGTAAACAATTTATTGACCAATACGATGATAATAGGGTTGGTAAGAACATTTATTTGCTGTATTCTCTAATTTCTAGGTTTTCTAAGTATAATAAAAAATACGTAATTTGTGATAGTTTAGATTATAATATATACATTTTAGATACTAACGTAGAAACAAAATCAAAAAGGGGTCTAATTCATATTCCTATAATTATAGATTCTAAAGGTAATATAATTAAAGAAAGTGAATTTATTGAGAATATTCTTCCTCAACTACTTTTCTGTAATAAAGTATATCCTAGTGAAGTAGTTGTAAATGATAATTCTTGGATATATAAGGTGATTAACTACGTTCAAGAGAAACTCTACTATCTTGAACAACAATTTGTTTCTTACAGACAACGCAGGGGTAGAGATAATTGGATTCCTAGCAGTAGGGAAGATCTAAAGGTAAATGTTAGTATTCCAAACGCAGTAATAATAGGAGTTAAAGGGCATAGCGAAGACGTAAATAATGAAACAATAAAGGCTTTAGAATCTCAAGGTTGGAAAATCACTCTAGGAGATAAGATAAGGGCTGAAGGTAAGGGAGAAGTTAGATATATAAAAATAGTGAGTCCATTGGATATGTTAAGAAATTCAAAAGAAGACTCCTGGAATTATACGTACGTTAATGGCGTATTAGTAGGTGTTAAAAGTGGAATTTAATTATAATAATACTAAAATTAATGTAAAGCAAGGATTTAATGAAATAGGTGGAAATTTTATAATTATAGAAAATAAAGATAATAAGGTTGTCTTTGATCAAGGAATAAGATTTTCAAGGTTCAAGAAATTTTACAACGTTAATATACAGCCTTCTAATGCTTTAGAATTGAGAAAACTAGGAATTATACCACAGTCCGATGAGTTCAATAAGATTTTCATCTCCCATTTGCATCTAGATCATTTAGGAGTACTTCACTTATTAAATGTAGGAACTTCCCTATATGTTCCAGACAAGGATATTTTCAACGTATTTATAGAACCATATAAAGAATCAAGTAATTGGACTGCTTACGTTTCCCCGCCGATTGGAGTTAATGTTATGGATATAAGAGATAACGGAAATGAAGTATTACCATTATCTGTAGAACATAGTGCATATCCTGCATATTCGTTATATTATAATAATGGTGATACTAGAATACTATATTCAGGAGATTTTAGACTTTCGTCTCCATTAAGGTTCTTAGACTCAGATCTTCATAATAGAATTCACGATAAAACTCTCCTAGAAGAATACGGAGAAAAAGGATTAGATACCGACGTACTATTAGTAGAGGGGACAAATTTTTCTTCAGCAACGTCTCCTATGCAACCTCATTACTTCATTGAGCAAATTAACAATATTTTTGATAGCCATAATAACTCACTTATCATGATTTCAGTTGATCCTATAGATCTAGAAGGTTTAGCGTCTCTTCTCCTCATTACAAAAATGAAAGGTAAAATTCCAGTATTTTCGGGTCGTAGACTAATAGAAATGACTAACCTCTGGAATTCTAAATTTCAATTAGTAGATACGGCATACCAATTTGAGGATAAAAGCATAGAGTTTAATATAATAGATGAAGAGGAGATATTAAATTCTCCTCAAGACTATGTTATATTTACCGTTAAAGGTAATTTGATAAACTTCGGAAGAAGATTAAGTGATGCAAGTAAAGGATCAGTAATTATATCCATATCTACTGAAAGTAAAGCAGAAAGTGGCGAAGACGAGAATGTAGAAGATAATTGGTATAGAGCACTAGGATTTATAATTTATAGGCTTAGAATGTCTGGTCATTATTATCCTTATGAATTAAAGAATATACTTGAAACCATTAAACCTAAGAAAATAATTCCTATACACACTGAAGCTACAAGCGTTATGTGTGAATACGTTAAAAAACTTGGTTATAGTTGTGCTAGTCCATCCTATAATAGTGAATAATTATTATCGTTATACTATGAGCATTTAATATAACTCTTATCTTTTCATGAGAAGAAAAAAAGGAGTGAAAGAGTTAAATTCAATAATACCTTACTGGAGAGGTCCTTCAATATCACCCGGTTTGATTAAAAGATTACTTCAATCGCCAGTTGAAGTAAAAGATGTTCTTACTTGTGCAAGAAATATTTCAGAAGAAATTAGAGTAATTGATGATGTGAAAATAGGTAAATGGAAAATTAGATGTCCTTATTGTGAAACTTCCTTTGAAGTAGATGATAATAAGATAATAAGATGTCCAAATTGTAATAACGTCATTAAGAAAGTTAACTTTGAGCAATGGAACTCACTTCTAGAAAAATTCATGAACTTTGAAATCAGTGCCAACGAATTAAATCGTTCTCCCGTATTCCCCACAGATAATAATTTTGAGTTAATTGTAGAAGATATAGAGAATATTCCCACCGAACCAATAAATTTTAGGGTAAGTTTTTACGGCTTTAATAGAGTTTATAAATTTTTTTCTCCATTGCAGCTCTATACAATGAGTAGGCTAATTTCTAAAATTAGGGAAACAGACAAAGGCATAAGGACTATACTCTCCATATCTCTCTTAGATTATATTTCATATAATTCAATGTTCACATTGATAAATGATAAAGGAATAAAAAGCATGTTTTATACTATACAACCAAAAATAAGCTGGAAATGGCCTATATTACCTGGAAAATATTTTGTAAATTCAACTATTGCAGTACTTAAAGCCAAGGAAGGAATCTACATTCCAACACTCAATTATGGAATACAGAACGAAATTTATAATTTTTATTTGAGTATACTTAAGATTACTTTAAGTAATCTAAGTAATGGAGTTCTAGTACCTTATCTCTACTCTGAGTATTTTTTCAATTGTCTAGATGATAAATGTAATTCTTACGTAGAGAAGGGAAAACAAAAATTAACGTTAGAAGATATACTTGATAATAAAACAACTTTTCTGATGAAAATTATAAAAGAGGATGATATAATATTCTTATTAAATTCAAGATATAGAGTATTGTCTATACAATACGAGAAAGAGGGATTTAAGATATCTTTAGATAAGAATAGAAATGGAACTATAACAATAGCAGCTATTCATAACTTATTGAAAGAAAAAAGGGTCAATAATATGCAGGATATTAAGGCACTTACAAGTGCACTTGAGATCGTATTAAAAGAATTTACCAAATATGAGAAAATAATAGGAATAAGAGGAATAGATGAAGTGTTTAATGAGGTAACTAATGTTTTATGTAATTCCATAGGCTGTAAAATAGCAGATGATATGACTAGATATTATATACTAGGTAAATTTTACGGAAGAAGTAGATTATTCTTTAGGATGCTATTTATGCTTACAAGTAAAAGAAAAATTAAATTTAGTGAACAAGACGATAATATCTTGGGATTATTGCTTAGAGTCAAGAAGGATCCTTCTATAATAAGGACATTACCGCCTAGTAAAATTTTCGAACTAATGCAGACTATTAGGATTCTATCAAACCTAGAAATAAAAGATAGAGATATTTACAAGGACATTCTAACTAAGATAGATAACGAAATAGGACAATTTTAAGATATATTGTATCCAGATGTAATAGCGTTATTTTATTACAGATTCGGCAATTATATTCGTTAGGCAAATTACTAAAAACTTCGCCAATACTAGTATGGTAATATTTATCTCCAGATATAATGTTAAATATTCAGTCAATTTTTTAAAATATTTATAATATATTTTAGTATTAGCTAATAATAAACCGGAATCATATAGTCTTATTTACACTAGTATTTTCAGAAAGTTCTTAGACTAGGATTTAACGGTAAGTCCTTAGATAAAAGCTATAGGAAAACTATCATATTTATTACCAAGACTGATTATTTGTTCTTATGTATATAGTAATTAATGGTAAGATTAACAATTTTCTTTTTTCTTTAGATGATTATCTGAATAGGAAAAGTTCTTTCATAAAGAGGTTTGATGAAGGTATATTTATTTGGGGTACAAGTAGGCTTTATTCTGTTGAAGGACCAGGGACGAAGGTCTTCCTTTATTTAAGTAGGGATGAGGAAAGGGGTTTTGATGGTTGTATAGTGTTGTCAGGTGTAATTAAGGAGACTGGTGAGCTTAAGGAGAAATATTGGCCTGAGGGCGAATGGCCACATTATATGGCGATTAAGGTTTCCGCAATACCAAAGTCAGTACTTGAAAATAGGGACACCAAGAGGTGGAAGTGCGTTACAAGAGAAGAGCTTAAGAAGTTCAATTTTAGGCCTTTGCCAGGTATTCAGAAATTAGACGATAAGATAGGGGAAGAAATTGAGATTAAACTAAAATCTTGAAGAGAATAATAGCTTAGTTTGTTCTAACTATTTTACAAACTCCTTAACTAAGTCATCAACTTTTTCAGAAATTCCTTTTTCTTCAAATTTTGGAAAATAGGCGCTAATTACCTTTTTAGTCTCCTTGACTACAGTGAGTAAATCCTTGAGAACGTCTTCTTTTCTACTGTATTTACTGAACCCAGCTTCAAATCCATTATACTGATAGTCGCGTAAATCTAATGCGTAATTTACAAGGTCGACAACGTCAATTCCAACATCCTTTAACATTTGTGCTAAAGCGTAAATACTGTGAGTTGGTACAACATGAGCTTTCCTCTTAATCCATTCCTTCTCCTTCTCATCTTTGGCTAAATTCAAAATTTTATCCTCATTGACTACTATTAAAGCACTCAACAATGCCTTTACAGCGTTAAAGGCTTTTCCTGCAGAGTTTCTAGTATAGCCTTCCTTCCATAAGTTTAGTGAGATTAACAGATCCGATAAACTCTCAATTACTCTAGCTTCCACGTATTCGTCATTTACCTTATAGAGGTCTTTTTCCATTATATATATCTACGTTTAACCGCTTTTAATGTTTCATGCATTCTGTGCTTTATCTTACCGTCTTAACTCAGTTACCACAGGAAATCTAGTTATTTTCTTGATCTAAATTTCCTTCTTAGAATCGGCTTAAGTAAGTTTCATTATTTGGAATGTAACTGTTATCCTAATGTATTAAAATGGATATTTTCTATTTAATATCAATAATCTTTTTTGTTATCTTATAATTTTTAATTCTTCTAATACTGAAGTATTTTTAACGTTACGTGAATTTACGCTTTGTGGATTAATTGATTTTTCTTAGGTCTTGAACTAGTTCAGGGTAAACTCTGAACTTTGTTAAATTAAAGGAAGGTTTAACGTTACTTCTGAGAAAAAAGAAGTCATAAAGCAGAAATTTACAAGATTCTTCTATGTCTACCTAGAAACCTATCCAAGGCAATATCATAAATTTCCGCATAAAAACCCCCTTATTTCTTAACACTATTCTGAAAGTAATGTTCGATAAAAATAACGTAAAAATAACTTTCAGTTTACTCTCTAAGTTTATTTATTTTTTCTACAAAACAATATTCATGGGAAGAACTCAGCCCTCTTACACGAGCGCAATAGACAGAGAAATGGAAAAATTTGAGAGAATATTGAGAAGAGCTTCTCCAAATCTTCTTCCAGTTTTAGAAAGAGCTAAGGGAAAAATAAGGTATTTTCAAAACGCTTCCTACGACGAAGAACTCAGCCCTATTGAAATAGTTTTCCTTTCTCTCCTTTCAGAATTAGAGGAAGAGTGTAAGAATGACTGAGGGATACTTAATAGATGCAAAACCTGTAAAAGGTGGTCTAATTCTTTATCTGAATGGCTTCAGAAAAGCCTTTGTAAAAACTACTTTTCCCGTTTACGTAATTACACAAAATCCAGAAATTGTCCTCCAACATCCTTCAGTTCTAAAGTACGAGGAAGAAGAATGGAAGGATATTCAAGGTAAGAAAATCAAACTTTACCGTTTTGAGATTGAGGAAATTTCAGCTTATTATTATATAAGGAAAAGACTGAAAGTAGTTAACGAGATTCCTTCAATAATTTCCCAAACGCTTTACAGGCTTAAAGCCCTCCCCTTTAGATGGGTAAAAATCGATAAAGGAAAAATAGTTGCTACTAGTGACTATGATTTTCCTAAAATACGTTATGCAACTTTGATACCTTTAGATTGGTACGGTGAAGCTGAAGAAGGAGAAAAAGTAAAGGTAATAGAAAACGGTGAAGAAAGAATAGAATACAATCCTAAAGTTAATGTAGACGTTGCAGAATGTCTAGGAGATGCATGTGAAAAAGTTGACGCTATAGTAAAGGTAGACATGAAGAGGAAGAGATCTCCTGTTTTAATAAAGGGTTTAATAGAATGGTCCTATTCCTCGAAGGTCTTACTTAGGGAAATAGCTTACTCAACTATAGGTAAAGCTTTAACTACTAACGAAGCCTGGGTAGCATTAAGAAGGAAGATAATAATCCATAAGGTTGTTCCAAGGGTGGAGAAGTTAAGGACTTTAGAGGAATTAAAGAAGGTTGATAAAGGAGGGTTAATAATATTCCCTAAAGTTGGATGTTTCAATAACGTTTATCAAATAGATTTTTCCTCAATGTATCCTTCCCTAATAGTTAAATATAACATCTCGGCAGAGACAGTTGACTCTTGTGAAGACCTAAAAACAGAAATAGGTTCAATATGTTTTAAAGAAAAGGGAATAGTTCCAGAAGCCCTAGAATGGTTAATAAGAAGAAAAGAGGAATTAAAGAAAGTTGATGAGGAAAGATCAAATGCTATAAAATGGATGTTAGTAGCTTCCTTTGGTTATTTAGGTTTCAGGAATTCTAAATTCGGTAAAATAGAGGCTTATGAACTAGTAACTTATTTTGCGAGGAAAACCTTAAGGGAGGCAATAGATTTGGCTGAAAAAAGAGGAATAGAAGTCCTCCACGGCATAATCGATTCATTAACTGTAAAAGGAGATATTGAGGATTACGTTAAAGAATTAGAGGAAAGGACGGGATTAAAACTTAAAGTTGAAAAATTCAGATGGATGATTTTTACTAACAATAGGGAAGGACTTCCTTTCCCTACAAGATATTTAGGTAAGGGAGAAAAAATGAAGGTTAAAGGTATTATTAGAAGTAACATGCCTAACGTTATCAAGGATTTTCTGAGGGACTTAACACGGGAAATGTCCAATGCAAATTCGTGTGAGGAAATTAACATGAAGAAAATAGATGAAATATATCGTCAATACAGACAAAGGATAATAAACGGAGAGCCCAAAGATTACGTCCTCTGGATAAAAGGAATCCCTTACGTAAGAGGAGTAAAAGGATTTTATGAGGCTTATAACGGTTTCAATGGAGCTGACGTATTTTATTACCTAAATTATTTGAAAAGGGTTTACGAATCGATGTGGTGGAAATGATTACTGGATTTAATGAGATAGATGAAATAATAATGAAGGATCAAATTGTAGAATTTTACTCTGAAGATAGAGATTTGTTAACTCTTTTCTATCACCGCGTGATAGTGTTATCCTCACCAGTAAAGGTAGTTATAGTTGCTGAAAGAGGTGGAATAGACCCAACTTTAGTGGAGAGATTTGAGAATATTTTTCAGAAAAAAGGGGAAATTTATATAAGGAGAGCTTTCAAGGCAGAGGACGTTAAACCTACTATTGAAGCTATGGGTAAGGAGATGATAATCATTGATCCTTATCATCATAAAAGATTATACACTCAAATAGTTTCAGCAATAAGGAACGCAGGGAAAGTTTTCATTTTTAGTGCAATGGATAGAGAAAAGGAAGGTTCAATTTTCGGTCTACACACTTCTCATTCTCTAATTAAATTGACAAGAGGAAAAAGAGGGTTTTCCTTTAGAATAATTAAGAGCGTAACTATTGGAGACATAGAAATACCCTACTCCTTTTGGGACATTTATGGTAAGAGTGAAGGAGAAGGATTAATAACTTTTATGAAGTAATTTTGAGAAACCTTTTTATCTAATTTCAAAATAGAATTTTAAAATAATTGACTTCTATTAAAGACAACTTAAGATACTGAATTTATTTTGGTTATGTTTTTTATAAGGGAAAAGAGATTCCCTAGCGTCTGCAATATGTTTACTCGGAATTGTTATATATTAGTAATTAGTGAACTACCGCGCCCTAACCGGTAGACCCAAAATCATATTACAAATATAAATTCAACATTAAACCTCATATTTTTTCTTAATAAATAAAAGAATATATTTTATTATACTCATAATCAAGAGCATTAAGAATAATGTATTAAATAATCAATGTAAATAAAACAGATTCTATCATATACATCTTTATCATTTTCTAATATTATAATAATATTCCTCAGTTAATTGTGTGAAAATATAAAAAATCTAATATGGTACTTGGAAATTTATAAAAATTATCATATAATTATCTAACTAATTACATTAAATCTTTACGAACCACTAATAATGAATAAAAATTATTTTTACTAATTAGATTTTGGGTCTACCGTAACGGACGTGGCTTCCTGCTTCAAAGCCGAGGCTTGCCAAAGGTAGAGGTCTCAGCTCCACAGGCACTAAGGGTCGTTCCGACCCCGATCTCCTTAGGATGTTGAGGGAAGCATTATAATCACGATCAGCGACCCAACCGCACTTGGGACAGACAAACACACGATCAGCCAACGTCAAATCTTTCTTAACATGTCCGCACCTAGCACAAGTCATTGAAGTAAAAGCAGGATCCACTAGAGTGAGTTTCTTACCGTACTTCCCAAGTTGATATCTCATGATACTCCTAAGCTCATGAATAGCAACATCGTGTAACCTCATCCTCAGCCTTCTGAGAGACTTACCAACAAGTTGCTTAACGTGAATATCCTCCATTACGAGAACATCATAATGCTCAGCAAAATACTTACCAAGTTTCATGTACATGTCCTTCCTAAGGTTCTTCAAGTGTTCGTGAGCCCTTGCAAGCTTAATCTTTGCCTTAAACCAGTTGTGTGACAAGAACTTCTTCCGTGAGAGAGCTTTATGAAGCTTCTTCATCTTGTTGAGTGCATTCTCATAAGGTCTCTGGTTGGGGACATATTCCCCGTCAGAGGTAGTGAGAAGTTTCTCTACACCAACATCCACAGCAACAACTTTGTTTGTCTTGGGGAGTTGAGGATACTCTTGATCCACAACGAAAGTAATGTAAACTCTCCCTGACGGTGTTAACTTGACTATTACCCTCTTTACCTTGTCTAGCGGGAAGTCCCTATGGACAACGACGTTGAAGATCCCTAGGTTTGACAGCTGAAGCGTTATTACCTTCTTCTTGTTCTTCTTGCTCTTCGTCCTTATTTCTCTCACTTTCATGACTTTCCAACCTGATTGAGGGTAGACGAGGGAGTACCACTTGTGTGCTTTCTTTTGGGAAACGTGCTAACCCATCGAAGAACCTCTGTCTAGCGTCGTAGAATCTGTCTGCAATCTGCTGCAGTGTTTGGGAATATAGATGTTGATATTGTTCATCCTGTTTTCTCAGATCGAGAGCTAGTTGCCTCAACTCCGTCTTAGTGAGTCCTTTTCCGTCTCTTTCATGAAAATAGATGTCTGCCCAACGTAGGGTGTTGTACACTTCTGACGCTAACCTCAACTGGGCTTTTAACGCCCTCAATGTTTGTTCGTTAGTGTACGCTCTGAAGCGTAACCCTACGTCGGCCATTAATAGGGTATTTGAAAAAGAAGTATATAAGTTTTACAAAGGGGGCTCCTACGGCGATTTTCACGAACAACACTCCTAAACAAGAAGACAAGCCTTACAAGAGTAAAACTTTTATAAAGAGAACAAGAAAATAACACAAGCCGAAAGTGAACATGGGGATAAAACCCCATGGGGTAGGCTGGCTATACGTCCCCCGCGATCTAACATGTGGGACAACATCCCGAGTAGGAGTGTGCAAAAATTTAAGGGGACGTTCTCATAGTTAGTTCGCACTATCTCCTAACAAAATTAACAATACAACGCGTATTATAGAAAAATTCAAGAATCAGAAAAAGAGTATTACACATACAAAGTGAAGGTCCTCAAGTTGACCCCAATCAAGTAGTTCCTTCGGCTCTTCAAGCTATCGCCTAGCCATGTTAGAGGCGAAGCATGTGGAGCCTATCCATCTCCACCCTTACGGATGGAGTCTTCCGCCCCCTTTGAACCCTATATAGATTAATTAGTTGGGGAGGGTAATACTCTCCAACTGGGAAACATGGTCGACCCTTTGACTGAAGCAAAGTCTTCGAACGGGGGCGTGACAAACCCCTACCATCGGACTGAACATTGTGATAATATGCACGGATATAGGTGTGATAAAGAGGTAGGGATCCTAGGAATAGACATATCAAAAGATCATCTAGTAACGAGTGAGGGGAGGGTCTACGAGAACAACAAGAAGGGTTATGAAGAAATACTAAAAGTGAAACTAAACACAATAGTGGTCGAACCGACAGGAGCATACTCAATAAAACCATGTCAATACTTCAAGGAAAAAGGGATCAAGATACTACAAGTAAGCCCAAATATACTATGGAAGGAGAAGGACTTGAGAGGAAAGAAAACAGATTTTTACGACGCACAAAAACTAATAAACATGGCAAACAAGGCAAAGGAGTACAACTACAACTCATTGAAAGAACTAGTAACACTATATATCTTCCTAAAAGACCTTGAAGTAAAGTACAAGAACAGGGTAAAAAGAGCACTATTCCTAGTCAGTGACGAGGAAAAAATAAGCAAGGAAATGCTTGAAGAATTCTCTAAAGGAAACTTCAAAATACAATTATACAACTTGGAACAAAGATCGTACTTGAAGAAATCGAAGTATTATCTAAAGCACTACTGGAAACAAGCGAGAAAATAAAAGAAGTAGAGAAAATGATACAATCACAGTCTGAAAATCACGTTCTATTAACTATACCGGGAATAGGAAAACTTTCTTCGGGAATAATAATAGGCATTGTTGGAGACATTAAACGCTTTCCTAACCCTGAGTCCTTCGTAGCCTACTGTGGTTTAGACCCAATAGTTGAGAGGAGCGGTAAAGCTACTGTAAGGGAATATCGAAGAAGGGTAATAAGTACTTGCGCAGCTTGTTCTACTTCCTCGCTGAGATGAATTACTCTCGTAATCCTACATTACTAGAATTTTACGAGAACCATAAGGAAAAGTTGAAGGGAAAGAAGTTGTACACTGCTTTAGCCAGGAAATTGGCTAGAATAGTTTGGAGTGTTTGGTATAATAATAAGCCTTATGAGCCTAAGTGATCCTCCCCAAATCGCCACGTGGATTGAAAGGTACACGTGGCAATCTTAGTTGACATTATGCTTGAAGTTCAACCAAAATATTTATTACTGAACGCCCTTGTTAAAATAAATACTAACATTAGGAACGCTTGATATAAGTGAAAGTAATTTTATATACTTAGTGGAAAAGGTAGAAAATATGGAAAGCATAAAAGTAAAACCAGAAACTAAGAAGAAACTTACTAAAATTGCTGGAATGCTTGAAAAGAAATTAGGAAGAAAAGTTTCCTATGACGAGGCAATAAACCATTTAATTGAGAGAAAGCTTAAGAATAGAAAGCTTGCTGAAGAGCTTTTTGGAATAGCAAAAGGAGAAAACTTATATGAAGAATTATTGAAGGGACGTAAAGAAGATGAAAAAAGTAGTGCTTGATACTGGAGTAATTCTCTCCTTTCTAGAAGGGGTTTGGGCTTCATAGGATTTCATAATATTTAATATCAATCCTCAGCCCTTGGGCTTCACCAGAGTCACGGGGAAACCCGTTACCCATCCGCCCCTTTAGCTGGATAACCCCAACCCATACCCCCGGAATATCACAGATGCGGGGAAACCCGCACATCTTTAATTTTTAACGTCACACCTCGTCGTGATATTTCCACCCATCTGGTGTGACTGTATTTATGTTTTCCATTAAAACATACAAACTTTACGGTTTATCTGAAACTGCTAACAACGGCGAATTCAGAGAGTATTATAACAAAGTACTTAACCAAGAAGTAACCGCATACGTCAGTGTAGTGAACCTTGCTGAAGTGTATTACGTGCTTTGCAGAAAGTTGGGAAGAATGAAAGCAGAAAAAATAGTTAAAGATGTAATAAAATCCGGATACTATGAGATAGTAGGAGTAAAACCTAGAATTTTAAAGTATACCTCAGAATGCAAGTGCAAGTATTCCATTTCCTTAGCTGATTGTTCCGCTATAGGAACTGCTAAATTCCTTAGCGCAAAAGCTCTCTTCAGAAGGGAAAAGGAACTTATAGGTGTAAATGAGGTTGTAGAATTTATTAACTAGTTTAAATCCTTTTATTACTAATAAGGATTTTTAACTCCACAATAAGAAAATATGCTCACGGTTTAGCCTCGGGCAATTTACGGCTCTATTGTGAATTGGAATAATAGACAATTGAGAGAAATATTCAATTAAATTACCACATAAACTAGTAGTTTTACTAAGTTAGCTTGTTATCTCTCATTTGTACTCTTTAAATGGCTAAGAACTTTCCCGAAATACTAACGAAAACGTATTTGACGATAAAGTAGTAATATTTTCTCTCTGATTATAGAAATAAAGTGAATTGGCAAAGAAAACTTTATGACTCAAATTTTCCGTTTAATGAGCTAATTTTTCTTAGATTCAAAAATATGACATTGTTTAAAATATTTTTTCTTATTTAATAAAAATAGAGGATCTAATCTATTTTTACACCGTCCTTACAATCTATTTTTACACAGCCGTTACTCTTCCAACATACTTCGATTTCAGAGGTTTTCATTAAGCAAAGTATTGCAGCAAGATTGAATATTACGTTACTCACATTTACGTAATCCTTCCTTTCTTTCCCAAGGTGTGCCAACTTTAAATCAGTGTAGGAGCTAATGGCCAATTTTTTCCATCTTTCGTAAGCCCACTTATCTGCGGTTACTACTAAGGATCCTCTAATTAGATCAGGCTCTATTTTAGGTATTGCAACGTCACAAATAGTAGACTCGCTTGGTATCATTCTGCTTTTTTCACGTAATGAATCATATACGTAAAATAGGGCATCGCTAAAGGACTCCTTCTTATTAACGTTAAATAAAACCTCATTATGAACGCAATATGGAATTACTATATCTCTTATTTCGTGACTGTGAATTCCATAATATATTAGGTTAGTGTCAATTATGAGAGTTCTACCGTAGGATATATCCTCAATTTTTTTATCGTCGACAATTATGTCGTAAGCGCCAGAAAGAGTGAGAATATTTTGGGCATGATCGAAAATTATCGATAGTTCCTTTAGTGTTTTATTATAATTTGGATGATCGGTGCTTAGTATTTCTTTTCCTTTAAGTTTTAAATACAAATCATCGTTCTCGATTGAAAGTTTTTTATTCAGTTTCTCTGCACCCATCTCAATTATTCTTGTGAAGACAGTATCATCCAAATAACTATCTAAATTAAGATCCAGATTTACAGTGTTAGGTTTCTTATCTCCCAATATTAGAACGTTCTCTAAACTTCTAGGAACAAAGGGATAATAATACCTAATCCAAGATCCGAAGGAAAAGAGGTAATTAACTAAAGGATGAATTTGAGAATGAAGTAGGGTTAAATAAACTGCGACTATATTTGCTCCAGAAGTCGGAACAAGATAGGTTTTCTCACATCCCTTAGTTTCTTCCTCAATAAGTTTTTTGAAATCTTCAAAACTTTCCATAGTTAACTTAACGCATTTTATATCAATTCCTTTACCTTTTAATTCATCTAAAAGATCTTTTAATTTCTGTAAGTGAACGTCATTAAAATCTGCGTAAAGTATAAGAATTTTCTCGGGCTTAAAGAGTTCATAAGTCCTAACTATAGACGAGAAGGAACTTTCGAAAGTGAAATCTGACCTATTTATAGGGATTACTGCACATTTCATATATTATTTTCTTTATAAACATTTAAAAATTAGAATGATAATCTCATTTAGGGTATTAAGCTCAATGTTATTCATTTCTAAAAAATGAAAAATCTTAAGTTAAAGAGGAACGCTAGTATTTCCATAGAATACTTATGAATTAAGAAATGAAAAAACTGCACTAAAACTTTTCGAAACTAGTTAGAAATCAGCAATTAGAGAACTTTTTATTACCTTTTCTAAGACTAATCTTTCAATTCCACGGATATTCATGATCTGGAAAATGATTAGAAGACGAAAAATGTAAATAATTCATAGAATTCAGAAAATGGATAAAATGAGGGCTGAAAGTATTAAATCAAAAACCCTTAAAAGTTTATAATGTATCCTTCACAATAAAATTTGGGATTCCCTGTGAGTAGTTCAGACTCCAAGCCTCGCAAACTGGGAACAGTCGGTCGTAATTCCTATAGTAGAAATTTGCACGAGGGAATCCCTCTGATCTTTGACCTTTCAATAAAAGGATTTTATAGGTGGTGTAGAAGGAGGGTTAAATATTTGGGTTATTATCCTTTCATCACTCCCTATAAATATGACCATCAAATAATGATTTACGCTCAACTAATTAACGGCTATATTGTAACTACCGATAAGTATTTCTTAAAGTGTAAAAGGGCAATAGTTCTTCACATTGACAAGTATGAGAAAATGTACACTGAAATGCTTAAGGATTTGCATGATAAAAAGCATGCTTTCTAATTTGCTAGAAATGTTTTTGGATAAATTCTTAAAAATCAAAATAATGAAAAATGAAATTCTACCTACTAGGCTTTAATAGATTTTTCGTTGTAAAACATCTCTTTTCCCGTAAAAATCACTTATATATATACTTAATACATGTAATACAAAACGTAAAAACTACCAATAAAAAACGTATTTATAAACTATATAGCAAAGAACTATACCACATCTACACAAAATTTTGAAAAATTAACTTTCCTCTGCTTTATGTATTACTTCAATTTTTCTCAGAAATAATGTTATACTTAAGGTACCATTTTCCAATTAACATAAATTATAGAACATTAGATTTGATTATTAGTCTAGCAACTAAAGTGTCCAAAATTAGCATTATCTTATGATATTTAATATTTGAAGGAAAATTGATTATTTAAGATGATCCTTTACATTTTGTTTGCATTCGAGATAGCTCATGCATATTTGTTCATTCTTTTTCCACAAGTAAGTAACGTTTTGTTCAAACCCTCCGTGTGCAAATAGATTTCTCTCATTAGGCTGGCAAATAGATTTTTTGGATTCCATGGTAGCCAATTTCTCTTCAGATCTTTCATTATGTTTACATTGAGCTTCAATATCGGCCAATAGCTGAGGATTTTCATTAATGTTTTTCTTTTTGTTTATGCTATCAATTTCGCTCAAAACTAATGATGATATTGTTTCAGATATAGAGAATTTTTTTGCCAGTTTTTTGATATCGTTAATTTTAACACATGAATCGTCGGGTAGGTTACTAATTATTTTTCCTATGATAGTTAATAATGAATGCAAATAACTGAGTTCTATAGGCATTTTATCTTTATAAACTAGACTGTCGCTAATTTCAATATTGACTTTGAAGTTATTATAATCTAAAATTCCAATCTTTTGTTCAATACTTTTCACGCATTCTTCTATTTCTTTTCTAGAAAGTATTAAAAATGCAAATATACCAGAAAATAAAGCATTAGCGTTAGAGTAAATTAAATCAGTATCACAGTTCATTATTTCCTTTAAAACTTTATTCGTAATATTATTCTTATTTTCTTTAGATAGGAAAGGCATTAAAACTGAAAGTAAAGCTTGTCTAACATTAAGTTTCTCTGTAAATACCTTATCAATGTTATATGGACCAGGATTACGTGACATTATAGGCTCAGAGTTAAAAATCGTTAGGTCTATTGTATTCTTTTCAATTATATAAGTATAAGTTGCTAATTTTATAGCATCTGTTGCAAGTAAAGGCATGTAATTTATCCCATGAGTTACGTCAATGTATATCTCGTCTGGTTTCTCACGATTAAGAATATTAAGAGTATTATAATAAATAAAATTAAAATAAAGTGTATTTTTTCTATCAATTTGAATAAATTTATTTCCATAAATATTTGGAGCTACAATAACAGTTTCATTATTTAATTGCAACTTATTTTTTACAAAGGTTGAAATATCATTTGAGCAACTAGTATAGTCCTTATACTTTGAGATATCGCATAAGCTAAGACCAGCATATACTATTGTTTTATCCAAGTTAAGAGCCTGTTCAATGGCCATAAAACTAGCGTTAGTTTTGAAAGATTTTGAATCTATTGTATATGTTACTTCATCATAGTTTTTAGGATCTCCTATTGGAGCAAAGAGTAGCTTCATAAAAATTAATAGTTTATACTCTATAAATATCTTGCTCGCTTTGTTGCTTTGTGGGCTAGTTGAATTTTCTTAGGCTCTAAACTCACTTCTTCAGTATAAATTCTAAATCTGCAGTAGAATTAAAAGTAAGTTTAATGTAGTCTCTTAGAAAAATTGAACAGATCCACAAAGTAGCTTTGTGGGAAAAGTTTTGAAAAATAATGTGGTTTAATACATTTAAAGTCAGGTTCCTATTTCTTTATAAGATTAATATGGCTATTGACTTACTCTGTCCATCTCCAAAACTATCTTATTCATGTAAATTAATCAAATATGTACCGTTCCCGATTAATCATAGGCCAAACAGTCTTCAAGAAGTGTGGTCGTTTGAGGGAGATGTTCTATTATTAGATATATCTGGAGAAATAATAGAACAAAGATATATACAGATTTTAACATAATCTGTAAATCATGTAGGACGGACTCAATATGTTATTCCTTATTGGATAAACAAGTAATTTACATAGGAGATCTTTTGGCACTATTAATTAAAATTAGAACTGGACATTGTTAAAAACGGGGATAACACAAAAAATGGATTAACTGAAAGACTCAGAGTAAAACTCGGAAATGAAGAAATTATGCTAAATATCGATTATCTAAATAATAAAATCTATGTGTATTTTTATAATAATCTTGTGCGATTCTATTGAAAATGTTCTAATGCAGTCATCTTATTCGATATTGTTTAGAAAAATTATATCAAATCTCTCTAATATTCTGTACTCCCTTCAAGTAAGCCTCATTCAAGGGAGTCCTCTCCCTTGAATTACAGGGTACATAACGCTCAATAAGACAAGACTATAATCACCCATTCACTCCTATATTTGTTCATCCGTAATATCACTGTTGAGTATTCCTTGGTCAAGGCTCTTGCAACTTCTATTTCTTTCATACTGTAAACTATATGCGTCTTTACTGTGAGAATTCTTTCCTTAATATATATTTCTCTTCTTCGTAAGTCTAAACTAAATCTTAAATAATTCGATTTAGTAATACTAGTCTATAAACTTTTTGAAAATACTAGTGTTAACTAGACTAGCGGAGTATGTTTAAAATTGTTTTTCTTTATAATCAGATATTTTTAATTATAATAAATCATGAATCTTCTATTATTCTGAAAGGTATAATTTCCTTATTATTTTTTAATTGAATAGCACATGATTTCACTCTATCAGTATTTATTCAATTATTTGCACTTGGAACAGACTATCGAGAAGGTTCCTTCCTCGTCTGATTGAGAAACACTAGTTTTATGACCTTGAATAGTAGTTTAACTGCATGAAGTTAGTCAGAACAATAAATACTGAAGATACATAGGTGCAGGAAAATCCAGAGCGTTCTTTTAAAATATCACTTTATGTTAAACACCTTCACTATGGTATCATATATTTCCTTATTTTCATCAGGTATTTTAATCGTGTCGTTTATTTCCGTATAATTTTTGGCTAAATATATACTCAAGGGAATTCCGACTACAGCGACTAATACTAACTCAAGAAATCCCACAAGGTAATAATGAATGGAGATTAATATTATTTCAAATACTATTAGTAAAATTAAATAGAATGCAATTATTGTTGATAAAGGTATACCTTTTTCGTTTAAAGTGATTGATCTTACTTTATTAGGTACAACAGTAGTAAATTTACCTGAATTTTTGTCACCTATTATTACCCTCTTGTTTGTAACGCCGACAACGTAAGACTTTGAGTTAAAATCTCTTATTATCTTTTCTTCATCTTCTAGAGGAACTCCATAAAATGATTGAACTTCAATAGGATCTTCCTCAGTTATGACTTCCTGAATATTAATTATAGGATAGCTTTCATTAACATAGTAAATAAAATCATGATTGACAAACTTTAAGCTTTCAGGGAGATTACCTTGATAGTAGGTAATGGATGGCGAAGCTATAACAAATCCCCAAACAGTACCAAAGCTTGGAACATTTACCGAATAACCTTTAGCATAATGGAACACTTTGGATATTGTAAAATATATTCTCTGAAACTCCTTAGAACCATATTGTCCAGCATTGGTAACTAAAACTTTATTCAATCTTGACTTTACAAGCTCATAAAACGAGAGAGTGAAAAGTCTGCAAGAGTTTACATCACCTGTAGGATCAGTAGAGTCAATTATTATAACGTCAAACTTCTGTGTACTGTTCTCTAGAAATCTTCTTCCATCATCTATGACAACTTCTACTCTTGGATCACTGAATGCGTTGCAATTTAGCCCTTGTAGAATATTTTTACCCATTTCTACTACGCAAGAGTCAATATCAACTAAGTAAACCTTCTTAACGCTTTTCCATTTCAAAACTTCTCTCAAAGCTAATCCGTCTCCTCCACCAATTATTAATACAGTCTCAAGGTTTCCTGCTAAAGCCATTGCTGGATGAACCAAGGCCTCATGATAAATATATTCGTCTTTCTCAGCAAACTGTATATGACCATCAATTATGAGCGTCAGACCATAATTTGTCTGCAGTAGGTTGATCTGTATATGACTACATTCACTCTTATTGTTTTCCTCTTCATGTTCTATGGGAATTTTTATTTTAATACCTACTGGTGCTCCTCCCATTACTTTTTATTTTTCTAACTCTAATTTATTAACCTTTCGTGTTTTTTTGAATATGAAAACTGTAAAAATGTACTTACTCTGCTATTTTATCACTACTATCCAAAAAGATTGTTTAAATTCTAAAAATTGGAATAAGGAACTATGGAGATTTCACTGTTCCATTATAAATTCAGGTAATCTATTTATAAAGAAAAATATTAGTTTAATTATTATGCTTAGGGAAGCTCTCCATAATTTTGATAAATTTCTAAGTTATCTACATCTTTATATAAAAATATTAAGGAAATCTCCTTATATTATGGTTATGTCAAAAATCAAGAAAATTTTAATTTCACTAATAGGCGATCCAACCAACTATCATGAGGCAAACTATCATTATAATAATTATAAAAAAACAAGTAACTTTGCATCTTCTATTTTAATTGATAAAGAAGAACTTGACAAGAAAATATTGATTGGACAATATACATTAGCTGACACTGGAAATACCTTCGAAGATCTTCAAAAGGAATCAATAAAAATTATAGAAAATAAAGTAAAAGAGATCAATGACTTTGAGAAAATTATTTCTCCAGGAGTATTTTACTCCAAGAAAGACTCCAAGAAAGATAAGACACTAGATTTCAAAGGAGAAATATACAATTTTTATGCATATATTCTTTATAAACTAGCAAGAATATTCGAGGAAATAGAAGGAGACGTAGAAGTTATTCTAGATTTAACACACGGTATAAATTACATGGGATACCTTACATTTAATGCTGTAAATTTAATATTGGATATTTATTCTCTAGTTAATAATAGTAAAATTAAAGTAGTTAACTCAGATCCGTATCCGCCAGGTTGGAAATCACCTCCATTTCCTGATCTCAATATTAATGTAGTATTAGAGAAAGAGATACAACCTTCTTTCGTTTATCCTAGCTATAGCGATAGTATTTTACGTCCTTACTCAGATTCTGCAGAAGAGAAGAGTAAGCTAGGAAAAGAACTACATAAAAAAATGAAAAATGAAAAATCCTGTACAAACCCAAAATATTTCATTAACGCCATTAATAAAGGAGCATTACTTGCAGCCTATACATTCTCGGATGATTTTGACCAACGCGTAAACTTTGCTGTAGACTTTTTCAAGAATAATATTGATATAAGAAATGATTCATCAAGAATAACTGTAATTCCTCATTTTTCATTTGCTCGTGGTTTCGAATCATTTGTTGTTGCAGAAATGATAAAGAAGGTTTCCAATATAGACAAGAAAAGTCAAGTAAAATTAGACGAATTGAACAAAAAAGTCGATATCTATAAAATTAACCCAATGTTGAACGTTATAGTTCAGAACGAGATTAAGAGTGTTTCCGATTCTATTCAAGAGAACTGTAAAGGTTCTTGGAATCCCTTAAGTAATATCCTTAAAGGTAACGTTTCTAGCGATCCAGATGAAAGGACTTTCTTTGCGCATGCAGGATTACCAGGTGCTTTTGTAGAAGTCAATTGCGATACTGGAGAGTTAAGGTATCGTAACGATAAGCTAGATAAAATTGAGTCATTTCTTAGTTAAAATCAAAATAGGAAGATTGTAAGATGCCGATAAATTCATTTTTTAAACATTCATCAAAAACTTACGTTGTGGATCGCTTCAGAATTATACTGCTTTGTGGGTTCGTTCAATATATTTCAATAGGATGATACAGTAAAAATATGTTTTCTATAGAAAATAATATCTCTCCTAAATAATTTACTATACTACTTCTTGACCTCAAAGCCCTTAGCTCGACCAACAACAAGGTTGGCCATGTACATCATCCAAGCATAAGCCCAAAACTTGAGCTTAGCCTCAACAACTTGACCAGCAAAACTCGTAGCCCTAACAGACTCACCAAAAGTACGCTTAACCGCTGAGAACAAGGATTCAACCAACCACCTATTACCATAACCCTTCTCATCCCGCCAACGTTCATAACCCAACTTCTTGAACTCGCGCACAGCCTTACGCCTAGCAGGATGACCACGCCTAGTAGAAGCGTCTTTCCTAGGAGGAACAACAACATCAACACCAAGATTATAAATCTCGTTAGTATCATAAGCCTTATCGCCATAGAACCTCTTAACTTCCTTACCCTTTTCCTTCAAGTCCTTTACAGTATTTGAAGCAGATTCGGCCTCATTACTCGTCACCTCAGCGCTTACTATCTTGAACTCGTCCTTCTCCATAACTACTTCAATCTTAAGGAATTTTGAATCCCTCCTTTTGCCCCACTTTGCTACTACGTATTGTCCTCCTCTTGTTGTGCTTATTCCAGTACCATCAGCTATTACTTCAAGTTCGTCACTTGCTTCAGGGAAATTAATATTCATGTTTCTTACCCTTTCCCATATTGTTAATCTAGGCTTGTCGGTATTATCTTCATTTCTGCTAGTGCGCTTAGTACTCCTTCTATTGCTCTGTAGGGTAAGAACAAGTGCAGGAATGCTAGGAAGTCGTTGAACTCCTTTGGTGCCTTGTACTTGGTCTTAGCATACCTGTTCTCTTCCTGGAGTAATTCCCACCAGTGTTCGAAGACGTAGAAGGGGAACATTAGCTTATATCTTGTTACCACGTTCTCATCGTACTCCAATCCCTAGTGTTCTTCTTTTCCATGGGTAATACTCTGCATAATTACTTAAAAATTTTTGTATAATTCTGAAGCGATCCACAACGTAAAAACAACGATAAAACTTAAAAACTTCTCTATTATTAGTTAAGGATAACAATGGAGATAAATATATGCGAAAAATCATTTAAAATCAATATATTTAATCTGATTAAAATTTTCCAAAGATTATACGAACTTGATACAAAGCATATATATATAGATAGTGATAAATTAGTAATATATACTAAAAATAATATTTACGAATTTGAAATCATAGGTAATAATCTATTATCGTATAGGGGACTTAAAATTAGATCTTGTTATTTGCATAAGTTATTACATTTATTAGAATATAATATTCCAAAAGGATATTACTATCAAAAAGTCTGCCTCAAAAGCGGTAATTATACATATTAAAATATGACACATCTAGAGGTAAAAAAAGCTATGGGCAATAAATACACTTTCATTTTAACATCTGTGTTAATAACTGCCCTAATCTCAAGGGCAATTAATAATATAATACTTACACTATCTCCAGTAATTGCTAAATTTGAATATCATATCCCGCTAGAAGACTTAGGATTAACAGAATCTTTAGTGTTAGTCTCAATAATAATTTCTATGTTCTCAGTTAATCTGATTTACTCAAAGAAGATCTTGATTTTATCATTCTTGTTTCTATCTATATCATTAATTTTGCTTAATATAAATAATTTGAATATTTTCTTTATATCATTAATTTTAGCTGGACTATCCTTTGGCGTTATAATACCATCCATGACTACTATTGCATCCAGCATTGCTAACGAACAAAATGTTAACACCAAGCTACTTAAAATATATAATATTGGCTTAAGTCTAGGTGCAGTTGTTAGCACTATATTAGAAGCGATATCCACACGCTTAGGAGTTATTAGCTTACTGTTGATAATATTATCAATGATTAATATTTATAATATATATTTTTACTACTACAAATTCTATAGTTCTAGTAATAATCTTATCTTATCTCTTAAAGTATTGTTTAATAGAAAGCTATGGATTGCGAATTTAATTAGCTTGCCTTATGATATACCTATAGCGTTTATTAACGTTTATCTGGCGTTGTTAGCCAAGTATTATTATCATCTTAATGTTTCCTTAGGCTTCTTATATTTTTTTACATATCTTATAGTATCCTTCTTATCCAGATATTTTATTTATAAATATAATACAAATGAAGAAAATATGAAGCTATATAGCATGGTACTAACAATCGGTGGATCTATGCTTTTAATGATTGGAAATCCAATATATTTACTCATAGGAATTATACTCTTAGGAATTCCTCACGGATTATTATTACCATTATCTAATTTAGTTATAGCGAGAGAATTTAAAGACGTTAAGGAGAAGAATTTAGTTAACTCAGTAAATTTATTCTTCCACTATATAATATTTATAATAGTACCTTTAATAATAGGCTTATTTATAAATATAAGTATATTTTACGGTATACTAACCTTTATCATATTATCAGTAAGTTCTTCATTACTTTTACTATTTATAAAATTAAATTAATTCTTTAAAAGGTTTAGTTAGCTATCTTCTTTAACTTCCAGGGAGAACAAAGATTCTAAAGTTCACTATTTTCATGATAGGCTGTAACTCTTTTACGTAACTACTAGTTATTTTTAATTACTTCTAAATTAGTTTTGATTAAACTACGTTTATATACTATTACTTATACTTTTTTCTTTTGACGATCTTCAGCTTGATGACGGATCTAATCATGAGGATAGGAGTGAAAAGTTACATGAGAAGGTAGGGTGTTTCTCTCGACTAGTCTCAATGATCTGAAGGTGACTATGGACGATCCCTTAAGAGGAATGCAAGTCGCGGAATCAGGATAAGTTACGCCATGGGTAAACACCCTAATAAACGGATGTCTAAAACGTTAAATTAATTCCTAAATTACTTAGTTTGTTAAATGTATAACATTATATATTATCTTACTGTTATTAATAAATATCTGATTTTAATATATAATATACATAAGATGTTAAGTCGTTGAAATCCCCAGTTATTTATATAAAAGTATTAAAATTAAGATTGCTCTATCTTAAGTTGAGAATCCTTAGCGTTTCTGGTCCTGCCAGCAGAGACATAATTGATATGATAGCTCCTGCAGTCACTATTATAAATGCAGATATATAAGGCGAATTAACTCTGCTTAACAGCGAAATGTAAATAGATGAAAAACCTGCAACTATGAATACCCCATTATAGGAGAACCCAACCCCTGTTGCTCTGCTAATTGTGGTGAACCTCTCCGATAAATAAGCTGGCGATATTGCAGATGGTAGATTTATTCCAAAGCCGAATATGAGTATAGCGTAAAGTAACGGAAACCCAGCTTGTACGCCCAAGTAGAGGATTGCTGAAACGATTATTGAAGACATGGCTCCTATTATTTCCATGCTTCTTCTACCTATCTTGTCGGACAGAGCACCCGAAATTACCATTGAGGGTATTCCTATTAGGTTCATGAACAGAGCCAATGGACCGTAGACAGTTGGAGGCAACTTCATTACAGTTCCTAAAAGCACTGGTACGAATTGAGGACCAGCATATATCATTACCCAGAATCCTATCATGACGCCTATGGTTTGTATTATTGGCTTAAGACCTTGAATTACTGCAGTCCTCGAAGGCGTTTCTCTAGAGCCTGGAATTAAGGAAGAGCCTAACCCGATAGCGAGTAGAGAGAAATTGAAAGCTTTACTTTTTCCTAACCTTTCCGCTATTCTCCCTAATTGGCTTAGCTCATCAGCCCCCTCTTAATATGGCTCTACAAGTATCTGCTAACTCGATCACACCGGGTATATCGAGAATACCAAAGGCTATATCTGAGATCTTTTGAGGCAAAGGCTCATTAGGGTGATCGGCTAAATGCCCGAAACTCCCTATTATAGGTATGAAATTCGTGGTAAGACTTGATTGAGCATTAAACAACTGAGAGCCTTTTCGTATACCTAAGTTTGAAAGAGGACTAAAAATCGGTGTCTCTTTTACGCTTTGATTCTCTACGTCTTGTATTGCCTGAGAGAAAGGTATTAATTTGTGTTTAAAAATTAAGTCTCCAGTCTCTCTTCCTAACGCTGCTGCGTCTGTGTACAGATCTGTAAATCCGGTTCTTGTTAGCTTATAACTTGTCGCTAACACATTCCTTATACCATTTATTATACTGTTCCAACTTAAACTCATTATATATTATAATTAAGTACATGTGAGATATAGCCTTTCATTAGTATTACGTATTACAATAGCCTCGGGGCGCATTTATCGTATACCTCTTGTAATTCCTTTTCCGATAGGTTAAGGTAATGTTCTTGAAGTATTTGAAACTGTTGAGGAGGTGTTCTACCTTGTAACAAATTCACAACGAGGGGCTAACCCCTTGTTTCACCATGTAACTGGCAAAGAATGAGCGTAAATCGTATAAGCGAAATTCTCTCCCTAACACTTTCCTCATTGCTATCTTAATCTCAGTCCTTATGTCGTTCTCATCGAACGGAAAAAGCTTAGACTTCCATTCCTCTATGTTAACATTAAAAGCCTTAATGGAGTTCATATATCTTCTTATAAATTGTTCACGGTATGGAAGATACGTTTCCTTTAACCACTCTACGGTAGTCTTATGGATAAATGTTATGTAAGCCCTCTTTGTTTTACTCACCTTCCCTATCCGTATAATTCGATTTGTTAAGTCCACTTGGTCTATTCCTAGGACCTTTCTTTAGTCTTATTATTTCTTCTCCCCACTTTTTCTTTCCTTGATAAGTCTCAATAATTGTTTTTACACCGTCTAAGAAATAAGCGTCAGATTCGTTTTTCTTATATAATGTAACTAATGATGATGGATTAAGATACTTTTCTTGACGAATTGATGGATAAGCGTCAGTTACATGCAAGTTTATTTCGACTTCTTTTTTCTCCTCTCCTCCCCATATCTTATCCTGTGCTAACTTTCTAGCCTTCAAGGCCCCAATAATTGTTGAAGAAGGGATATAATCTAAAGATCTATAATAATTTCCTGATGAATAGTTTATTACTAAAGGAGTTTCATTTTTTACCTTAACTAAGTAATGCATCATCTACGCTCACCTCCTCTACTATTCCTATTCCTTTACTTCCTCCCCAACCTATTGTTGAGTATTTCATTAACAGCATGGCCTTACTTAAGCATTCTCTTTCCTCTTTTGATAGCTCAACCAAGGGAGTTATGTCGAACCTTATTTCTATATTTGAAGGTATTATCTCATAAGAGAATAAGGCTCCCTTTTCTACTATTCCTATTTCTTTATCCACTTTTATCCCGTACCGCACTTTCTTCTTTTTCTTTTCGGTAATGTACCCCCAACCTACTATTACCTTTGACATCTCGCTTTTCTCTCCAAATTCAGAGCCTAATACTGAGGTATTGCAATTTAATATCTTCATATTTTTTCTTATAAGTCCTCTTATACTAGAACCTGGAATTACATAAACCTTATCATCGTATTCTATCAACATAGCCCTTAAATCTACATCATAATTATCTATACTAGCGTTGTTAATATGCCCTCGTAAGTTATTAACTTTCAAGGTATTCTCATAGGCTTTCATTTTGAATCACCCCTATGTTTTCCCACGGAGTCTTATAATACTCCTTTCCTTCAAAATTTTTCTGTTCGAGACTACTCATTAGCGTGCCTAATAATACCAGGTAACCTTCTATATCGTATCCGTTTCTAATAGCATTGCTAATTGTCTCCATTACTATCTCTAATGACTCTGAGTTATTTCTCGCTACATCATAAAATATTCTTATCTTATCTCCTTCTAGTTTAATGTAATCCAAGATCTTCTTCGAAGAGATACCTGAGTTTTCAAACTTTAATATAGTCTCATATATGTTTCTCATATTGTTACCAAGGATACATATGCCATTCTTTTCCTTAATTTTCTCGAGTAAGCCTTTCGATTTCTCATCCATTATAGTGACTATTACTTCTGAACCAAAATACTTGCCCTGGAATACTCCTTTAGACACGTTTTTTGATATGTGTTCTAACTCTTCTGCATCTTCTCTAGCTAAGAATATCGGATACGCGGTATTCTTATAAATATAAGCTCCTATTGAAATTCCGAACCATTGATATGGCTTTTTACTTGATATCATCTCTGCGGCGTCTGCATAGTTCTTTTGAGAATCTTTATCAACTCTTCCACCAATCTTTACTAGCGCTTCGTCCATATAATATAGGAAAGGAATAAGTTCTTGAGAGGTGAGTATTAATGAAAAGTCGTCTCCACCTAGCAATATTGGTTGAAACTCTATTACGGGTGAGCTAAAATGCTTATAGAAGTTTATTGCGGTTTTCTCTAATGCGTAGAAAATTGAATAATACGTCATGTAGGTAAAGAATCTATTTATTTCCAGGTATTGTGTAAGTGTAGTAACACTAGACTTTAACTGTCCGAAGTTGTCTCCGTCACCTACCATCACCACAGGGTATCTTCTCTTTTTCAATTCTACTTCATTTCCATTAAAGTCCTTGTTTAAATCATCTACAGTATCCCATACTTTTACTAATATTTTTTCTTCATTTCTTTCCTGTATTTCCTCAACGAGTTTATAGATTCTTAATCTTTTAATTTTCTCTGAGATTTGAGGATCGGCACTCTTGTTCCTGGACATTGAGGTAAAGGTCTTGTAGAAAAGCTCAGCTTTCTTGCAACTTTCGCATTCTTTTCCGTCTTTAGCATAGTTTATCTTACATTTATTACATAATTTATCAATAGGAATTACGTTATTATTATTAACTTTATTTATCTTACCTGGAGAGCTTAGAAACTTATTTATGAGTGTGCCAAATCCTCTTAGCGAATCTCTAAAGTATGGATCTTCAGATCTCCAATTTTTCCAATTTTCTTCTGGGCCTAAGTGAGCCTCTGCAAGCTTAAATTCCATGAAATTCTCCTTATAAGTCTCAAACGGACTTAGATCTAAGCTCTTAATCATTTCCTTTGAATTAAATGATGAAGGGACTATAGCCAACAAAGATCCTCCTTCATCGCTTATAATTACTTCCTTACCTATTTTTGATTTAATATAATCTGAGGCATCATGTATTAATGAGTCTATCATTATACTGTATCCGGCATAAATTGAAAGTTCTCTCCCTCTATTTAAATACGACTTTATGCTAGGAATTTCAAAATGATAAAAAGCCAAAAGATTCTTTCCTCCACATAGATCTTTTTCTGCATTTATGAGCTTCTCAGCCAAACTTATAGCCTTATTCTCATCTGGCGATATGAGTCCATAAGTCCTCAACTCTTCGCTATCTTCTTCATTCTCCACTACCTTATTTTTTATTTCTTCTATGTACTCCTTACTGCCTATATCGTAAAGTTCTTGGAGCTTCTCAGCAAATTCTAGAAAGTTTTCAAATACTTCTTTATTTCTTGGTAAGAAAGTCCTTGAGGAAGCACTAGCTTTATCCGCATAAGCAATTATCCACTCTATGAAGTTCTGAGGTTTATTATTGTATTTTTTTCCATAATGTACGTTGTGGATCGCTTCAGAATTATACAAAAATTTTTAAGTAATTATGCAGAGTATTACCCATGGAAAAGAAGAACACTAGGGATTGGAGCAAGTACGATGAGAACGTGGTAACAAGATATAAGCTAATGTTCCCCTTCTACGTCTTCGAACACTGGTGGGAATTACTCCAGGAAGAGAACAGGTATGCGAAAACAAAGTACAAGGCACCAAAGGAGTTCAACGACTAGCATTCCTACACTTATTCTTACCCTACAGAGTAGAAGGAGTACTAAGCGCACTAGCAGAAATGAAGATAATCCCAACAAGCCTAGATTAACAATATGGGAAAGGATAAGAAACATGAATATTAATTTCCCTGAAGCGAGTGACGAACTTGAAGTAATAGCTGACGGTACTGGAATAAGCACAACAAGAGGAGGACAATAGTAGCAAAGTGGGGCAAAAGGAGGGATTCAAAATTCCTTAAGATTGAAGTAGTTATGGAGAAGGACGAGTTCAAGATAGTAAGCGCTGAGGTGACGAGTAATGAGGCCGAATCTGCTTCAAAGTAAAGGACTTGAAGGAAAAGGGTAAGGAAGTTAAGAGGTTCTATGGCGATAAGGCTTATGATACTAACGAGATTTATAATCTTGGTGTTGATGTTGTTGTTCCTCCTAGGAAGAACGCTTTAGGCGTGGTCATCCTGCTAGGCGTAAGGCTGTGCGCGAGTTCAAGAAGTTGGGTTATGAACGTTGGCGGGATGAGAAGGGTTATGGTAATAGGTGGTTGGTTGAATCCTTGTTCTCAGCGGTTAAGCATTTGGTGAGTCTGTTAGGGCTACGAGTTTTGCTGGTCAAGTTGTTGAGGCTAAGCTAGTTTGGCTTATGCTTGGATGATGTACATGGCCAACCTTGTTGTTGGTCGAGCTAAGGGCTTTGAGGTCAAGAAGTAGTATAGTAAATTATTTAGGAGAGATATTATTTTCTAGAGAAAACATTTTTTGCTGTATCATTCTATTGAAATATATTGAACTAACTCACAAAGCACTTATCATAGTGTTTGGTATAATTAGGTATATTAGTCAAAGTTAATGATTATCGTAGATCTAAACCTAAAATAAATAATAATGACTCAAGTAACTTATTCTATTTTCTGAATTCTTTTGGATCACTATTTTTAATTTATATGTTATGTGTTCTAAATATTTATGTTATATCATTATACAGAAGTTTACATACAAATTTGTTATTTATAGAATTTAGCTGTTTTAGTAAGAATACTAAGCATGTTAATCAGATAGTATAGTTGGTTATAGTCCCTATTATATAAACACTCTAATTGCTAATAGCAATTAAGATTGTACTACAGAATATACGTCAAACTAAAATTAAACATTAAAGCTATTTGATATTATAGAATAGAAATGGTTAATAGAGATAAAAGAACTAAATTTAGCAAAATGGTAAACTTCTAAGCTAGATAATGCTGTATTTTATTCACCAAGTATATTTCTTATACTCGTTCCCTCAAATTCTAGCATACCAAAACCTTGACTGTTCTTTGCTCCTAATCCAGCCTCATATATTATTTTAAGAACGGTTAATGGGCCTTTTAACTTAAACTTTCCTATAACTCCTTCTATGTTACCTCTTTTATATTTAACAACTATCCTTCTCCATCTTTCAACTCTTATATTTAAATCGCTTTTTAATGTCTTCCCTGTTAATGCTAAAACTTTCCTTTTTGCATTAAGTTGAAGCAGATAATTGAACTCTAACTGGTGAGGAAAGTAAAACTTACTTTCGTTTTCCATTTTCTTAGTAGCTACTACAGGAGAAAGAGTGTAAAATATATCATAATCATTTAATTCTACTAATGAATCTTTAACTAAAATCTTATCGACTATAAATTTAGCTTTTCCTATAACGAATGTAGGATCGTTCTTTAGTGATTCATAGAGGTATTTAATAGGTAACTCTAAAGCGGAGGAGAAAGCAAAGTAAACATAGTCCTTATAGAATAATTTATCTTCTTTCTTTTCAAAATCACCGTAAAGCCTTGAAAAAGTAAACATCTTGAACCTTCTAGGGCCTTGCTCTATTCCTTGATCGTGTAATACCTCCCTCATTTTTGAAGGTAAACTTTTGTAAAAGAAAGATTGTAAATAATAGTTATAATGAAGCGGAACGTAACCTTCTAAAATACGGGCTTTAATATAGATCCTCATTGTATTCACATTCTTTTTTGCTTTAATATATTCAACTCTAAAAGAGATAAAAATATTCTTGGTCTATAAAAATAGTATATTTTTCTTTCCCTCATTACATTTTATACCGTTACCTTTGCCCGTTTTAACTTTCACTGGGGAAGTATTGGTAGAGAAGAAATAATCATATAGCTTCCCAGACATCCTTTCATTCTCATACCTTCTTGGGACACTATACTCTAATGTTATTACGCTTCCTGTTTCAATAGAAAAAGAGCTAGGAAAAACTCCATAAACCTCGTTATCTGAAAAATCATTCTCTTCCTGACATTCCAACATTTCTATCTTTTCAATCCAGGCAAGCATTTCAGCTGTTCCCAGAGTTAATGGGTACTTCGGCCTCTTAAATGCCTCTTCTATATTCTTATTATAAGTGATATAAATATCATAACCTAAGAAGTTTCCCCTTGACGGAGATATAAATTCTTTTGTAGTAGGCACTCTATTACTTACCCCTCTAAATCTCTGGACATTAACCGAATCAGTATCAAGATAACTCTCTCCAAAAACTAATTTCTTCAGCGGTGTCAACGCCTCAACAGCATAGTTAAACTTATCTAATTCATCATAATACGAATCTTTATCCTTACCCATAGCGGCAGCTACTATCCCCATTATCGTAGTTCTAGGTGGAAAATAATAAGATAGAGAAGTTGAATTAGAGAATACCTTTCTAAAATGAGCTAGCTTACTAAAAATTTGTATTGATAAAATCTTTTCCAAAACTCCTCACGGGAATTTAACGTCTTTATGCGGCAATATAACAGGTTTTAATTCATTTAAAGATTTACATTCCTCTGAGAGCTCATCTGCACATCTTAAGTAAATACTTCCGAGACCTTTTATTTTCTCAGATAATTCTTTTAAATCGATTTTCAGGTCTTGCAAACCTCTCACGTTCTCAGTTTTTTGTTCTACTTTTAGAAACCTCCTTAAATCACCTAAAAGTGTATCAGAATCTTTGTGTTCTAATCTTAAATAAAGTAATGGATAATGTCCTATCTTACTCCTAGTTACGCTTTCCTCCAATATAGCCTGCCATAAATAGTTATCAAAAACTTTCAGATCGTTTTGAGTGACCTTAGTCTCTTTACTTCTCCTCCAACTGAAAACACCGTAAAAGGCTATAAGTGAATAGTATACCCTATAATCCTTGCCTATATTTCCTGATCCTGTCTCTCTCCCAGAGAAAAGCGATGTTATAGATCTTGTATCCATTAAATCTACCTTATGTAGAGAATAACCCCACGATAATTGCAGTGGACCTGTAAAAGCATAGGATTCTCCCTTACCTTCGCCGCCTTTTTTAGGTATAGTAGCACCAAAAAGTCTGGCATCTATGCACTTAGTTAAAACTGATGATGGATCTTTTCCTATGACTTCTAACCTTTTAGTAGCATCAACGTTTTTTCCATCTAGTTTAGTTACCCAAATATAATCGGTTCCATATTTTGCTATTATGTAATCTCTAAAGAATCGTTTTAACCTAACATCGGAAACATAATTTATTTTAGTCTTAGGATCCATTCTAGGTCTATTCTCATCATCTGGATCTCCATTAGGATTAGCGTTCTTTACTTCATAAATTATAAGGTATTCTGAATTCGTGGTTAAGTTCGAATCATTCTTTGACATGAAATATCAAAAATATTATCTCAATAACATTAATAAATATTACTGTGCTTTATATTTTAATGCAGTTAAGAAGAGAAAGACTCTTGGAGAAAAGATAACTTACTCAATATTAGTTCCTAACTATATTTTCTTCTAATACTCATGGAATTTCGTGTTATAATACAAATCCTGAAAACCTAATTTCCAAATCTTTAAGTAAGAAGATAAAAGTTAGTATACATGAAAATATTTTAGCTCAAATACTGTCACATTTAGAACAACAAAATACTTATTTATATATAATTCATATACTACTTTATGTTTCATTCCTTACTAAGAATAGGTGAGTTGCAAATAGGGAAAACAGAGGGCTCAGTTACTTTACCAATAGTAGCAATAGATAAAAAAGATGCTACGCTTGGCTTAGTTGTTTTTGATAATAGATCAAAAAGTGTATATATAAAGAAGGAAAAATTAGCTGAAGGAGATGAGGAAAAATATGCCCATATAGGTAATGCAAAAGCACAGAAACCTCAAGATAGGATTACTACTGGAAACCTAGAATATATCTTAGGATACAAAAAAGATAGCACGAAAGTAAGAAACAATAAATTCGCTTTGAAGGTCATAGCAGATAAATTAAGTAACAGTGAAACTGGGAAACTTTTGAACGAAGTATTAAGCTGGTATTCACCAGATGTAAAAGTAGATAATTTAGATTGGGATTGTGACTTATATACTGTCAGAATAATAGATAAAAATGGTAAGGAAATAGATATAGCTACTCTCCCAGATTATAGAACCTCATTAGTAGAAGGTATGACTACTGTAAAGGGTAAATGTCAATTTTGCGGTTCAGATAATGTACTCCCTAATCCTGACTATACAGGCGGTTCTATGTTAAAAATATTTATAGTCGATAAAAAAGGATTTCTCTCAAATTTCGGCGATATTCTCGAGTCTCATACAATTTGCCCGTCCTGTAGACATAAATTAGAACTAGGTAATAATTATGTTGAACAAAATTTATCTGTTAGAATAGGCAAACTTAACGCTTATGTTATCCCAGACTTGCCACCTAAAGCAGATGTAACTTTTCTACAAAGGTTTAAGACAGACCAAGATGGTAGTTACATACTTGAAGGGTTAAGAGAAATAGAGAAGGGGGAAAGAGAAACGTTGGATATAATGGAGTTTGAAGGAGTGGAAGTTAGACTTGATCTAGTGTTCGGTCAGAAGCAACAAAATAAATTTAGACTTTGGAGAATAATACCAGAAGTTGGAGTACCTAGGCTAGTACACGTAATGAGATTAGCAGGTAGGGGAAAAGCGATAGTCTCTGCAACATATGATAATAAAATAGATCTCAAAGATGTGTCATTTTCTACGCTCTACGGTATTTTACCTGTTAGAGAACTGAGTAAAGGAATAGATCCAAGTGTATTCTTGGATTTCCTTGAAGCAATATTATTAGGAAATAAATTAGACCCAAACTACGTTTACAATTCATTTCTCTCTGTAATTAGATGCTTGCGATATGATACTTGTAGCAATAGTCTGACAAGATTCTCACTTGAAGACCTCCTACTATATCAAGAAATCTTTATATATGTTATGAGACAATTAGGTATCATGGGAGAAGATACATTAAATATGGAGAGAACAAAAGTGAGCAATATAGATAGTTATATTGGCAGTTTGGGAATTAAGGGGGGACTAAAGGGACTATTCTTACTAGGTGTATTAACTGCATATGTAGGAAAAGAACAACATAATAAGGGAGACGATAAGAAGGCTATTTTAAATAGAATCGACTACGAAGGTATGGACATTGATGACATCGTAACTTACGCCAATAGATTACATGAGTCATTAAGAGATTACAGACAATTAAATTCTACTACGGAATCCCTATTTGCTGAAGCATTAGAATCAATAAAGAAGAATCCTAATGATTTATGGGACACAGCCGCTAATGTGTTTCATATACTCTTAGGCTACTCTTATCAGACAAAACAGTTTATAATGCACGGCGAGCCTCAGACAAAACAACCTACAGCTAATCAAGAAGAAAGCGCAGAATAATAATTTGTATATCTAAACTTTTAGCTTAATACTCACTTGTAAGATTTTCTTATTTATAGATCGTTTTTATCAATTGTTTTAATTCAATTTATTATCAAATAATATCTTTCAAACGAAAATTAACATAGTCAAAAATTTAATAGATAAGAAATCTTATTATATATCATCTTCCCACATAAGGCCTATACTCTTCATCACTCAAGACGAATTTTTCAACCTTGTAAGCTTCCATTCTGACAATAGTAGAGTAAGTCACTCTTCTCTTTCCTACGTTAACTTTAGTTTCCATTTTTTCATCAAATTTTTTAACAAACTTTCTTAGACTATCATCGCTTAACTTTAATCCATTAGCCTCAAAATCCTTCTCCGTAATTTCTTTCTTATTAATCATAGCAATTATTAGCCTATCTACTATTAACGGTTTAAATATATCTGCAATATCGAGATTTAGAGAAAACTTCCTCAGATTAGTACTATGTAAATAACCTATTCTAGGATCCAATTGCGTTTGATATATTTCTCCAAGCACTTCAGCATAGAACATCATATTACCTAAACTCATCAAAGAGTTTGCCCAGTTCTCTGGAGGTCTCTTAGTTCTCTTTATGAAAGAGCCGTGAAGTATGCTATCTATACCTTTATAATATTCTAATCTTGCTGTACCTTCTACACCCATCACCTCTTGAACACTATTTGCTTGCTTTAGCTTAGTAAGTCCAGCTTTTACATTTGAATTATCGACACCGTTCTCCCTTAATATTAGACTCATATTCCTTATTGATCCTTCTACGAACGTCTTTGCCAAATATAGTCTCTTTTGTGTATTTAAATAAGTTTCGACTTGTTTTACCAAAACATGACCTGATAGGTTAGTTTTCCTAGGCAAGAAAGAACCTATATATCTCCTCTGTTTAGAGAAGAAATGCACAGGAATCCCGTACTTACTAACAAAATGTAAAAATCTCTTATTAATATTCACTTCACTGAAAACATACAGACGCTTTACTTGATTTACAGGAACATACTTAGTACCCTCTTTAGTTATTAGAGCTATTGTATTATTTTTCCTCTTCAATGTGCCTGGAGTAGTTATAAAAATCCTCTTTGACGTTCTTCATTCCCCTACTGGCCAACAAAAATCCTTATAAGCGCATTTCCTACAGAACTTAATCCTAACTTTTTTAGGTGGATATTCCATCTTTACTATTTCTTTAACGTTATCTATGTCTTCTAAGACTTTCCCCTCATCTATGTTCTCTAGAGTCTCCTCAATATTTTCTTCAGGTACATTAATAACTCCTACGGCATTTAAGCCCTTTTCTCTAAGTCTGTAAAGGTAATAACTCAACTGAGCTTTGGCTGATTCTAAGTGCTTTGATGAACTTTTAATTTCAACTACTACCCCTGTTTCCTTCTTATAAGTGTCGACTCTCATACCTTCCATAATGAGAAAAGTCTCATCAGAATGTATCTTATGAATAGCTCTACCGTATTCAAGTCTCTTATTATCTTGGTAGGGTATGATATGCCTGCTCATTAACCAAACTTCCCTAGGACAAATATGAAGATACCATATTAGTGTACCCGTTACGTAAACATCATCCGCTATCTTATAAGGCTCTAACGGTTTGTCAGACATTATATAAATTATAATATGCAAAATATATTAAATTTTTTCTTTTACTAGGACTGTATTAAATACGATCTTTCCATTCTTACTAGTAAATATAACTGATAAAGAAAAAGAGATTTAAGAAAAACATTATAGAAGGATATTGAATACAATAACACATTTTTAGTAGAGCTAGTTTCAAGTCCTCTAAGGATTTCTACAAATATATGATGAAGAATCTGAAGACATTACAGGAATTAGGATAGTTTCAAGTCCTCTAAGGATTTCTACAAATTTATATACAACCAGTTATTACATTTGCTGCTGATGGAAAGTTTCAAGTCCTCTAAGGATTTCTACAAATCTGGTCTCATTACTCTTCCTATCCTTTGCACTAACTGTTTCAAGTCCTCTAAGGATTTCTACAAATTATTACAAAACTGATAAAAAATGTGTATAAAAAAGTTTCAAGTCCTCTAAGGATTTCTACAAATATTCAATCCAGAGAATTTGCTTAGCATTTAGCTAACGTTTCAAGTCCTCTAAGGATTTCTACAAATATCTATCATTTTCTGTAAATTGCGTAAAAAAATGTTTCAAGTCCTCTAAGGATTTCTACAAATTTTAAAAACTTTTTTGTATCCAGACTGAAACTATTTGGTTTCAAGTCCTCTAAGGATTTCTACAAATCTTCTTCTGCTTTAAATGTTACAACTCTCATGGTTCTCTAGTTGTTTCAAGTCCTCTAAGGATTTCTACAAATTTGAATCTATCAAAAAGTTTTCCAATTGTTCTTTTAGTTTCAAGTCCTCTAAGGATTTCTACAAATATATAAAAATATTTTTTATGAAAAAAGGGAATTAAGTTTCAAGTCCTCTAAGGATTTCTACAAATTTCTCTCTCTACAGAAAGCTCTTTCTCCTAATGAAAAGTTTCAAGTCCTCTAAGGATTTCTACAAATTGATTTTGGATACAATCGATGTTTATACTATCTCTAAGTTTCAAGTCCTCTAAGGATTTCTACAAATTCATCTGCCACATTCCTAATTGAAGAATAGTTCATAGTGTTTCAAGTCCTCTAAGGATTTCTACAAATTTTTACGAAAATGAAGGATTAAGACCAACAGATTATATGTTTCAAGTCCTCTAAGGATTTCTACAAATTTTGAATTAATTTGATTCTACTCTTTCCCTGTGTTAAGTTTCAAGTCCTCTAAGGATTTCTACAAATAGAAACAAGAGATGTAAGGAAAAAGATCGAAATAGATAGTTTCAAGTCCTCTAAGGATTTCTACAAATATGGAACAAAACGTTACGATAGAACACGAGAAAAAAAGTTTCAAGTCCTCTAAGGATTTCTACAAATTTTCGTAGGAATTTTGTTAGGCAAAACATCATCATCAAGTTTCAAGTCCTCTAAGGATTTCTACAAATTTCCTTATTGAAGAGGTAGAGTTGGAGCGATAACGCGAGTTTCAAGTCCTCTAAGGATTTCTACAAATTTCGTACTCCTTCCTTATTAGGTACCGTAGCATTTCGTGTTTCAAGTCCTCTAAGGATTTCTACAAATCATAGGCTCATGTTGGAGTCACCGTGAATGATGTTGAGTTTCAAGTCCTCTAAGGATTTCTACAAATTCCAATCCAGGACATAGATGAAGCTATTGATTTCTAGTTTCAAGTCCTCTAAGGATTTCTACAAATCTATAGTGTGTCAATTAAAATGGATACGAATGAGGGTTTCAAGTCCTCTAAGGATTTCTACAAATGTTTTTGGCATGGTGAACATGATATATTGAATATTCGTTTCAAGTCCTCTAAGGATTTCTACAAATGTTTTTATTGACATTCATAATTGTTTTGTGCAGATGGTTTCAAGTCCTCTAAGGATTTCTACAAATTCGTTGTTGGTGAAATTTTATCGACTACACCTGGTGACGGTTTCAAGTCCTCTAAGGATTTCTACAAATTGAGACCACCCATCTCTTCTCACTACCGAACTCGTGTTTCAAGTCCTCTAAGGATTTCTACAAATGCTGATCGAAATACCTTGGTTCCCTATGGGTTGGGGTTTCAAGTCCTCTAAGGATTTCTACAAATTCCCTCCTTCTCAGCGGAAACTCAGTTGCTACAGCGGGTTTCAAGTCCTCTAAGGATTTCTACAAATCCCGCATAGGGCATGAAAGTGGATATCCATATTTTCGTTTCAAGTCCTCTAAGGATTTCTACAAATTGTGATATGAATGCCGAAAAAATATTATTGCTATATTTGGTTTCAAGTCCTCTAAGGATTTCTACAAATATTATTAAATTATAACTTCTATATTGCATAACTATAGTTTCAAGTCCTCTAAGGATTTCTACAAATTTTATTATATCTTTTAATAAGTACTTATTTACAATATTGTTTCAAGTCCTCTAAGGATTTCTACAAATTAAATTGAAATAAAAGCAAAAGCTTTTATATACGTTGTTTCAAGTCCTCTAAGGATTTCTACAAATTTTATTATCTTAATGGAATATTTATTCTATATTTGTTTCAAGTCCTCTAAGGATTTCTACAAATTTCATTTCTCTTTTTATTTTTCTTTTTCTCTTTTGTTTCAAGTCCTCTAAGGATTTCTACAAATTACAACATTAGCGTTTTTGTACCGTTCTTAAAGTCGGTTTCAAGTCCTCTAAGGATTTCTACAAATGAATCCAGTAGAACACGTCTTCCAACGTCATACTAGTTTCAAGTCCTCTAAGGATTTCTACAAATAGCTCATTCTCTCACCCTCTACTTGTCATTATTATCATTAGTTTCAAGTCCTCTAAGGATTTCTACAAATTTTATGCGGGATATAATACGTCGCCAGGTCACGTTGAGTTTCAAGTCCTCTAAGGGTTTCTACAAATCTCGACATCATTCCTACGATTTACAAGCTCGCAGGTGGTTTCAAGTCCTCTAAGGATTTCTACAAATCAAATAAAAATAAGATTATGGTCGAAAATAGATTTGTGTTTCAAGTCCTCTAAGGATTTCTACAAATATTTTCAGATATAGTCAAAATTGTAAACGGTATTCCGTTTCAAGTCCTCTAAGGATTTCTACAAATATATTAGGAGAATTTGAAGATTTTTTAAGTAGAATCGTTTCAAGTCCTCTAAGGATTTCTACAAATTTATTGAAGATGTATTACAAGAACTAAAGCTTAGTGATGTTTCAAGTCCTCTAAGGATTTCTACAAATTCTTGACGATTTTTATGACGGTTGTGAAACAAATTTGTTTCAAGTCCTCTAAGGATTTCTACAAATCAGCATCAAGTTTTGGTGAATTTTTTTCTAAAAAAGGTTTCAAGTCCTCTAAGGATTTCTACAAATAACTCATGAACGGTTCTACGTCTATTCCGTTATCTTGGTTTCAAGTCCTCTAAGGATTTCTACAAATGTTGTTATTAATTGTTCATATTTCATTTCTTCCGCCTCTTGTTTCAAGTCCTCTAAGGATTTCTACAAATTCTTTACTTTAGCCATGTTTTCACCCTAACGGCGACGCGAGTTTCAAGTCCTCTAAGGATTTCTACAAATCTTTAAATATGAGTTTTGACATATGTTATATTGTGAGGTTTCAAGTCCTCTAAGGATTTCTACAAATGGGTCTTATTTTTCATTATTTTTTGTCCTTATAAGCTTTGTTAATTTTCGGCAGTTTTTGTTTTCCTTATATTTCTCTTAGATTGCCGATGATTTTTTACGTAAATTAAATATGTTTTAGTATGAATATTTTTCCTTTCCCTTAGACAGCCGATTTCATATCCTACCAGATAAAATGAATAAAAATAAGTATCATTAACAAAAATCTTAATATGAAAATGAACTAAAGAACCGTGAGAAAGTATTAAAGTTCATGTAGTCTATTGCTTAATTACTATCTCAAAATATATTATTTTTCATATATAAAATACCGTTTAACACATCTAAATATCATTTTTATATGAGTAAATAACGATATGTATTAATAGTAAAATAATGAAATCTTGATAGCTGGATAATTTACGGCTCCAATTTCAAATTGAAATAATTAACTCATATGAGCTAAATATCCTATTAAATTATGACGGCAATAATAATATATTTAAGAACTTAAGTTTATAATATTTTCTATAATATTATAAAAACAAAGTTAATTTGAAAAGCAACTTAAATGTTTATTAAATTAGCATTAAGTTTTTCTTTCAATTGATGTTGAATCCAGAAAATCTTATTGGCCTTACATCTGAGAAAGAATATAACAAAGTACTTAACTATAAATTAACTAATTTCTACAATAGTATATTGATCAATATTATATATATTCTGTCTATAGTATATTATTATCGCTAATTTTTTTGCCCATTATCTCTTTATTTACCATGAACTTTCCTTCCAATTTAAATATTATCACAGAGTCGTTCTCCTTCATTATCTTCTTTAACTCGTTTTTTAATAAATATAAATTGCCTTCAGTAAGTTCTCCCTCAAAAACCGATCTCTGTATCCATGTTAGATATTTTCTGCAAATATTAAGTGCTTTCACGACCCTCTTCTCATCAAAATCGTAAACAAGAATAACATACATAATAATCTGCCTATTATAAAATTTTGAAAATAATATTTTAAAAGTGGACTGTAAAGTTGTAGAGTCAGAATTCAATATTTTCTAAGATTTTAAGGAAAAAATTTTGTCCTAACATGTAGAAAATTTTGAATAGCTTAGATATGTCGTTTTCCTTAAAACTATAAGTAAACTTTCTACGAAAATCCCTACGATATTACGGGATGTGAAAAATAATTTAATATAATGGAAGAGAAATTAAATAATTTGCCATAAAGTCTAAAATATCTTCGCTTAGAATGGATAAACTTTATTTTATTACATGATAGAATGAAAATAATTAAGTATGAGAAATTTCCGTAAAACTGCTTGGAATATATCTTTCTAAAGATCTATTTTGGCTATATCTATCGTAGATGACAATAATTCTAAATCTTTTTGTCGTAAAAAGCGAATTTTTCAGTAGATTCCTAATTTGTTTTTAATTTATAATATTCTCTTTAAGTAACAATAATGGCAAAGTCTTTCATCTTCATTTAAGTTTTCCCCATCGCGTATTAGATGGCTTGAACTAGTATTGAAAAGTGTTAGCTTAACTTGGGATTATGAGAACGTTCCACGATTAGGAAAAAGTCCTTAAATCGTTAAACGGTAGTACTTCTAGGAAATTTTTATATCATTTTTCATTCCGCTTAATGATAAGAACTTTAATTAATAATACATAAACATTATAGCCTTTTATTGACATAAGAAGATGATCAGTATTATATATTATTTCTCTATTTTTATTTTTATTCATTTTATCTGGTAGGATATGAAATCGGCTGTCTAAGGGAAAGGAAAAATATTCATACTAAAACATATTTAATTTACGTAAAAAATCATCGGCAATCTAAGAGAAATATAAGGAAAACAAAAACTGCCGAAAATTAACAAAGCTTATAAGGACAAAAAATAATGAAAAATAAGACCCATTTGTAGAAATCCTTAGAGGACTTGAAACATCTGTCATCTTGCGTAATTTGTGCAAAAAATGAGAAATTTGTAGAAATCCTTAGAGGACTTGAAACTTTCTGACACCGCTATATGCATCTCTTAATCCATTTCTATTTGTAGAAATCCTTAGAGGACTTGAAACTAGAAGATCTTGAAACAAGATCAATTTTAGTGAAAGCGAATGGATTTGTAGAAATCCTTAGAGGACTTGAAACCTACCGCGTTGATGGAAACAGTATTAACAAATCTGTATTTGTAGAAATCCTTAGAGGACTTGAAACCAGGTATCGACGTGATAGAAAATGAAGACTGCATTTATTTGTAGAAATCCTTAGAGGACTTGAAACTCCAAGTACTTCTTGCATTTGGAAAACGCGGTCTTAAATTTGTAGAAATCCTTAGAGGACTTGAAACCGAAAATATAGCTCATGTACCAAACTGGAAATAATAGGATTTGTAGAAATCCTTAGAGGACTTGAAACCATAAACTTCTCCTTCTTGTTTTGCTTTTTCCATTAATATTTGTAGAAATCCTTAGAGGACTTGAAACATGCTCAAAAATTGGCTAGGAAAGTTTATGGTGTTGATTTGTAGAAATCCTTAGAGGACTTGAAACTCTATACCAAACTAATTAGAAAAAAATACTAGTATTATATTTGTAGAAATCCTTAGAGGACTTGAAACACGCGTTAACGCCTACCTGGACGAGGCACGTAATCGTATTTGTAGAAATCCTTAGAGGACTTGAAACATCTTATTGTCTCGCTCTGGTCGCTCTCTATGACTCCATTTGTAGAAATCCTTAGAGGACTTGAAACTCAACCCTGCCTGGTATTGTACGATATCCCGCATATTTGTAGAAATCCTTAGAGGACTTGAAACTTTCCTTTTTTGGATAACAGTTTATGCCTACACACAATTTGTAGAAATCCTTAGAGGACTTGAAACTACACTTCAGTGTAATACTCCAAAAACCAGTAAGGCGGATTTGTAGAAATCCTTAGAGGACTTGAAACGAACATTCAAATAGTTTCTTTTACTCACCGTGTTTCATTTGTAGAAATCCTTAGAGGACTTGAAACCTGTTCTCAGTTTTAGAAGACGCGTCTTACTGGATTTTATTTGTAGAAATCCTTAGAGGACTTGAAACTCCGTCTAAAGGAGGAAAAGCATAATAATTATAAGAATTTGTAGAAATCCTTAGAGGACTTGAAACATTCCTGTCTTAATTGGATAAAGGGCATTACTAAGGGATTTGTAGAAATCCTTAGAGGACTTGAAACTTTAAAAAGAAAAGTTCCATATCTTCACATTCTCGGATTTGTAGAAATCCTTAGAGGACTTGAAACACAAGAAATAATTTTGAAAAGCAACAAAAAACATTATTTGTAGAAATCCTTAGAGGACTTGAAACAAATTGTATGATTCTAAAAGTTCTGAAAATATTATAATTTGTAGAAATCCTTAGAGGACTTGAAACTAATTCAAGTGTCGGGCTACATAACGCTACAAAGCGGTATTTGTAGAAATCCTTAGAGGACTTGAAACATTTGATGTGGAATGGAATAACGTGGTCTACTTCATTTCATTTGTAGAAATCCTTAGAGGACTTGAAACTTTTTTCTGCATATTTTTTATCACTTTTGTAATATTATTTGTAGAAATCCTTAGAGGACTTGAAACCAACAGAGAACGTCAAACTAGAAAGTGACTAGTGAAAATTTGTAGAAATCCTTAGAGGACTTGAAACTTGACCCTACTAAGAAGGATAGCATAGGAATTCCTATACCCATTTGTAGAAATCCTTAGAGGACTTGAAACTATAGTGATAGTATGAATACAGCAGCAGCTATTAATATTTTGTAGTAACCCATATTATTGTAAATATATTTTGTAGTTACCATATTAGCGCATTTGTATTATTGTTTTTAAATCCTGTATTATTATCATAATACTCGTCTACTTGATCTCTTTCCACAATGTACCATTCTAAGTTTTCGTCAATAGGTAATGTTGATGGTTGTTCCCATACTTTTACTATATAATTTTCAGCTTTAGCCATAGCCTTCTTTACTTTAGCTCTTTTGTCAAATCCCTGTGATTTTAAAGCGGCTTTAAGTTCTTCGTATACTTTTTCTGCTTCATCGTCATATTTTATGAAAACAATATATTTAGGTTCTTCTTGTATTAACTTTAATTTTACTTTGTCGAACTCCAATCGAGTTACATTAGTTAAGATTACGTTTCTCTTCTTAGAGTTTTCTGGTTTAAACCTCTGCCTTAATACACTGTAATAAGAATTTAACAGTGAGTCTACATCATTTTCATTAAATTCTTTTTTACCAAAATTTCGTAAAGTTTCTTCTGTTATCTCTTCAGTTAATTTACCGTAAATCTTTGCGAAGTCTGTTAATCCACCCTCTCTCTTTACACGCATTACAGTTAATAATCCTTGATCTCTTAGCCAATTTCTGTTGACTCTTCCAGCTGCTTGTATTATAGAATCTATTGGTCCTAAATCTCTATAAGCTTCAGTGAAGTCTAAGTCTACTCCTGCCTCTACAAGTTGGGTTGTAACTAACACTACGCCGCTTCCCATTTTCTTTGCTATATCCTTAACTCTCTTTAGCCTATGTTTAGGGATTACCCTGGTCGATAGGTAGTATATTTTTTTGTTTAATGATTGTTTGAGTGTATTGAAACCTATTTCAGCAGAACCTATAGTGTTAAATTCAATCATAACATCGTTTTGAGTATTTATATTTTCTACAAACTTTTCCGGTGTTACAATGTCATCAAGCATTACTTTTACTTTGTATCTATTTGGAGTAGCTGTTACTGGTCTTACACCTTGCCAGAACGGATTAGTAGCAGTCATGAAAAGGACGTTAGTATTGAGTTGTTTTACTGCTTCCTCCAATGATTCTTTCACAATATACAGTTCTTCAATTCCCATTGACTGTATTTCATCAAGAATTAAAAAAGAGTTAGCTAAGTTATGTAATCTCTTGAGGTAAGCATTTTTAGGAGAAAATAAAGTATCTACTAAAGCCTCAAATGTAGTTACTACTATTGGAGAATCCCAACTTTCTGCAGTAATCAATTTCTTTTCCATATCAGTGTACTCATTTTCATTTGATGGATATGTCAGATGATGGTATTTAAGAACGTCCTGTCCATAAACCTTTGAAAGTACGTCATAAGTTTGTTCAATTATATTTATAAAGGGTAAGGAATATATTAGCCTCTTCTTAGAATGTTTTAATCCTATAATGCTACCAGAGATTGTTTTACCACTACCAGTAGGCGAGTTTAGGAATAATATACTCTCTCTAGGAGAGTAATTTAAGGCAAAACTAAATAGCTGTGATCTCATTTGATATACTCTGCCTAACTTAGGCAATGTATTTGCATAGTCTATTAATTTATCTACAAGTGGTGAAGATACATGTAAATATTGAGTATTAGATGCACTATGTTTATCTGCGTCAATGAGACTAGAAAAGAGTAATAATCCTTCATAATACCACTTCCACGTATAATTCTTGTTTGATACTAGATTATTCAAGTAGTTCTCCACGTTAAATATAGATTTTCGGGCTTCTTTTAAGAGATTTAAGGAAGGTGTATTTAGAGTTAAATTTGTTCCTGTAAGCTCGGATTTAATAGTGTCCCATTTACTCTTCAATTCGTCTATTTGTTGGAAAAGACAACTATCACCTATTTCTATTTCTTCATTTTTCTTTTGTAAAGTGAGCTTAAGAGTACATAGTCCTTTTAATTCTCCGTGGTGAGATATCACGGCTATCATTGTTAGTAATGGATAAATTTGTTGGGAAATCTCGTCATTAAACTCGTCTTTGCGGTTTGAAATTAAGGTTCTGGCTTCATCGTAAGCAATAAGTGAAGAAACTAAAGCATGATCAGAACATTCTACTCTCTTCTTACCTCTAAGATGAATTTGAAAATTCTTCGTATATTTACCTATGTCGTGTAAGGAGCCCGCAATATACGCAAAGTCTGCAATATCTTTTCTACCGCTTTCAATAGCGTTCTGTTTAGCTAATTCGCCTACTTCTCTTAGATGATCTTTTAATTGCTTATCTGGATGAGAACAATATCTTTGCAAGTCGCTGATGCATAGATTTGACATAATATGAATATATAATCTCTTAATTTTAATATCTTTTACTTGAGGAAGAGATTAAACTATTCTTGGAAATCTATTTGAGTCCTTTGTAGATCTCTAAAATTTTCTTATAGAGAATGTATAACTTACTTTTAATCTTACGTTAGATTTAGAATTTTGTATCTCTCCTTTAACTTAAGATCTAAGAAAATTCAACTAATCTACACTAATGCTTTCAGAAAGTTTATAGCTTTTATAAGGACTTACCGTTAAATCCTAGTCTAAGAACTTCCCAGAAATGCTAGTCTACTAAAGCGCATTCCTCAATAGATATTTAGATTAAATGATTTCCACATATTTATCAACGAATTTATTTAAGAAGAAGTCTTCATCATCTTTAGTCAGTACTTGCAAATTTATATCAACAATTTCCTCGTCTACTATATTCAGTATTTCTAATGTTCTCCTTATTTTCTCTTTATCAGTAAGTCTTTCATCATAAAATACTTCTATATCTAAGTCACTACTTCCAGTAACTTTACCCTTAATGACTGAGCCAAATACTATTACCTTATCAACTTTTCCTAAATTTTCTGCTACTTCTTTCACTCTCTCAGCTATCTTGAACCAATTATTTTCAAAATATTTAATATATTCTAATCCCCACACCATTTATCATCCCATACGCTTTTTATTAATGGAAGAAGATATTTTTCTACAGTATCTAAACAGTCCAATGCAGTTTCTGCGTCTATACTAGCGAATATTGTCCCTCAAACCTATTCAGCTCTACTAAGTTTAAATCCTTTCTTTTCTCTTTTACAAAATTTTTAATTTTTCGGAATTAACTCGGCTAGCCCAGAAAGTAATTTTCTAATATTATGAGTCTGAGGGAAGGAGCATCCTAGAAAGATATAAGTTGATTTTATGAGAAGGTCAGCAGAAATTTGACAGTTTGTAGAAGAAACGTCATACAGTCCATCATTAAAGGATTCCTTCGAAATCTTTAGATAATTTAAAGATCTTTTGCATAAAATCACGGTGTTTTGATATGATGACACATGAAAAGCTAATTATTTTACACTAAAAATAATTTGGTTCAGCGTTACGATGTTTAAATTCAATAAGAAGAAATATACATGTGTATCACTTCCCCCAATAAAGTTTTCTCTCATATGATTAGTATGTCAAAGAATTCATTGTTTCTTTGAATTATAAATAAGAATTTTAAAAAAAAGATCTATAAAAACATCATTCTGTTTACTAATATAATTTGCCATTATATAGAATATTTTACTATTATCTAAAATATTTTAATTATAAATCTGAGAAACAATTACGATTGACAGAGAACCGATAAATTTCTTATTTTAAAAATAATCATAGATAAAATATATCTTGAAACACAATTAAATAAGCATAATAGTCTTAGCTTCGGGGGAGACTAATTTACATATTGATTCCTTTATTGTCTCACAGTCTCCTCTCCCTGCTCTATCTACTAGATCTTCCATAGTTTTTAACCCTCTTATAATCTCTGAGATCCTATTATATTCGTTTTGAGGAATAATTGTAGTTATTACGTGTGCTTTAACTTCCCTAGCAGCCAAAGCTGCAGCCACACTCATAGCTTTTCTTCCTCCTGTAAAATCAACGTAATCTCCTACATTTAACCTTGAGAAAATCTCTTTTCTAAATTTCTTAAAATCCTCAGAACTATTAATATCCTGCATTGTAAGAGGAATATCAGAAATTGTAACCTCTTCCCTTTTACAACACGAAAATATTGCCTTAATTAGCTTCCACGCAAACTCAACAGACTTATCAGATGTCCTTATAACATAGACTTCCTTAATATCTATGGGCTTAACGTCATCTCCTTCGTAATTGCCTTCTCTTAAATTCATATATGTTTCAAATATACCGCCAGGCGACGTGCCTAATGTAGAGACTAACTTTGCCATGAATAAAATAAAGGAAAACCACTTTTATATCTTACTTGTGAAGAGCTTTTCCTATTCCATTATCAGTTTTTCAAGATCAAAATATTTAATTGAAAGATTATAGTTACGAATAAATTTATTTTAAAAGGATAATTCTATTTTTTATGAGACTCCCTTTTATAGTGATAGAAACAATAGGATTTGTAATGCTAATATTAGGTTTTATAACAAAAGGGAATATTTCGATCATATTGGGGGTAGGAGGACTTTTCGTAATAATTGTCACTGCTATGTTTTTTACCAAAGATGAGATTAAAATTAATAGTACTTAGATTATTTTAGAATTTAGAATATTATTAATTATTAGATTATAATTAGCTAATAACTAACATGGTAATTTATAATTATCATTATATACTTTTTTAGGGAGAAGAATCATTTTATTTCTTGAAAGTAAATTTCCAAGATAAAACAGAAAGAAAAAATGAAAATAGAGAAAAAGTTGGTGAGAAAAAATTACTTTATGATGATCATTTTCAATAAATTTACAGACAATAGTCTATACAATTCTCATGAGAATGATGAGAGAAAAAAGAGAAAAAATGAAAAATAAGGGAATACCATAAAAAGATGATAGAAAAAGGGAAACAAAAGAGAAAAAATGTTCATTATCACCCTTATTTTCCTCCTTAAACTCTTGAAAAGATAAGAACATAACGAGAAGAATTAAACATTAATCTGTCATGTTGAAAAAAGAAGGATCACAATTTTGTAATACTATCATTACTAGGTAGGAGGTGAACATGAAGATTAAAAACGTAAAAGTTCGAGCTACAATGCGTACAAGACGAAATCAGACGTGTAGATTGAACGTTTAAAAGGCTGTCTATTCATTCAATTTCACGAGCGGACCATGCGAACAGAACGACGTCAGATCATTACAACGAATTAGTTCGCATGAAGAAGAAAGGAGATAAAGGAAAAGTTTATAAGTCTATTGTTCAGAATATATAAATCAGAATATAAATCCATCAGTTTCATCCAAAAAGGAATTGAAAGTTTTCTACTATCGTGTCACCAACGTCGGGTAATTCCGTATGTGTTTCATCCAAAAAGGAATTGAAAGAGCTTTACCGAGCCCGAACCCTTTAATCTTTACTACGGTTTCATCCAAAAAGGAATTGAAAGTTATTGAAAATAAAGATAAAATAATATCTATTTTACAAAATGTTTCATCCAAAAAGGAATTGAAAGAATTATTTAGAAGAATTGGATTTTGATTATGTTGTAGTGTTTCATCCAAAAAGGAATTGAAAGTAAAAAACTGCTTAATACCAAACTAGAAATTAAATTTGCACTGTTTCATCCAAAAAGGAATTGAAAGGGGACAAGCAAAACTTGAGAATTCGATAAAATTAGCTCAAAGTTTCATCCAAAAAGGAATTGAAAGTATTGAGATTTTGTTATTATGAATTGTAATATAAAAGATATGTTTCATCCAAAAAGGAATTGAAAGTTTTCTACTATCGTGTCACCAACGTCGGGTAATTCCGTATGTGTTTCATCCAAAAAGGAATTGAAAGAGCTTTACCGAGCCCGAACCCTTTAATCTTTACTACGGTTTCATCCAAAAAGGAATTGAAAGTTATTGAAAATAAAGATAAAATAATATCTATTTTACAAAATGTTTCATCCAAAAAGGAATTGAAAGAATTATTTAGAAGAATTGGATTTTGATTATGTTGTAGTGTTTCATCCAAAAAGGAATTGAAAGTAAAAAACTGCTTAATACCAAACTAGAAATTAAATTTGCACTGTTTCATCCAAAAAGGAATTGAAAGGGGACAAGCAAAACTTGAGAATTCGATAAAATTAGCTCAAAGTTTCATCCAAAAAGGAATTGAAAGTATTGAGATTTTGTTATTATGAATTGTAATATAAAAGATATGTTTCATCCAAAAAGGAATTGAAAGTTTTCTACTATCGTGTCACCAACGTCGGGTAATTCCGTATGTGTTTCATCCAAAAAGGAATTGAAAGAGCTTTACCGAGCCCGAACCCTTTAATCTTTACTACGGTTTCATCCAAAAAGGAATTGAAAGTTATTGAAAATAAAGATAAAATAATATCTATTTTACAAAATGTTTCATCCAAAAAGGAATTGAAAGAATTATTTAGAAGAATTGGATTTTGATTATGTTGTAGTGTTTCATCCAAAAAGGAATTGAAAGTAAAAAACTGCTTAATACCAAACTAGAAATTAAATTTGCACTGTTTCATCCAAAAAGGAATTGAAAGGGGACAAGCAAAACTTGAGAATTCGATAAAATTAGCTCAAAGTTTCATCCAAAAAGGAATTGAAAGTATTGAGATTTTGTTATTATGAATTGTAATATAAAAGATATGTTTCATCCAAAAAGGAATTGAAAGTTTAATTTCTCCCTGAACTTCGCTTTATCTTCATCGGTCAAGTTTCATCCAAAAAGGAATTGAAAGTGATTTAGCCCGAGATCTAAGCATCTACGCGGATTATTATTGTTTCATCCAAAAAGGAATTGAAAGTATTTATTACATTATAACAACTGATGGAGAAATATAGTTTGTTTCATCCAAAAAGGAATTGAAAGAGAAATTGCGCCTGTGATTGCTCCTTCTATCCACCCAAGAGGTGAGTTTCATCCAAAAAGGAATTGAAAGTAATTCATTTGAGTTTCTAACTGACGTATATAATGATACGGGTTTCATCCAAAAAGGAATTGAAAGATTAAATAATCATGAAATAAGCAAAGCAGACCTCAAAGGCCTAGTTTCATCCAAAAAGGAATTGAAAGGCTTTGACGGTCTACTATTCATCTTCTGGAATTTTATAATGTTTCATCCAAAAAGGAATTGAAAGAAGTTTAACGGGGAAAAATGGGTGTCAGAATACAAACGTTTCATCCAAAAAGGAATTGAAAGATTCGCGACTTGTAGGTGATACGACATGACCTTCCTAGCCTCGTTTCATCCAAAAAGGAATTGAAAGACTTTAAACATCATTGGTATGGGGGAGTAATATATCCCCCTGTTTCATCCAAAAAGGAATTGAAAGTATTGTCTTTCGTCGTATTTCCCTCCTGCATTTGCTAGTTCGTTTCATCCAAAAAGGAATTGAAAGTAGGGTACTCAATATTGCCATCAGTAAATAGAACATTTCATGTTTCATCCACGAAAGAATTGAAAGAAAAGTAATTTCTTAAGTGACTTTCATCAATATCTTTAGAATGTCGATTACAAGAAATTTGCTCGATTACCTTAATAAACTGAGGAAAGAAAATGGCGTTCCTCCAGTTAATTACGCCAATACTGGTACTGCTAACTTAAGAGTAAATTACATGCTTAAAGAAAACCTTTTTAGTCATTACGATAAAGAAGGAAAAATACCAATATATTATTTCACTTCTACTGGAAATTATTACGGAGCTGAAGAATCTATAGGATTTTCTCATTCAGATTCACTTTATTTTAAGGATGGTGTAGTAGCATTAAAGCAAGGGAAACAATTAATATACAACATGATATATCATGATGAGGACAGTGATTGGGGACATAGGGATTCTCTTTTGGATCCATGTTTTAATTATGCTGACATATCAATAGCATGGAACGAAAGGAATCTTTTTCTCGATATCATTATGGTATCAGCGTGGATAAAATGGATAAATAAACCAAATTTTTCGAACGGTATTTTTTCTATTAAAGGAGAAGTAAATGTAATGATTCCGCAAAATATTCTAATATTTCATGATGAACCTAATCCATCAAATATTTCAAGAAGGAACTATGATCTAGGAAAATTAGTAGCGGGCGTTTTGCCGAAAAATTATGTTTTTCAAGGAATATCCACAATACATGCAATAAAATGGGAGATGAATAAAATAATTGATGTAAAGTTTCCTCTGAAAGTAAATAAAGGAATCTATACTATCCTAATTAGAGCAAAGGATCCTAGAGGAATAAATTGGAGACCTAAAGTGCAAAATTCTCGATTAGGAATGTGTAATATACTAACATATTCAATAAAAGTATGAAAGTTATTACCAAAAAACCAAAAAATTATCATAATTTTACTTTTATATCTAATTTTGAATAAAAATTATAAAACTAAATATATGTATCCTTCTTGAATTCTCTTTATTATTTCTTTTAAACTAGCCGGAACGTAAACAACGCCTGGTGCTAGTTCTTCTTTTGTTATGTTTCTTGCTTCCATTGAAGTTCCGCAAGCTACTACTTTTACTTTCTCGTTCTTTAAAATAGGAGCTATTCTGTTTCTTTCAGTTACTGCTGCAATTCCTCCATTTAAATAAACTACTTCTACTAATTCTGCTTCAGGCATTTCAGAAAGGTGTGTTGCTGCAGTTATAGACATGGGTATCTTGTCTGTAACACGTTTACGTAACTATTCGTTATTTTTAATTACTTCTAATCCCTTTAATGCTATTAAGTAAGCAGAGGCTGTGTGTCTGTCGAATCCCTTCTCTCTCATTATCCTATCGTGATTCTCAGAATTTGTAGTACCCTTAGGATTAACTAGAATAACGTTGAAACCTAACCTAAGTGCTTTAATAACACCGTGAATTAACATTTGCCTCTTAGCGAAACGTGAAACCTTCCTATTACCGCTCTTGCTCCTAGTGAACTTCCTCCTCTTCACTAGAAACAAATCCTCAAAGATAACATAATCAACGCCAACCCTTGATAGGAAAATGAGAGCTTGTGAAAGAGCATTCAAACGCAAAGCCCTAGCTTTCCCTTTAGGAAAACCTGGCCTAGTAACATCTGAATACCAAAAAGTCTTAATGGCAATAACTTTACCATCCTTATTAATTACAACCACATTCAACCTATCACTGTTTAAATCAAAACCAGCAATCAAACCGTAACCTTTGGGTTTTGGTGAAGAGAAGTGCTTTAAGTACAACCAGAGTGGGATTTGGAGGTGGATCATGGGGTAATGCTTGAAACTTACTACAGCACCGTAACCCTCCTCCTTCCTTCGAGATAACTCCTCTAGCTCAGAAAGTAATGGTAAGTACTCCTTGCCGAAGTACGCCTTCCCGTGAACCCACTTACTCCATGGGTCTTTAACTCTAACTTCCACATGGTCTTGAAAAACGTGGAACTTAATCCCCCTATTACCATTATCAGCTTTATTCCCCCTACAAGCGATCCATCTCTTTTTAATCTCAACCTTACTCCCTTTATTCTCAACTAATGCTAAAGCCTGCTTATAAGCCGTTTCAGCGTAAAAGGCGTAAGGGATGATATTATACAACTCCTTAACAGCATCATTTAATGAAACTCCTTTTAAAGCTAAGTTGATCCCAGCCTTTACAGCCTTTGAGTAATAATAAGCAATCCTTGAGATTCTTTCAACGTCTTCAAACTCAACCCTACCATTTATAGTCACGAATTGGAAGTTATCAATTGCTTCCTTAGAGCCAATTAATTTACTCCTCATCATCTGGTAGGATGACAATTATAATCACCTCCCTATCCAGCAAACCCTTAATCTTCTCATGAATGCTCTTAGGAACGTATATTGCGTATTTCGGGTCACCGTACTTATCATGACCCATTGAGGAGATCTTTGAGTGAAATGTAACTTGAACCATATGTTATTAGTTACGGAAAGATTTATAAATATTTCCGTTAACATTAAATTGGAGGGTGCCACTATGAAGTCTATGAGCAGTTGCGAGGTGGAGGAAGGCACCCAATGAAACTCCCCATGTCCTCGAAGGGAGTGGTTTAACTACCGCTCCCGTAGACGGCATGGAGAGGGAGAAGGAGTGATGAGGCTAAGTGATTAATAGTCACGAAAAGTGACTATTAGTCACGATGAAAGCCGAACTCTTCCGAATCAACTGAGAGGACTATTTTCGTTCTTGTTCACTGGTTAATATAAACAGTTTTCCAATATATAAATATATTCTTATATTAATCTGATCAAGATATATTCTTATTAAAGTTCATATATTAAAGAAATAAGGAATTCTAAAAAAATCAGGGTTATATTTAACAAAATATTAACTATTAAAAATATTTCTAATAAAAGATGTCTTTTGGGATTAACATTAAATAGGTAACAAAATACCTAACTAAAGAATGAAAGAGATAAACAAACTGTCAATTATAGGCGGAGCAAGAGCGTTAAGTGGGTCAATAGTTTGGCCTTTTATAGGTTTTGCACTATACGATGTTTATCACTTTAGCTTTACATTTATATCAATATTTTACATTTTTCAGGGATTAGTAAGCATTTTTGCATACATTATGGGGGGATATTTTACAGATTTTATGGGACGAGTTAGGGTCATGATACTCTCTTCCATCCTTTCCTCCTTCTCACTATTTCTAGCTTTCTTAATTAACTACTCTTTAGTAGTAGCTGGACTTATTTTAATACAAACTTTCTTTAATTCTGCTTATAATGTTGCTAATACGTCCCTAGTAGGAGATCTTAACAGAGGCTTTGGCGGACTAGTTAGAGCGTTCAGTAGGATTAGAGTAGGAATTAACGCTGGATGGGCTGCGGGTCCAGTTATTGGAGGATTCATTTTTTCTTTTATAGGTTTTAGACCTATTCTCTTAATTTCTTCTTTAATATCATTGATTTCTATACCTTTGCTTCTTCATTTTCCAGATTTTAAGGGAAAAATAGAAGTATCATTTCACGCTGATAAAAACTTCATAAAGTTCCTTATTCCTACGTTCCTTACTTTCATGGTTATGGGGCAATTAGGGTTTTCTCTACTTACATTCTATGACGTAGTTGATAAAATTAATACTTTTCAAGTGGGCTTACTTTTTATGATAAATGGTATTTTAATTGTAATTTTACAAGAATTTATAGGAAGAAAATTAACGTCAAAAATGATATCCTTAGGAATGATAATTTATTCTGCATCATATTTTGCCGTAGCTTTTGTATCAAATTTCGTGTTGGCTTCTATAGATATGGTGTTTATAACTTTGGCAGAAATGATAGTTTCCCCATTATCTCAAGCAATTGCGTCATCTCTCTCGGAAAACAATACTAGGGGAAGGTCTATGGGAATTTACGGCATGGTAACGGCTTTAGGAAGAGTTTCTGGATCTTCTTTCTCGGGATACTTAATGAACTTCTTCTTATTTACTCCTACAATACTTTGGGGTAGCGTCGCATTACTAGGAATAATATCTGCAATACTTTACCTTTTCCTTACGCCCTTCAAGATAATAAAATATTGAATTGTTCCTTATCATGGATAATCACAGCTAAGACGCAATAAGAAAATTAAATTGTATTTGTAAATGAGATAAATTTTGAAAATAAATTAGATGTATTATTTGTATACTTATGAGTAGGACAATAATTTTAATCTAGTCAAACTAACAAAAATATCATCAATAAAGCATAGTATATGAAAAAATATATACTAATCTAATTTTATATTGAATCATGGTTAAATATATTAGGGATCCTATTTATGGCATAATAGAAATAGATGAGAATTATATTAATTCACCGTATTTTCAAAGATTGAGATATATAATACAGAACGGTATGGCATACCTAGTTTTTCCATCTATGAGACATAGTAGGTTTGAGCATAGCTTAGGAACGAGATATATAGCTTCAAAGTTGTTAAATAAGATATTAAATAACATTACACAAGATGATAAGAGTAAAATTCTAGAACTTGCAATGTATCATGATATAGGACATTTTCCGTTCTCTCATACTTTCGAATTTGCAACTGAAATACTTAAATATTTAAATAAAAATAAATACGATCAATTAATAAGATTAACAGGATTTATCAAGGGTTTAGCTAAGTTACACGAAATGATGGGGATAAGAGTTTTGAAAGAAATGAATAAAAACGATATAGCGGATCTAATGAGTAAGGTATATAATATAGAGCCTAGCAATAACTCGGAAGTAGTTAAGATTGCTAAACTTATAATCAATTCCGAACTTGATGCTGATAGACTGGATTATTTGCAAAGGGATTCTTACTATTCTGGTGCTAAATTTGGAATCATAGATCCTGAGAGAATAATTAACGAAATGAGAATATGCGCTAATGGTTACATATTCCCGCCTAAAGCAATTGATGATTTGGAACACTTCTTCTTAGCAAGGTTTCATATGTATAGTTCGGTATATAATCACGTAGTAATAGAGATCTTTAATAGAATAATGGCATATTTTATTGCTTATGCAATATCCAATGATGATATCAATATACCGACAAACGTTCAAGAATTTATTGACTTTACAGACGATAAGATAATTAGTATCTTAAGGGTAAAGAAGAATGACTACGAGCCGTTATATAATGCTATAATTAATAGACGACGCTACTTAAGATCTACGTTAGAAGGTAAGACTGCAGAACAGCTTATACAGTTATTAGACCAAGAGAAAGTAGCTAAAGATTTTTTCAATGACATTATTTTTCCGTACGAAGGAAAGATAATAATCGGCAAGACGGAAATAGAAACTAAGAGAAGTGATATATATATAGAGAGAACTATAGGCTCTTATCAAAATAATACAGAATTTGAGAGGGAAGATATTGTTAAACTTCCAGATAGATATAGAATACATATTGCAGTTTATGACGAATCTCTAAAAAAGGAAGTGTCTAGGTATTTCAGTAAAAATTTTAATATAGGCTTAACCTTTAAATCTTAATACCTAGATCCGTGAGTAATCTTTTCTCATCTTCATTAAATACTACATTTTTGTTAGAATAAAACTTCCATAATTTCATGCTTGTATTTTTTATTATATCATCTTTGTATGAAGAGAAAATTTTTATCCACTTTTCGCAGTTACCTTTTATATCCTCTAGTTTTTCTGCATACATTATACCATTAGTGTCAGGCTTAAATACGTCCAGTTCATCATCATTGGCTGAAGCAATTAAAAATGCCATAGAGTCTATGGTTACTCTATCATAACTGAAGAAATCTCTTAAGCAGTTAATATAGGAAGAAGCTTTCCATTTACCTAAAGATATCATATATTTTCTTTTGACGTGTAATATCATATATAATCGAATATTAAAAATGTAAATAGAGGGAGAGTTCCGCGAAAGTGAAAATAATATTGATTTCTTAAATGTAAGATTAGGCAAAAGCTTAATATTCTATAGAATTTTCTTATATATAGTAAAATATTAAAAATATTTAGATTAATTATAGTATCTTATAGACATTCAAGGTTTCATTTAGAATTGAAATAATCTGCTCTAAGAAAAACATTCATTTTAATCATTATATTTAGATATTCATAAGTGTGCCAATGTTATAACATTTTATATCAAATTATTTAAATAAACTGAAATATTAAAGTAAACAGTAATCTTTCCTGTACTGCAATCTCGAATATAATTCGTTTTATACTTTTTCTATTCAAATTGCTAAATGAATCTTCTTTATTATCTTGATTATAAAATAAATTATTATGTTCCCTGTATATCATTATGACACTTTTTAATAAAATACTATTAAATCTTTTCTAAACCATATAATAGTATATAAAAATATATTATAAATTATTCTAAAATTTTGCCAAATAATTCTCAATAAGGGTTTTAATCTAACTTTATATCAACAATCAATATAAAAATTTTTCTTAATTTTTAATATTTTACAAAGCCTCTTAACCCATAAAGTTAAAAATACGTAATGAGAAAATTAACTATGCCATCGATAAGTTCTCCAAATACTATACTTATTGAAGTTCAAGGCGACGTTTTAAAAAGAATGGGAAAAAGAGCAGAAGCTTATGTTCAGTTTGCTTCTTTTAATCCTTCAGTTTTAGGTTTTGTTAAAGCAGGAAGTAACGTAATTTATGTCAACGAGATACCTTATAGTAGAGTAGCTATTGACAGTGAGAAATCTCATGATTATCTTTACGTTGTAATATTACACGAATATTTACATCTAATAGGAATAGCGGACGAAAGAGAAGTAAGGAAAATTACGCTAGAAATGGTCGGAAGTAAATTTGGAGAAAATAGTAATGCTTTTTCGTTCTCTAAAATGTTAACTTTCCCTGAGGACGTTAAAATAATGGAAAATAGAAAATATTTTAGTCATTATATGTAGAAACAGAAATATAATTACAGATACTAGATCATTAGTATTATAATATGATTATCTTTATGATACTTATTAAGGTCAAACGACATTTAAAACAATAGCTTATCTTTTTTCTTAATAATACAAAACATATGATATAATCTAGATTCTTTAAATTTGAATATACTTTAAAAGTAAAATGGAAAAGGAAATGAAGTTGAGAGAAGCTCACGAAGTACTAGGTAAGTTAATAGGCCTTTATCCTAACACTACTGTTATATTATTTGGCAGTAGAGCTAGCGGTAAAAATAGACCTAATAGCGATTTCGATATAATAGTTTTCATAGAATGTGAAAATCCATTACGTGAACTACCCTGCCCTAACGGACGGAGCTTCCTGCTTCAAAGCCGAGGCTTGCCAAAGGTAGAGGTCTCAGCTCCACAGGCACTAAGGGTCGTTCCGACCCCGATCTTCTTAGGATGTTGAGGGAAGCATTATAATCACGATCAGCGACCCAACCGCACTTGGGACAGACAAACACACGATCAGCCAACGTCAAATCTTTCTTAACATGTCCGCACCTAGCACAAGTCATTGAAGTAAAAGCAGGATCCACTAGAGTGAGTTTCTTACCGTACTTCCCAAGTTGATACTCCATGATACTCCTAAGCTCATGAAAAGCAACATCGTGTAACCTCATCCTAAGCCTTCTGAGAGACTTACCAACAATTTGCTTAACGCGAATATCCTCCATTACGAGAACATCATAATGCTCAGCAAAATACTTACCAAGTTTCATGTACATGTCCTTCCTAAGGTTCTTCAAGTGTTCGTGAGCCCTCGCTAGACGAATCTTTGCCTTAAACCAGTTGCGTGACAAGAACTTCTTCCGTGAGAGAGCTTTATGAAGCTTCTTCATCTTGTTGAGCGCCTTCTCATAAGGTCTCTGGTTGGGGACATATTCCCCGTCAGAGGTAGTGAGAAGTTTCTCTACGCCTACATCCACAGCAACAACTTTGTTTGTCTTGGGGAGTTGAGGATACTCTTGATCCACAACGAAAGTAATGTAAACTCTGCCTGATGGTGTTAACTTGATTACTACCCTCTTTACCTTGTCTAGCGGGAAGTCCCTATGGACAACGACGTTGAAGATCCCTAGGTTTGACAGCTGAAGCGTTATTACCTTCTTCTTGTTCTTCTTGCTCTTCGTCCTTATTTCTCTCACCTTCAGGACTTTCCAACCTGATTGAGGGTAGACGAGGGAGTACCACTTGTGTGCTTTCTTTTCCTTTGGGTAACGTGCTAACCCATCGAAGAACCTCTGTCTAGCGTCGTAGAATCTGTCTGCAATCTGCTGCAGTGTTTGGGAATATAGATGTTGATATTGCCCATCCTGTTTTCTCAGATCGAGAGCTAGTTGCCTCAACTCCGTCTTAGTGAGTCCTTTTCCGTCTCTTTCATGAAAATAGATGTCTGCCCAACGTAGAGTGTTGTACACTTCTGACGCTAACCTCAACTGGGCTTTTAACGCCCTCAATGTTTGTTCGTCAGTGTACGCTCTAAAGCGTAACCCTACGTCGGACATTAATAGGGTATTTGAAAAAGAAGTATATAAGTTTTACAAAGGAGGCTATCCATCTCCACCCTTACGGATGGAGTCTTCCGCCCCCTTTGAACCCTATATAGATTAATTAGTTGGGGAGAGTAATACTCTCCAACTGGGAAACATGGTCGACCCTTTGACTGAAGCAAAGTCTTCGAACGGGGGCGTGACAAACCCCTACCATCGGACTGAACATTGTGATAATATGCACGGATATAGGTGTGATAAAGAGGTAGGGATCCTAGGAATAGACATATCAAAAGATCATCTAGTAACGAGTGAGGGGAGGGTCTACGAGAACAACAAGAAGGGTTATGAAGAAATACTAAAAGTGAAACTAAACACAATAGTGGTCGAACCGACAGGAGCATACTCAATAAAACCATGTCAATACTTCAAGGAAAAAGGGATCAAGATACTACAAGTAAGCCCAAATATACTATGGAAGGAGAAGGACTTGAGAGGAAAGAAAACAGATTTTTACGACGCACAAAAACTAATAAACATGGCAAACAAGGCAAAGGAGTACAACTACAACCCATTGAAAGAACTAGTAACACTATATATCTTCCTAAAAGACCTTGAAGTAAAGTACAAGAACAGGGTAAAAAGAGCACTATTCCTAGTCAGTGACGAGGAAAAAATAAGCAAGGAAATGCTTGAAGAATTCTCTAAAGGAAACTTCAAAATACAATTATACAACTTAGAGTACACAAAGATCGTACTTGAAGAAATCGAAGTATTATCTAAAGCACTACTGGAAACAAGCGAGAAAATAAAAGAAGTAGAGAAAATGATACAATCACAGTCTGAAAATCACGTTCTATTAACTATACCGGGAATAGGAAAACTTTCTTCGGGAATAATAATAGGCATTGTTGGAGACATTAAACGCTTTCCTAACCCTGAGTCCTTCGTATCTGCGGTTTAGACCCAATGAGAGGAGCGGTAAAGCTACTGTAAGTAAGGGAATATCGAAGAAGGGTAATAAGTACTTGCGCAGCTTGTTCTACTTCCTCGCTGAGATGAATTACTCTCGTAATCCTACATTACTAGAATTTTACGAGAACCATAAGGAAAAGTTGAAGGGAAAGAAGTTGTACACTGCTTTAGCCAGGAAATTGGCTAGAATAGTTTGGAGTGTTTGGTATAATAATAAGCCTTATGAGCCTAAGTGATCCTCCCCAAATCGCCACGTGGATTGAAAGGTACACGTGGCAATCTTAGTTGACATTATGCTTGAAGTTCAACCGAAATATTTATTACTGAACGCCCTTGTTAAGATAAAGGTATTGAAATTTATAGTCGCACTATGCCTAACGCTCCAGTTGATATTATTGTCATGAAACCGGAAGAGTGTAACGAAAATAATGTTAATTTATCGCATATGCTCTATTATGGATATAAAATATTGTCTGATAATTTAGAATTAAAGGATAAAATATATAATATGATAATCAAAAATAAAGATAAGCTAAAGGATATTTTACCTTATGATATAAAATCTGGTCATAAGAAGAATAGTTTTTTGAAATTAAGGATAAGAATTTTCAGGAACTACTAACGATGTAGATTGAAGTAGGCTCTTAAAGCATAGTGATTCATTTCCTGATAGGTTCCTTTAATCTAGGCTTTATAAGTTCTATTAACTTATTCTGTTTTTCTTTACTTACGTTTTGTATTGCACCTTGGGTAGATATTATACAGTCATGTTCTCTCATTTCTTGGAAAGTTATGCAATTCCTTAAGAGATAATAAATCTCTTTAATCAGAAAATCCTCTCCCCTTCTAGCTTTTAAAGGAAATTTTTCTTTTGAAATCTTCTCGTAATCGCCGAACCACCAAATTTCTTTAAAGACTATCCTTAAAGGCCTTAGTCTCTTATCCTCAAAATATGCTTCTTCGTCTATTCCAGTTCTCTTTTCTCCTATAATACCAACTCCTATAATTCCAGTTGGAAAGTCTGCAGATAAGTTTTCAGTTTTCATGGAATGAAAAATAAAAATGTCACCTGGCTCTATTTTATCCCACTCCTTTTTGAGTCTCTCTTTTTCTCTAAATCCCCAATCCATTGAAGTGAAAGTCTTTAGCCAATCTTCTGGAGGACCTGTTAACTTCTTAAACCCTTTCTTTTTCATTTCTTCTATTACGTCCATGAGAGTCCATAAATCGCAGAGTAAAAGAGTTTTTCCTATAACTTTTATTATTGTATAATTAAGAATGGAATTTCATATATAGTGAAATTTTTAGCAGTATAGTTATCTTATAGTCTTCTTAAATGCGGAAAACTATAATAAGAGCTTATTGAACATAAGAGATAAATTTAATATTCATATATAAAGAAATTATCTCAAAAATATTTTACAACCTAGATAACTAATTTTTCGTAATAAAGTCTTAGAGAATATTATTTTATATATAAATCTCAATATATTCAATTAAGATAATAATAACTAATGATAAAAGTAGCAAGAATAAATAAGGGAAAGAGAAAAGAATTTTGTGGAATCGCAATTACCTAAGTTTACTAGAGAACCGGAAAAGTATTCAAGGCTTAGATTACTTGAAGCGTTAGAAGAGCTTTATTTAAGCCTTGAAATGCTAAAAGAAGGTTATAGTAGGAATTCAGCAAGTAAACTTTTTCTTTCATGGAAAGCTCTTTTAAGCTCTTTAGTTGTATCAAATTTTAACAAGATTATAGAAAAAAAGAAGAGAGAAGGAAAAGACGATGAAGTTAAGTGGTACTTAAGAATAGGCTATTCAGCAACTACTGGATTGATTGGTATATCACAAGATTTAGAAGATCTTGGTTTTAAAGGAATTATCAATTTAACCACAGCAATGCTAGGAATTCATAGATATGCATATAATGGCTTAGATAAGGACATAAGCCCTTTTCATAGCAGAAATGATGCAATAATCTCAATAAAGGAGTTAATAAAAACTGAGATTGAAATTATTAGTTCAATGAAACTAGAAGATGAAGAGAAAGAATTAATTGAAAAGATAAAGACAAAATTAGGAACAATTTAACTCTCTTTTAAAAATTGGAAAATCTTACAAGTTTTTAAAAGCTCTGTTAAGTCCTTCATATTGGCTTCAGCTTTCCCTCCACCTTAAGGCATAAAAAGGTAAAGCGCTAAAGAAGATAGTCTCTATTGTAAACACTATAACTGCAGTTAATTGAAATGGTGCTAAACCTAAGTAAGATTGAGCAATCATTGATGCGGAAGTAGATGGCGAAATGTAAAGGACGTCTAAAATTACCTTAGGAAGTATAGTGTAAGGATAATATAGAGGAGGCAATAAGGTAAATAGTAAAGATAGGAATGTAGATAATCCCCAAGAATGCCTTGTATGCTTAAGAAAGCTTGCTAAAGTTATCGATAAGCCCGTGCTAGACATTAGTAAAAGGACGAGAACCAATCCTAAAAGTGGAAGTTGAATGAGAGAAAATACGTTAAAATACAATCCCATTATTATGTAAATTATTAATCCTGGTATACTGTATAGAAGATTGCCTATAGCTAATCCAGAAATATAATCTATAGGACCTATTTCTGTAGCTACTAAAAGATCTTGTAGCCTTAGCTGCAGTCTAAAAAAGGCAAAATCTCCAACTAAGGAGAGTGCGTTAGAAACTATAACTGATATTAAACCTCCTAAAATTCCGAATTTTAAAAGAGCTCCGTGAGATATTAAAAAAATGAAAAATAGTAAAGACATAGGTAATGCTAGATACGAAAGAATGTAGATTGGAGATCTTATTAACGTTGTAAATCCGTAAAACCACGAAAAGGTTAATATAAACCTAATCTTCAATATACAACCCCTTAGTTATAAGAACGTCTTCTAAACTTATTGGCTTTATTGTAACTTTTCCTAATAAACTCTTAGCTTCATCAGGAGTCATATAGGATATTCTAATGTTCCCTATTTTTATGTCTCCAACGCCCTCTACCCTTACTTTACCTTCTAGTGAGGAAAGTAATTCAGAAGGAGTTCCCTTATCTACCAATTTCCCATTGTTTATAATGGCTATTTCCTCACAAAGTTCTTGAGCTTCTTCCATGTAATGAGTAGTTAAAACAATTTTTGAATCCATAGATCTGATTGCAGACCATACTTCAAGTCTAGAAAGGGGATCTAAACCTGTAGTAGGTTCGTCCAAAAATACTAGGTCAGCATTTGATGCTAGAGCCATTGCTACAAATACTTTTCTTTTCATTCCTCCTGAAAGTTCGTCTGTAGGCTTATTCATAACTTTTCCTAATCCTATATCCTTAAGTACTTTCTTTGAAACGTTAAAGGCTTCGGAAATTGAAAAACCTCTGGCAGTTAAATACATTACAAGATGCTCCAAAGGACTTGGCATTCCCGCAGTTCCTGCTTCTTGAGGAATACTACATATTGTTTTCCTAACCTTCTTAGCTTCTTTTACTACGTCAAATCCATTAACGAATGCTTTACCCTTGGTTGGCAAAAGTTGTGTTGAAAGTATTCTCAATAATGTAGTTTTACCAGCACCGTTTCTACCTAGAACACATGAAATTTTTGAGGAAAGCTTAAGGTCAAGTCCGTTGAGTGCCGTAGTCCCGTCTTTATAAATTTTGAAAAGCTGACGTGTTTCTATCATATAACATATTTTTACTATCATGTTAATGAGAGTTTCTCTCTCGTACTAAAATCGGCACTTTGAAATAACTCTTAAAATTTTCTTAACTTTTGCATATTTCGTTAATATATTGCGTTAAAGCTCTTCTGTAATCTTCAAGGAAACCTTCGTTTTTCTCCAAAATATACTTAAACATTAAGCAATAAGCGTCTTTGATTTTGTTTAAACTAAATAGTGTAAGGGAAAGGAATAGAAGGGAAGAAGGTTCTTTAGTTTTATTATATAAATTAGATAAAATTTCATAACTTTCATTTAAATTTCCCACTAAACGTAAGGAGCTCGCTAACTGAATTAAACACATATCTAAGTATTTTCCAGATAGACCTTTCCTTAAGGCTTCCTTGTACAACGGTATTGCTTCTTTCTCTTTTCCTAAGTAATCCAATACGTTGGCATATTCATAAACAATTCTAGGATTATTATTAAATTCTTTATATAATTTTCTAAAATAGTCTTCTAATTCATTATCTGATTTCTTATATCCTTCCTCTATTATTTTTTCTATATCCATAGTTATAATTATGAGTGATTTAATTTTAAAGCTTAATATCGATTATTATCATAATCTGAAATAATTATGTATCAGCTTTAATAGTGTTTTTCATTTATTTATATCTTAGGCTTGAAATCCTAGATCGAATTAATTACGTTATCACATTTTTCTTCCAGCGTTGTTGCCTTTTGAAATGAAAAAGGATAGAAAGTTACAATTATCGTATTTCCATCTTTCTCAGCTATAACATTAAATATCAAATCTTGTGTAAGTTTGAAACAAAAGGAGAATCTAAATTTTTCATCGCAAGATTTTTTACATTCTCCAGAACTATATTTATTGGAAACTTTATCAAAACATTGTAAGCAAGAAAAATTTACTTTACTATTACATACATCATTTAACGCTTTACATATTTCTTCCTTATACTGGGATAAGTCTTTTAGTCTTTCCTCTAAAAATGCCCTTTTAGCCTCACTTTTAACGAACTTGCAATCTATTCTACATCTATCGATTGAATCCATGATACATTCACACAAGGGTTTCCAAAACTATCCCTTAAATCTGGGTAAACGTTGATATTTGTTATTTTTGCTCTGATTTTAACCTTTTTATCGTTTACCTTAATTTCTGTAGTTCCCTCACTTGCTATATCATATTCTGGAATTACAGGAGTACGACTATTTAATTTCTGAGGACTACATAATTCGCCCATTTTAGGCTTATCGGAAAATATTGATAAAGCAGACGTACTAACCACTGAAACAACCTTATTGTCTTCAATTTCCACTACTTGAGGAATCATATATAACATTAAAGTAATATTTTCATCCTTAACGTAAAACTTGATTATTAATGGCTCTACGTTAATTACTTCATATTGTTGATATTGGATCCCTTTATTTCTCATCATCGTATTCTGCCTCTATAATACTTATTTTCCCGTCTTCATCACGATATATTACTATCTTTCCTTCATGATATTCTACTTTACTCCAATTATCACTAAATCTTATTATTATCCCAGACTCGTTATCTAAAGCAATATAAGGATAAATAAGTTGTTGGATAATAACTTGTTCTTGTGAAGGTAAATTATTAGCAAAATTACCATTTAATGAATTAGAGATTTGCATATTCATGAGATAAAATTATCAAACGGCGTATTAAAAATTTCCATCCAAGCAAATGAGGACTGAATTCTTTTGTTAATAAATATATTTTTATTGGATAAAGTTTTAATTACTTAAGAACAATATAACTGAATAGAGTATGAATAATGATATATATTTATCGACTGAGAGAGAATATCAGAAACTAGTTAATTTTTTGCTATCAATGAAAAGTAATATCAATAAATATGTTAATGTTAGTAATAGCATTTAGAATTCTTCCGTTATATAAACTACATAAAATTGAATTTATTTTTTCTATATTCATAAGCTATTCCTAATTACGATATACATTATTAAATAGATTCTCATAATTTGTTGGAACTATTACTTCTTATTTCATACTACTTAAATTACTTAAAAAATTTATACTGGAAATTATAGTTAGTATCATGCAAGTCGTTATTTCCTGCATGGATTACAGATTAACTCAAGAAGTTATAAATAAATCTAAAAAAGATTCTTTAATCATAAGGAATGCTGGAGCAAACATATTTGAAATTAAAGATATACTTAAGAAATTAAACCCTGAAGAAGTTGTTTATTTACCTCATACTGATTGTGCTGCAATGAAATTAACTTATTCGGTTATAAAAAATCATGAAGGAGTTACTCAATTAATAAATGATAAACTAATTTCTATATTTAAAGATAAGAATTTCAGTACTCTTAAGGAACTTGAAGAAATTAATGCAAAAGTAAATGAGGACTTGCTTAAGGAAATTCTGCCTAAAGCCAAAATAACTACTGAATTAGTAGACGTAAATAAGATTAAATGGCCGGAAAGAAAGGCTAGAGTTTATGTTCTAAAATCCAACACCAAATATGATGAAGAGATGATAGGTTCGTATATCATTCAATCTCCAGAGTTTGAGGTAATATTGGCAGATTTAGAGATAGCTAATAAACTTGGGCTTAGAATAGAAAAGAACGAATTCGATACAAAGTTTTAAAATGTAAAAATCTATAATTATATATATGAAAGTCGAAGAATTAATGAATAAAGTCGTTGTTACGGTTAATATTGAGACTCCAATGAAAGAATTACTTGATGTTCTCTCCAGAGAAAAATCTGGTAGAGTAATAGTAATGGATAAAGATAAGCCAATAAGCGTAATTACTACGAGAAGCATAATCGCAGCTCTTTCTGAATATGGTGAATCCTTATTTAACTTAAGGGCTTCCGACCTAATGAGCGAAGATTTAATAGCAGTATCTCCTGAAGACGAAGTAGGTTACGTTATAAGAAAAATGATTGCTAACAATATAGGAGGAGTACCAGTTATAGATAAAAACGTAATCCTTGGAATATTTACGGAAAGAGAAGCTGTAAATTTAGCTTCTAAAATTCAGATCCCAGGTTTCGTAGAATCAGTAATGTCTAAAAGAATAATTACTGCAGACAAATGCGTTGATCTACTTTCTGCGTCTACTATAATGTTTAGAAACAATTTAAGAAGATTACCAGTTACTGAAGGAGGTAAACTAATAGGCATAGTTACAGCAGCAGATATAGTAAAATACGTATCTAGAAAAGGAGTATCAGGAAAGGTTTTGGACGCAGGAACTAGGAATCCTATAACAGTTTCCAAATATACTAGTATTTCCGAGGCTGCCAAAATCATGAGAGATAAAAACATAGGAACTTTACCAGTAGTAGATGAAAAATTGGAAGGAATAGTAACTGAAAGAGATATATTATTCTCTTTAATAACACAATTAAGTTAATTTTTTTAACATTCCTCGTCTAATGGAATTATTTTCATATCATCTGCATAATTTATTACGCAAAGAAATTCTAAATCTTCATCACCCTCGTTCACTATAGCATGTTTAACCTTCGAATTTATGAAAATGAAATCTCCTGGATTTAGCCGTCTAGTTTCTTTTCCTACACATACTTTACATTGACCTTTAATTATATATAGACTCTCATAATACTCATGGTAATGCATTTGAATTTGACCTTTAGGTTTAACTATAAATCTCCTTAATGCGTAGGACGTACCATGATCCTTTGTAACTAACCATTGGATAAAAGTATTTTTAGAGTTACCTATTTTAACTTCTGAGGAAGGAGTATCCTTTACGTTTCCAGTAAAATAATCCATGGGAAATAGTTTGATAAAAAGTTAATAAGTTTTAGACTGAGAAAAAATCATATTTTTCTTTTTATTCTTTCCAATCTAATGTCCTCGTTTATACTTTTAGAGATCTTTTTAATTCCTTTTTCGAAGGAAGATTCGAATTGTGACTTAGCATCGCCGTCGTAGTCTATAATAAACTTCAGTTTACTTTCAATTCCTGAGATATCAATATTTCCTGCTCCCTTTAATCCGTCTATCATTCTAAATACGTACTTTATTGAGGAACCTCTAAATATTCTACCTTCCATTATATATGGAAACATTCCTACTACTCCAATTACTTGAAAGTTATCTTTACCAGTGTGACTTTCATAGCCAGGCATTATTCTAGGCAAAGAAAACTCAGGGTCAGAAAAAAGAGAAAGAACTACGTCCAATTCGTGGGAGACATTAAGAGATACTTCCTTCATTTTTGTTACCTCTCATTAATGTAAATATTGAAACTATTGAAATGACTGTAATTGCTTCGCTAATAGTCATTATAGGCATGAAAGATCCTACTATACCGTAAATAGTTATAGACAGAGGTAACACGACTAGTAATAATACTGCAGGGAAGAGGCCAATAAGACCAAATACTGTCCCAGCACTCGTATTCCTTAATTTTACTATGAATTCCGAAGCGTACATACCCATAGCTCCCCAACCTAATGATGACAAAACATACAATGGTATTAATCCAAGGAGGTTATGCAAAAGTAAAATAGGCAAAGTCACTAAGCTACCAATTGCTGAAATTAACACTATTTTTTTCCATCCGTATTTATCACCTAAGTAACCACCTAGAAGAGTAAAAGCGAAGGCTATTATTGATCCAACAAGAAATACCATCATTACTTGTTTTTCAACAAAACCTAACTTAGTGTAAAGTTCTATTGAATATGGATAAAGAACAAAGTTTAACATTACTGGAAAATATGCCATACCTAAAGTTAGTAGTACAATTTTCTTCCAACATGTTTTAAATGCAGATTTTATAGGACTAGGATCTACATTTCCTTCTCTTGATAACTCCTTAAAGTCTAAACTTTCAACAACTTTCATTCTTAAATAAGCGGAAACCATTAGAGCTATAGATCCTATGCCTATCAATATTCTCCAACCATATGAAAGTAGAAATATCTTACTTTCCAAGTTTTCTGATAAAATTACTCCCACTAGACCTAAGAGTATTCCTAGTATGGCTGCAGCCATTGGAAAGGACATGAAGTATCCAGTTTTATCTCCTTTATTAGCATATTCAAAACTCAAAACTATAGAACTTCCACCGTCTCCTCCTAATCCTAAACCTTGAGCGAATCTAAGAATAGCTATTAGAAGAATTGCTATTATTCCTATTGGAGGTATTAATGCTACCAAAAGCATTGCTATACCAGACAAGAAAAGACTCCAGAACATTGAGAATTTTCTTCCTATCTTATCTCCAAAATGTCCAAAGATTGCCCCTCCTACTGGTCTACCTATAAGTATTGTAGCATAAGCAAATATTGAAAAAGCTATTGCGCTACTTGATACTCCCTTAAAGAAAACATATGGCCATATTGCTGTTGAAATTATCCCTATAGAGAAGAAGTCATAAGCTTCTATAATTAAACCTATAGTTGATAAAAACACTACTACTTTAATAAATTTTGAAGGTAATTTAGTGTATTTCATTTAAATTATTGACAAAGCTTTGTCTATTTAAGTCCGACTTATAAAAAACTAAAATTAAATAATAACAATTCATAAAAGTTTTAAAATTTTTAAGCGTATAACAAAAAGACATTATTAATGGATAAATATACAAAATATCATTTTCCATAAAAATTTTTTTGTGTAGTTTAATATTTTTAGAATATAGCCTTCAAATTTTTTGTTTATGAATTTTGAAATATAAGTTCTTTTTCAATGTAAAACGATTCTTTCAAAGCTTATTCTCATTAATCCTTTGACTTTGTTAGAGAATATTTATTGTTAATCATTTTCTTATTCATTGTTTCAAGAATCCTTAACCTATCAGGATTTTAAAGAGAATTTTTTTAATAAAACATTGTCAAAACAATCAAGATTAAAATTTTTAATAAGAGAAAGTAAACTACACATCATGAGCGGTAATTACGTTAGGATACTTAAGGAGAGAGCTTTGAACGCATTGGAATTAGCTAAGATTTCGAAAGACATCAATTGGAGCTTATTTCTTTCTGAACAAGCAGCACAACTATACATTAAAGCAATTTATTACGAACTATTTGGAGAGAAAATAAGGGGACACCAACTAAGGGGTTTGTTAGGGCAACTAATAACAGAGCTTGATAATAACCATTTTGAAAAAGAGTCCAAGAAGATAAAAGATTTTGTTACTCAAAATAGGGAGAAACTAATTATTTTAGAAGAAAGTTATACTGAAAGTAGATATGGAGAAGAAGGCTATTACGAACCTAATTTAGCTGTAGATATTATCAAGCTAGTCTCAGACCTAATCCAACTCCTTGAGGAGTTGAATAAAAATGTCAAGTTGGGTTAAGAGAAAATTCCAACACTTAAGAAAATGGATGGAATACGCTGAAGCTATAGCAAAGGCTTCCAAAGACCTTGACCCAAGGTCAAGAGTATTCGTCTTTGGCGGTGTAGCTGAAGATAGAGTTACCGTGTTAAGTGATATTGATGTATTAATAGTTACAGATGTTAAAGATAAGAGAAGTTTTAAACGGGCAATAATGTTAAGAGCTTTCGATATTTACGGTCTACCTTTCGATGCACCTGTTGAAATTCATGTAACTGATTCAGAAGGATTTAAAGAATACTCAAAATATTCTAAGGTTATAGAAATAGCATAAATTGAAAAAGAAACATAAGTGTATAAAAGTCAATTATAGAAGAGTAAGGACCTTTAACCTAAAGACTTAATTCTATAATACCTATGTTCATAAATCCTTTTTCTTTCTTTTTCCATTATTCTTATCACATATTATTAATTAGTTCGCTTTACCTTCACATGCTTATTATACACGTCCTGCTAAATACAGACAGTCTTGACTATTTTTCCAACATACATCATTAAATAATCATTATTTATACTCTAAAATTAGAATTAAACATCTTATAAACTACTAGAAAAATCATTCAAATGTCAAATGTACTATATTAAATAAGATACGTGAATATTCTCCAATATCTTTCACTGTATATTTAGTTTTCCTTTCTAAAGTTACATAAGTTCTTTTTCAATGTAAAACGATTCTTTCAAAGCTTATTCTCATTAATCCTTTTTATCATAAGTACTAATCTAACACAATGGAAATCGTTAAAAGTATCTGTCCATTCTGTGGTGTAGGCTGTGGAGTAGAACTTTACGTAGACTCGTCAATTGTTAGACTATCTCCATCTAAAGAACATGTATTAAGTAAAGGACATTTATGTGGAAAAGGAACATTATCCTTTGAGCCTGTTTACTCTTGGGATAGAGTAACTTATCCTCTAAAGAAAATTAAAGGAGAACACATAAGAATATCGTGGGAAGAGGCAATAAATGATATTGTTAATAAAATTAAGGAAATTATTCAATACGGTAAAGATTCAATAGCTTTTTACGGTGGATGTCAAAATACTCTAGAAGAAAATTATTTAATGCAAAAGTTAGCAAGAGCTATAGGAACAAATAACGTAGATTCTTGTGCTAGAGTATGTCACGAGCCTTCAGCTATGGCATTAAAGGAAATGGTTGGAATAGGAGCTTCTTCAATTTCTGCAGAAATGATTCCTAAAATGAAAGTAGTAGTGATAACTGGAGAATCCGTCACTGGAAGTCACCCAGTGTTATCCCAATATTTGACAGAAGCAAAAATTAAAGGAACTAAAATCGTCGTGATAGATCCTAGAATAAACGGCACTTCAAAGTTTGCGGATGTTCATTTAAGACCAAAGCCTGGAACTGACATAGCATTATTTAATGCAGTAGGAAATTATTTAATTGAAAATTCTTTAATTGACGAGAAATTCATTAAAGAAAGAACAGTTGGATTTAATGAGTATGCTAAAGGAGTATCAAAATATACTTTGGATTATGCTGAAAAGATTACTGGAATATTAAAAGAAGATATAGAAAATTTTGCTAAATTAATTTCTCAAAAAGGAGTTATATTCGCTTGGGGATTAGGTTTAACTCAATCTTCAGGAGTTGACGGCGTTAGATCTTACATAGATTTAGCATTACTTACAGGAAATATAGGAAAATATGGTGGACTTCTAGTATTTAGAGGACAGACTAACGTTCAAGGAGCAGGAGATATTGTAAAGCCAAACGTCTTTCCAAACGGAGCAATGAACGAAGAAAATGCACAAAAACTCCTTAAAATATGGAAATTTAAGCCTCCAACTAACCCTGGATTATCAGTTACAAACGCTTTATTGCGAGACAGTGAACTACCGCGCCCTAACGGACGTGGCTTCCTGCTTCAAAGCCGAGGCTTGCCAAAGGTAGAGGTCTCAGCTCCACAGGCACTAAGGGTCGTTCCGACCCCGATCTTCTTAGGATGTTGAGGGAAGCATTATAATCACGATCAGCGACCCAACCGCACTTGGGACAGACAAACACACGATCAGCCAACGTCAAATCTTTCTTAACATGTCCGCACCTAGCACAAGTCATTGAAGTAAAAGCAGGATCCACTAGAGTGAGTTTCTTACCGTACTTCCCAAGTTGATACTCCATGATACTCCTAAGCTCATGAATAGCAACATCGTGTAACCTCATCCTCAGCCTTCTGAGAGACTTACCAACAATTTGCTTAACGCGAATGTCCTCCATTACGAGAACATCATAATGCTCAGCAAAATACTTACCAAGTTTCATGTACATGTCCTTCCTAAGGTTCTTCAAGTGTTCGTGAGCCCTTGCAAGCTTAATCTTTGCCTTAAACCAGTTGTGTGACAAGAACTTCTTCCGTGAGAGAGCTTTATGAAGCTTCTTCATCTTGTTGAGTGCCTTCTCATAAGGTCTCTGGTTGGGGACATATTCCCCGTCAGAGGTAGTGAGAAGTTTCTCTACGCCTACATCCACAGCAACAACTTTGTTTGTCTTGGGGAGTTGAGGATACTCTTGATCCACAACGAAAGTAATGTAAACTCTGCCTGATGGTGTTAACTTGATTACTACCCTCTTTACTTTTTCCAGCGGGAAGTCCCTATGGACAATAACGTTGAAGATCCCTAGGTTTGACAGCTGAAGCGTTATTACCTTCTTCTTGTTCTTCTTGCTCTTCGTCCTTATTTCTCTCACCTTCAGGACTTTCCAACCTGATTGAGGGTATACTAGTGAGTACCACTTGTGTGCTTTCTTTTCCTTTGGGAAACGTGCTAACCCATCGAAGAACCTCTGTCTAGCGTCGTAGAATCTGTCTGCAATCTGCTGCAGTGTTTGGGAATATAGATGTTGATATTGTTCATCCTGTTTTCTCAGGTCAAGGGCTAGTTGCCTCAACTCCGTCTTAGTGAGTCCTTTTCCATCTCTCTCATGAAAATAGATGTCTGTCCAACGTAGGGTGTTATACACTTCTGACGCTAACCTCAACTGGGCTTTTAACGCCCTCAATGTTTGTTCGTTAGTGTACGCTCTGAAGCGTAACCCTACGTCGGACATAATAGAATATTTGAAAAAGAAGTATATAAGTTTTACAAAGGGGGCTATCCATCTCCACCCTTACGGATGGAGTCTTCCGCCCCCTTTGAACCTATATAGATTAATTAGTTGGGGAGAGTAATACTCTCCAACTGGGAAACATGGTCGACCCTTTGACTGAAGCAAAGTCTTCGAACGGGGGCGTGACAAACCCCTACCATCGGACTGAACATTGTGATAATATGCACGGATATAGGTGTGATAAAGAGGTAGGGATCCTAGGAATAGACATATCAAAAGATCATCTAGTAACGAGTGAGGGGAGGGTCTACGAGAACAACAAGAAGGGTTATGAAGAAATACTAAAAGTGAAACTAAACACAATAGTGGTCGAACCGACAGGAGCATACTCAATAAAACCATGTCAATACTTCAAGGAAAAAGGGATCAAGATACTACAAGTAAGCCCAAATATACTATGGAAGGAGAAGGACTTGAGAGGAAAGAAAACAGATTTTTACTACAAAAACTAATAAACATGGCAAACAAGGCAAAGGAGTACAACTACAACCCATTGAAAGAACTAGTAACACTATATATCTTCCTAAAAGACCTTGAAGTAAAGTACAAGAACAGGGTAAAAAGAGCACTATTCCTAGTCAGTGACGAGGAAAAAATAAGCAAGGAAATGCTTGAAGAATTCTCTAAAGGAAACTTCAAAATACAATTATACAACTTGGAACAAAGATCGTACTTGAAGAAATCGAAGTATTATCTAAAGCACTACTGGAAACAAGCGAGAAAATAAAAGAAGTAGAGAAAATGATACAATCACAGTCTGAAAATCACGTTCTATTAACTATACCGGGAATAGGAAAACTTTCTTCGGGAATAATAATAGGCATTGTTGGAGACATTAAACGCTTTCCTAACCCTGAGTCCTTCGTATCTGCGGTTTAGACCCAATGAGAGGAGCGGTAAAGCTACTGTAAGGGAATACCGAAGAAGGGTAATAAGTACTTGCGCAGCTTGTTTTCCTCGCTGAGATGAATTACTCTCGTAATCCTACATTACTAGAATTTTACGAGAACCATAAGGAAAAGTTGAAGGGAAAGAAGTTGTACACTGCTTTAGCCAGGAAATTGGCTAGAATAATTTGGAGTGTTTGGTATAATAATAAGCCTTATGAGCCTAAGTGATCCTCCCCAAATCGCCACGTGGATTGAAAGGTACACGTGGCAACCTTAGTTGACATTATGCTTGAAGTTCAACCAAAATATTTATTACTGAACGCCCCCTTGTTAAGATAAAATAAGAGCGATAATATTCATGGGTTATAATCCTTTAATTAGTATGCCTAATAGAGAAAAAGTTGAAAGAAAACTAAGAAGCTTAGATCTCTTAGTTGTCATTGATCCTTTTATGACTGAAACTGCTAAAATAGCAGATTACGTTTTACCAGCTGCCTTATGGGTAGAAAAGGAAGGATCTGTAGCAAATTTAGATAGATTAGTAAAATGGAGATTCAAAGCCATAGATCCGCCAGGAGAAGCTAAACCGGACTACGAAATATTAAAAGAATTAGCTGAAGGATTTGGATATTCCTTTAATTCTGATCCTAAAGAAGTTTTTGAAGAAATGAAGAAAGTAAGTCCAACGTACTCTAATCTTTCCCTTGACGAAATAATGGACTATTCGTCTAATTCAAGATATCCTAATCATGAAGTTTCATTATATGAGGAAAAATTCAATACTGAGGATGGAAAAGCTAGATTCATTTTCAGAGAACAACATGAAGTTAAAAATGGAATGATATTAATAACAGTAAGAAATGTAACAAGATATAATACTGACGTAGTTACTGGAAGGATACCAGGATTTGGAGTGTATAGTACCCCTATATATATTAGTAGTGATGATGCTACGGAACTAAAGATAAGGGATAGTGAAGAAGTTAGCGTAATATCAAATTGCGGAAAAATGAATTTTAAGGTTAAAATTTCTAATGAAGTCCCAAAGGGAGTCGCAATGATGTATATGCACGATCCTAAGGTTAATTACGTAGTATGTGACGATTTAGATGAATCTGGAGCTCCAAAATATAAGTATACTGAAATAAAGATAGAGAAATTATAAGTTATTTAGTTTTATTGGGAAAAATAATTATAACTTACTATTAAGCAAATCAATATTTAATACTTAATTTTTAAGAACCTTAAAAATAAAAATTTCAAGCTAATGTTTTAAATCCGCATATGAAAACTTTCTAAACTTTTTCTCTCAATAACTCCAATTCGTCTAAACTCTTATCTTTAGTTTCCCTTAAGAAAAGAGTTAAAGCCGACGCAATCAGACTTAGTATTCCTAAGACAATTAAAGTACTTTGTACTCCATAAGAATGGATAATTAAAGGAAATAATAGCGCGGTAGTTATTACTCCTAATCTTCCTGACATAACTGTAATGGCACTAGTTATACTACGAATCATAGTAGGGAAAAGTTCTACTCCCCAAAACCCAACTATTGTTCCTGGACCTACTTGAGCCATCAGGCTATAAATACCATAAAGAGGTAATGCTAATTTACTACCTATAATCGCAAAGGCTATAATAAAGACTCCCATACCTAAAAATCCTATTGTTTGCAGTGGTTTTCTTCCAGCTCTATCAGCAAAAAATGCGCTTATAACGTTACCGGGAATAGCAAATATTGTTAAAACTATTAACTCAAATATAATTCCATTTACCCCAATACTTTTTGCTATAACGTTTGGCCCAAAGAACACTCCAGCATAAGCTGATACATCAAAAAGATACCAGGTTGCTGAAGCTAAGATAAGAGGTATTATTAGTATACTCCAGTTTACGTTACTTTGAGGAGTTTCAGTTAATTTTATATCATAAAACTTATTTAAACTCTTTAAATCTCCCTTAATGTAAAGTAAATATCTCGGAGTTTCTGGAAATTTTCTTCTTGCATAAATTACAATTAATGCTGGAAGTGAGCCTAAAGCTAATGAAATTCTCCAAAGTAAATCTGAGGGTAAAAACGTTGATAAAACTAGAACTGTAATAACTGATAATAATGCCCCTAAATTCCACATAAGACCTCCAGAAATTGCCATTAATTTTCCTCTATCTTTTTTGTTTGCGTACTCCGCATTAACTAAAGGAGATAATACGTAGTCTGCACCTATTCCTATACCTAATAAAAATCTTACTACTGATAACAAAATAGGAGTATATGCAAATGCTTGCATTACTGCTCCTATAGTCATTAGCATTGCATCTATTCCGTAGAACTTCTTTCTACCATGCTTAGCTAAATAACCAAATATTATTGCCCCTAAAAAATTTCCTAAAATAACTGATAAAAAAAGGATTTCTGATACCGATTCTAAGTTTATACCTTGGCTCTCTTCAATTATTGTTAACACTAAGGAACCTACAGTTAAATCGTATCCGTCTACAAAAGTACCTGCTCCTGCTACTAACATTGTTTTTATATGAAAAAGAGAGAGTTTTTTATCATCCCATTCTTTAAGAGGATTTTTCATAGTTTGATTAAGTAAAAAGCAATTAATTAATATTATCTACATATAATATGTATTAAGATGTTTTCTATATAGATCTATAAAAAATATTTAGATTATATTTCACTGATGTTATAATAAAAATATTTGACCTTATTGATAAAGATATAACGGTATCTTCATTTCGTCTTCAGTTAAACCTCCATGACTACCCTTGAATTCATGTTTCCTATCGTCTTCCCAATAAATAATTATATTATCGTCCTTAGGTATGAGAACGTAGTCTGGCTTATTTTTATTGCCTCCAAGAATTTCTTCAACTTTTTCTCCCTCAATAACATTAATTCCGTATTTAAGAAGGCTTTTTGGCAATTTTCCTTTGAACATTAAGCTTCTATGATCTCCGTAAGGCGGAAAATCCATTTCAGTCATAAATTCCTTATCCTTCTTTAGATCGATAGTTCTTGTTATTTCAGTATGTCCATGATCTGCTGTAACTAATATTGAATACTTTTCCTTAAAATAGCTTGAAATACAGTCTATTTTTTGAACAACTTCCTTTGCAGTATTTAAGGTAACCTCGTGATTAGGGCCATAGAGATGAGAAGCGGCATCAACGTAAGGAATATAAAAGAAAACGAAATCATTATCAGATCTATCAAGAGCTGTCCTAAATTTATATAGTCCGTCCCAATAAGTAAAGTAAGGAATTACCTTTAATTTTCCCATTAGGCTCTTTGTAGCAACTTCTGGCATGATAAATAATGAATTAGTATTCTGAAAATACGTGTCAACTTCAATGTTCTCCTTCTTTAGTTTTTCCATTAGATTTTCAATAGTTCCGTTCTCTTTATTAATAATTCTCCAACCTAGAATTCCGTGCTCTCCAGGTTTCTTTGCTGTAAGCAACGTTGCAAAAACTGTTACAGTTATACTTGGAAATATTGAATCTATCTGCCTAGGATTAATAGAGGTCTTTATATCTTTAGATATATTCCAACCAAGTCCATCAATTAGAACTAATGCTAGCTTATTGTTTTTTATTCCAAATGAATCTACATCCCTTTTATCCTCTTTTAGAACGGATTTTATTTCCCTTGATACGTCATATAAATTCATAGCTTGTACTGAAAAAAATAAAAATAAAAACGTTCTCATTTATTGGCTATTTAGTACTATATATTATATTTTCTCTAATAGACTGCATTAAAATGAAAGTCTTGCAAGTATTTAAAATCATATTCTTTTATATTAAAATTAGAATATTCTCCTAAATTCCTACAAGCAAATATGGGTATACATAATAATTACATACAATTATATTTAATTTTTTTATATTAACTAAAAATTTTTAATGAATAATTATCCCGTTATATTCTAAGAAGTTACAATTTTCATCTACATGATAATCCACGATATGTTATTTAAGAAAAAATTAAAACTACTTTTTTTATAAAAATATTATGCCTATAAGAGACGAGAAAACCTACGCAAAAATGAGTTTAGAAGATTTTATAGTAGCAACAGAAAGAGCAAAAAAGGGAGAACTTAAACTAGCAGCGTTTAGAGCATATAAGGCAGAAAGAAGAATGCTTCAATGTCTAGCAATGATTCACGATCTTCACAGGAAGGATACTCCTTGTGCAGTTCCTAAAAATGAAATGCTTGAAGTATCTCAAAAGTTGCAAAAGAATTATCCAGAGATTGATAAAATGACACAAAAAGCCCTCAAATTATTTGATGAATGGAAAAACGATAACGCTAACTATGAAGATATAGTAAGCTTACTAAAGTCCCTAAAATATGAATGGATAAAACAATTTTTATCAGATGAAGACTTAGAAAAAATTCAAAAATATATGGCTTCTCTTTAATCCTTATAAATTCCCATACGCAAATTCTTTAATACGTACTTTTATTAATCCCTTTTTTATCTAATTTATTTTATGAACTTGACGTTAAAAATAAAGTCTTATTTAAAATCGCGCTAGATGGATAATAAGGGAAATATCTCAAAAGGACATATATTTCCCGTTTAAATCTGGAGATAAACGAATGGATAAATACACACTTAAGGACTACTATACTTGGAGTTTAGAAGGGGATAAAGTATTCGTACTAGACGAAGATAACAAAATAGCTGGAATAGTAGATCTAATAGATAAAGGTGAATACGTTCTTATAGATATGTTGGCTAAAAATATACTGGTAAAATCAGAAAAAGTAGGAAGCAGATTGCTAGAATTTTCAGAAGATTATTCTTTAAAATTGGGAAAGAACATGATAATGATAGAAGCCTTAGATACTGCAAGCAATTTCTACAGGAAATTCGATTATATAGCTAAAGAGAAGAGGTTTGATAAAGAATGGGGAATATTAACCATAATGATAAAATACATAGATGCATTGAATTACGCTAATAATAAAATAGCTATTCAATCAAGCAAAATATGAAAATTTTATGAAATAAAGATCAAATATTATTTTTTGATAAAATCTTATAAAAAATATTAAGTTATTTTAGTTTACGTTATAAAATGAAGAGATAGATGAAACTAATGAAAATGCTTTAATAAAAAGAAATTTACATAAAAATTCACATCAATAACTTATATACCATGAAATATTTTGTTTTTATCAATGCCAATACCGGAAAAGCTTAAACGCTTTCTAATAGGTAATTCTGCACTATCTTTCAGTACCCCTATAATACAGATGACCTTACTTTGGTTGATATATAAGGAAATTCAGAATCCATTACTTTTCATTCCAATAGCTTCTGCAAGACCAATTTCTCAGGTCTTGATTTCCCCATTAGCCGGCTACGTTAGCGATAAGTTTGACAGGAGGAAAGCTAACTTCATTTTAGGCATATTTGCAAGACTTTCTTCTCTTACGGTAGTAATATTCCTCATCTTCCATTCGATATTATTTATAATATTTTTCTTTATTTTACGAGTTATTTTTTCTATGTTCAGTGTAATGATAGGCTCAGTAGCTTTTTATCAAATTGTACCAAGGGAGATGCAAAAACAAGCCATCTTCATAAATAGGATAGTTTACGAAAGTTCTGAAATTGCCGGTACAATTAGTTGGTATTTTTTACTTTCATATTTAGGAGTTTTTACTGCAATTTTAGGATTAATAATTTCCATGATAGGAGGAATAATATTTTATACTTTTCAAATGGGAGGAGGCCACGAAAACGTTTCGCTATCTTCAGGCTTTAAGCTCTTTAAAGAGAAGAACGTTCTAAGACTTACGACATTCGGTACTGCTTCAATACAAGGAGCTATATGGATGATAGTCTCATACGCTCCTGCATTAATTATAATTTACCATGGAACATCATTAATTTACGACATTTCCCAAGTAATCTTTTCATTATCATTCATTATAGGAAGCTGGATAATGAAAAGATTCAAGTCTGTACTAAAAATAATAGCATACACGTTACCAATATATTTCTCTATTTTTATTTTAATGATAATACATAACCCTTGGATAGTAGTTTACGGTTTAGGTGCAATAGGAATAGCGGACTCAATATACGAAATTTACTGGTTAAGAGGAATGCAAAATGGAGCAGGAGAAGAACTTTTAGGAAGTGCAATAGGAGTAGATGAATTCGTTACTGCAATTTCCAGACTATCTTTCTCGTTGTTAGCAGGATATTTATACACTACTGTAATGCTATTAGTTCCATTCTCAGGATTACTTACAATGAGTGCAGTTACATTATGGTATATAAAAAATATTAACATACTTAAGAAAATTAGTGTAGACTAAGTACCAGTTAAAGCTACTTTTACAGGAATTACTTGGCCGTTAGAAAGAGTTACAACAACTGTATATAGTTTACCTACTATTCCACTGCCCAATATCTGGAACTTTATAGAAATATTATTTACGCCTTGTATTAGAATATTAGGTTGTATATCTGTTGCAGAGAAATTTAATTCTTGTAATATAGCGCTAGTTATTTGAACTCCTTGAATTGGAGAATATAATGAAAAGAAACAAGTTCCATCTAATCTAAGTATTCCGTTTCCTACTTGATATATTGGTTGGTATGCAGGAAAATTAAAAGGTTGAATTCCTTGAATCTTTCTTATAGTATCGTCACTACCTACGTAAGTTAAAATCCAACCTATAAAATTAATACCTGGAATAATTATTAAAATACCACCGATTTTCATGAAATCATTATTATAAAATACTCCCAAATTATAAACAGATAGACCTATGAAGAGATAGGAAATGAATATAATTAATACTCCTACAATTATGAGCAAGGCCGTTATTGCTCCAAAAAATCCTACTATTGCAAGATTTAGAGAAAATATAGACATAAACGAAAGTAATCCAAAAATTCCAGCTATAAATAATATTATATAACCCCATAATATATAATTTAATCCTTGAATTCCCCTATCTACGTCCTTCCCAGTACTTTTAAAGAAATTGAAAGTATCTCTCAAACTGGGTATTGCCTTTATTATTAAAAGAACAATAGCTACAATAGTTAAAATAGCTGCTTGAGAATAAAAAATTCCTATTGCAGTAATTAATGTGACTATGGTGAACCACAATGAAGAATCTTTTAACTTATTTAAACCCTCCATATCTGGACTTTGAGCCATTACGTTTAATTGATAATCAATAATTTAAATCTAACTAGATAAGGTAAAAATTAATATATTAAAATTAAAAATGTAATATCTTTTATTTTTTCTTGACAAATAGAATAGTATAGGTATTATTGGTATACCTAATAACGCAAGAAATATAGGATTAACGTAACTAACTAGAAATTCATGAATGGACTCTACTACCTTTAATACTCCTACAGGGTAAAGATAGTAAGTTCCTGTAAATATCTTACTTCAAATTCTTTTTAAAATATAAAAAATGGAAATTTAGTGAAAAATAATAAATATTATAGTAATAATTCATGATTAAAGTAAACATTATTAAGAAAAGTACTATAACCAGAAAAACGAAAAATATTTTATGAAAGTTTACGAAATAAACCTAACTTTAGTCAAATCCTTCCTCATAGAAGGAAAAGAGGATATTCTAATAGATTCAGGAACCCCAGGGAGTGGAAAAAAGATAATATCTAGGCTAAAGGAGTTAGGAAAAGATCCAAACAAAATATCCTACGTAATTTTCACTCATTCACATGAGGATCATATAGGGGGAGCTTCAGAATTAGGAGAAAAGAAATTTTTCATCCATCAAAACGGGCTTGATTACTTAAAGGAAGGAAAAATAAGAAAACCTCAAATCCACTCACCCATAAAGATACTTTTCAAGATCGCGTCGCCCTTCCTGATGAAACCATTCAAAGGAGTGAACGGAGAAGCAATTAAAGAAGGAGAATTCCTACAAGGTATAGAAATAATTTATACTCCCGGACATACAGATGATTCAATTTCTATATATCTACCAGAAATTAACTCAATAATAGTAGGAGACACTCTTGGAGGAAAATTGAAACCGCCATCAATTTATGAAAATTACGACGAACTCCAAAAAAGTATAGAAAAAATTAAGGAATTAAAGCCTAAAAACATTTACGTATCTCACGGAAAAAGTTTCATCTCTCAATAACTTTCCTAACATTTTTATCGTAGGGAGGATATATTATTCCTTTTTCTGTAATTATTGCAGTAACGTACTTAGGAGGAGTAACGTCAAAAACTGGATTATAGACCTTAACGCCCTCTGGTGCAATGGGGACTCCCCTAACTGTCCTAACTTCGTCTGGATCCCTTTCTTCTATTACTACGTCCTCTACCCTACTCTTCATGTCAAAAGTTGTCACTGGAGCTAAAGCGTAAAAAGGAATTCCTAGTTCGTGACCTATTACTGCCTCCTTAAAAGTACCTATTTTATTGTAAACGTGACCGTCCGAAAGTATCCTATCAGCACCAACCATAATACTATTTACCATATTCTTATACATTACGAGACCTACTGCTGTATCAGCAATCAAAGTAACTGGAATACCTTCAGTCATTAGTTCATAAACCGTTAACCTACTACCTTGAAGCCACGGCCTAGTTTCTGGAGCAATGACGGAGACTTTTATTCCTAAAGCATTGGCTACCTTAACGGGAGCCAAAGCAGTACCAACACCAGTTCCAGTAGCCAAACCACCAGCATTACATTGGGTAAGCACAGTATCTCCATCGTTAATCTTTTCCAATCCGTAAATACCCATCTGAAGTTCAGCCTCTAATTCAGCGTCAAAAATCTTCTTAGCTTCCTCCTTCATCAAAGAAATTAATTCCCCTACATTTCTTGCCTCTCCATTATCTACTAAATCCTTAGCTTTTGAGAGCATGTAAGAAGTTGCCCAACTTAAATTAACCGCAGTAGGCCTAGCCTTATCAAGGATGGTCTTAGCCTTGGACAAAGAAGAAAGAGCTTCCTCAAAATTCTGTGAAGAAATAATTGACAAAACCATACCGTAAGCCGCTGTTATTCCTATTGCAGGAGCTCCCCTTACTTTCATCGATTTTATTGCGGAAGAAACCTCTTCAGGAGTCTTCAAATTTACGTAAGTAGTTTCAAAAGGCAAAGCCGATTGATCCAAGAGAGTCAGAACGTTGTTTTTATCGTCCCAAATTATTGGAGTAACCTTAGGTTTAAAAATCTCTTTTAATTCTTTTACAGAGACCTTCATCAAAGTAGTAACTCATGATAAGTATAAATCTTTTATCTGTGAACTACTACGCCCTAACCGTAGTATTTTCGAAAAGTTCTTAGACTAGGATTTAAATGAAAATCCTTAAGATAAAAGCTATAAACTTTCTGAAAGTACTACCGATAATGTCTATAATTAATATATGCACTATATATGCTAACCATTAATGCTATAACGCTGATAGCTATAGATGTCGTTTCTACTATAAATGCCATGTAAAACTACTTTAAGGTATAATACTATAAAAAGATATTAGGACTGACGAAGTAAACTTCCCAGTTTACCGAGAGGTATATTATTTTTAATAATAGGAGAAATATAAAAATATAATGAGAAATAGCTATATCATAGAAATAAGACCAATTCTAGAGAAATATAAATTAAAACAAATAATGCGAAAGATTAGATCTATAAGTTATTTGAAAGTACATAGAGTACCTCATATTACTCTCGTATATAATTTCCGACCATTAGTAGCTCCGCTTAAAATAATGGAAGTTATTAAAGAAGTATCTAATAGATATGGCAATTTAGAATTTTATTACGATAAATACGAGATAAAAAATGGGAAAGAAGGATATACGATAGCCTTAGGTATAAGGCCTAATAATGAACTTCTTCAATTTAGGGAAGACCTTTATAAGAGCCTAAAAAATTATATAAAAGAAAGGTCTGACGCTAAATTCTATAACGAGAACTTCTGGTTTCATGCTGGCATTTCTTTTCATTTATCATGTAAAGTAGTAAAAAATATTTCAAACAATAAAGAAATGCTCCAAATTTTATCTCGTTTTTTGTATGAAGCTAAGGTATTAAGGATAACACTCGTAAATACGGGTAAAATAGTCTATGAGTACGATATATTAAATAAGAAAATTCTCAATAGAGCAGAGGCCTTATCATTAGTTGAACTAGAGAAAACATATGAGAAATATAGGGAAAAGTACCTAAAAATAGAAGTAAATCCTAAAAGTTTAGATAAAATATGGTTCATAGCTGACACACACTTTGGACATAAAAATATAATTAAATATTCTGCAAGGCCTTTCGTAGACGTTACTACAATGAACGAACACATAAAAAATAAGTGGAATGAGATGATATCTAATGACGATATAGTTTATATAGTAGGGGATTTTGCTAGAAGAGATTTTAAAAATTACGTTAATTTCCTAAATGGGAAAAAGATCTTTATACAAGGTAATCATGATCCTCCAGCGATAGGAGTAAAGCAATTAGAACTACAACTAAACAATTATAAATTCATACTCTCACACTATCCAACTAATTTGAATTCTTATAATGCGTGGCTAATCCATGGTCATGTGCATAATAACAGACTGAGAAAGTACCCATTCATTAACTCTAAAATAAAGACAATTAATGTTGGCGTTGACGTAACAAAATTTTACCCTGTAAACCTGAAATGGATACTAAATCTAATAGAAACTAAGAGTGACTATTTATATTTACCACCTAAAATTATTTAAGGGAAAGAAAGTCATCATGGGTTGCACAAACTAAAATGAATTATAACTTAGTAGCTTTTAGAAATAGTGTATATTAATAGTCTCATAAAGTTCTTATTCATTTTGACAGTATAAATGGAAATAATGAGACAAAAACTTACTTGAAGTATTAGTCCATTTATGGGAAAAATGGTAAATATTACTGTTGCAGTCAGCGTACTTTAAGTTAGCACTATTGGCCATTCTATTTCACTAGTCGTCTTTCATCGCAGGCTCTATTTTACGTAGGATAAGAAAAAGATTATAGCTCTAAGGAGTAGAACTTTATTATTTTTAAATTATATTATTCTATGTATTATAGCTTATATTATAATAATACAAAAGCTGGTAATAAGTAAAAGTAGTTATTCAAGGAATGGTATTAGATAATAAAACTGCAATCTTACATGAACTAGATGGTTTTGATTATTTTATAATTTTGCGAATTACTAATCCTATGACATCAGAATATTATATATTAAACAAAAGTGAAATAGATAAATTGATTAGAGAGAATAAAATTACTTATAATGAAAATATTAAGGTGTATAGAATATTTCCTAAAATTTATGAAAAATATAGAAGCACATTAAACGAGTTTGTACATACAATATTCGAAAGTCAGTAGGTATATTAATCATAAGTTAAGGATATAGTGCATAAATTAGAGTGATCTACTTTCTCTACATATGCAATAATACTTGTGGTTACCTAGTCTTGATGCATACGTTTTTCCAGTTAATGCTACTATTCATTATTAATAAGAAATTGCTACTTACTTTTTTATCATTTTAACCTAACGTCACTGTTTCTTCCTCTTGTGGACTATCCTGATCCTAACCTTAACTTTTACCTTTATCAATAATTTTACAGTGATATTGAACAAAATTATTTCTATTATTAGTACGAAACACATATCACATCAAGGATATCTCCCAATAAGGAATTGAAAGGAGGAAAGCAAGATTAGCATTATTAAGGCGTAAATTGAGGTCATTTTATACCTTGTTTGTTTCATCCCAAAAGGAATTGAAAATCAAAAACAATACACTACATACCTTTTAACTTAGGAAAAGTTTTATGAAGAGAAAGGAAGGGGCTTTCTACATGATAAAAGCAGAAAAGCACCGTGGGCCTAAGCTTTTCACTCACTTGCTCTTTTTCCTTCTTAGCCTCTTAGTAGTATTTACTACTAGTTGAATTTTTCTCATTAAACTGAGAAGTTTATTCAATCTCAGCTATTACTAAAACTTTCTTGCCTACAAGCTTTTCCCCTATCTCTTTAGGAATAGAAATACTAAAGTATGGAATCTTTTCTTCTCCTTTTTTGTAATATTCCAAGGAAAATATCTTCACATTACTTAACTCTATTTTCTCTTCATCGGTAATTATTGTGACGTTTTTTAATATTTTTCTCTCCTTAAGTATGTTAGAATACTCTATAGGAAAAGTAACTATATAATAAGGATACTTAATTTTCTCTCCTTTACTGTTAACCTTTACATTATACTTTACCCTGACCTTTAACTCCTCTTTAATTATCATGAATAAACATTCTCCATTTTACTTTATAAATCTTTCTTTATTTTAAGAGAGATTCTTATCTAAATCATAGAAGAATCTAAGAGAGAAATATTTAAATGCTGCTTTCTCTCTTATATTTATTTGTGATTTAGATGGAATACAGAGGATCTCCGATAAACGAAAAGGACGTTTACTATTTTTGAAGTAGTTTTAATGATAAAGAATCATGAAGAATTTACCGCAGATGTTGATGATGAGGAAACTGCGACAAGATTATACGAATATATTATGTATAATAGTATAGAGTTAGGGATTATCAAAGTGACGACCTAAATAGGGAGATCTGTGAGTATTTAATGTATTATGAGGAAGGAAGAGATTACGTTGTAAAGATAGACGCTAGTATAATCATGGAAATACCTAAAACTGACGACCTAGTTGAGGCGGTATTAGGTGTAAAAAAGAGAATAATAAAAATAAGGATTAAGGCTTATTGGAAAAAGAGGAATATTTTTCAGTGAGGTCACTTTATTTTATAGCTCCTCTATTATAATATGATGGATAAGATACTTGTAAATGGAGAAAAAGTAGTCCTAATAGATAGGGAACTAGATAGGTTAGCATTCTTCTTACAAAACGAGAAGGAGTTGTACAATAATGATCACGTTTTTGTTGTAGTTGTAAGAAATGATGAAGAAGAGAAAGTAGTTAATGCTTTCATTGAGAGAAGTAAACTCCAGGGTACAGTGATAGTTATAAAACTTCACGCAAATAAACAATCCTAATTTTTGCAGTAAACTGGGGAGTTTATACAATCTCTTTATCTCAACAGTAAAGTTTTTAAACATCTAAACAGATGTTTACTTAGTGAGGGAAATGGTGTCTCACCCAACAAATAAGGAACAACTGTGGGTAAGCCCTCAATACGCTAGGATAATAAAGAAGATAGCTGTAGACATAGGGAAAAGATACTCAGACGTTGCCGACGAGGTATTAGACTTAGGCCTAAAAGAATACGCTAAGAAGTACAATATTGACATGGAAAAGTATAAATGAGGAAGAAGGATAAAATATAATGGGGGGCACCCTGATCAGCCCTGTGTCCTTCGTCACCTATCGGGAAACCCCCTTCATTAATGTGGGCGAAAAAGACATTTCCTCACCTCCGGGGGCTTGCCCCCTATTTAGATGTGTAGTTAAACAGATATTTAAATCTTTTGGTTTCTTTTTCTGCACATTTATTATCTTTATATGAATATTATAACAGTTCTTTTATTTCATTATTTTTTATACTTTAAGATAAACTAACTATCTTTTATTTCACAACTTAAGAGATAAACTATTTTACATTTTACTACTTTTTTGCACACTAAACACAAAATAACAATATATTATTTCTTTATGGAGAGACTATTATATTAATGCTCATTTTAGAGAACATACTACTAACACTTTATTATAGCCTTGGGCCCGCCCTCGCTTTTTCACAAGGCCCCAGTTTAGAGAAAGTTAGTAGTGCTGAGCAGTATCTGAGGGCTTAGCTAAACCCAAGTTAGACAAGCCTGGAATTAGGAGTAGACTTTCTACGAAAATCCTTTGCAGTATTACGCAACGTTAAAAATAATTTAATACAACATAAGAGGAGTAAAATTATTTACTGTAAAGCCTAAAATACTATCATCTAGAATAGATAAAACTTATTTCATTGCATAATAGAATGAAAATATTTAAGTAAGAGAAATTTCCGTAAACTACATTAAAGCATAGTGTCAACTAAGATTGCCACATTAGTACTTCCTATATAGGAAATACTAGTGTTTTTATTCAGTTTTTTTTTTTAAAAAAATTATTCCTCCTTCATAAATTCTTTTCACCAGTCTGGACTGCTTCTTAGCTCCTAGGAGTAATCTTGTCGTGGTGTCTTTTTTAGATTAGCCGTGTGAATGTAGCGTTATATTTACTGAAAGTTATTAGACTAGAATTTAACGATAAATCCTTAGATAAAAGCTATTAACCTTCCTGAAAGTATTAGTAAATATTACTTAGAGCGTGGTAATATTTATCGTTTCCTAAGTTTTTGCTCATACGTAATTTTATTAAGATTTTTAAAGTTTTCAAGAAGACCTAGAATTATAGGAATTTTCTAATAGAAGCATGAAATAATCTCTAATAAATATTTTATATAAGAATTTTCCACATATTTTCGTGTAATTTGACAAATGATAATTTATCCATGAACTGGAATTGCTGGAATGTATCCAGAATATACTAGATAAGAATCTACAATTACTGCAATGATAAGAATAATTAATATCGTTTTATCAACTTTACTAAAATTAATATCATTTAAAAATGTTCTGTCCTTGTACACCATAAAGGCTCTAGTTTCTGCAGAAAGACTAATGAGCCTAGCCTTTTTAAATTCGTAAATAGTTAAAGGGATTATCGCTTCAAACATTGCCTTAAGTTTGTAGAATATTTTCAAAATTCTATTTCTCTTATATCCTACACCTTTCATTAATTGTAATTTAATCGCAGTATCAGCTACCTCAAATATTCTTGGGACAGAAATTACTCCTACTGCTACAGCAAAAATTAAAGATAAAGGAATTTTAAACTTGTGCATAGACCTTATTAGATCAGAAGGGTTTACTGTTAGAAATATTAAACCAGAGAAGAGGAACATAGGGGTCGGACTTTCATTGAGGTTTCATGAATTTGTATTCAACCTCTCGTCCTCATTCCCCTTGTCCGGCTCCCCATGCCGTCTACGGGAGCGGTAGTTAAACCACTCCCTTCAAGGACATAGGGAGCCTCATCGAACCCATCCTCCCCCTCACATTGCTCATCGAGTTCACTGTAGGGCTCTCTTCTACATGATAGTATGTAACTACAAAATTTATAAACTCTCATGAGAAGAGCTAGGAATGTTAAATGATATCAAATGACATAAAATTCACGGTTTATCTGAAACTGTTGACGACGGCAAAAATATAGCGTCTCCTATTATATGGTCTGCTACAGATACTAAAGCTCCTCCAACTCCTGCCAACGCAAAATCTGTAGGAGTAAATTTAGACTTCCTCAAAATGAAAACTGCTACTATTGCAGCAAAAACAAAGTATCCCAAGACTAAAGGTAGAGGAGTTATCCCTGGTTGAAGAGAAAACATTATTATCGCCTCAAATATATTATTACAATTCCTAAAACTACTACAATTACTGCAGCTAAAGAAAGAATCTCATAAATCTTGTAAAAAGTTACTCGAATGATATTTATGGGATACTATTGAAGGAATAGGGGACGCAAAATAACTTACAGAAGATGAAGCATAATTCATAACATAAATTTCATGATTTAAGGGATCGTAAACAAGACCGTTAGGAGAATTACCTACAGTAACTTGAGATACTATTTTTCCTTCTTTATTAATTATTGCCACTTGATTATCATGGTGAGGAAGAGATAGAAATAGATAAGAATCGTAGGGATCATAAATTAGAGACGAATATCCGTTTATACCATTTTCGAAAGTTGTTACACTAACTATTTTATTATTACTAAGATTTATAATTTCCAATTGTTGCTCATAAGTTGCAACGGCCAACTCATTAGGAGGAATAAAAGTCATAGCATCCACTGTAGTATCATTTATAGAAAAATTGTCAACAATTTTCATTGAAGAAAACGAAATTCTATAAATCAAATTACTCTTATATCCTCCTACATAAACCACGTTAGTAAAATTATCATAAGCTAAGGCTTGAGGGCCGTTCATAACACTGACGTTCTTTACTGAATTATTAAAAATAAAATACAGTTTATCACCATAAGATGCAGAAACTATGATAAAATTATGGGCAGAAATTATTGCAGGATACTTTCCTATACGGGGAATATGAAAAGCCGTTATAATCTTACCAGATTTATCATTTAGTTCTATAACTGGCCCTTTTTGATATGCTATAAAAAGATAATTCCCAAGAGAAGCCAATCTAAAAGGAACAGAATGAGGATAAATTGGAAGTTTAACAGTATTAACTATTTTATTATCCCTAATTTCTTGCAACTCATTAGCTTGTTGGGCTATAATAAAAATCCTTCCATTAGAATAAACTCCGTAACTGGGACCATTCCCTACAGATATTGAACCAACTGAAAAAGATATGCCAAGTATACTCAACAATATTATACCTAAAATTGAAATATGTAAGAGTTTAAATATAGACATAAAGAAATATATGAGATTGTATATATAAATGCTATCGAACTTTCAATTCCTTTTTGGATGAAACTTTTTTCCTGAAGTTGTTTTCGTAAAAGTCGTCTAGATTAAACTTTCAATTCCTTTTTGGATGAAACATGATTACAATCGAGAAAGAGATTTATGATGTTTTAAAACAGCTTTCAATTCCTTTTTGGATGAAACACAAGTACTTTTGGAAATAATTCAACAATATCTTAGTTTCAGGGCTTTCAATTCCTTTTTGGATGAAACAAATGAATAAGCGTCATTCATAAATTGGGATGCAATATTTGACTTTCAATTCCTTTTTGGATGAAACTGTAACTGTTGCTATCATGAACGCACTTAGGTCTGCACTCTTTCAATTCCTTTTTGGATGAAACATATCACTGTTCTATCCTGTCCATACTGTGATACAAGTTTGTCTTTCAATTCCTTTTTGGATGAAACAAATTAATTAGGGGAGGGTATTATAAGGAGATAAATAAAGAACTTTCAATTCCTTTTTGGATGAAACATATAGATTTTGACACCTGAAAAAAGTTAATCTTCTTTTTTCACTTTCAATTCCTTTTTGGATGAAACCAGAATTGTAATGAAGCTTAAGGACGGTACGTGTAAAGTCTACTTTCAATTCCTTTTTGGATGAAACGATGCAACCGTTTTCTCCTACACTTTTCTGGAGTTGAACTTTCAATTCCTTTTTGGATGAAACGGGGCTTAGCCTCAACTACGTCATAAAGTATGTAACAGAAGACTTTCAATTCCTTTTTGGATGAAACCTCATTTGTCGCTAACATCTCGATCCTGCTCAGAGCGGAACTTTCAATTCCTTTTTGGATGAAACACGGCTAACTGGTGGAGATTACTTCACCGCAGATGTAAAGTTCTTTCAATTCCTTTTTGGATGAAACATGAAGGATCGGTAAGTCCTTATAGACATCTTTTATAAACAGCTTTCAATTCCTTTTTGGATGAAACGCATATAGAAACACTAAAGCAGTTAGCCAAAAACGAATCTTTCAATTCCTTTTTGGATGAAACATTACCTGGTGAACGCTGATTACCCTACTTACTACGAGGAGACCGATTTCTTTCAATTCCTTTTTGGATGAAACTTTTCCTCTTTATTAGTTGCCCTAATGTCCTCATATGGTATATCTTTCAATTCCTTTTTGGATGAAACTGTATGTCTTTGTCTCCCCAAATACTATGACAGTGTTGGGAAGCTTTCAATTCCTTTTTGGATGAAACAGTCCTACTATCATTAATGTTAGCACGAACACTATTAAGCTTTCAATTCCTTTTTGGATGAAACCTGGTCTCTATCGCTCCTAGTGCCAGTAATTTGTATATATCTTTCAATTCCTTTTTGGATGAAACGGAGCTTCGGAAAGAAGTGCTGGCATTTGAAGACTTTAGAGCCTTTCAATTCCTTTTTGGATGAAACCATAAGGGATTACGTTAAAACAAAGCTTGATGAGCTAATAGACTTTCAATTCCTTTTTGGATGAAACAATAATATATTAATGAGGGCGATTGGATCGGAATACAGATCTTTCAATTCCTTTTTGGATGAAACTTCACATCATTAATCTTCTGTTGAAAGGCGGAAAGAGGAACTTTCAATTCCTTTTTGGATGAAACTTTCCAGGGTTTTGACATAACAACATTTCTCTTCGGTAAGCACTTTCAATTCCTTTTTGGATGAAACTTAAATCAGTTCTTGTATGCATTAGATAGTTATGTTTCGGCTTTCAATTCCTTTTTGGATGAAACGAACTCGGTATGCCCTTATGCTACTGACGATGTTAAACCCGACTTTCAATTCCTTTTTGGATGAAACTTGAATGGTTGATATTATATTATTCATATTCACAAAATATTTCTTTCAATTCCTTTTTGGATGAAACCTATTGAATATCTCAATTGTATCGTTTCTTATCAATTTTAACTTTCAATTCCTTTTTGGATGAAACTCCGATATATTAGGAGTAAATTGTAAATATTCTAGAGGTACTCTTTCAATTCCTTTTTGGATGAAACTTATTTATAGCAAATAGGTCTACTTCATTTAACAACTTTTTTCTTTCAATTCCTTTTTGGATGAAACTAAGTACTGTGGCATTGCCGTATGTTGTTGATATTTCTATCTTTCAATTCCTTTTTGGATGAAACTTAACAATAATTGGGTCTATATCACTCATAATGATTCTTTCATCTTTCAATTCCTTTTTGGATGAAACATAAAACCGCGGGTAGAAACATAATTATATAATTAACTTTCAATTCCTTTTTGGATGAAACCGAATTTTTGTGACAACTCGTCAAATATTTCACCATACAACCTTTCAATTCCTTTTTGGATGAAACCTTTATTCACCATTAAAAGATATCCGTTTTTTTCTAATGTTCTTTCAATTCCTTTTTGGATGAAACAATTTCTCATAATTGGGCTATACAGATTCCCCCTTATGCCTTTCAATTCCTTTTTGGATGAAACTTGATTTTCCACCTGATGCTAATACTAGACTGTGAATATTTCTTTCAATTCCTTTTTGGATGAAACTTTGTTTTGTGATTTGTTTTAGAAGAGGAATACGCAATTTCTTTCAATTCCTTTTTGGATGAAACTATTAATGTATAGTGAAGTAGACTATATTTTATTACTTTCAATTCCTTTTTGGATGAAACTCGGTTATGATGATAAATTGGCTAAGTTTTATGAGGAGCAGAACTTTCAATTCCTTTTTGGATGAAACTCTAAAATTAAAGGATTTATTTCATATTCAACTACATCTTTTCTTTCAATTCCTTTTTGGATGAAACGTGAGGCTTCATAAGGCATGGTGAAAAGAATGTAATCTTTCAATTCCTTTTTGGATGAAACGCAAACAATCATAACCCAAAGGGAAAAACCCCAAATAAACTTTCAATTCCTTTTTGGATGAAACTTAATTTCATCTTCATTCAGCATTTATAGCTTTTCTTCTTAATACTTTCAATTCCTTTTTGGATGAAACTTAATATATTGAAAAATACATATAAATGAAGTTGATAATTACTTTCAATTCCTTTTTGGATGAAACCAAGGTATGAGATGCTTGCAAAACCGATGGAAGGGCTATTCATCTTTCAATTCCTTTTTGGATGAAACATTCTCCAATTATTTAATTAAGGAAACATCCCCCTAAAGGGCTTTCAATTCCTTTTTGGATGAAACACAAAGGACGGACTTAACTTAGTTATCCTACCGAGTTACTTTCAATTCCTTTTTGGATGAAACTCCGTATTAATATCGGGACGCACATATATTTTGAAAATAGACTTTCAATTCCTTTTTGGATGAAACCATCTCCAAGCGCTATAGGCGGAATAGTACCCTCCAGTCCTTTCAATTCCTTTTTGGATGAAACCGTATAACTTCGTCAAAATTGCGTTTGTTGTTATGAGTCTTTCAATTCCTTTTTGGATGAAACACGCGAATTGAAAGAAGAAAAAAAACTATATCTCCGTTGACTTTCAATTCCTTTTTGGATGAAACAAAAAATAAAACCGCGGGTAGAAACATAATTATATAATTAACTTTCAATTCCTTTTTGGATGAAACATGTTACAAAATTATATTATTAGCACAAAGGATGCGGAAAACTTTCAATTCCTTTTTGGATGAAACAATTATACGGTTGTGTTTTGACTTTTATAAGTGAAGATAATCTTTCAATTCCTTTTTGGATGAAACATAGGATAAGGAAGCCCTGTGTATCTGCAGTAAGGCTTCTGCCTTTCAATTCCTTTTTGGATGAAACTCTCTTCATTTGCTATTTTCTCTAGATTTTGTATTTTTTTCTCTTTCAATTCCTTTTTGGATGAAACTGATGGATTTATATTCTGATTTATATATTCTGAACAATAAACTTATAAACTTTTCCTTTATCTCCTTTCTTCTTCATGCGAACTAATTCGTTGTAATGATCTGACGTCGTTCTGTTTGCATGGTCCGCTCGTGAAATTGAATGAATAGACAGCCTTTTAAACGTTCAATCTACACGTCTGATTTCGTCTTGTACGCATTGTAACTCGAACTTTTACGTTTTTAATCTTCATGTTCACCTCCTACCTAGTAATGATAGTATTACAAAATTGTAATCCTACTTTTTTCAACATAACAGATTAATGTTTAATTCTTCTCGTGATGTTCTTATCTTTGCAAGAGTTAAAGGTAAAAAATAAGGGATGAGATGAACATTTTCTATTTTTATCTTTCCTTTTCTTTTTCTCTTTTTATGGTATTCCCTTATTTTTCATTTTTTCTCTTTTTTCTCTCATCTTTATAATGAGAATTGGATAGACTATTGTCTATAAATTTATTGAAAATGATTATCATAAAGTAATTTTTTCTCACCAACTTTTTCTCTCTTTTCATTTTTTCTTTCTGTTTCTTCTTGGAAATTTACTTTCAAGAAATAAAATGATTCTTCTCCCTAAAAAAGTATATAATGATAATTATAAATTGCTGCTTGTATTAGACATTTTATTTGCAATCTCACTATTTTATATTTAAAAATAATATAAATTAAAAATAAAACTTGATTAGAGATTAAGAAGATTTGAAGTTTATCATGAAATCCTTTTTCTTACGTATTAACTTCCTTGGTTTTTATATATTCAAAATTGAACATTAGGTTAAAAACATGAGAAGTTTAGATTAACTTAATACTTACCATTTCAGATTAATTCGTATTTAGAATATATTTATATATTCTTTTATAAAGATGTTAAATAATAGTTGAGAGAGTTATATAATTCTTCGAGTATATTTGAAAATTTAATGAATTTGTGATTTTAAAGATAAATTGATTTTCTCCATGATCACATTATCTTAAAATCTAAAGGTAAAGAACTTCATCAGATTCAAGGGTTCAAAGGAGGCGGAAGACCCCTCCTGACGATAGACCCAAAATCATTTTAAAAATATAAATTCAATATTAAACCTCATATTTTTTCTTCATAAGGAACATATTTCATTATACTCATAATCAGGAGCAGTAAGAATAATGTATTAAATAATTGATACAAATAAAGCAGATTTCATTATTCGTGTCTTTATCATTTTCTAATATTATAATAATATTCCTCAGTTTACTTTCAGAAATATAAAAGATCTAATATAACACTTAAAAATTTCTAAAAAAATATTATAGAGTTAATTATCTAATTTCATTAAATTCACATAAATTACTAATAATAGATAAAAATTATTTTTACTAATAAGATTTTGGGTCTACTAGCAAGGGCATGGTAGTTCACTCATGACCGCTTTGTAGTGTCTAATTTTCCATGAGTCTAATCTGGTTCTTATCCTTATAAAATATTGGTTAATGCAATATTTCTTACATAAGCGTTATAAATGGGCATACATTTTAAAACGTTTTTCGTATAGTTTTAAATCATGTCAAATCTGGATCAAAAATGTTTGATATACATAGCGGGAGATGTCTCAAACTATAGTCCGGTTAAATACAAATTTGCAGATAAAGAAGTAACGTCTTTCTTTTCGGCTCATGCTCTGTCTAAAATATTCGAAGTAGAGAAAATAATAGCATTACTTCCAGATAGTCTAATACAACATGAAAAACGCCCTATGGATATAGAAACCATGAAGAAAGGATACAAGAAGCTTGTTTTGGATAGAACTAATTTTCTCAAAAATAAAGGTGATATAAACGAACAAACTGTATCAGATATTGAATCTTTCATTAGTGATCTTACCATTGAAGTTATACCTAACGTGGGGATAGGCCAGGCAATAAAAGTAGACAAAAACGGAGAAGTATTAAAAACAGAGATTAATGGGAAACAACAACTGCAAAGATCAGCTTATTCCGAATCTAGAAATCCAGTTTTTATCTTTAATGTTATATACACGATCTTCCATGAGAACAAAAGTTACGAAATACTTCTAGATTTAACTCATGGAACTAACGTTTTAACTTCGACGGCCTTAACTACTGGAGCTTTATTTAAAACAAGATTTTTTGCAGCGCCTATAATGGCACCTATCCAAAACGAAGTAAATATTGTAGAGCTTACAGAAATTGTTGAGGCAATGAAGGATTCTTTGATGATAAATTCTTCCATTCAAGAATTGGACGAAAGATATTTTAGAGATTATAGGGATAAATTAAATAGTCCTAATCTTAATCCTAATAATTTTAATGAAGAAAAAACGACTATTAGTAAAATAAAGGGAAAAGATCCTGGCAAAGTAATAGATCTTTTGTGGAACTTAAGAAATGGTTTTACAGTTAGTGCTGTGCATTCGATGTCTGATGTTGAACATTATTCGCAACAACTTGAAACAGACGTAAACGAACTTTCCAATTATTACAGAGAATGGTATAATCATAAAAGTTTGGAAAATATAAAAGAATTGGTAATTTCCAATTTTTATTCAACATTGGAAGTTAGGAATATTCTTATCCCAGGGAATGATATAGATAAGTTACACGAATTGATCTCATTATATATTAAAGCAAAACTTTACGATAAGGCTTTATCCTTAGCTAGAGAATTACCAGTAGCTACATGTCTCGATTCTAACGGTGGAGGAAAATTTGATGATGATAATTGGAAATATAAGTGTTGTGAAGATTTAGTAACGTCTTATCTAAGACAAAAACATGGAGAACTGATAGAAAAAAGAAATTATTTAATGCATGGAGGATTATCCAAGGACATGAAGGTTAATGTAAAAGATGGAAATATAAATGAGGAAAATCCAATAAAAAGAGAAAATATAGAGAAATATATAAAAGAATCTCTAGAAAGCGATTTGGAAGATACAATTAGATATGTAAAGGATAGTTCAGTTTTATAACTTATTTTTAAACTAAATGCCAAATCTCTTACAATACAGTATTATAAACTGAAGGAAAAGTTTTTAAAACATGTTCTATAAATTATTTTATGGAAATTGAGGATGCTATCCTTAGTCTTATGAAGCTTCTTTCGGAGATTTCAATTGATCAGCCTTATCTCGGTACTTCAATTTCTGTGGATTCTTCGGAATCTACTCCTATTTATTATGAAGAAGAAATAGGAAAATGTTCTCCTTTTTCAGATTTTGGGTATTTAGATAGTTCTTCAAGAATTATCAACGTAAAAGGAGCTAATATTTACATTGCTTCTTTATATGCAAACGATTCTGGGAGACATGTTCTTATTCCTTTAGATGCTTCTTTTCCTTTCTTGGCTATAAAAGCAAACGGTACAGTTATACAAAAGGTTAAATCTACTATGAGTGTAGTAAGGACTGAAAACGTTAATGGAGTAGCTTATACTCCGGATTATAAGGATGACAACATTCTTGACGAACTAAGAATTTCGTTAGAAAATTACGCGATTAATAATTCTAATTCTGATGTAATGATAGTTGATGGGCCAATATTCCCTGGGCCTTATATTCAGATGGTAGGGGAACCTTATAAATCGGCATTTGAGAAATTAACGTTGGAAAGGAAGACTGACAAAATTGTTGGAATTGTAAAAAGATTGAATTTTACGAGGAAATTAAGCAGAGAAGAAGAAATTTCAAAGAAATATCCAGATTTAGTTAAATCTGGAGTTACTGATGATGTTTTAGTATTTGAAATGGGGAAGGGGAAAGATCCTTACGTAACTCCAATATATAAGGAGGAAATAGAAATTGGAGGAAAGAAATTTGTTAGATTTATGTCTTACGTTAAAGTTAGGGATAGCGTATTTAGAGTAGAAAGTAAGGATAAGGAACTTTTGTGTAGGGGTGTTGAAACTGCATTATTAAATTCCTCAATAAGAGGTATTCCCACATTTATAGAAGTAGCAGATAAGATTTCTAGAAAATTAAGTGCGTCGACTTTTCTTCTTTCTTTTGTTTATGCTAAAAGTCTTATAGGTGTAAATTATGATGATTGGAATAGGTACAAGGAAGCAACTCAAGATTTGGGTGATTAAACATGATTGAAAGAGAAAACATAAGGGAATTAGTGGAAGAGGCCAAGATGAAAGCAGGAAAGGAAGGTGAAGTAGTAGGCTTAGCTTCCAGGGTTTCTCCAATATCTCACGGTAAGGAAAATAAGGAAATTAAAGCTGAAGTACCTTTTGACGTTTATCTATCCAAAAAATTTCTTATTGGTAGCTATCTAGGAATCTCCCTTCCAGTATCTAAAACTTTAGTTCTAGGAAGAATAACTGAAGTTGAAAGGTCTGATATTCTGGCAGTTTCTAAAATACCTGCTTTGTCTCCTACTGAAGATACTTCCGGAATTACTACTCCGCTTTCCTTAACTATAGAGTTATTATCTGAAGAGGTAGACGGTGAAGTTGTACCACCGTCTTCTCCTATTGATCCTCAGAGTCCTATTTTTGTTCCTAATATACTCTTCGTAAAAAGAATGCTTGGTCTTCCAGACGATGGTATAAGTATTGGAAAAGTTATTGAAGGATACAAGGAAATGGGAATCGAAGTTAAGTTAACTGGAGAGATATTGAGACATCATGTTTTAGTGGTTGGAACTACTGGAGCAGGAAAAACAAATTTACTTAAGGTAATAATGAAAAATGCTCATATTCCTTTGGTTGTTTTTGACATTCAAGGAGATTACGTTAAACCTGCAGCTGAGATAGGAGGTAACATTATAGTTCCAGTTCCAAGGGATTATTCAGGTAAAATTACAAATTTCATTTCTACTTTCCTAGCAAGAAGTAACCTTTCTAACTATAAAATTGATAAAATAGATGGAAATAAAGTTGTACTAAAAAATGGAGAAAAAGAATTAACAATTTATTTAGTTGCTTTTAGATTAAGTAAAACTTATAAGTTAATTCCTGACGTTTCTCCTTTCTTTTCTGCTCAAGGAGCCTCCTTCTTTAAAATAATAACAGAATCTTGCGAAGGAACCATAGACAGTTGGGAGGATGAATGCGTGGAAGTGATGAAAGGAATGCGTTTGCATAGTAGTACTCAAGATAATATAATTAGGTCAGTTACTCTCCTGAAAAACACTGGTATACTGGACGTTAGAATAAGTAATGAAAAAGGGAATAGCTATCTTGATGAACCTGACTACGACGAATTGATTAATGATACTCCAGCGAAATCTGTAGTTGACCTTAGATGGGTTTTGGAAAAGGGTGTATCCACTGCTACAATGACTGCTTTCATTATTGCAGAAAGAATATTCGAACTGATTGATAAAAAATACAAAAATCAGGGTAAGGAGACGCCTTTCTTAATGATATTTGATGAGGCTCACGAATATTTTCCTCAAAGTAAGAGGGGAGATGATGAGAAGGAGGCTTTAGAAAGATTGATAAATAAGATCATGAGATTAGGTAGAGTTAGGGGAATAGGAACAATATTGGCAACACATAGGCCTACGGATTTAAACGATTTAATACTTACTTTAGCAAATACTAAAATTGCGTTAAGGGCAGACGAGGATGCTTTAGAGAAGATAGGTATGGATGAATATGCAAATGTTCTTCAAGCTTCTCCTGCAGGATACGGTGTAATAAGGACATTCTCATTAAAAGTACATGACCTAATATTTAGAGCCTTAAAATTTTAAGAACATTAGTACGTTGTGGATCGCTTCAGAATTATACAAAAATTTTTAAGTAATTATGCAGAGTATTACCCATGGAAAAGAAGAACACTAGGGATTGGAGCAAGTACGATGAGAACGTGGTAACAAGATATAAGCTAATGTTCCCCTTCTACGTCTTCGAACACTGGTGGGAATTACTCCAGGAAGAGAACAGGTACGCTAAGACCAAGTACAAGGCACCAAAGGAGTTCAACGACTTCCTAGCATTCCTACACTTATTCTTACCCTACAGAGCAATAGAAGGAGTACTAAGCGCACTAGCAGAAATGAAGATAATCCCAACAAGCCTAGATTATTCAACAATATGGGAAAGGGTAAGAAACATGAATATTAATTTCCCTGAAGCGAGTGACGAACTTGAAGTAGATGACGGTACTGGAATAAGCACAACAAGAGGAGGACAATACGTAGTAGCAAAGTGGGGCAAAAGGAGGGATTCAAAATTCCTTAAGATTGAAGTAGTTATGGAGAAGGACGAGTTCAAGATAGTAAGCGCTGAGGTGACGAGTAACGAGGCTGAATCTGCAGCTAATACCGTGAAGGATTTGGAGGAGCGAGGTAAGGAAGTTAAGAGGTTCTAGGTAAGGCTTACGATGGCGAGATTTATAATCTTGGTGTTGATGTGGCCGTTCCTCCTAGGAAGAACGCTTTAGGTGTGGTCATCCTGCTAGGAGAAGGAATGTTCGTGAGTTCTTGAGATTGGGTTATGAGGGTTGGCGGGATGAGAAGGGTTATGGTAATAGGTGGTTGGTTGAATCCTTGTTCTCTGTTGTTAAGCATTTGGTGAGTCTGTTAGGGCTACAAGTTTTGCTGGTCAAGTTGTTGAGGCTAAGCTAGTTTGGCTTATGCTTGGATGATGTACATGGCTAACCTCGTTGTTGGTCGAGCTAAGGGCTTTGAGGTCAAGAAGTAGTATAGTAAATTATTTAGGAGAGATATTATTTTCTATAGAAACATATTTTTACTGTATCATTCTATTGAAATATATTGAACTAACCCACAAAGCACTTCTTTACCTTTATAGCATAAAGAAAAGACTTTAAGAATACAAAAATGGCTAATTTCTATAATTTAATGGAATAGTAGATATTCTACATTCGCTTAAAATCTAGTTTTTACTTTTCTACCCTATGAAGAATTTACTTTTGGGAGGCTTACTTTTAACAGTTTCCCAGTGGTACGCCTTTTTTCTCATTTCTCAAATTTCATTATTCATCTTTCCAATTGTGTTTGGTGTAATAATTTTCATTCTGGGTTTTATAGGAAGAGTAAGCGGAAGTATACTTTTTGGATATATTGGAGATAAGATTAGTAGAAAAACTGTATTGTTCTTAACTGCGTTAATATTGGTAATTTCGTCAATCTTGATAATACTGTTGTATAATTATTATACTATAGTGTTATTTAGGTTTCTACAAGGTCTAAGTTTAGGCGGAGAGTGGGGAGGGGCTAGTACAATAATAGTTGAGGCATATAATACTTCAAAGTTTAGAGGATTTATGGCAAGTATAATTCAATTAGCAGTTCCGATATCAGTAATTTTGTCGTCTTTTTCAATTTTTCTTCTTTCCGTTTTCTCGTACTTAGGAGGATGGAGATTTTCATTAATATTTATTATAATAATTTCTTTAATTTCATTTTATTTGATTAAGGACCTAAAGAACGTAAAAGTAGAAAATAGATCAAAACTGCCTATTTTTGATGCTCTCAAGAACGATTGGAGAAATATTCTTAAAGCAATAGGAATAAAAATGAGTGAAAGTGCAAATTTTTATATATTTACTTCTTATGTGTTTGCAAAATCTATTTCAACTAACGTTGTATCTATGATTGTTATAGTTTCAATTTCGGTGCAGTTGTTATTAATGCCAATGTTCGGCTATTTAAGTGATGTAATAGGACGACGTATGGTAATATTAAATGGAACAATGTTAATGATTTTGGGAGCCTCCCTTTTTCCTTTAAAATTCATATTAGGTGAATTAACGCTTTCAGTATCTGATGCGGCATTATACGCTCCACAATCTTCTTTATTTACTGAATTATTCGATAAAAAATATCGCATTACTGCATCCAACTTTTCTTACCAGTTAGCAAGTATAATGGGTGGATCAATCGCTCCAACTATTTTGAGAATAACTAATTATCAAATATTGATAGTAGTCTTGCCTTATATTATTATAACTTTAATATGTTTAGCTTTAGTTGCTGAAACAAAAGGTAAGAGAATTGCCTAAAAATAATTAATCTTATAAAATTCTTTTTATTTCGTCTAAAACACAAGGTAGAAATTCTTCTATTGGATCTCTGATAATCTCGTCGGCAATATTATCTAAAGGAGTTTCTTCCATGTTCACTATAATTAATTTTCCATTATGATGTTTTACAATTTCCGGAATTAAATTTGCTGGATATACTGTTAATGAAGAGCCTATAGAAATTATAAGATCGGCTTCAAAAGCTATTTCTCTAGCGTACTCAAAGTCTTTTACAGGCTCTCCAAAAAGAACTACGTCTGGCCTAATTATTCCTCCACAGTCACATTTTGGAGGTAATTCTCCTTTATCTATTTTACTTAAAACTTCTGAGGAAGGATAGGATCTATAACATGAAGAGCAATAAGATCTTTGCATTGTGCCGTGAATCTCAATAACGTTTTTTGACCCAGCCTTTTGATGTAAACCATCTATGTTTTGAGTTATTACAGCTTTTATTAATCCCATTTTTTCTAATTCTGCTAATGCGTAATGTGCTTTATTAGGTTCAGCGTTAAATAAGCCTCTCATTCTCATAGAATAAAATTCCCAAAAGCCTTTAGGATCCTTCTCCAAATATTCTATTGATGCTAAATCTGGAGAATATTTTTTCCAAATTCCTTGAGGTCCCCTAAAATCTGGAATCCCTGATGCAGTACTTATTCCCGCACCGGTGAACGCTATAGCATAAGAAGAGGAAGCAATTAATTCTGCAACTTTTCTACATTCCATGAAAAATCCTTTTTCTTTAAGTATTAATATGTTTTCTTCAAGGTTTTGATCTTACAAAATCCTGTATGTTCTTTATTACTTCTGCGTAATTGAAACCTTCCACACTTTTAACCATAGAATGTCCTTCTGAAGGACTACCGTCACTTATAGTAATAACTTCCTCATCTTTTATTGAAAGTCTAACCTTAGAAAATACAGAAAGGCAATGAATATAGCTTCCCATTTTAATTTTATCAGGGTTTGGCCTTAAGTTTTTAAGTAAAATTGTATTAATACCTCTAGTTTTAGCTTTTTCAGATTCTAATCTATCCTGAGTAACAAACCATATATTTCCGTTCTCCTTCATTTTTTCTTTTACTTCGCTCAAAATTCCTTCATCTCCACCTTTATTTACGTTTGAAGGAGGAGGATTATGTAAAAATCTATAGGACGAGAGTCCTAGTAAAAACATTTTAGTCTTATCGTCGGGTCTTGATCCTGTTGAATTATATTCTAACTCGTCGTATACTTTCCTTAAAGGAATAACGTTTGATCCATATTTCTTTAACCTATATCCGAGATATATGAACGCGTTAGTATCAAAAGTTATTTTATCCCCTTGAGCTATCTTATCCCTTATTACATTCTCCTCATCAAACTCTAAAATTCCGGATCTCATCTTACATAGCTTTTCAATTTCCTCGTCACTCTCACTTTCAATGTCCACTTTTCCGTTTAAACTCAGTATATTATAAAGGGAAGTTAGACCTTCAATGTCCAGTTCTGCTCTTCCTCCATTAACTGTTTTTAAAGGTTTTAAGTTAAGTTGAGCTTTTGTTATTATATTATATACTTTTAATTCACTAAAAGGTACCCAGCCAAATATTCTGTATCCCTTCTCCTCTTCTTTCAAATATACATACCTTATTTCTTTAGATTTAGAATAAATGGAAGATAAAGCCATTATTTTTCTTCCTGGAGTTATGTCTAAAATATCTGGAGAATATTTTTCCATAAATTCTATCCATTTTTCGAACTCTTCTCCTACTATCTTATTCTGTATTTCTGCGTTAATACCCAAAATTTTTAAGGCTTTTTTTAAGGGAGTGAAGTCTACATTAGATGAATCTTGAGACAATATACTTATTTTATCTGGAAATATCCCAGTAAAAATTTCTGTAAATATTGCGTTTGTCGTAGTAACGAGCTTGTTTGAACCTAATACTCCAAGTTCCATAATATACATTATAGGAGATCATTATTAAAAGATAAAGAAAGTAAACTTTCAGTATTTGGGAGTACTAATGCTTTGTGAATTGTTGAATTTTCTCACGCCTTGAGCTCTCTAGATCAAGACAAATACTAAATTAAACGTTTGATTAAAGGTAAGTTAACGTTAACCTTGAGAAAAATTGAAATAACCAACAAAGTATTTTCATATGATATAGGATTGGGTATATCATTTGAAAAATAATATTAATATATGTGATAAAATATAATTTTATTCATATTTATTGTTTAATAAATTTTTCTTAATATGCTTAATAACATATATAAGAAATTATTTCTTTGTATATAAAAATATTGCATTTAGTTAAATTTATATTTATAAATATATTTTCGATCTATCAGTAATGGCGTAGCGATTCACTTTAGCTAATATTTTACTCTTATATTAGATATGCATTGACTTCTTTTACGGCAATTTCGTATTCCTTTTTATCAGACGTTGCTAACTTAAGATTTTTGATTTAGCTAAGGTAATAAAAAATCACTTTACTTCTTAGTTTTCTTTCTCATTACTATGAAGAGAAGGGCTACAATTATGGCAGCACTTGCAGCAGTAAAGATACTGCCTACAACCACGTAATTAGGAGTTTCTACTAGATTCTCTTGTATAGGACCATTAACAGTTATTGGCGATCCGGGTAATACGTCATAGGTTCCTTTGAATTCTCCATTATCATAAAATGGTACTGAAGCATTAAGGTATATTTTGGATCCTGCATTGTACCAATTTAATATTCCATTTATTTTTACAGAGTATTGCTTTTGTGCTCCAATAGTAAATGTTAGAGGTTTAGTTAAGGTCACAGATTGCGGAGTTATGTTAGTTATTACATACCTTTCTTCACTATTCACATAATAAGTATAATTCTCTATGTTTATTATTGAATTCTTATTAATCCATGAAGAGTTTAGATATGTTAAACTACCATTTATTGTAGCTTTAACTGGGATTTGAGAATTAACTTTTATGAGGAATTGGACAATAATGCTAGCGCTTACGTTAGTTGGAGAGTTTACTATAAATGAAGAAGGAGATATTGAAGTTATAACTTCCCTCTCACCTAAAGAAGGATAATAAGTCAAATTCTCGATCGCTATTTTAGTACCTTGATTATACCAGTTAGACATTAAGCTTGTATTGTAATTGTTTATTATTGCATATAATGGAACTTGAGACGATATAGTTATGTAATACTGTTTTAATGTTTTTACTGAAATAGTTGAAGGCTTATCAACAATAAGGCTAGACGGTGAAATATTCGTAATAACGTATCTTTCATAGATTGATGGATAATAAGTCAAATTCTCCACTTTTATGACAGAGTTAGCATTATACCATCCAGATTTTAGCGTAACATTTGTGTTATTAAGCAATGCATAGAGTGGAATAGGAGAATTAACATTAACATGGAACTGTGTAATGACGTTAACGTTAATTTTTGTTGAAGAGTTTACTGTAAATGAAGAAGGAGATATTGAAGTTATAACTTCCCTCTCACCTAAAGAAGGATAATAAGTCAAATTTTCCACTTTTACAGAAGTTCCTTGAATATACCAGTTAGAAACTAATGTAGAATTTGTTCCGTTTATTATAGCATAAATACTTATAGGGGAATTAACGTTTACGTAGTACTCATTATAATAATATATATTAATTGTACCAGGCGAAGCGACTATTCCAGAATAGGAGAAAGCAATCCATCTTTCTTGAGAATTTGAACCTGACAATATACTTTGATAACTATATGGAGAATCATAATCTACCCATACGGTATTGGGCGTAGTTTGAATCATGTGCCCAAAATAATTATACGTTATTATAGGTAATTCATAACCTTGTCCTCCTTGAACTTCGTAATTAAATGACACTAGGAATTGCTCAAAATATACAATGTTTATAGATTCTTGGCCATAAATTGTCCCAGAAGTTAAATTATCAGTAGTCCACCTTATGCCATTTTGTAAACCTATAGTATTTTGCACAGAATATTTAGTCCCAGAAGGTAATTTGAGAACTGTTGATGATATGGCTAAGGATATTATACTCCCGTTGGGAAAATCTAAAGTTAATTGTGGAGATTCAGGTAAAGGCTGTCCTATTACCGAATAAGAGAATGATACAGTATAAAGTGGTTGTCCAACATAAAGTGTAATGTAAACTGTTTTATAAAATCCTGTAAATAATGAGGCGTTAATAATTATTGTATATACGCCTTGAGATATATTAGAAGCGTACAAAGTTAGGACGTCAGTACCTTGACCATCAACGTAAATTGGATTTTGAATGTTGTAAGAAATGCCCTCAGGTACTATAACGTTTAAGTTCACGTCACCATAGGCATTTAAATTGATAGTTACAGATGTTGAAGATCCCTCATCCAAAGTTGTTGAAGTAACGGTAAAAACGTTAAATTGTGTAACTCCAGTTCTTGCACTACCGTAAGGAGCGTTTACGTTTGCCTCTCCTACTAATTGATTATTCTGATTATAAACCAAGACTGCATAATCCATAGAGACGAGTGTTAATTCTACTGTATCATTGTAGAATGGAATTTCGTATTCAACATATGCTGAAGAATATGGATAACTGGAATTATAAACTACTATATATCCATTGTCAATCCCGGTATTTACAATTAAGGTAGATACTGAATTTTGATTCCATAATGGACCTAAACTACCTTGACCGGTATGTAATCCTGCTATAAGATATCCTCTAAGTACAAAATAATATGAACTGTCTATAACGTTATTAGAAGTCTCTGCTGTGTCTGAACCGAAGTTGTATGCGTTCCTTATTCCTTGAAAATTATGTCCATTCCAATATTCCAAACTCATCTCTACATTAGAACTATAAATGTATGCACATGATCCATCTCCTGGTCCTACCATGTCTAATTCGGCATCATAAAAATTACCAGAAGGAGTATACTGGTACCCATCAATTAGAAAATAAACATTATTAGTATTGCTTACATTAGTTACTCTAACTACGTCATAGTTTACCCAACCAAACCCATCATTATACCAGAAATAAATAACCGGTTGACCTAAGGAATTTGTGCTCACGTTAACTAAAAGATATATTGTTGTAGGAAGGGTTAATGTTGTAGGACTTCCAGGGTAATTCCACGCAACATAAGCATAGTATGTTTGGGAATTGTATAAGTATATATTTCCATTTCCTACTAAATTTGTTACATTAGCTTTGTATGCTGAAAAATTCCATATATTATTTTCAAAGTACATAAAATCATTTGAAGAATTAAAGAACGCTACGTCTTGAACCCATAGGGCATAGTTATATCCATTATAGTTATAATTAAGAACCACATTTAACTGAAATGATACCTCGTGATTATTTAATGTGCTTTCATCGCTTAACTCATTAAGGTAGATCTTTCCTAAAAACTGAGTCGTACTTCTAACGAATGGACCATTAGGTCCTATTCCATAATCCGCTATTCCCATAGGAGCTGGTTCCGAACTGTAGGCAGCATATACGTTTACTCCTTCTGGTTCAAATTTATTGGATAAGGAAATATTTCCTTTAGCTGGAGGTAAATATTCATGGAGGTTTGTCGATAATTTATTTGTATAGTTCTGAATATTTGACACTGAATATGATGAAGAGTTATAGTACGAATATGGTATCATAATATTTATAACAAATAATATTAAAAATCCTAAGATTACAATTCTTTTCATAGACCTTCTACAACGTTCTTGTATATAAATATTACCTTATTATTTTTTTATAGAAAATTCCCTTCAATTTATCTATGAGCGTGAACTACCACGCCCTAACGGGCGTGGCTTCCTGCTTCAAAGCCGAGGCTTGCCAAAGGTAGAGGTCTCAGCTCCACAGGCACTAAGGGTCGTTCCGACCCCGAGCACTAATGTGAACCCACAGTATCCCAATATGGGACTGTTGAATGGAGCAGAGGCGTACCACATGGACCCTCGCTTTAACCAAGGCGTCTCAGTGACGCTTACTCCGTCAGTGACTGCCATTAATAGAATATTTGAAAAATACGTATTTAAATGTAACTACAAAGGGGGCTCCTACGGTGATTTTCACGAACAACACTCCTAAACAAGAAGACAAGCATTACAAGAGTGAGACTAAGAAGACTAGGTATAGGGGAGGAGGTGGTGAAGGCCCCCAAGTTGACCCCAATCAAGTAGTTCCTTCGGCTCTTCAAGCCATCGCCTAACCATGTTAGAGGCAAAGCATGTGGAGCCTCCTACGGCGATTTTCACGAACAACACTCCTAAACAAGAAGACAAGCCTTACAAGAGTAAAACTTTTATAAAGAGAACAAGAAAATAACACAAGCCGAAAGTGGGCATGGGGATAAAACCCCATGTGGGAGGCTGGCTATACGTCCCCCGCGATCTAACATGTGGGACAATATCCCGAGTAGGAGCGTGCAAAAATTTAAGGGGACGTTCTCATACTTACTCTACACTATCTCCTAACAAAATTAACAATACAACGCGTATTATAGAAAAATTCAAGAATCAGAAAAAGAGTATTACACATACAAAGTGAAGGTCCTCAAGTTAACCTCTATCGAGTGGTTTCCTCGGCTCTTCAAGCTATCGCCTAGCCATGTTAGAGGCGAAGCATGTGGAGCCTATCCATCTCCACCCTTACGGATGGAGTCTTCCGCCCCCTTTGAACCTATATAGATTAATTAGTTGGGGAGAGTAATACTCTCCAACTGGGAAACATGGTCGACCCTTTGACTGAAGCAAAGTCTTCGAACGGGGGCGTGACAAACCCCTACCATCGGACTGAACATTGTGATAATATGCACGGATATAGGTGTGATAAAGAGGTAGGGATCCTAGGAATAGACATATCAAAAGATCATCTAGTATCGAGTGAGGGGAGGGTCTACGAGAACAACAAGAAGGGTTATGAAGAAATACTAAAAGTGAAACTAAACACAATAGTGGTCGAACCGACAGGAGCATACTCAATAAAACCATGTCAATACTTCAAGGAAAAAGGGATCAAGATACTACAAGTAAGCCCAAATATACTATGGAAGGAGAAGGACTTGAGAGGAAAGAAAACAGATTTTTACGACGCACAAAAACTAATAAACATGGCAAACAAGGCAAAGGAGTACAACTACAACCCATTGAAAGAACTAGTAACACTATATATCTTCCTAAAAGACCTTGAAGTAAAGTACAAGAACAGGGTAAAAAGAGCACTATTCCTAGTCAGTGACGAGGAAAAAATAAGCAAGGAAATGCTTGAAGAATTCTCTAAAGGAAACTTCAAAATACAATTATACAACTTAGAGTACACAAAGATCGTACTTGAAGAAATCGAAGTATTATCTAAAGCACTACTGGAAACAAGCGAGAAAATAAAAGAAGTAGAGAAAATGATACAATTACAGTCTGAAAATCACGTTCTATTAACTATACCGGGAATAGGAAAACTTTCTTCGGGAATAATAATAGGCATTGTTGGAGACATTAAACGCTTTCCTAACCCTGAGTCCTTCGTAGCCTACTGTGGTTTAGACCCAATAGTTGAGAGGAGCGGTAAAGCTACTGTAAGTAAGGGAATATCGAAGAAGGGTAATAAGTACTTGCGCAGCTTGTTCTACTTCCTCGCTGAGATGAATTACTCTCGTAATCCTACATTACTAGAATTTTACGAGAACCATAAGGAAAAGTTGAAGGGAAAGAAGTTGTACACTGCTTTAGCCAGGAAATTGGCTAGAATAGTTTGGAGTGTTTGGTATAATAATAAGCCTTATGAGCCTAAGTGATCCTCCCCAAATCGCCACGTGGATTGAAAGGTACACGTGGCAATCTTAGTTGACATTATGCTTGAAGTTCAACCGAAATATTTATTACTGAACGCCCCCTTGTTAAGATAAATAATGAAAATACAATTTCAATAAACGCTGTTTTAATAGAGTTTACAAGATTTCCTTTAGTCTATCTTATGCAAGTGTAAAGTAAATAATTTTTATTCTTAATCTTCAAAATCATATGGAAAATTTTTACCATAATGTAAAAGAACGTGTCCACATACTAGAAATCGTTTTCCAAACGTCTATTTCATCGCCTATTGATAAGTTAGTTTTAAAGAAAAATCTAATTAAGGGAAATCCTTTATAGGAAAGTATTGCCTCAAATAAAGGCCCTATAAATATTGGACTGCCCTCTAGTACTTTAAATGTGGATTCGTATTCCCAATTTCTAATTAAACCTTTTTTTATTTCAAAAAGAGTAAGATTTCTTCTCCTTTTCGCTATATGGAAAATAGTGTTCCCAATTTTTACATGACTTACCTCTTTCCCTATTATTCCTCCGTAACCAGAATAAGGTAAACTTGCATTTAACAAACCACCACAACATCCCAATCCTCTTAGATTTCCAGCAGAGGAATACGTTTTTAATTTTACGTCAAAATAACTTTCATATACATTCACGATTACACCTATGCCTCTCTCGTCGTAATTAGTTATCTTAGGAAAACTTATCTTAATTCCCTCAATATGCGCATGTAAAAAATCTCCTCCAGTATATGGATTTTCAAGAAATTTTCCTATTATCTCTCCTTTGTTAATCTTATCTCCTTCATTCAAGAAAGGTTCAACGTGAAGTATTTTTATTATCTTATTCTTAACTTTTGCCAATATAAGATAATCATAATTGACTTTTGAAAACTTGTTCGGTCTACCTACAAAAAATTTTTCTATATGAAAAATTTCTCCATCAAAAGGAGAATAAAAATATTCCCTACAGGATGAAATATCCAGTGCTTTTATCCTGACATGAGATGGAAATCCGCTTGAAAAATAGCTAACTAACATATCTTACATCTTAATTTAAGAATCTCTTAGCTAAGTTATCTATTTCTGCTGCTCTTATAGACGATATAACTTGATTTTTAGTAGGATACCATGGAATATTTTTCAGTCTACTGCCAGGTTTTTCATTAGAATATGGCCTATTACACCCTGGGCAACCGCTAGTCATAAACGCTGGAGCTAATTCCTCTAAACTAATATCTGCAGGAATATCAATATCTATTATTCTTCCTTTTTCATCAAATTTGAATGAATTAATATCCACTATGTCATTTTCTATTAACCATCTTGCGATCTGTGTTCTTCTATAGACGTTAAGAGGTACTGGTTTTTTATTTCCTAAAGGAGTACCATATTCTGGATAAAATGCGAATAAACTTATTTTAGCTCCCCTATTATGAGCATATTGCATTAATTCTACTGCTTCTTTTTCGGTTTCTCCTAAACCTATTATAAGATGTATTCCAGCGTTCATTTTTCCAAAAACTTCCACTGCTTCGTCTATAGCCTGAATATATCTATCCCAACTATGCATGCTTCTGACAGTCTTTCCTCTTACTGCATCAAATACTCTTTTACTAGCTGCGTCTATAGCTACGTCTATCATATCTGCGCCGGCATTTCTCATCTCTATCATGTGTTTTTTAAATGTATATGTAGCAGTTACAAGTTCAGAAATTTGCAACTCTATTCCGTGCTCTCTTATTCTTCTTGTTATTTCAATTGCGTCTGGGGATGCTCTGGGATGAGCTAATTGTCCAACACATATTCTTTGTAAACCATATTCTGGATTTCCTTCTCTTTCCTTTATTCTGGAAAGTACATCGTCAAGCTTTCTTAATGGCCATTCAACTCTTATTAATGTCTTACATTCTGGCCCTTTTGCTACTTCTCTAGCTTGTCCACAATATATGCAGTTTGCTTTACATCCGTCTGGATAATATTGTAGAAGATTTATAGTTGTATTCAATGCTCCTTTCAAAAATTGTCCGGGGCTGAACCCTAATACCATATCTGCCCCGAAACTTAGTCTTACCCAGTCTGGACTACTTATCATATGGACACCCGTGATAGGAAGTCATAAACTATATTTCCACAACAAGCATTACTCAGAATTATTTCTCTTCTTTCTCTAGCATAATCTATGGTTTCTTCTTCCGGAAATGCTATTCCATCAATATCGTAATCTATAGCAAACTTTTCTACATCAAGGTATTTATTCCCTCTAGGTCTAGCACAGCCTAACATTATTGGAACATCAAAGGAATTACGAGCTAATTTTAGAGCATCAATAATATGAGAGGGCGACGGTGGATTTATCTTTGAAAAGGATGTGCCTATTAAAGGCATAAGTCCAACAATTATTACTGCATCAGGATTAACTTCTTTCAGTAATTCTATTGCCCTTAGATCTCCTTCTTTTCCTTTTATACTGAGGCCCATTATAACATGCGGTACAATTTTTATTCCTTGTTTCTTGAGATGTTTAAAAGAGTTAAGATAGTCTTCTACAGAAAAAGGTTGATTCAGTACTTCTTTAATAGTTTCGTCATCTCCTACCATGTCTAAAAGGGCTATCTTTACTCCAGAATCCTTAAATTTTTTTGCAATTTCGTCATTTTTTACAACACCAGTATGCGCAATTATTGTAGCCTTAGATGATCTAAGTATGTCAGTGTATTTCCATATAGGTACGTCGCCACGCACAGTAGATCCTCCAGAAATTATTACTCCTCCCAATTTTTCTGCTTCTTTGATTTCTTTTTCGAATTTTTCTCTATTCGATCCGTCTATCATTCCTTCTAAAATTCTCTTTTCACAATGTTTGCAATTGAATGCACAGTATCTACCAGTTACAGAAATAGATCTCCATCCCTCTTTTGAATTAAGATATGAGGTTTCGTATCTTTTTAATGCTGGCGCGTAAAAGTAGACTGGTTTCATTTTAATGCCTCCTCTATAACTTTAATTAGATCTTGAGAAGAAATTCCAATAATTTTTACTTCTTTATACCAATCATTAATTTCTTTTTCAATATCTTCTACCTTAGACCATTTTAATCTGGCTTCAAGATCATAGATAGCTCTCCTAGGTTCTACAAAGAAATCTCCAGTTATTAGAACAGACTCTATAATTTTACCTCTTAGCTTAATCTGAACTTTTATTAGACCTCCAGGAAACTTAGCTTCTGCGTATTTTATATCTCCAGTTAATGAAGGTCTAGTATTATAAATCCATTCAGGAGAAGAGTATTTAAGATATAGAGATTCTATTTCCTCTACTTCCTTTTGAGTGTAATTACCGTCTACAAGTTTTACATTTAATTCTTTTTCAAAAGATTCTCTTGAAATATTAATTAATTGAGACATATCTATTGGATTTGATTCCCTATTAATCCACGTTACTCTATCTCTATAGTCTTTAATTATTTTATCTCTCATTTTTTCTGAACTGAGTTTTAGAGTTGAGACCATATCATCAACGTTGAAATCTAGGAGTATAGTTCCAGTAGCACAAATGTAATTTCCTATAGAAAATGCTCCCATTCCAGAGATTTTTCTTCCATTTACTTCCACATCGTTCTTAGGCCTATAATTGGCATTAATACCAAGTTTTTTTAGAGTTGAAATAACTCCACGTGCTCCAATCTTTATTGATTCTTCCACACTCCCTAAGAGGGAAGAATTTGCGTAAATTTCCCAGCCTAATTGATTGGGACCCATAATTATTGTGCCTCCTCCAGTAGGTCTTCTACCTATTTCCCAACCCTTCCTTTTAACCTCGTCTAAATTGACTTCCTGTTCAACGGATTGATGATATCCTACGAGAACTGCTGTAGGATCAAATATAACGAATCTAAGAACTGGAGATTCTCCAGAGAATACGGAATCTAGTAGAGCCTCCTCACCTGCTAACAATCTAGCTTGAGGTCCCCTTTCTATCATAAATCTAAAACTTTGCATTAAAAGAAAATGAAGTTAATAAAGTATATAAAAATTTCTATGCATTATTATACTAAGAAAAAGGAATTAAGTGAAAAATTTTAAGATATAATAACTTGATTATTAATAACCTTATAAAAAAGGACTAATGTTATTAAAAAATGAAATTAAACTAATTTTAGTCTTCTCATGGATAGATAAAGCTCTTCAAGGTTTCTATTCATTAGGTAAGGAGAGTATTTTGAGCAATCAATCTGTCTATTTACACAGAGTACCTTTACTCTAGAGTCATAAAATCTAGCTGAAAGTAAATCTAGAGGTGAAGAACCTATAACAACAACGTCTAAAGGATTTAACGTAAATGAAGAAAATAACTGTACCATTGGATCCTTATCTGGTTTTGTTTTCCCTTTATTGTAGATAAAAGGTTCTGTTATATTAGCTATGTTTAGAATTTCTTTTGTTAAAGTCTCATTATACGGTGATAAAATGATTATTTTCCCCTTAAGCTTATTGTAAAATTCGTTCCAATCATAGTTAATTTTCATAGTGTAAGGAATTTCTATTGGCTTTCCTTTATACAATTCGTAAAGCCTATCTGTAATATTTATGTCTAAAATAACACCGTCTAGCCATACAGCGTATTTCATGGCTTAATTTTCAAAATTAAGATTTTTAAGTTTTAAGATTATCTTTTATTTTATGAATATATCTGGTTTCGAATTTCCCGAAGATTTGTTATATGACGATGAAAAACACGTATGGGTAAAGAAGGAGGGAGAAGAAATAAAGGTAGGAATAACGTCTCTTGGTCAGTATATGGCCGGCAAAATATTTCAAGTATCTACTAAAGAAGAGGGAGAAGATGTAACTCCTAGGAGTAATATATTTTCTGTAGAAAGCGCAAAATGGATAGGAAAATTCAGATTACCTATAAAAGGAAAAATAGTTGGAATAAATAAGGAAGTCATAGATAATCCTGGTCTTATTAATGAAAAACCTTATGAAGCATGGATAGTAAAAATAAAAGTTGAAAAATTCACTGAAAATCTAAAGACATTAGACGAAGTTATTGATAAATTTAAGGCTGAGGCCGAAAAAGTTGCAAGATAAGGAGATTGTACTGAGAGCAGTAGAAATGATAGGGAAATGGGATGTAATGATTGCAGGGATAAAAGATAAAGAGCTCTTAATAGTCAAGAGAGGGCAATGCCCAGACGAAATAGAAATTGACGGAAAACAATATAGTATAAGACATTATGAGCCTGAGAAATATATAGATATAGCAGTAAATAACGAAGAAGAATTTAGGAAATATAAAACTATATATTTTGTAAAGACCTATATGAGAAAATTACTCGATAGATTAGCATCTGAAGAAGTTAGCAGAATTTCTAATGATAATCCTTCATAGTTAAGTAAAAATATTATTCTAATCATTTTTTAGTCTAATGAAAATTGGAATTGTAGGCGCGGGGCCTGCAGGACTTACTCTAGCTAAATATTTAGACGCAGACGTCTATGAGAGAGAAAAAGAACTAGCAGTAAAACCATGCAGTTGGGTTGTACTTTCCACGGACGAAATAAAATTAAGAAGAGATGAAATTCTTTTTAAGATAAGGAAATATAGGATATATCTTGATTACAAATTAATCCATGAAGTTAATTCTAATGAACCTTTTGCTTATATTATAGATAAGAAGAAGTTCTTAGAAAGGTTGTCTGACGGAGTTAATGTCATGTTTAATTCATATGCTATTATTCATAAAAATAAGATAATTGTTAATGGAAAGGAAATTACATATGATAGAATAATAGACGCTAGAGGATATCAAGCTTTACCTCCTTCCTTTACAGTTCCTGCAATACAGTACGATACCGATTTTAAAACAGAAGAAGATACACTAAATTCATATTTCTTTTCAGATTTTGTAGGATACGGATGGATATTTCCTGGAAAATATGGCGCAAAAATAGGGATAGGAGGAGATACAAGTTTCAATGTACTCCTTGATAGACTTAATTATCTTTTAAAAGGTAAAAAATTAAATTATGGAGTAGCAAGAATTTCAATCTCAGGATTAAAACCTTATACAAGAAGGGTTGGAGAATCTGCGGGAGCGGTTTTTCCTATAACTGGAGAAGGAATTAGAGCGTCTATAATTCATGCTAGACTTATAGGTAAACATCGCAAAATAACTTCAAGCAGACTTTATAAAATTATTTCAATTCAGACAAATATAATAAATAATGCAAAAAGGAGCAAGAAGCCAGGAGAAGAGATTTCAAGGATTTTTTTAGGTAAAAAGTAATTGTTTAGTTTAATTGGTTTTTCTTAGTCAAACTTTATGTTAAACCATTAAAAAGGCGGTAATCTTGTTATATAATTGACAAGATTAATGTCAAACTTGTCAGTATATTAGCAAATCTTAAATAAAACTTGTCAGTATATTAGCAAGATGTCACTTATTGCTCAAATGAATTTTCAGAATCCTTGGTGGATAGATAAAAATAGAATTTATGATGATGAACAAATAAAGAAAGTTTTATCCCTAAATCCAAGATTCATAATATCTCCTTTAAATGACAATTTACTTATAATAGGACCTAGACAAGTTGGGAAAACTACATTCATAAAGACTACAATAATGAATATTATAGAGAAAAATACTGAACCTACTAAAATACTCTTTTTTTCATGTGATTCTTTAAAAGATAAAGATGATTTAATATCATTACTTTCTCAATACAGATCTTTAATTAATCCAGATAACGGTTTCGTTTTTCTAGACGAAATAACTTTTGTAAAAGATTGGAATATTGGGCTACTCCACTTATTTAATGGTGGATATTTTAAAAATTCCATGGTTTACGTGAGCGGATCCACTTCGGTTTCTTTGAAGAAAGAGACATTACCTGGAAGACCGTTAAATAAAGTTATATTATATCCATTAAATTTCAGAATGTTTTTCGATATATATTTCAAAAAACTTAATGTGAATACTTCATCTATCCTGGATGTAAAAAAATTTTATAATGACGCAATAAAGTTGGTTCCATATCTTGCAGAACTAAATAGAGCGTTATTAGAATATCTAAAGAGAGGAGGATTTTTTGCAACAAACTACATTAAAGGAGATCCTTTGGCTTCGTTTTATGAAACCTATAAGGATGCAATACTAAGCGATCTAGCAAAACTTAGAAAGGAAGAAAGAATATTTAGGGAAATAATTGAAAAAATAATCGATTCTTATGGTTCTAGAATATCGGAAAATACTATAGCTAAAGAAACATCAATAGGTTCTCATAATACTGTGTCTACATATCTTGATTTAGCTGAAAATCTTTTTATCTTAAGAATTTTTAGAAAAATGGAAGGAAATAAGATAAACAATAAATCATTTAAGAAGATATATTTCATAGATCCATTTATTTATAGAGTTATGAAGAGATATACAAAAGGTCTAGGTACTTTAGAAGAGAAAGAAATCCCTCACATTATAGAAGGTATAGTAGGAGAGCATTTAGCCAGAGAGTATGAAAGAGTTGGCTATACGTTTTTTAAAGGAGGAAAAGAAATAGATTTTATTGTAGAAAATTTAGGAGTAGAAGTAAAATGGGGAAGAGGCGATTTTAGAGATTTAAAAATAGATAAGGGATATATACTTACCTTAGACGATATAGGAATTAATGGAGAAAAGGCTATATTGCCTGTGTCAATATTTCTTTATTTATTATCATCAAGTAAGATATTCTATACTAAGATATAATGTGTAAATTTTATAAATAATTCGCATAAAGTTAAAAATAGTTGAGAAAAAATTTGACTTTAATTAGATTCCATATTTAAAATATAATTTAGTTTCAAAAAAGTTATACATCTTTTCAAACATACATCTGAGTTTATAATGGTCATATTAATGAAGAATTGCTAACTGAGCCAGGTTTTGAAAGTTACTGTATTAGACTAAAAACTTATTTAAAACACTAATGACTTCATTCAACTTCTTGTAAAAATTTAAATTTATATCTAAGGTCATAGTTATCTTGCCTTTAGGAACGAAGCTAAAAATTGAGTGGTAACTAAACGTGGGAAAATCTTATTAAATTATTGCATAACATTTTGTATATGATAGGAAAAATTTTCGTACGAAAAGCAGATGAGAAAGGCAGAGTGATAATGACAGAATACAAAAGAAAAGACGTTTACATAGTTGATCTGGGTTCTGGTTACTTTATAACTGATAAAAAGGATATTGCAGAAAAAGTTTCAGAAAATTCGGCTAATGTTTTTAGTAATGAATTTTTAAGATTAGTAGAAGAAATTGGAATTTCAGAAAATGATATTAATGATATTCTTGAAAAGGAAATAACAAAAAAGGTACATAAAATTGAGTGAAGAAAAATACTTAATTGATACTGATATTCTATTTTCCAAAAAATACGTAAAATTTAGAGGAAAGGGAATCATTACTATTATTACATTATACGAACTTATTACTATAGTCAGAAGTAGATATTTAGATATGCTGAAAAGGGGGTATAAAAATAGGGCAGAAGGATATTTGAGATTTTTAAATATAATACTAAACGATATTAAAAATTCTGTTATAGGAATTACTGAATTTGATATATTAAATTCTATCAACATTATTTTTGAAAGAGAACTTAGTGTAGGCGATGCAATAAACGTGACTATTGCTAAAAGAAGCGGAATGACAATTGTAAGTAACGATAAGGACTATGAAAGAGTTAAAGATTTAGTTAATGTGATAAGAACGTAAATCTTTTTGAATTTTTAACTTATTTAATGAATGTCCATCCTATTATATTATTAAGAATTAAATAAAAATAATATATCTACTCACTTTAAAAATAGTTTCTTTACATTGTTATATTATTAAAATTGTTCATAATCTAAACCTACTAGAGTTATCTCAAGATACCAACTATGACAATAGGAGGTATTTATTATTGCCTTATAGCAGTCATCTTTAGCTAAGTTTTCATTTGTATATAATTCCCTCTTTTTAAGATATTAGATCTGCTAGTTTTCCATCTCTGACTATACAATATAGTGAACTACTCCTACGGCGATTTTCACGAACAACACTCCTAAACAAGAAGACAAGCTTTACAAGGGTGAGACTAAGAAGACTAGGTATAGGGGAGGAGGTGGTGAAGGCCCTCAAGTTGACCCCAATCAAGTAGTTCCTTCGGCTCTTCAAGCCATCGCCTAGCCATGTTAGAGGCAAAGCATATGGAGCCTATCCATCTCCACGGATGGAGTCTTCCGTCCCCTTTGAACACCTGAATCTGATAAAAACTTTATAAAAGAAGGGACGAAATAAATCTAATAACATATACAAAATATCTCTTCATAATTAAAATTAATTAAAAAATAACTTAAACTAAATTTATTGAACTATTTTCTTTGCTAGGGCATATACTAATGGAATTACTATTATTGCAAAGGCTATTGCTAGTCCCCATGCGAACGTCTGAATTATAGCTGTAACATTACCAAATGGCTGAATGATTACTCCTACTGCTATTAAGATAAACACTGCATAGAGAATTAATCTAGCATATCCTAGTACACTAGAAGTTTCTGGATGAGATTTTGAAATGTCATCTATAGCTTTTCCTGTTATTGTAAAACTAAAAAGCAGAATTATTGAACCTATAATAATATCATAGAATAGATAAGAACTAACAGTGGGTATCCAATAAAATATTGCTAAATTAGCAGCTATTGTTATTATAACTGCATACAAACCAAACCTCAGTACCATTAGGATAGTATTTACGAAAGAATCTTGCTGACCCATTTGTCTACCTACAAAATCTAGAAAGATATTTACTAACGATACACCTAATGTTAGTAGTAATATGGCACCTGCTAGATCAGGTAAATATCTAACTATATAGCTAATATAAATATTAGCTGTTCCCAGATTAAGTAGAGAGAAGGCTATAGCTAATGCTATTAGTATTATAAGTATCTTTACTGTACCAGATATTAAGCCCGTACTTATTTTTAGTCCAGGGTAAGACGCTGATAAGTTATTAAGTACTCTACTTATTATGTCAGAAACTATTATCGCTACCACATATCCAATTAAAACTGTTATTACAAATAGTATTATAGATGGTATAGCATTTATAAATTCGTTTTCTAAGTTAGTTAATGCCGCAGATATAGAGAATGTTTCTATAGGTATCATTTTTGTTCTAAGTTAGATATAAGGAACCTATATAAAATATTTTCTGTATACAACCTTAAATATGTATATCATGACTTAGATGAAACGTATTACAAAATATCTTCTTTGACAAAATAAGAAAAGTATATTATGAAAAATAATCTACTTTAAACGCTTATCCGTGTTGGAGAGAATTAGACAATAATGAATTCATTATTAATAAAGAATAGAGATCTTTCATAATCTTACTTGAATATTATTTATAGTAAATTTAGAAAACAATGTTTAAAATTATTAATTTAATTCAGACTAACAATTCGTCTTTATATAATTTTTATTAATATTTATACATAATAATAAAAAACTAAGTTATTTACTTTTATTAAATATATAATTAATTTTATTGATGATATTTTAGAAATAAATTAAGTGTTTCCTAATTCTTTGTATACTAGCTATTGTTTGGTTATGTAATTACGTTTTGCTTTCTTCTATAAGCTTAATTTTGATTCTTAGGGAATGCTCTTATTTCTCCAAAACCTATTGCCCTAGATTTCCCTACACCAAAATAATTACCATAGGCTAGGAGCCTCCTTATATTTTCTCTAAGTTTAGAATTTCTTCTAGCATCTAAAGCGAATTTAACCCAGCCTGTGAATCCTCTTACTTTGCCTTTATCGTATGGAACAGTAATAGGCATTAAATTATAGGATACTTCCCTAAAATAATAAAGGGATTTTAACCCACTAATACCTGAAATCTTGATATTAGAGAAATTATTCCAATGAGTAGCTAAAGAGGAAAGAATAAAAGGTGAGTAAGGAAAAAGAACATAACGATTCCTCTTCCTTTTAAATGAAGGCCTTGGAGGCTGTAACAACGTTGGCGTTAAAAACTGTATATAATAAGAATCTGAGTCCTCTAAAATAATATCTTGTTGATTTATAATTTCAACGTTCTTAAGTTCAATCTCTGCTTCTGTAGAGTAAGTTTTAAATCTTAAAGAAGGGGTATTGACTACTTCATTAAATAATTCTTCAGAAACAGAAGTTAAAGTAAATGAATAATTTTTATCTGGAATTAGCTTAAGAAATTTTTTACCAGTAGAGAATAGAGGTTTGGAATCTTTTATAGCAGTAACTCTAAAGGGTTTTATCCCAGGTGAGTCAGTGTTCTTTACATAATATTGCGAAACGTTAGATATCGCAATTCTTGAAATTTTAGAACTGAAAGGCTGTATTATAACTTCATTTTTAACTCTCAGTGTAAAGTTGAAATTATAAATCATAATTTTCTTTCCGACATATAATAAAAAACTTTATTCCTTGTCAATGAGAAAACCATCCTTAAATCTTCTGAATTTTATCACACTAAACGTAACCTCGTCTCCAACGTCATACATTTCCTTTGATTCTATAATTACCTTATTATCGTCTACCTTACAGAAGAGGTAAATCATTTCTCCTAAGACTTCCACAGATTCTACTATACCCTTTAGTTCACCACCTAGTTTTGTCCAACCTGGCCTAAATCCTATTTCTATACCTTCTATACCAACTACTTTTCCTGGTAGAAAATTCATCGGAAAATCTCCTATAAACTCTCCAACCCATTTTGTCCTAGGATATTCGTAAAGTTCCATTGGCACACCTACTTGTTCGAATTTTCCATTATGAAGAACTGCTACTCTATCTGCTAAGCTCATGGCTTCCTTTTGATCATGAGTAACGTAAATGAATGTTCCGTTAAGTTCCTTCTGAATTCTTTTTAATTCTCCTCTAGCTACAAACCTAACTCTAGCATCTAAATTTGATAAGGGTTCGTCAAGAAGATAAAAAGAAGGTTCTCTAATTATTGCTCTGGCAATTGCTACTCTTTGTTGTTGACCTCCGCTTATCTTAGTAACGTTCATTTTCAATATATCTGAAATTCCCAATAGCTTAGCTACTCTTTCTACTTTCTTCTCTATTTCTTCTCTTTTCATTCTCTTCATTTTTAATGGAAACGCTATATTATCATAAACAGTCATGTTTGGGTACAAAGCATAATTTTGAAATACCATGGCAACGTTTCTTTTTTCGGGCGGTAAATTAGTAATATCCTTTCCATCAACTATTATTTTACCTTTATCTAATTTTTCTATTCCTGCAATAACTTTAAGTAACGTACTTTTACCAGCACCGCTAGGTCCTAAGATTACAAAAAATTCTCCAGTTTCTATAGTTTCTGTTACCCCGTCTAATATTACCTTATTTCCATATCTTTTTGTTAAGTCTTGAAATTGAATCATGCTTTTACACCTCCTGCTAAATATTCACCTTTTAGATATTTTTGTAAGAAAAGTGTGAGAATAATTACAGGAATTGTGAATACAAGAGAAAACGCTACTGCTGCCAATTCGTTTCCTCTTGTTATATTTACGTAAATTTCTACTGGTAAAGTAGGGTGTATTGGAGAAATTATTATTGCGTACGTAAATTCATCCCAAGAAAACATCCATGAAATAAGGAATGCGGCTATTATTCCAGGTAATGCAGTAGGTATTAATACGTTCTTAAAATAGGATAAAGTAGAAGCTCCATCTATTCTAGCTTGATATTCAATCTCTCTTGGAACAGCAGAAAAAGTACCTTGCATTATAAATGTAGCTAAGGGTAATGTTATTAGCTCTTGAACTAAAGCTAATCCAGGAATCGAATCAAATAGATGGAGTCTTATGAATTCCGCACTAATAGGTATAGCAACTACTATTCCAGGAACCATATTGGTTACTAGAAGTAAAACCAATAATGGATAAGCTATCTTCCCTGGTAATCTACTTAATCCATATCCCGCTGGAATACCTATTACTAATCCTAATATTCCTACTAAAGTAGCTACTGAAAGACTCTTGATAAAGGGATGTATAAAATCATATTGAGTAAATGCATATACCAAATTATTCAGCGTAAACGACTTAAAGGTAAGTGGTGGATAAAGAGATTCTATAGTATATTTTGCAGGACTAAAGGCTATCATTACTAGAATATAAAGTGGTAAAAGGAAATAAATTGAAAATATAATTACTGCAATATATGAAAGTTTCATCTCTTACCACCTAGTTTTATATTTAATATTATCAAAACTGAAATAAAGGCTAAGAGAATTACTGCAGCTGCTGAAGATAAGTAAATTGTTGTAGTTGAATATAAATCATAAGCTAATGTGGTGAGAAGTGCAGGGTGATATCCTATTAAGACTAAGGGCAGTGCAAATATGTTAAATTCGCTAACCCCCCTTATTATTAAGGCTATAGCTATAAATTTCTTTAAGTTAGGCAAAGTAACATGAACAAATCTTCTTATAGGCCCTGCACCGTCTAGCGATGCAGCGTAATAAAGATCTTTTGGTATTGACATCATTCCAGACAATAATATTAGTGTAACTATAGGAGTATTTTTCCAACTATCTGATATCATTACTACTAAAAGAGAAATGTAAGTATTAGAATACCAATTAATAGTTGGTAAATGTAATAAATGTAAGAAGGAATTAGCATAGCCTCCCGTAGTTTGAAAGATAAAAGAGAAAGTAATTGCGGCGACAATGGTAGCAACTCCCATTGGTATTATAGTCAAAGTAGAAAATGCCTTCTTACCCTTAAACTCCCTAGTTAGAAGAGAGGCTATACCTAAACCTAAAAATAGTTGTATCAATAAAGCACCTACGGTAACTATTATTGTATTTAAAATAGTTCCATAAATGTTAAAATAAAATAATTCTTTATAATTATTAAGTGTAAATTGACCTGCATTATTTAAGAAACTTAAATAAATAGCATCAAATGAAGGGTAAAAAGCGAAAACTCCAACATAAATAATAGCTGGAAGGGTAAAAAATAGATATCTTAGATTTTGATTCAAATTATTCACCCATAGAGTGGCTGGAACATTCCTTCTTCGTATTCGTTAGCCACCGTAGAGTTGTACGTTGTCTTTAAGTACGTATACATCTCCGCATTAGCACCGCTTAATATTGATGGAATTTCGGAAACTGGAGCATGATTTACTACTATTTGATCAAATACTTTATCAGCTATAGTATTCCAATAGCTAATCCACGGTACAGGTTCTCTAAAGAACGCGTTCTGGAACGCTTCTTCTTCAGCTTTAAACAATGCTGAAATGTTAGATGGTAAATTCTGATAAGCTTTGGCGTTAACTGCAGGTTCTCCTAATATTGTTATTATATCCCTCTGGACTTGAGTTGATAATAGGAACCTTACAAACAGTAATAAGTCATGTAAATGAGTAGCACCCTTTGGTATAGCTAACACGTCACCACCAACTAAATGATCACTATTTACTGGACCTGCAGGACCAGGATAGAATCCTATATTTGTTACGTTTATTCCCTCAGATTGCATTGTAGTGTATATGTATGGCCATTGATAATCTAGAATATAATATTCACCATCTGCCAAACCCTTATAGCTACCCCAATATCCGTGAACATATTGCGGATTCATATAAGCTGAAAGCTCATCTAGGTATGTAAATGCCCTTATATCTCCAGAATCATTGAAAACGAATGGATTTCCTCCTGCTTGTACCATCCACTGGTATAATTCAGTTGAAGTACTAGCACCACCATGTCCTTGGAACATAACTGGTTTAACTCCAGTTTTCTGGTATATTATTTTAGCATCCTGCATTAGTTGAGTCCAATTTTGTGGCAAAGGTAAATGAAGCTCACTAAATACTGTTTTATTATACCATACTAATGGAATATTTCCTCTAAATGGAATAAAATATATGCCATGATATACTGATTGTTCATAATGCATTAAATTAACCATTGAAGGAATCATGCTGGAAGGAGCTATAGTAGATTCATAAGGAGTTAAATTCATGAGGTCTCCAGCATATAACAGCTCACCTATAATCATGTTATCTTCAGCTATTACTGTAGGTCCAACGTCATTTCCTTTTTCTAACGATTCTATTGTATCCACCATACTAGGAGCGCTCTCTACAGTTAAATGAACAGTAATATTAGGATAGAGCGCTTCGAATTTTGGAATTATATAATCATCAAATACTTTAGCTTCTGAAGGAGCAAGATCATCGTAATAATTTATCGTTACTTTAGTAACTGTTGGGTGATGAGGTGTTGTCATATAATATCCTATCCCGCCTGCTACTGCTATTACTAAGATAACTACTATCGCTATCAAAGCAGTCTTACCTAAGGCTTTTCTTAATTTCTTACTCATTTTAAAAACCCGTATTACTATACGCTTAAATTGTATAAAAAATTAATTCCTGTATTATCAGTTTTATACATGTTTAATTAAATTTAATCTTTATTATATTTATAATATCATCATTACTTTCTATAAATCATAGTGTTAAATTTTTGATATTAAATCATTATTATAATCTAAAAATAGAGTATATATAGTATTTTTCAATATAGTTAATATATACACTTAAAATATAATATAAAATATCTTATTAAAAATTATTTTAAAACAAATAACTCTTATACTGACTGATTTCTTAAAAACTAATAGTACGGTATTAATAATGTCCAAGTATAGTACTATAAACTTCTTTAAATACCGCTATTTCATAAAAATAAAGAGTTTTATTATAGTACTTAGACATACTTAGAATAGTGACAAATAAAGATTTTGACAATTTAAACAGAACTACATATTACGTAAATACGCATAAATAGTTTATATGAATATAAAATAGAACTAAAAAAAAATTATCTTAACTTTCTATATATAAAGAATATAATGATTGATAGTACAATTATTCCTAATATAGTCCCGATATATATTGTCGAATCTATATTTTGAGAAGATTGCTCACTGTAATTAAATTCCTTAAGCATAAAGCCATATTGAGTTAGATGAATAACGCCAGCACCTATTTCGTTATAATTAACCGGTGCAAATAAGTACACTAAAAATTCGTTATTACCATTATCATCTATGGCTATTTTAATTATGTTAATTCCATGATGGAGTATTATTTTATCGCTTGCATTAAATGTCCCATTATTAACTACTACAATTAAATTAAGATCGTACGGTAATTTATTTTCTATCTTTAGTTTAGTATATTTATGTGATGATTGTATTGAAACTAAAGTAATATTGTTCATTAAACTTTTTATAGTATTTATAATTGTATTACTATATACAATGGCCTGAGCTTTAAACCATGAAGGACCGTTTGCCGGCGGCCCAGTTTGCCATGTCCAGTCGCTCCCTTCTGCAACATAAAGATAATTCCATAGACTGTCAACCAAATTAGTTGAGTTAGGTGTAGTACGTGGAGATGTCCATACAATAGGAGATATTTGATCTCCTAATGCAATTGTTAAACTAACTAAATATTCCCTAGCTTCTGAAACATTTTTCCAGATTAATTGTTTTCCATAATACCCATTGTTCCAATAGTCTAAATTAAGATCCCACGAATTTTCAGGTAAATTAGTTATTATAGAGTAATTATGTGATGATATAGCTTGAGATGCTGTTTGAGTTATTAACCATGAGCCTTCATATTGTGAAATAGCGCTATATATAGCATTTAAATCGTAAGGACCAGTAACAGGATTAAATATAAGTGGATTTTCCCCATCTAAAGCTACTACAACTATTCCTCCAGGATTACTCATGTAAATAGTAGCTAATTGATGAATTAATTGTTCTTCAGTCAAATATGGAGACTGACTAAAGAATTGAAATCCAAATTCGTTTGATAGAGTAGTATTTCTAAATAATACGAAGATACTGTCACCTAATGAGTCTTCAACTTTAAATGGCTGATCAGGATTTAAAGAACCATTAACTAACGTAACATATGGTAAGAATGCCTGCTGATCTAAAATAGTAAAATTAATTCCTGACTCGTTATAAAGGTGAATCAAACCCATATTAAACGCCATTTCTGGTGTCCATATTCCTGAAGAGTTTATACCGAAAACGTACCTAGTAAAATTCTTCCCCATTAATATTTGTGCTAGCATATCGCTTTCCCATCCATTATCGTATTCTATTGCCATTAATGGATGATAAAACGGGACTGTTAATACTTCTATCTTACCTTCTTGAGTTAATTTTTTATATAAATTTAGAGTGAAATTTATTGCTTTTATATCATAAGTTATATTGCCTGGAAATATTCCTGAATAGTTGAATTGTTTTTCGTGAAGTAATGTTTCCCATTGATATAATAAAACAGGTGTAAAATCTATTGTAACACTTAAATTATATTTGTTTATAAGTAAAGCTTGAAGTTCATAAGAACCTACCATACTTCCATTCCACATAAAATCTTGTCCAGTATGCAATGGAACCCAAGGCTGTTCCCATGTTCCATTAGGTTCTATATATAATGGTTGATGCATATTCCAGACTATTACCAGACTTATAGGCTTCTTATTAGTAGTATTGACTATGTATAATGGAGGCATGGGATTTGCAAATAATACCGTTCCATTGTCTATGCCTAGAATTTCAGGATAATATATACCCTGAGGTAAACTTTGGCTTATCGAAATATATTTGGTATTAATACCAGGATTTAAATAACTTTCAAAAGAGTAATTTCCATTATTTAGTGTTATTATTAAATCTATAGACTGAGAACTAGAATAGCCATTATATATAGAAATATTTATACCTAAAACTTGTCCAGTCACGAAAACAAACTTAGTATAATTAATTCCAATAATTTTTACAGGAGAATATATATCTTCTATAGCAAAATTTTTACCATAATTGTTATACCATAAATTAGTAGTAAGATCATGATATACCCATTGTATCCATTGCCTGGGCTTAAAAGGACCTATCAATGTACTATAATTTCCCCATAACGGATTATATGTCATTACTACGTCTGTTATGTTACTCCATGGTAGGCCAGCTTGAGGTCCACTGGCCAATCCATAATGTACATCAAACAAATCTGGAGCTCTTCCTATTGCAGTTATTAATATACTACCATTAGGCAAGACTATAGCATAGGTTTGGCCTATATCTGTAGGATTAATTTGTAGGTTCCAATTCCAGAAGGGATGATCTTCATAGTTTATCCATGTTCCAGTAGAATTATCATAAAATACCCATGATATCCATGTATTATTAGTAAAAGGACCTATAGTTGCTGAAAAATTATTACCATTCCATATCATTTCTTTATTGAATACTTGTATCCAAGACTCTTGAGGACCATTTTCTATACCGTAATGCAAAGTTACACTTTCATTGCTAGGAATTCCAGATATATATATAGTTGTATATCCTTGCGATGTAACAGTAAAATTTACGTTTATTTCTGTTTTGCTATAGAACTGTTGTACAAGGAAAATCTCAGAAAATATTACAAAAACGAAAATAATAGCTAATAATTTTTTTATCATTACAAATCTACCTTGCTGTACCATTTATAAATTTTAACTATATAGACTAATATTACATTATATTAACAGAGTTAACAAAATAAGTACACGAAATGTTTTTAACAAATTTCTAGTTACATAAAAATATGAAGCTTTTACCTTTTCTTTTCATACTACTGTTTTTATTATCTACAATACCTATTTTTCTTGGAGAAAATTACGATAGAAATCTTGCTTATTCACCGACTTACTTATTACTCAATAACTGGATAAATGAATCAATATTAATATCTACTGGAATACAAGATCCGTTCTTACCAGTAAGCTATCAGAATCTTTCAGTCCAAGATATTTATGCTGGGCATTATGGTATAATTCCAGTAAAGATTTATGTAGAGAGTAATGGAAATTCCATTTCTTCTGAACTTACGTTAAATAACACAATAGTTGTTAAACAAAGTTATGGATCTACTGAGTTTATCTTTCCTCCGTACTGTCAACAATTCGCAATCTTTCAGAATGGTAAAAGTGAATTAAAATTTTTAGTAACTACAAATGAAACATCTTATTCAATAAAAGATCATATGCTAATAATTAATACAGTTCCTATACTAAAAATATATTTAAACAATGCTATCTTCGCTGTTATTAGAAATGGTACATTATTAGATATTTACATAAAATCAAACGAAAGTTACGGCACATTAAATGTGGTTATAGGAAATTATTCCATAGAAAATTTCACAACATTACAGAAAATTAATTATATTCATATTTCAAAATGGCTAAACTCTTCAAAAATTCCTCATATTAAGGGTATCTTCTTAAAAGAATACTTCACGTCTTTACTCATTGTAAAAGATGATCAAAATCCGTTCACTGGAGAATTTGCAGCTTCTCCTTCTCCAATTTATCTTTATTCATGGGTTAGAGATGGCTCGTTTGCTGCAATTAGTTTACAAGATTCAGGTCATATTAATTCTGCGATAAAATTCTGGAAGTGGATGAGTAATTCTCAAATTCAGAATGGCACGTGGTATACAAGATATAATTTCTGGAATGGAAAACCTGATAAGACTTTTGGTATCCCAGAATATGATAGTTTAGGGTTATTTCAAATAGGAATATGGAATTTGTATCAAGAAACTCATAACAAATCTATGATAGAACAATTCATTTCATCAATAAATAGATCAGTAACCTGGGAATCGTACTATATTTTGAAGAATGGGCTAATTCCTAAGGATTTAAGCGTATGGGAAGATAATTATCAATATAACTTTTGGACACAAGCTATGGATGCTTTAGGTCTTAAGGATACCGCATTACTTTATTCTGCATTAAATCTGAATAATTCTCTAGAATTAAAATTAGAAAATATTCTGAATGAAACTATACAAAAATATTTTTACACTAATGATGGATATGCCGAGTACGTTACCCCTACTGTTGAGTTCGCTAACGGTAAGTCTCAACTAGTTTACACTCCAATGACTCTCGCAGACTCTTCTTCTCTTCTACCTATAGACTTTGGTTTAGTTCCTTTAAATTCACAAAGGGCCATAAAAACAGTTAATTACACTATAACTCAACTTACTAGAAATGGTGGACTAGCGAGATTTACTGGAGATACATATCATTATTCCAATACGCTTTATGACAGTTCTGGTCCTATGCCTCCATGGATAATAACTACACTATTTTTAGCGTTATACTATGAGAAAACTGGGCAGTATTCTAAAGCTTTAAACTTAATGAATTGGTCAATAATTCACTCTCAACATCTTCTATTGCCAGAAGCAGTAGATCCTACTTATGGAAATCCTTTACCTACTACTTCACCTTTAACATGGTCTTCTGCAATGTATATTATTGTAGCGATAAATTACAAAGAAATACAAAAGGAGTCAATAAATATACCACTTCTGATTATAATAACTATTATAGTGATCTTAGCATATTATTTAATAAAAAGAAAGTTTTTACGCTAATCTTTTCCCACTTTTAGCGTCAAAGAAGTAGACAGTGTCTGGACTTATGCTTATGTCTATTGTTTCTCCTATATTCCTCTTTGTTAGAGACCTTTCAACTACTTTTATTAGTGTGCTACCTACTTGCAGATGAAGTATTGTATATATTCCTATATTTTCTATAGTGACCAATTTTCCTTTTATATTTCCACCTATATCTATATCTTCTGGCCTAACGCCCATAACTACTTCCTTAGGCAAGGATTTACACTGATTTTCTGATAGATCTATTTTGTAATTCTCAAACTCAAAGGAGCAACCGTTTATTACTCCTTTTATTAAATTCATAGAAGGGTTGCCCATAAAGGAAGCTACCCATGCAGAAGGAGGATTTTTATAGAGTACTAAGGGATCGTCAAAAGCTTGTATTACACCTTCGTGCAATAAAGCTACTTTGTCTGCTAAGACCATAGCTTCACTTTGATCATGAGTAACGTAAATTACAGTTATTCCTAACTCATTGTGAAGATTCTTTAACTCAGCTCTAGCTATGGCTCTTACTTGAGTATCTAAATTTGCTAAAGGCTCATCCATTAGTAGAATATTGGATCCCTTAACTAATGCTCTTGCAATAGCTACTCTTTGCCTTTGACCACCAGAGAGTTGATGAGGTTTTCTATCCAATAAGTCTTCTATTCTTAGCATCTGAGCTACTTCAACGACTTTTTTCTTTATTTCTTCCTTACTTTCATGTTTTATTTTTAATGGAAATGCTATATTATCATAAACTGACATAAAAGGGTAGATGGCATAATTTTGAAATACCATAGCGACGTTTCTGTCTTTTGGAGGTATTCCGTTTACGAGTTTATCGTTTATATAAATATCTCCTTTATCTTGAGTTTCTAATCCTGCTATTATCCTTAAAATTGTAGTTTTTCCCTCACCACTTGGAGCTAAAACTGCAACAAACTGACCTTTTGATACATTTAAATTCACACCCTTAAGAACAGTAACTACTCCAGTCTTTACTTTAAAGCTTTTATAAATGTCATTAAGTCTAACAGACAATAACCTTTCACTTGTTTTAAGTTAATATACTAGTTTAAGTATTTTTTGCATGTATATATCTTTAGAAGTACTTATATATTACTATCATTCTCAATTATAATTGAGACTCATGAATTCGAAAAATAAACATAATAGACGGGAAAAAGCGTTATCTACAACTCAGCTTGCTATTATAGTAGTTGTAATTGCTATAGTTGTAATAGCTGCAGTAGCAGGAATAATGATGACTACCCACAAACCAACTCCTACTCCCGTTTCCACAACCTCCACTCATACTCCAGTAACTATAACAGTATGGGATACTTACGATGTTCCTGAAAATCAAGGTTTTAATAAATCTTTAGTTGCTTTTGAGAGTGCATATCCTTGGATTCACGTAGATGTAACATATGGAGTTTCAATATCAACATCTAACTTCGAGAGAGTGTCCCAAGCGCAAATAATTGAATAAATATAGTATGATAGAAAAACAATTTTATAATTAATTAAGAATAAAATATAATTATATCTTTCAGTATAACGAGAGATTAAGCTTATATTGTAATGGAAAATAATCAAGTATAGAGAAAAACAGAATTTCCAACATAGTCCACACTACCTTGATCAACTCTCGCGGTACAAGTTAGTGGGCGAGTTGACTCTCCGGAACACGCGATAACACAGAAGTGTAGATGTAGGAGTTGTAAATCAACGCGATAACGTAGACAAAGAACTCGACCATACCCTTTTCAGTAGCGTAAGGCCTCCAATACCTCCTCAAGAAGATCCCAAAGAACTCCACATACCTCCTGAAACTAGAGAAACCTATCAACCAGGTCGAGGACTTCCCCACGAAGCCCCTATCCACTACCTTATAACCGCTGCGAGAGAAGCCAACCTTATTGTCCGGAAAATTGGCCAGTTCCACTTGAATCTCGTGAACTATCATTGTAGGCGACATGAGGTTGAAGACCTTGAAGCCGAAGTAACTCCTGTTCCTCTTCTTTGTAAACTCTCCCTTGAACCTCCTCCTCACTTTGCACTTAATGTAAAAGAAGAGCGTGTTAGCCGCCTCCCTGTACTTCCTCTGCCTTAGGTCTAGCTCAAACTTCTTCTTCAATGTTTCCTTGTTCCTCTTTCCGAAGGGTACCTCGATTAGGAAGGAATCCACGATCCACAGCTTTCCAACCTTTCCGTATAACGCACTGCTAGGTAAGTAGTCAGCAAGTCTACTCATCTTCCCCTCCAACTCCTTGGCGTACTCCTTGAACAGAGTCTTTACCTCTCCCCTAAATTTCTTTGCCCTCCTATGGATCTCCGACTTAGACTTGTACTCGCCTAGGAACCACCTTACCACCACGTCTGACTCGTAGTAGCTTCGCACGTCCCTGTAGGAGCACGTCCACACAATCATCACTATTAACGCTCTCAATATGAAGAGGTCAGAGAGACGCGACAGCACTTCAGACGTGATCAGCATGTAGTTCATTTTCACAAGTGTTTTATGCCTTGCTGATAAATGTTCATAGGGGACCGGGCCGTTGTAGTATTCTATCCAAGGCTTCATGTGAATCGGTACTACATCTTCCCGGTTCCCTTTAAGTATTACGCGACTTTTTGCTTCAAGCGAAAATTCAAAATTTCTCAGTAATTCACAATATCTTTTGAATTATTATCTATAAACCTTTACATAGATTTATTCAATTATTTGCACTTGGGACACTCTCTCGAGACTGACGCAAAAGCTGGAAAAGCTCCTATAGTTTATAGGGATACAAGTAATGATGCTGGAAGCTTATTTGCGGCTGGCTTAATCCTTAATTTATCAGCATATTTAAACCAAAGTGTATTTAATCAGTATGCTCCTATATCAATCAAAAATTTCGAACTACATGGCTCAGTATATGGTTTACCAGATACAGTAAACTACATATTAATGTTCTACAATAAACAATATGTACCTTATCCTCCTAATACTACTCAACAGCTAATACAAATAGCTACAAACGTAAATAAGACCTATCATATATGGGGAATAGCATATGGTATGACTTCTGAATATGGATATAGATTTGCGGCATGGTTCGCTGGATTTGGAGGACACATATTTAATTCTCAAGGAATGCCACAAATGAACTCTTCGGCGATGGTTGAAGCTTTAGAATTCTGGTATAATTTAACGTACAATCTCCATATAAACGCTCCAGATGTTACTCCAAGCATAGAACAACAATTATTCACTCATAATGAAGCTGCAATAATATTTGACGGACCATGGGATCTAGGAATCTATGTCCCAGCACTAGGAGCTAATTTAGGTGCAGCACCATTACCTATAGTTAGTCAAACTGGTCTTCATGCAGCGCCTTTCGTAGGATCTACTGGTTGGGTAATCTCATCACCACAAGCAAGTGGGGCAACTCCACAACAAATACAAGCGGCGTTATTATTTATACAATTTATGACTAGCTATCAAGCAGAAATGAATTTATGGACTTATGCTCATGATATACCAGCTAACATGAAAGCATATAATACCGTAATAACTGAATTAAATAATGATAATCTAACGCCTACATATCTTAACGGAATAATGAAAGGAGTATTAGAACAAGCACAATACGGTCAAAAATTCCCCAATATCCCACAGATGAACTTCTACTGGGATGGATTTTATGACTATGCCACTGAATATTATGCTAACGAGATCACTGCCACAGTAGCATCACAGAAAATGGAAAATTACATGTTATCTCAAATGCAACAGGCAGGAATAACTCCAGATTTACTATTACCAATTAACTTAAATTTATTACAATCTTATGAATTATTATCAAATCTCTTTAATTTAGGTATTCTAGGCTTATGGTGAAATATAAAATGAATGAACATAAGTTAAGTAATTATTTTTATATCCTTCCTATCGTAGCATTAATTTTATTTCTATTTATGTATCCTGTAGCTTATGCAATTTATATTTCATTTACAAATTTTAGTTTATATCATTTCTTTAAGTATAGTCTTGTAGGATTTCAAAATTACGTTCTAGTATTAACTAGCCATACATTTCTTCATATTCTTGGTAATACTGCATTATGGACTGTTGGAAGCCTAGTGCCAATGATGGCATTGGGATATTTAATGGCACTTGTTCTAAATCAGAAGGATATAAGAGGAAAAAGGTTATTCTTTACGCTCATGCTTTTTCCCTGGGCTTTCCCAGCATACATTTCTCTCTTAGTTTGGCTAGGAATGTGGAATTATGAGTATGGAGTAGTAAACAAAATAATTGGACTTATACATTTAGCTCCTATTAATTGGTTAACTTATCCTGATACTGCATGGATTGCCCTAATTTTAACAAACGTTTGGTTATCTTTCCCATACTATACTGCAATATTCCTTTCTAGTTTGCAAAGTATACCTACTGAACTTTATGAGGCTGCAGAAGTAGATGGAGCATCAATGTGGCAAAAGTTTGGCAGAATAACTCTTCCTATGATGAAAACCTCAATATCTTTTGTTGGAATAAGTGGATTTATTTTCACATGGAATAATTTTTACCCAATTTACCTGCTAACCGGTGGAGGACCTGGAGAAAGTACTAATATATTGATAGTTTACGCATATCAAGAAGCGTTTGCCTACAATTTATACGATATAGCCGCAGCATATTCTACAATTTCAACTATAATTCTTGCAATAATGGCCATAATAATGTTAAAAATTACCCACGTATTAGAGGTGGTATCATGATAAGGCAAAAAGTGAACCCAAAATATTTAATTTTAAAACTAATTAGATTGGCAATATCTTACGCACTTCTAATCATTGTAGCTGCTTTTGCAGTATTCCCTATATATTATATTATAATAACTTCTTTAAGTCCGATACCTACGTTAGCCTCAGTTAGCTTAAAATCGCTCATACCTACTACTGTTACTTTAGAAGCTTATAATGGAATCCTATTCCATGAACCATTCTTATTATGGCTAAGAAATAGTCTTATATTAGCTTCTGGAACTGTGGCAATCTCTGTAATAGTGGCATTCGTGTCAGGCTTAGGATTATCTAGGTTAAATATATCAATGAAGAAAGTTCTAATAATTACAATATACGTTATGACATTCTTTCCATTTACAGTTACTGTTATACCGTTATATTTAATGTTCTCAACTTTACATTTAGTTAATACGTATTATGGATTAATTATAGCATATTCTGGAGGAAATTCTGTGTTTGGAGCATATCTTGTGAAAATATTTCTAGATAATATACCAAGAGACTACGAAGAAGCCGCAATGATAGACGGATTAAGTAGATTTGGCGCATTTACTAGGATTTTATTACCCATGAGTAAGCCAATAATAGCCTTTGTGTCACTTCTAAGTTTTATGGGAGCTTATACGGATTATGCGTTAGCTAACGTATTTATAAGCTCTGGAAATATGTGGACATTAACTTTAGGTATGTATTATCTTGCAATAACAAATAGATCAACGCTTTACAACGTATTTGCAGCATTTTCAGTGCTAATGGGTATTCCCATATTCATTATATTCATAGTATTTCAGAAATATCTGACAAAAGTATATTCATTAAGTGGAACAAAATAATTTCAATATTTTTTAAATCTATAAGAGGGAATTCCCTTAACTCCTACATGCGTAGTAAATACCTTACCGCTTAAAGGTTCATCTTCTTTACTTGCCGTAGTTATAAATAATCTATCCATCTCATATGTTCCGAACGTAACTGAAGTAACATAAGTTACTGGAAGCTTTATTTCAAAAACTTTTTCTCCACGCGGTGACCATCTACTGATTTTCCCTCCTCCCCAATGAGCTATCCATAAGTATCCTTCTTCATCTACTGTCATTCCGTCTGGGTTACCTGGTTCTCCATTAAAGTCTATTAGAATTCTTTTATTATATATTTCTCCTTTATTCAGATCAAAATCAAAAGCATAAACTTTCCTTACCGGACTATCTATTAAATACATTATATCGTTTTCTGGATCCCATCCCAAACCATTAGACACTGTCAATCCATCTAAAACCTTGACTATATCATGATCTAATTTGTACAAATTCCCAGTAGGGCCGGATTTCTTCATATTCATAGTTCCCGCCCAATATCTTCCTAGAGGGTCACATTTACCATCATTAAACCTATTTTCTTGATAATTAGATTCAACTTCTCCTACTTTAGTGATATTTTTTGTTTTAAAATCTATAATATAAAATCCATGTCTTATTGTAGCAATAACTTCGTTCTCGTTAACAATGCATAACGACGAAACTAAATCTGGTGTATCAAAAGCGTTCTCTGAATAATTATCTAGATCTTTCATTAAGATTTTTTTACCTTCTATATCTACCCAAAAAAGCCTGTCTAGTTCTATATCGTAAATAGGTCCTTCTGCAAGATTTGCTTTATATATACTTAATGTATCTACATTCATAATGTTCGTTATTTGTTAGAGTTTTAAAAATTTTCCTAAATAAAAAGCTTATTTAAGATATACACAAAGGTATACATAATTCTTTCAACCATGTTTTAACGATTCATATAGTCCCCTTATATAACCTATACTATATATTCTCCCTAAATACGAATAGCCAGCAAGGAACTCAGTATCGTTTTCAAGGGTAGGAGTATGGTCCACTCTCATTATGCCTTTAAAATCAATGTCAATATATGCTTTCATTACTTCTACTAGGTCTGTCTTTCCTTTTCCTATTAAGGTTTCAATAAAATCATATTTATTTCCTTTAACGTCTCTGAAATGTACAAAGAATATTCTCTTATTAAAATGTCTTATGGCACTAGGTAAATCGTCAGTCATTAAAGTGAAGTTTCCTTGACAGAACGTTATTCCTACATTCTCACTTTTTACTAGATTTAAATATTTATCATAGTTTTCTATACTATTCATTATTCTTGCTACTCCCCTATATTCTTCTATTGGAGGATCGTCTGGGTGCATTGCTATTTTTATATCATATTTTTCTATAATAGGTACCACGTATTCTAGAAAATCCTTCAAATTATTCCATAACTTCTCAGCCGAAATCTTACCGAATTTAGGCGGAGGAGCATTTTCGACGTCTTTAATATTAAAACCAGAGACTAACTCTCCATTTTCTCCTCTGATGTGGGTATGAGTTCTGCTCCAACCAAATCCAGCCATCCAACTATAGCTCCATATTTTGATTCCAAGTTTTCCCATATTCTCTAGCATATGAGAAACATATTCTAACTGTTCCTCTTTGAGCTTTTGAATTCCGTACCTTATTCCATCCATTGGCGGATTATCTTCAATAGCAACTAATTCTAATCCGTTATCTTCAAGCATATTTTTGTATTTCATTAAAGATCCATAATCCCAAGGATTTTCCTCTAACTCTTGTCTCCAATCCTTGTAACTTCTTGGCAATACTCCAACCGCCTTATTTACGCCTATTTGCTTTAATATATTCCAAAATGGAGAAGGCCTATTTTCTAGGATAATTTCTGCAAAATTAAGTTCCATAAGAGATATTTTGGCTTAAAACTTTAAACTTTATTAGTTAAAATTCAAATAAATTATATTTATTATGTACTTCTGTCTTTGACGTCTCCATAATATTTGTAATCCTTGCTAAAATATTCTAGATGAAGCTTTTTATATGGATATCTTTCTAGAGCTTCTTCATTAACTTCTATTCCTAAACCTGGTTTATTTGATGGATATATATAGGAGTTTTTCACATTAAAGTATTCTTTTAATATAGATCTTCTTACAGTGTCTGCATCAACCCAGAATTCCATTATCAGAGAATTGTTCATATTAAGCATTAGGTTTAATGTAGCGGCTGTAGCTATTGGACCATTAGGATTATGAGGTGCTACAGATGTATAATAAGTTTCAGCCATTGAGCCCACTTCCCTTAGAGCCCATATACCTCCTACGTGACACACATCAGGCTGAATTATATCTGCAGCTCTTTCCTCGAGAAATTCTCTGTACCTATACTTATTAACTATCCTTTCCCCGCTGGCTATAGTAACTGGAGATCTTTCTTTTACATATTTCAGTGCCCTTATGTCCTCTTCTGGTACCGGTTCTTCTAGCCAAAATGGTTCGTATTTAGATATCTCATTAGCAACTTTAACAGCAGAAGCCGTGTTAAACCTACCATGCGCATCGAGCATTATATCTACAGAATATCCTACGGAGTCTCTAATGGCTTTTAATCTACTCTTTGCCTTTTCTAAATCTTCCCCAGTTATTTGAGGACCTGCAGAACCAAAAGGATCAAATTTTACTGCGTTAAAACCGTTATCTATAACTTTTCTAACCGCGTTAGCAAATTCTTCTGGAGTCCTATCTCCAGATATGAAACCATTAGCGTAAACTCTAACAGAATCCTTAGCCTTTCCTCCTAATAAATCATAAACTGGTTTATTAACACTCTTACCTAAAATGTCCCACAAAGCTTGTTCTATTGCACTTATTGCTGTCATTAATATTTCTCCTCCTCTCCAAAAGAAATGCCTATAAAGGAAATTGTAAATTTCCTGAACATTTACTTCTTTACCTATAAGAAATGGCTTGAAATCATATACTGCAGATTCTACAGTTTTCTCAAAATCTCCCATTGTGCCTTCTCCATATCCCGTTATTCCTTCGTCAGTATCTATCTTAACTATTACAAAATTTCTCCATACAGCATTTACTAAATAGACTTTAACGTCTTTTATTTTCATAATTATCACCTCGAATAAACCATTAGCTTTGTCTCAGTCATTTCCATCATAGTATTAATAACGCTCTCTCTTCCTATTCCGCTTTTTAACATACCTCCAAAAGGTAAATTATCCCATCTAAGTCTCGTAGTATCGTTTATGATGATTGTTCCAGCCCTCAATTTAGAAGCAATTTCATATGCTCTCGAGAAATTGGAAGAGAATATTGAAGCATCAAGACCATATTGCGTCGAGTTAGCAATGTTTATTGCTTCATCATCACTTTTTACAGGAACTATTGGAAGGATAGGACCAAAAACTTCCTCTCTTAATATTCTTGATCTACTTGTAGGTTGTAACTTTACAACAACTGGTGGAAAATAGTAACCTTTCTCTGGAACCTTACCTTCAAAAATTTTCTCTCCACCCTCCTTTATTGCATCATTCAAAAACTCTCTCATTCTCATGACTGCTTGCTCAGATATTAATGGAGGTATATCAACGCTTTCATCCATAGGATCTCCTGCCTTATATTTCTGTAGCTCTGATCTTAATTTATCGCTAAAATCTTTCTCAATTTCTTGCCTAACTATTACTCTTTTTGTAGCATTACAGAACTGTCCAGCAAAGTCAAACCTACCCACTAATGCGGCTTTAACTGCCTTATCAATATCAGCATCTTCAAGAACTATCATAGCATCACTCCCTCCTAATTCCATTATGACTCTCTTACCGTTCTTTACTGCCTTACTTGCCAAATCTAATCCCACATTAACAGATCCTGTAAAAGTAATGAGTGAAACTTTATCATTAGAAATAAATTCCTCCCCTATCATTTCAGAACTTCCAGTAATTACATTTACACTTCCTACAGGAAACTTTTTGGAAACTATTTCTGCAAGTTTTATCTGAGTTAATGGAGTAAGAGAGGAAGGCTTAAATACTACAGTATTGCCTACAGCCAGTGCAGGAGCTACCTTATGTGCAAAACTAGCAGCAGGGAAATTGAAAGGAGTTATAGCCCCAACCACGCCTATTGGCTCTCTCTTAATGAAAGCAATTCTTTTTTCATTTCCTGCCGGAAAATCATAAAGATCCAATGGAACAAATTCTCCTTCTAAAGCTCTTCTCAACTCTGAGGAAGCCAACTCAAATATTTGTGCCGTTCTTTCTATTTCTGCTCTAGAACTTTTTATAGGCCTACCAGTTTCTTTAGTCATAGTTACAGCTAAGTCGTTAGCATTTTCTCTAATGATTGACGCAGTCTCCATTAATGCCTTTGATCTCTTTGCAGGAGTAATTGAATTAAGTTTTGAAAAACTATCAAAAGCTATATCTATTGCTTTCCTTACTTCATCTCTCGATAATGAAGGAACGTAATCTATAATTTCTCCGTTTGCAGGATTTCTAACAGCTATCTTTTCATTAGAATCAACTCTTTCATTTCCTATAATAGTAAGCATGTATACAATTATGTATTCACAAATAATAAAACTTTACAGTTGATGATAACTTCAAAATTATACTGCGCCTGAAGAGATTTCTTCAGGATCTGGCTTTCTACTTATTATCCTTCCTCCGTCTATGAATATCTCGCTTCCAGTTATAAATGTATTATAATCTGAAACTAAAAACGCTAGCAAATTAGCAACTTCTTGTGGTCTACCCATTCTTCCAAGAAGTGTTGCTGCATTTTTATCTAAATTTTCTGGAACTTCGTCTCCTTTAGTATATATCGGCCCAGGTACTACAGTAATCACTTGAATTCCGTATTTACCTAAATCTACTGCAAGGCTTCTTGTCATCGATATAAGACCTCCTTTAACTGTAACATAAGGTAAAGATTCAGGTAATGGATAATGAGCTTGTATTGCAGCAACGTTTATTATTTTACCTTTAACGCCATTTTTTATCATGATTTCAGATGCCATTTTCGAAAGTAACATGGGTGCTGTAAGTTCTAAAGCTATCATTTTATCCCATTCCTCTAACGTAACGTTCAATATTGAGTACCTAGAATTTACCGAAGCGTTGTTTATTAGGCAATCGACTTTTCCTATTTCCTTTTTATACCATTCTATAAAGGATAGAAGCTGATCTCTTGAAGTTAGATCTACTTTAACAAAATGGATACTTTTGCTTTCCTCTATATTCCTTCCTAAAGCTACTACTTTTGCACCTAATTCAGAAAATAACTTTGCAGTAGTTAATCCTATTCCATGTGTACCTCCTGTAATTAAACATGTCTTACCTTTAAGAGATATTTCCATGTCTATCGGAGAATAAAGAAGTTGAGGAATATTAAATATTTTTATTGCAATGTATACGCAACAAAATACTACATGTTCCCAAAATCATAAAGGAATTCTTACAAATAATATCTAATATTCATTTAATCAGCATATTAACTATAAAGATTTAATCAATTGACATTTAATATTTAAAATCAAGGTATACCATTAAACCTTATATACGTAAAAGTATACAATAATTTTTAGATATAGATCATGATAGTTCCATATGAAGAGGTAGTAAAAAGACTGGATAGTGATAAAGTTAGAGGATTGCATATTTTAGCAACTATAATAGGAGCACTAGGAGGATTCCTATTCGGATATGATACTGGAATAATAGGAAGTGCGTTAGTATACGTAACTCCACTTTTTCATCTAACTTCAGGGGAAGTTGCAATATTAACAGCAGGAACGTCACTGTTAGCCGGAATAGGCGCACTGGCAGCAGGACCTATAACGGACAAATACGGAAGAAAATCCTTACTCGTCGCTGACGGTGCAATGTATGCAGTTTTTGCTCTGCTTTCTGCAATAGCTACAACGTCATTTCTTCTCATCCTATGGAGAAGTTTGGTAGGTTTCGCTATAGGCGCAGATACTGCAATAGCAACAGCGTATATTGCCGAATTTTCACCTAAGAAATGGAGAGGAAGACTAGCAATAACTCAACAATTAATGATATTTTCTGGGATAACAGCAGCATTCTGGGCAGGATACATACTTTCTTTTTCAGCTAATTGGAGACTTATGCTTGGCCTTGGAGTAATTCCAGCAGTAATCTTAGTAGCTTTAAGAGCATTCTTGCCTGAAAGTCCTAGATGGCTATTACTTAACGGAATGGAAGAAAAAGCAAAGAACGTTCTAAGAAAATTCGGAGTTAATATAGCAGAGGACGAACAAATAGCTACTCCTTCCAAGGAATTATCATTTAAAGAAATATTTAGTAGTAGACCCATTAAAACCGCTATAATCTTAGTTGGTTTATGGCTAATATTTCAGCAGATAACAGGAGTTAATGTAATATTATATTATGGTCCTACTATATACAAATATCTAGGATTAACTGGATCTAGAGCTATACTCAACACTGCGATTTCAGAATCTTTGGGGGCCGTAGAATATGGAATTTCGTTTTATCTTATAGACAAATGGGGAAGAAGAAGGCTAGGAATTCTAGGATATGGAGGATTAGCTGGATCTTTAGCTATTATGCTAATAGGTCTTAGAGCTTTTACATCTGGCATAGTATTTGCAGGAGTAGCTCTAGTTTTCACAGCTATGACATTATTTCTGCTATTCTTCCATGTAGGTGTAGGTGGAGTAGGATGGGTTTTGCAAGGTGAGACAATACCAACAGAAGTAAGAGGAAGGGGAGCTGGAATATTAGCAGCATTAGACTGGTTCGGAAATTTTGTAATAATATTTATTTTCCCGTACTGGAAAGCAACATTCGGAGTCTACTCATTTTTCGGATTAGAACTTATATTATCTATAATGGCACTTATAATAGTATATCTATTCTTACCAGAGACTAAGGGAGTGTCATTAGAAGATATGTCAAAGGTGTTTGAAAAAGGATTAACTATACAAAGACAGTACGTTAAGGAAAATATTAAACCTGAAATAAGATCGAAAATGGACTATGAAAATAAAAATTAAGTAAAAATTTTTTTATTTTCATAAACTGATATTCTGTACGAAATTATAAAATATTTTTATATAGGGATTAATAAAGCGTAAAATATAAAAAATATCAATTTATAAAAAATTAAAACCTTTCAGTTGTTCTCTTTATGCTAGTTTTGTCTTCTTCTATTTTAGCTTTCTCTGAGATTTCTTCTAAACTCTTACCTTTAGTTTCCTTAGCTAACGCTAAAGACCATATAAGACCCAACGCAGATGCGGCAAATATTATGTATAGCTTATCGTCAAGAGAAATAGCTGGGAAAAACACACCAGTTAAGACTCCACCTAATCTTCCAACTCCCTGCTTCCATCCTTCTGCAGTCGCCCTTATTCTAGTAGGAAATAATTCTGGAGAGTATACCATGTGAGTACTACCTGGCCCAATACCTTGGAACATAGCAAATAATGTAAATGCCAGCTCTAGTCCTATATAGTAACTTTTAGGTAATAATATGAGTGCTAACATCATTGCTGACATACCTGCCCAGCCTATCAATGTAACTGACCTCCTGCCTATTCTGTCTATAGAAAGAATGCATATAATATCTCCAACCACAAATAGCGACCAGAAAATCATACTACTTATTTCACCAGGCAAGTGAAGTCCACTTTCAAATTCTGGACCGAATATTGAAGTTCCTAGAAATGCTATAGCGAAAAGGAAATAGAAAACTCCTATAAATATGGCGTCTCTCGTGTGTTTTGTTAATAATTCTTTATAATAAGTCGAATGTTCTGGAGTTATTTCAGTGTTTTCCAATAGCTCTACTGCATCAGTATCCAACGGTTTCCCTATAACTTCCTCTATTACTCTCCTAGCTTCTTCTTTCCTACCTTTTGTTAATAACCATCTTGGGCTTTCAGGTGTTCCCAGTCTAGCTAATAGTACTATTAATGCAGGAATTGCAGCGGACATTAGCATGTATCTCCATGCTACTAGTTCTCCGAAACCTAAGAGCCAATATGCTACAGGTGTGGCAACAATACCCGCTATATTAAAGAAAGTTATATTCATGACAAGATATTTTCCTCTAGGTTTTACTGGAGAGAATTCACTAAGATAAGAAGTAGCTATAGGATAATCTAAGCCTATGCCCAACCCTACCAGAATTCTTGCTATTAACAATTCATACGAATTAGTTACTAATCCAGATAAAATGGCAAAACCAACAAAAAATATTAAATCCAAAATAAATATTGTTTTTCTTCCTACTTTGTCTACTACGTATCCTGCTATAAGTGCCCCAATTAAATTTCCAATTATTACAGATAATCCTATAAAACCTAATAAATAGGCTGAAGGATGAAAAGCTTCCTGTATTCCAGCTAATCCAAACGATATAATTATTATATTATAACCATCAACGAATATTCCTCCTCCCGTCAGCAATAACATCCTATAGTGAAATGGTTTTGATTTCATTGAGTTCATTTCGGAAAATAGCTTTTCCTTTAAGGTTTCCCAATCCATATTCTCTAATACACTATAGTATACAATCTGGTATATCTATTTTTTGTATTTGATTCTTATATATATTTATAAAATTTTGAAAATGAGTTTATGGAATAAAATATCGATATTAGTCTAAGACTTTTTACTTAAATTATAGTAAATTATAATTATCTCATATAAATACATTTTCTTAAAATTTTATTTCTATGTAAATCATTAAATATTAAGTGTATAACTTATCTAGTAAGATTCTAATGTATACCATAAGATATATAATAAAAATATATTAAGTAGTGATCATATTCATAATTATGCCAAAAGGTTTAATTCACTCTAAAAATGACGACGTCTGCGTAGCTACTACTGACGTAAGGAAAGGAGAAGAAGTAATATGCGCATATTTAGAGAATCCGTCGTCTTATATTTTAGTTAAAAGCGAAGAAGACATTCCTCTTGGTCACAAAATAGCTCTAAGAGATATAAAGAAAGGCGATAAAGTTCTTAAATACGGAAGAGCCATAGGGGAAGCAACTAAAGATATAATAAAAGGAGAACATGTACATGTTCATAATATAAAATCCTTGAGGTGGGGTAAATGAACACAATAAAAGGATACGTTAGAGAAAACGGGGCAGTAGGAGTAAGGAATCACGTACTTATTTTACCTTTAGACGACTTATCAAACTCCGCAGCAATAGGAGTCTCAAAGTTGATAAGAGGAACTACTGTCATTCCTCATCCGTACGGTAGATTACAGTTCGGCAGAGACCTGGATCTATTCTTCCATATACTTTCTGGAACTGGAGCTAATCCAAACGTTGCAGGAGCAATAGTAATAGGTATAGAGGAAAATTGGGCAAACAAGGTAGCAGATGAGATTGCAAAGACTGGAAAGCCAGTAGAAGTATTTCCTATTGAAGGAAATGGAGACTTAAGAACAATAGAAAAGGCATCAAGAAAAGCTTTAGAGATGGTTCAAGACGCAAGTGAAAAACATAGAACTGAGGTAGACATATCGTCAATAGTCATGAGCATTAAATGCGGAGAATCTGATACAACTTCAGGATTAGCTTCAAATCCATCAGTAGGTGTTGTTGTAGATAAAATGGTAGACCAAGGTGCTACTGTAATGTTCGGTGAAACTTCAGAACTTACTGGAGCCGAAGATATAGTTGCAGAAAAAATGGCTAATGACGTATTAAGAGAGAAATTCATGAAGATTTTTAAAGACTATGATAACACAATAGAGAGAGAAGGTGCAGATTTGTTAGGCTCTCAGCCTACTCAAGGTAACATAAAAGGAGGACTCTCAACTATTGAAGAGAAAGCTTTAGGAAATATTCAAAAATTAGGACATAGGAAAGTCAATTGCGTTCTTGATTATCTAGATCCTTTAAATAAAGGCAAGGAAGGAACTTTATGCTTCGTTAATACGTCTTCAGCAGCGGCAGAAGCAGTAACGCTCTTTGCAGCTAAGGGTTCCGTAGTTCACTTATTTACTACTGGTCAAGGTAACATAGTAGGAAACCCTATTATCCCAGTAATAAAGATAACTGCTAATCCTAAGACTGCAGCTCAGATGGCTGAACACATTGACGTCGACGTTTCAGATTTATTGGATTTAAAGATATCCCTAGAGGAAGCTGGAGAAAGAGTATACCAATATATGCTTAGAGTTCTAAATGGAAGATTAACAAGAGCTGAGGTTCTACAGCACGACGAATTCTCTCCAATTAAACTATATATAAGTGCATAAAAATGAAAGTAAACGTTTTTTCTTTATCCATACCTTTTATTACAAATCCACCTTCTGATTGGATAGACCAGTGGGCAGTTCAATTATATGTAAAAGTTGAAGATGGAGAATTCGGTTGGGGAGAAACATTAGTTGCTGGGAGCGGTATAATAGGGGCATACTCCTCAGTAATAAGTGAACTGATAAAACCGTTTCTTGAAGAGAATGAAATCAATTCTCCTTACGAATTGGAAAACTTACTCGAAAAGATAATGTTCAGTGCAGGAAATTGCGGAGTTGTAACAGGAGCAATTAGCTCAGTGGAAATGGCGTTATGGGGGTTGAAAAGCAGGAGAATGAAGGTTCCACTTGCAGAACTTTTTGGAGGTAAAAGCAAAAGTGTAGTAAAAGTCTACGGCAGTTTTCCAAGGTTCTCTAAAATTGAAGACGTAATAAAGGCGGTAGAAATATCTAAAGAAAAAGGTTTTGATTTTATTAAACTTCATCAGTCTCCATCTACAATTCTTGAAACTGTAAAGAAAATTAGAGAGAAATACAAGGAATTAAAGATAGCTATAGATCTTAATTCTCCTTTCGATCTAAATAAGGCTAAAGATTTTTCAGAAAAAATTTCTAAATATGAAATAGAATGGATAGAAGAACCTTTATGGCCACCTAACGATTATTCATCTCTAGAAAAATTAACAAAAGTTTCTCCAGTACCCATAGCTGCAGGAGAAAATGAATATACAGTATACGGTTTTAAGAAACTTTTAGAATCAGGAATTTCTTATCTCCAGCCAGACATAGCAAAAATAGGCGGAGTAAGCAAATTTTTAAAAATTCTTGAACTAGCGTCTTCATATAACGTTAAAGTAGCACCTCATGATCGTCCAGATAGATCTCCAGTTTCTCTAATTTACGTACTTAATTTAGCTCTAGCTAGGGAAATGGAGATAGTTGAATATCCAATAGCAGACTTTCCTGAAGATCTTTTCTCAGTTCCCGTTTTTAAAAACGGATATGTAAAACCTCCAGAAAATGTAGAAATCAACGAGGAAGCACTAGTCAAATATCCTTATATAAATAAAATTAGAATTCTACATTTTAGTGATTTAGAAGATAAATTAATAAAGCATGATTAAAAATCATTAGTAATGAATAATCTGACAGAAAACGCCTATAACGAAATCCTCAATAGCATTGTTAAAGGAAAATACAGACAAGGGCAAAGACTAACTGAAGACCAATTATGTAAAGATCTTAACATGAGTAGAACGCCAGTAAGAGAAGCACTAAGAATGTTATTGTCTGAAGGAATAATAAAAAAGGATAACAAATCATATTCAGTAGTTTACATTACTGCAGAAGAGGCAAGAATGTTATACGAATTAAGAATACCTTTAGAAGGATTAGCTGCAAGATTAGCTTCACTGAGAGCTGACGAGAAAGACATAGAAAAAATGGAGAGTATACTTTCTAAAGTAAAAGAAGAAACTGCTAAAGAAAACCCAGACGCATTAGTTTTAGCGGATTTAAATGGTGCCTTTCATGAGGCAATTGCAGACGCAACAAAAAATACGTATTTACGTTCTTGTTTGATAGACATAAGGGTCAAATTAAAGATCGTAAGAACTTCACTCTTTACTAGTTTTGAAAGAAGAAGAGATGAATATAATGAACATTATCTAATATTTACTGCTATTAAAGAGAAGAATCCTGAAAAAGCTGAAAATTTAATGACTGAACACGAGAAAAAAGTTCTGGATTTTTTGGAAAAGAGAGTATTTATGTATATGAGTTAAATGAGATACTTTCTATAATATAATTTTTAATAAGAAAATTTAGATAGAATAAATTATATTAAGTTGATGATAAAACATTGTAAAAAAATTATGAAAAGTCATGGTAAACGCTGTTAAAATCAAAATACAAAAGCATAAACTCTGACGTGATAAATATAAATTGATGAAAAGAGAAAATATAGGCAGAAGAAGGAGAATATGTACTTAAAAATAAACCAAACGTAATACGCGAATTAAAGATTTAATGCTATACTATTATTGTTAAATTTTAATTATCTTAACTTGAAAACTTTTTAGATAGTTGTTTTCATTAACCTTTAAAGTTAATTTTTATCTAAAATTTATTGAGTAATGCTTATCAGTAGGTTGAAGGATGTAAAATCTTGATTAAAATGAAAGCAAATTTCGTTCTAAACCAAAACATTATAAGATATATAGCATTAATAGGAATGCTAGCAACAATGCTTTTAGCATTACATGGAGTTCATGCTGAAGTAAGTAAAGCCCCTGCAGGATCATGTGGTTAAAAAGTTTTTAATTTTTATATAGAAGTCTTTTTATAAATATCTTTAAATTTTTTATTGTGCAGATTCTTCAACAACAATCAGAAATTTCTAAAGTTCTTTACTATGTTCAAAGATTTGGTGATCTTTCACCGAAATTGATAACAGCACTGAGTGGAATAAAGGAAGCTACAAAAATAATAGAAAATTTGAAAGAAAAATACAAAATGTTGCCATATCCTATAGAAAGAGCAGATAAATTAAATCTTAAAAGATATTATGTCGAAGTATATTTCTCAAAAAATATTGATTTATTAAAACTATACGAGGCCTTTAATGGAATAACTGTAGCTATAAATAGAGACATGTTAAATGATAAAAAATACATTATAGGAATAATGTACTCTAAAAACGCTGACTTCATAAGAGGATTAGAATATCTAGTTGATATAGGTTTAATACATTATTACGAATTGTATGAAGAAGAAGAGAAACAAGTTTATCCAATAGATTATTCTACTTTCGATTTTGAAAAAGGAAAATTTTCTGAAGATTTCATAAAAAATCCAAGACAACCATTTGAATTACCAGATTTGTCGGATAATTTTAAACCAGACGAAATAGATATAAAAATTCTAGGAAAGAAACAAGAACAAAACGATTTTACATTAAAGGACATTTCATCATCACTAGGAATACCGTTTAAAGAAGTATTATATCATTATCAAGCCCATGTAGTAGGAAGAGGATTAATTTCTGCGTATCATGTCTTTCTAGGAAAATTTGATTTTAAGATGAGTTTAATTTATGACAGTGACGAGGAAGTAGATAATGCGTTGTCTAGAATACCAACTTTAATAAGTATTTCACATTTAAGTGATAATACTTCTAAAGCTACTCTAGTAGCACAGTCTCATATGCTTTATAAAATACTAGAATTTATTACAAGAATTCAGAAGGATAGTAAAATATCCTTTACAATACATCCTTTATTTCCACCCTTTGAATATTCTTTGACAGCATCGATACCATATGAGCATTTTAATAAAAAATGGGAATTCAATGTAGAAGAGTTACTGATGAAGGAAGAGGAAATTTTATCATAAGTTAATTTCTACTTTACACACGATCTTTTCTTATCTTTTATCAATTTATATATAATATTTATATAAATTAAAAGAATTTTCTTCTAAATTTACTTTACTTGAATGTTTATACTATTTCTACTTATTCTAACATTTAAAGCGGTAAAATATTTTATCTTATCCATAATAAAGAATATTATGGAAAATAGTTTAACGTTTTATGAACTAACTGCGCACTACGTTCATGAAAGTGATTGGACATCTAAGTTTATGGATGTAGATAAATTCCATCTGCAAATTTCTCCCTTCAATAGTTTCCTTTCTTCCGAGGGAGAAGTGGAAGTTTCTACGGTTAGAGTATCCTCTAAGGATGTACTTAAAACACTTCAAAAAGTTTTAAGGTCACACTGGAAAATAAAAAGAGTGCTTTTTCTTTATCCTATAAATGACGGATATCCTAAAATACTTAAGTTAGGGGTAATAGGTGATTTAAGGGATACTATAAGGGCTACTGCGTATACTTTAGGTGCAATAGCCGATACATCTCTGTACTATGAAGGTAAGGAATTCTGGTCAATTCTTTTTACTCAAGAGTACGGTATTGACGGAATGAGGAGGTACATGGAAATGCACGGTAAGGTTTTAGATTTAAATGTGAGGAAAACTAAAATGCCGGATATTCTATCTAAATATGAATTTAAGGATTTTTCGATTTTAACTCCAAGAGAAGCTGAAATTTTAAAAATAGCATATAAGGAAGGTTTATTTGAATATCCTAAGAAGAATAATATAGATAATGTTGCTAGAAATATTGGAATAACTAAATCTTCTTTTAATGAAATATTGAGGAAGGCGTTAAAGAAGATCTTGAAGACTGTTAACGATTCTTTAGAGGATTTCTGAATTATCCATTCTAGTCTTAATGATAATGAGCTTAAAACTTCATAGAATTTCATAATATTCAATACCAATAACCAGCCCTTAACTTCACGAGATCACGAATAATAGTTTTAGGATTTTCCCTACTATAATGGACATTAAAGATTTCATTCTTTTTTAATTTTCTAGGTAATGGATAAGTATGGAATCTAAAATACCTACGATTGAGAAACACAAAGACGCTTACGTAAAAATACGGATAATAGAGAGTTTAGACGAGTTAACGTTAGGATTAAAACTACTTAAGGAAGGATTTAGTAGAAATTCTGCAAGCAAAGTGTTCTTATCTTGGAAGGCCATTATAAGTGCATTAGCAGTTATAAACTTGGAAAAGATGCCTAGAAACGAAAAGGAAAAGGAATGGTATTATAAGACCGGCTTTCTTGCCCCAACTACTGGATTAAAAGGTATTTCTCAAAGGCTTGAGGAACTTGGATTTAAAGTAAACCACTTAACATCCACAGCATTAGAGTTGCACAGATATTCCTATAATGGACTCTATAAGGGCGCCAGCGATTATTCAGACAGAAGTGAAGCAATAAGGGACATCATTCAGTTATCTAAGGAAATCATGACTATAATAAAAGAATTTTTCAAGAACTATTGGGACGATGAAATTGAGGAGCATTACAGGATTGCAGAAAAAGAGATTGGAGAATTAATGCATACTTAATTTTTACTATAATAAGCAGACTAAGTTAGTGAAAGACTGTTTCTACATGACTTTTAATCTAGATTACGATATTGCTTTAACGGTGAAGTACCACGCCCTAACGGACGTGACTTTCTGCTTCAAGGCTTTATCTTGCCAGAGGGTTAAGCTCATAGTGATGATCTTTCAGACTTATTAGGATAAAGTATGCAGCATTAGTGATCTCATAAAGTTCTTAGTCGTTAAGAGTCTAAAAATGAAAATGATAGAACAAAAACTTACTGAAACTACTGCTGAATTCTCTTTTTACTCACTTCAAGTATTCATATTGAAGCATTCTATGATTTTTTACTCCTCTGATAGAATTTTATCTCTTCCAAACCTAATTTCGTCATTTTTATTAAAAATGTTGAAATAACGCTATAATGTTATTTACAGTAACGCATATGATTCACTACTATCACTATTATCATTATTACAACTATTATTCATAACGAGATAATAAATGATTAGAAAGATTTTTAAATATGTTTTCCTTTTCTCTTTAAGTTGCTTGCGAGAAGTGGGATGTAAGGTTCTTGATGAGGGATGTTAAGAGCGAAGGTGATTTACTTAGCCTTGTAGTTAGGAGATTTTCAAATTTAGAGATATTAATGTCAATAGTAGATAAACTGGAGATATTACAGGAAAATCCTTTCAAATACGCTAGAGAAAAGTTGAAGAATAAGTTAGATAAATACGGTAATCCTACGTTCTCCATAGAAGTTACAGGGGATATAAGGATACTTTACAGCGTAGATCCAAAAAATTGTGTAGTTTTCATTTGGGAGATTGGGTTTCATAAGGACGTTTACGGTCGGGATTAAGTTCATAATAAGCTTCAATTAGCATTTTCCTAAACTCTTCCAAATCCTCCTTGCTTTCAAATTCCAGAAATCTTTCTCCGTCCTTATCTTCAACAATTCTCATTAAATATATGTTTCTAGAATTAAAATCATGAAAAGACGGTGATTTATATTTTAGTTGAAAGATAAATTTATGTTGAGTTTTCGGTAATTTAGTGTAACCGAATATGTTTGGATACTGAGATTTACCCTTTGTCTAGAAATATTTTTTATGAAAATACTAGACATAAAAATCGTAAAATCTAATTATAGACCTAACCTTGAGGCATATCCTTACACTAAACCTACTGATTTTTATCCTGAAATTCAGAAAACGAATCCTTTAGAAGCCGCAGGTTATAATACTACATCTTTCGTAAAAATGATAGGAGAAAACGGAGAAAGCATAATAGAAGTTAGTGACCTAGTTGGAGATATTATACTAAAATTGAAGAACAGCATAATAGGTAAAGATACTGATGAGACCGAAAAAATATACGATTTCCTTTATCGAACTACTTTACCTTTTGGAAGAAAAGGGATAATAATGATGGCAATAAGCTCTATCGACCTAATGCTATGGGATCTAAAAGGTAAGGAAATGAGAAAACCTGTGTATAAAATTTTAGGAGGTCCAACAGCCGAAATTATACCTGCTTATGCTAGTCATCTCCATCCTACTAATATTAAGGAATTGCAGAAGGAAGCCGAAGAATATCTTAACGAGGGATATAAAGCCATGAAAATGAGATTCTGCTGTAGTCCTATAGACGGGCCTGCTGGTATGCAGAAGAACGAGGACCTGGTCAAAGCTGTAAGAGACGTTATAGGATATGACGTTGAATTAATGGCGGACGTGTGGATGGCATGGAATTTAAAATACGCTAAAAGAATGTTTCAAAGATTGGAAAGATATGAGTTAAGCTGGATAGAGGAACCTTTGCCTCCGGACGAATACAGCGCTTACAAATCATTATCCAAACTAGGAACTCCAATTTCAGCTGGAGAGCATGCATACGGAATTCAGGAGTTTAAACTCTTGGCAGATTCCGGAGTAGAAATACTTCAGCCAGATGCCTTATGGTCAGGCGGAATTACATTAATGAAAAAAGTACAAGGTTTGGCAGAGGCGTATGGAATTCAAGTTATACCTCATACTGCAACTGCGTATAATTTACACTTTCTATTTTCATGTCCCCAATACGTATGTCCTATGGCGGAATATTTAACTAAATATAGGTGGATGGAAGATTTCTTGAAAAATCCTCCAAAGCCTAAGAAGGGAGTATTTTATGAGAAAGAGTTTGATGGATATGGATTCGGTATAGATATTTTAGTGTGAACTACTCCGCCCTAACGGGCATGGCTTCCTGCTTCAAAGCCGAGGCTTGCCAAAGGTAGAGGTCTCAGCTCCACAGGCACTAAGGGTCGTTCCGACCCCGAGCACTAATGTGAACCCACAGTATCCCAATATGGGACTGTCGAATGGAGCAGAGGCGTACCACATAGACCCTCGCTTTAACCAAGGCGTCTCAGTGACGCTTACTCCGTCAGTGACTGCCATTAATAGAATATTTGAAAAATACGTATTTAAATGCAACTACAAAGGGGGCAATCCATCTCCACCCTTACCGGTAGACCCAAAATCATATTACAAATATAAATTCAACATTAAACCTTATATTTTTTCTTCATAAGCGAAGGAATATATTTCATTATACTCATAACCAAGAGTATTAAGAATAATGTATCGAATAATTAATATAAATAAAATAGATTTTATCATCAATTTCCTTATCATTTCCTAATTTACAATAACATTCCTCGCTCTATCTTTGTAGAAATATAAAAAATCTAATATGGTACTTTGAAATTTATAAAAATTATCATATAATTAATTATTTATTTTCATTAAATTCCCATAAATTACTAATAATAGATAAAAATTATTTTTACTAATCAGATTTTGGGTCTACCGCATGGTGGAGTCTTCCGCCCCCTTTGAACCCCTTGTTCAGATAAATAAACCTCATCCTCTACTCTAACTAGTATCTTAAATATTTTTAATTTTGGTAAATCTATGAGCTGGTAGCTTGTTATTATGATTTCAGATAAGAATTGACAAGAATTTAAGAACTACTAATTTAAGCTTATGGAATTCTCTATCGCATTAAAATAATTTTGTCATTATAAAAACTAGCATAGCTTATTAACTTCTGGGGGTAGAAGTTACTTCTGGGGGTAGAAGTTGATTTTTGATCCAGAACCTAAAGAATCTAGAAAGGATTTCTTTGATAGAGAGGAGGAGATAGATAAGATTAAGTCCTTATCCTCACCTATAACTTTAGTTCTAGGACTTAGGAGGACAGGTAAGTCTTCAGTAATTCATATAACGCTAAATGAACTCAACCTTCCTTATATTTATATAGACTTAAGGAAGTTTGAAGAAATAGGCTATATATCTTATAAAGATTTGATTTTAGAAATACAAAAAGAGATAAATAGATTGATCAAGAGATTTCCAAATATAATTGACTTCCTTAAGCGAATAGAAGGAGTAAAGGTTATGGGAAACGAGATTAGACTAAAATGGGGAGGTAATGAGAGAGTTAACATTTCTTTCTTATTAGAATCTCTAAACGATTGGACGGAAAATAAGGCTATATTAACTATTGATGAAGCGCAAGAATTACTAAATCTAAGGGGAGCTAACTTATTGCCAACATTTGCTTATTCTTTTGATAATTTAAAGAAAATTAAAATAATATTGAGTGGTTCAAAAATGGGTTTATTGTACAGATATCTGGGGAAGGATAATCCCAGGTCTCCTCTCTATGGAAGGGCTATGAATGAGATCGAGTTAAATCCTTTTAATAAGGAGAAGAGTGTGGAGTTTCTAAAATTAGGTTTTAAGGAATTAAACATTATTTTTAACGATTTCGATGTAGTTTATGAAAATTTAGGAGGAATTCCAGGGTGGCTTACATATTTCGGATATTATTACTCTCAAAAAAGAGATTTAAATGAAGCGTTGACTAAAACAATAAATAGTGCTATTGGATTAATAAGGGAAGAATTTAATAATTTTCTTAAAATCAGAGCTATAGCGAGAGATAGGTACTTAACCATCATGAAAACATTGGTTAACTGTGCTAGCTGGAGCGAAATAAAAAGAGCATTAGAGGCAAGTACGGGCATAGAAATTAGTGACTCTGAAATCTATAATTATCTAAATCAATTAATTGATTCGTCTTGGATAGTTAAGAAAGATAGTAGAAAATATTGTCCATCAGAGCATTTAATAAGTAAAGCATTTTCTTGATAATGAGTAAATATCATCTTTCGTCACAATGACTCTTGTCAAAAATCTTTCCAAATATTAAAGATAGGATCTTCCCTGTTTGGTTATTATCTTAAAAAGATATTTAGAGTGTTTTCTATATGGAAAGTAGAGCAGCTATTTTGAAAGAGTTTGGTAAGCCTCTTGAAATAGGTAATATTAAACTTCAGGAGGCTAAAGGTGAAGGAGTAATAATAAAAGTAGAAGGTGCAGGAATGTGCAGAACTGATTTGAGGATATGGAAAGGAACAGAACCTAGACCTGGTTTAAATTTACCTTTTGTATTAGGTCATGAAAACGCTGGAACTGTTGTTGAAGTAGGAGAAGAAGTTAAGGGTTTGAAAAAGGGAGATAAGGTAATAGTTTACGCAGTATGGGGAGATCAAACTTGTAAATATTGCAGAGAAGGAAAATACATGTTATGTAGAAATCAGACTGTACCAGGTCAGTCGTTCTATTTTGGAGGATTTTCAGAATTCATGTATGTACCTAGCTTTAAATTTCTTTATAAGATTAATATTGATCCCGTAATAGCGGCACCTTTAGCGGATGCAGGGTTAACTTCGTATTCTGCAGTTAAGAAGTCTCTAAGGTTTCTTGGTGCTGACTCTACTGTTATTCTTTATGGTTTCGGTGGATTAGGTATTTATGCACTGCAAGAACTTAAGATTTTGGCTCCATATGTTAATGTAATAGCTGTTGCAAGATCAGAGCAAAAACTCGATCTTATAGAAAAATTAGGAGCAATACCTAGCAAACCTGAAGAATTAAAAAGCATAATAGATAAGATAACTAATGGTAATGGAGCTTCTGTAGCTATAGATTTTGTTGGAAACGAAGAATCTACATTAAACATTTCTAAAAATCTTGAAAGTGGAGGCACAATAATTGAGGTAGGAATGGAAGGAAAGAATCTAAGAATACCTACTTTTGATTCGGTAGTTTGGGAATATCAACTAATAGGGAGTAATTATGGTACTATGAATGAACTAGGAGAAATAGTTAATTTAACTGAAAGAGAACTCATAAAACCTTACATCATAAAAAGAAAATTAGATGAAATTAATTATGCATTAAATGATCTTGAAAAAGGTGAAGTTTTAGGTAGACAAGTAATAATACCATAATATTCTGAATTTGAAAAACTATAATTTCCATTTTTTAGTCTTATATGGGAAATCAATTCATGAAAAACATGATTAATACTAATTGGACTCACACTCTGTTTTGCGCATTTTTAGCATATAGCATTATAAATATTGATATAATATTAATTATGAAAATTATGATAGCAAACTCTAAGTACGAAATTGGTTTGTGGTTAAGATCCCACCATGCAGTTAGTGAATCTATCATTCCAAAAGGCATAGCTAATAGGAAATATGTTATCTTCTTAGTACTTATAGCTAAAAACGACATAAATCCTATATAAGTATGAAATATTAGAGAACTTACCCTATCAAGAAAATGAGGTAATAGATAAGATAATGCAATGGTATCTAAAGGTAAATTGCTAGGAAAACCAAACGTATTATTGATATATAACGGTAAATATAGAATACCTAATAATATAGCGTTTTCGAAAAATGCTAGATATACTCCATATGAAAAACCGTAAGAAATATCTTTAGGTAAGTTCTTTTTGAAGTGAAGAAAAAGATAAGCAAAACCTGTTTCGAGTATAGCTGTTTGTAGACCGTAAGCTAAATATGTAGGTAATGAAGGTGTAAGGAAAAACCCTAAAAAAGATAATTGTATTATTTGCTTTGAGAATATAGCCACGAAATACGCTCCTAAAGCTAAAATTAACAAATAGAAATTTCTTTTTACAAAAAATAATGGAATAATTCCTACTGAGAGTGAAATTATTGGAATTAATAAATCCAATGCATTCATAGGATAATTAGAATTTTAAATATAGAAAGACTTTGTGTCAAACGCTTTCATCTAGTGAAAAAGAAATAGCGAATCTCAGTAATGATTTTATTCAATTAACCTAAAAGGATATTCTTTACATTGAACTTTTTGTTAAAAAGAATTGTTTAATAAAATATAAAAAATATAGGATTTCTACAATAGCATATACGCTATCGTTTTCAAATCTGAAATAATGTAACTCAATCTAACGTATTCATTTGGAGAATGGGCAGTTTCATCACAAGTCATCCAAACTACTGGATTTAGATCTAACGATCTTAAGTATTTAGCGTAAGTACCTCCTCCTATTCCTAATACCTTAGCATCTACACCTTTTACTGCCTTTATTGCTTCTTTTAATTTCTTTACTGTTTCGGAATTTTCATCTGTGGGTCTTGTAGTGTCCTCTCTATTTACTATTTCAACTTTAACTTCACAATTATTTTTCTCTTCAAACGTTTTTACAACCTCATTGATAGTATTCATAACTTCATCAATGTTGTACTTAGGCAAAATTCTGCAGTCCATGTAAAAGGTATGTTTACCTGGTATAGTATTAATGTTCTCTACGTTCTTCTCAACTTTAGTTATCTCAAATGTAGAAACTGGAGGGTCAAATAACTCATTTTTAGAATTATATTTATCATGGAGTTCATTATATAGATTAATTCCCAATAGCATTGCAAGGAAGTGAGCATTAATTCCCTTTTCAGGAGTGCTAGCATGGGCCTGCTTTCCTATTACTGTAAATCTTAACCATAGAATGCTCTTTTCTGCAACCTCTATCATTGATCCTTCTGAATTTCCTGCATCTGGAATTAATATTATGTCTTCTGATTTAAAGAGTTGATAATTTTTAGCTAAATAAGACACTCCGTACTTACTTCCAGTTTCCTCGTCTGCAGAAACTAATAAAGATAAATTCATTTTAGGTTTAATTTTCATTTCTTTAAGCAATTTAGCTAAAGCTATTCCTAATACTATTGCTTGACCATCGTCCTCAACTCCCCTACCGTAAATGTAATCTCCTTCAACATTAACTTTGAATGGATCGTATTTCCAGAGGCTTCTATCACCCTCTGGTACAGTATCCATGTGAGCTATTATCCATAAAGTATTTTCTTTCTCTCCCTTTATTGTTCCTATTAAATTAGGTCTTATCTTTGAGGGTACTCTATCGTCTTCAACATCAATTTCTTTTACGTCATCAAAATATTTCATCATTATTTCCTTAAGTTTCTTAGCTCTCTCGTATTCACCTTCGCCTCCGTTCTCTGGTCCTAACGCTTTTATGGGTATAAATTCTTTATATAGAGATATAATAAAGTCTCCTTGTTTTTCGATCTCTTTATAAAAATTTTTATGAACTTCTTCCATAACAAGATTGTTATACATGAATAAAATAAGCTATTTGGATTATGTCTTAAAAAAGAATGTTTTAAACATAAGAAAACTGGAATAAATATTTTTAACTGAAGATTTCAAGGTGGAAGAACTGATAAAAAGAGTAAAGAAATGGAATAAATATTGAATTGATTAATTTCTACCTTAAAGACAAAAATCTGATAAAAATATGTTCTTATCGATTATTGATAGTTTTATCCTTACATGTATGGTACGGTTTTTATTTGTTAGAAAGAAAGGTTCCCAATATGATTAAACAAGTTTATATGTTTAAAGTAGGTGAGCATGGAGAAGTACCAGGAGCTGAAGTTTTTTGGATGAAGGAATTTAATTCTTGGATAAGACTATCATTCTATTCTTTCTTGGTAGAAAGTGAAGACAATTATACTCTCATAAATACTGGTCTTGCTAGAGATCTCACATTGAGAAATAAATTCTTGAGAGAATGGGCAGGAAGCGATAGATGTAAATTTAGTGTAAAGGATGAAGAAAAAATTGAAAATCATTTGAAGAAAATTAATTTAACACCAGACGATATTTCTCAAATAATAATCACACCAGTTCAAGATTATACTATAGGTAATATAGATCTTTTTAAAAAAGCTAAATTGATTTTTTCTAGGAGAGGCTGGTTTGAAGATGTAGTGAACCCTTCTCCTTCGCCTTTCCTAAATAGAGACGTATACTTACCTAAATATGTTAGAGAATATCTTTTTGAGGAAGCATGGAATAGAATAGTTTTAACTGATGATCAAAAAATAGGCGATATATTCCTGAAATGGACTGGATGTCATCATCGAAGCTCGATGTCTATAATTCTTGATAATAAAATTTGTATAACAGATGCAGCTTTCGTTTCTAAAAATCTGGAAACTAAGACACCTATAGGAATAGCAGAAGATATTTATGAATGTATAAGAGCATATGATTATCTCCAAGAAGAATGCAGAATAATTATTCCGGCTTATGATCCAGAAAATATTGTTAAATACGGAGAGAAGTTATAGAAAAAATTTATTCTAATATAAATAAAACTCTTGCTGGAGCACCGTCTGCTTCTTTAATTAACATGGGTAGCCCTATAAAAACTCCTTCTAAATAGTTTACTGGATCAAGAATCGTAGAAATATTATTGAAATTTAACTCTTCTACTATTAGAATATCTTTTTCAAGTAATATTTTATGTGTATCTATTATATTTGCGCTATTCCCATATCCTGCAATACTTAATCCGTCAGTTCCTATTATCTTAAGATTCTTAAACGACACTAAATACGTTGCACCTTCTATATCTAGATATGGCCATTGAAAAAGATATTCTGAGTTTATACCTCTTTTTTTGCTCCATCCAGTATAAAGTAAGATTGCCTCATTTCTGCTTATAATATCTTTAAATTGTAAGAGATATTTGGAAATAATCTCCTCTTTAGGTTTAAGGAAACTTAAGTTCAGTATTGCACATCTTTGAATAAACATACTTGGATTTATTTGATCAACACTTTTCCCTTGATCTAACATATGGCTAGGAGCGTCAAAATGAGTACCATGATGCGTAATCATTTTAATCTCTCTAGAAGAAAATTTATCTTTAGCAACACTGTTTATTTGATTTATGGAAATTATAGGAGACGTCGGATATACAGGCATATTATGATATATTAAATGAGTTAAATCAAAAATTTTAGTTTTAATTAAATTATTGTGTAAAAATTCCCTAAAAGACATTTTTACCACGATATTTCTTCTAGTTCTGCACTAGGCGGTATGTTCTTTCCTATTAATATGCTTAATGCACCTATAGGTAGTATGATAGCTAGTGCTATCCATGTCAAATATATACTTTGAGTTAAAGTGAGAACACCATAAAATAAAAATCCGCCTATAGCATACGAAGCAGCTATTAATGCCATTGTAAATCCAGTTGCAGTCCCCCTTATTCTCGTTGGGAAACTTTCGGACACATACATAAAGCCAGGCGATGCAAACGTACCATTACTAAAGAAATATAGCGGAATATATGGTATAAGTACTGACAAATAGTCTCCAGGTCTTGCAGTAAGTAGAAAAACCGCAGCTAATAGCGGCATAATTATGCTACTTAACGCCCATGCATTTCTTCTACCTATTTTCTGTCCATACCAACCTGCTATAGGATATGCAAAATATCCTATGGCTGAAGAAAGTAATAAAATTGAGGCTGCTTGAGACGCAGTTAAGTGATAATAGGAAGTAAAAATTAACGTTATAACTACATTAGTAGTAACGAAGGAAAATGTATATAACATCCACGCTGAGTTAACCGCAATAAGTTGTCGTCTAATACTTTTATCAGTAAATAACTGTTTAAATGGAAATTCTTTAGCCTTTTGAAGATTGGTCTTAAATCGTGTAGTTTGCTCTTCGCCTTTTAGCGCCTTTTTTAGATCATTAAACCTATCTGTTTCTTTTACCCATCTTCTACCTATCAAAATAAGAACTAATGGAAGTACTCCTACTAAATATAATCCTCTCCAACCAATAGACGATACCAGAATCAAGTATATAGCTGAGGCTAAGAAAACCCCTAAGGGCCACCCACCTTGAACGAATCCGTATAAGATTCCTCTTACTTTTGGTTTTGATTCTTCTGTTATAAGCGTTAGCCCAGTAGGCAATTCTGCAAATGCACTACCGTCCGAAATAAATCTTAAGGTAATAAATTGTATATAATTCTGTACAAATGCAGTGAAGCCAGTAAATATTGCAGAAAATAATAGAGTTAATTGGAACATTACCTTTCTACCTAATCTATCCATTAAAGGTCCAAATACTAGAACTGATATAAATTGCCCTAGGTATATTATTCCAGAAATAGCTCCTGCTTCGGCCACAGTAAAGTTTAACGCCTTAGATGTAAGTGGAAGAGTTAATGTAAATAGATTGAAATCAAATGATGCCATACTCCAACCAGCTAGTGCTATTATTGTTAAATAAATGATATATCGTCTAGATCTAGAAGATTTATTGGGATTCGATTCATTATTCGAATTAGAGCGCTCAGACATGCTAATAAGTTATTCAAAGAGAAGTCTATTATTAATATGTCCATACTTGTAAGGAACCTATAAAGAATCTGTTATAATATAAATAATATTGTATTCATCATTAATAATATACGAATCTCTAATACTGCTTCACGAAACTAATAGAATTAGCACTTAATACTAATTATTGAAGTACTTCAATAATTAGTATTAAGATATCTGAAATAAATTATCAAGATAGTTTCGATAAAGTTTTTCTCTTACTCTGTATTAATTTCATAAACTTCTTATTCATTAAGATATTATGGAAGATGAGAAATAGTAAAATAAAAACTTACTGGCGTTCAGTAATAAATCTTTCTGTCGAACTTTAAGCATAATGTCAACTAAAGTTGCCTATATAGGTAACACTAACATAATCTTAGAAATATCTTCATAAGTAATGTACTTAATATAATAGACAATCGAGTTTTATAACTATTAAAAGTTTAATAATGAAGTATTTGTGAATTATAGCTATCATTATCGACTTAACATCACAGCAACTTTTTATTTAGGCATTAAACCTTGGGTTATTATATTTTAATAATATTGATCTCCTAAAAATTAATCTATTTCACATTAGATTTTTTGATATAAATCAGTTGCTAGGCAAAGGACTCCGAACTTGTAAGATAACTATTTTTTAAATAGTTTAAGTAAAAAACCTCTTAATGGTGGAGAAAAGCAGTAATGAAAAAATAATGGATAATAGTAAAGTACTAGAAGTAGAAAAGGAAATTCAAAAAAACAAAAGCGTAAAATATAAAATATTTCTTGTTATCACAGCATGGCTAGGCTGGACAATGGTAGTTTATGAATGGAATATGTTTAGCCTTCTTTTAGGACCAGTAAGTAATATCTTAAAATTAACTTCTTTTCAAGTAGGGTTAATGCTATCTTCTATTCAATTTGGGCTTGCTATTGGAGTATTCTTGTCGGGATATTTTTTAGATATAGTAGGAAGAAAACTCTATTATCAAATATCCTTACTTATCACAAGCATATTAACAGGAGTAACTGGAATAGCTACTTATGCTGGGCTTATTCCGCTTATTTTAACTAGAGTTGGAGCTCAAGCACTTGCTCAAAATGAACAACCTACTGCAGCTAGCTTAATAACAGAAGAGATGCCAGCTCGTTGGCGGGCACTAATATACTCTTTCGTACAATCTGGTTGGCCTTTTGGTGTAGCAATAGCAGGACTAATAGCTGCTACTTTATATAAACCTTTAGGCTTTACATATATCTGGCTAGTGGCAATAATTCCAATGATTCTTATTGTTATAGCAAGAAGATGGATAAAAGAATCGGATAGATTCGAAGAAATAAAAAAAGCTAGAAAAGGGAACATAGATGAAAAAACGGGAATTATAACTGATATTAGTAAAGTAAAGAAAAGTCCATATAGGCAAGCTTTCGAGAGAGACGTAAGAAAACTGACTTTAAGGTCAATCCTATTATACACACTGTATCTAGCCGGACAAGTTCCGCTAGTTCTTTTGGCAGCGTATTATATGGAGGAACTATTGCACCTATCTGTAGTAGAGACTGGAACAATAATTAGTATAGGTTCATTTATAACTATACCAGGATATGTAACAGCAGGTGCAATAAGTGAATTAATAGGAAGAAAATATGGGGGAACTATTGGTACGTTACTGGCACTTATAGGAATAATCTGGTTTGCACTATCGCCTCCAATATTTATTCAGTTGTTACTTTCGTACTCATTTGCTTCTTTCTGGATAAATGGGAATTTTGCAAATGTTATTAACTATATAAATGAAACAGTACCTACTAGAATACGTGGCACAGTTAATGTTTTATCTGCTGCGGTAGGTCAATTAGGTTGGGGCATCACATCGTTGATTTATGGAACGTTAATTGGATTAATAGGAATTACAGGAGATATAATTATAATTGGAGCTATTGGATTTCTAATTAGTATTATAATATTTATGACAGGGAAAAACATAAAACCAGGGACTCCACTAGAAGCGATATCTAGATAAAATTACATTAGAGGAAGTAACAAGAGACTTTTATGGCGAAATATAACCTTACAAGATAGGATACCTCTTTTTTAAATCATTTTCTCTATTTTATTTTATGGGAAAACTAATTCTTGAAGGAGATTTTTCTCTACTTAAAGGTAAAAATATAGCAGTTATAGGATATGGAAATCAAGGTTTTGCTCAAGCAAGCATAATGCGAGATAATGGATTAAATGTAATTATAGGAAATATAAAGGATGAATACTACAAGAAAGCAGAAAAGGACGGTTTCAAAGTCTATGAAATTCCAGAAGCTTTTGAAAGAGCAGACGTTGCATTAATGCTAATTCCAGATGAAATAGCTCCTGAGGTTTATAAAAGTGTAGAAGGAATAATTATGAAAAAAGAAGGATTTATCCTAGATTTTGCTTCAGGATATAACGTAGCTTTTGGTTTTATAAAACCACCATCTACTACTGACGTTATAATGGTTGCTCCTAGGATGATAGGTGAAGGGATAGTTCTACTACATAAAGAAGACAAAGGATATCCAGTACTATTAGGAGTTTCTAATGATTATTCAGGAAAAGCCTGGGATTACGCTAAGTCTTTAGCTACTGCAGTAGGTGCAATAGGTAAGCCTGGAGGAGTTGCAGTAATGTCATCATTTGAAGAGGAGGCTTTACTTGATTTATTAAGTGAGCATACTTGGGCACCAATTTTAGTGTCTGCAATTAAGGCTTATTTTGATGTAGTTACAGAGAAATACGGAGCGTCTCCAGAAGCTGCAATACTTGAGCTTTACGCTTCTGGTGAACTCGCCGAAATTGCTAGGGCAATGGCAGATGTAGGAATATTCGAGCAAATGAAGTTTCATTCTACTACAAGTCAATATGGACAATTTACTAGAGCTGAAAAATATTATGATATGTTAAAGAAAATAAGCGAAGAAGAAGCTGAAAAAATATGGAATGGTGAATTTGCAAAAGAATGGACTTTAGAACAGTTAGCAGGAAAACCTGTTCTCAATAGACTTTGGAAAAAGTATACTGAGAGCAAACTTTCCTATTCCGAAAGTTCATTATTTAAAGTACTAGGAAGAAAGAAATAACGCTATAATTATTTTTTATTTTCTTATACTTCCTTAGACTCTAAAAGCCAAGAAAACTATTTAATATAGCTGATTGCAAATTATTATCCTATTATGTAACCTTGTACTTTAAGGTCTAAGAAAGGTTCTAATTCTTAGCCTTAATAAGTCTAGGGCTTATTTTGTTTTTCAATTCATGTTTTCTCGTAATATCCGTTGTTGTTAGCGTTAGCTATTGTTGCATGAATTACCGTGGAAGTATAAAGTGAAAAATTGATTTTTTCATTAACCAACATATCATATATAAAGAATGTCCTTGGAAGAGTTAGAAGTGATAAGATTGTACGGTTAGACTTTTCTCCTAAAATTCTTTGTAGTATTACGTAACGTTAAAAATTATTTAATATAAGAGAATAGATGTTAAATAATTTACAGTGAAGCCTAAAATATATTCGCCTAGAATGGATAAGATTTATTCAATTATGCAATAGAATAAAAATATTTAAGTTAGAGAAATCTCCTAAAAAGCGCTACTAGCTTTAACTTATAAACTTAATCTCACTTCAATTCACTTATGGAAGAGCTAATAAAAAAGGCTAGAGAGAAGGGCATTGACGTAGAAGATTTATTAATTAGAGAAATATCTAAGGAAGATCCGCAAGAAGGAATTAGATTAAGGTTAGAAATTGCAGAAAAATATATGGCTGAAGCTTACGATTACTTAAAGAAAGGCGATCCTATTCGAGCTTCAGAGAAGACTTACAAGGTAGCAGAAGAAATTGTGAAAGCTTTAGCTGAGAAATTTAAAACTGAAGAATATAAACAAGCTAATGTTGAAGGCAGATGGTACACGTACCTCCTTGTAAGTACCACTAACGATTTGTCAAAGAAACTAGGTGATTGGATTGTAGATGGATGGAATGCGGCTTACGTCTTACATGTTTGGGGATTCCATGAAGGTAAATTGAACGTTGACAAAATCATAGTAAATATCGAAAAAGTTAAAAAGATGCTAGAAAATGCAAAGAGTGTGTTAACATAAGGAAGTGATTTTGGGTCTGGAGGGTACGAGATTTTCATCTTTGTTATTCAACTTTAAATTCGCTTTTTGATTTTCTTATTTATTTTAATTAATATAAATATTCTATAATTATAAAAGTTAATTTTTTCACTATTGTAGTGTTGGATGTTTAAACTTTTATAATAAACTTTCGTTTATTTCTAGGATTATTTTAAATATTAGGATTCACCATTATAGATTGATAGCTATGAAAATTTCATGGATGATAGGTGGAGCACAAGGTGCTGGCGTAGATACATCGGCTAATATTTTTGGCAATGCCTTGGCATCCGCTGGGTATTATATTTATGGAAATAGAGAATATTATTCTAACATTAAGGGTAGGCATAGTTATTTTAACTTAACAATAAGCGACAAAAGAGTTAGAAGCATATCCAATAAAGTTGATATATTAGCTTCGTTTGATGCTGAAACATTATTTCAACACTTTAGTGATGTAACTAAAATAATTATATACAATAAAGGTGTAAAAGGAACATCAATAGACAAAGTTCAAAGTATGGAACCAGAAGTATCTTCCAGAATTTCACATTTACTTGAAGCTGAAGGTTATGAGAAAAACATTGATGGCGTGCTTAAATATGCTAAAGATAGGAACTTAAAACTTATAGAAGTAGATTACGACGGGATCATGAAAGATGTTTCTTCTCAACTAAAGGTTCCTCTTTCTGTAGCGGAAAGAGTTAAAAATACTGCAGCAATAGCTGTATCTTACGCGCTTTTAGGTTTACCAAAGGAATATCTTCTAAACTCTATAAAGAGAACATTTAAACAGGACACTTTTGTGAAATTAAATTCTATAGCAGTAGATGTTGCAACAAAAGACATAGTTCCAGAGTTTAAGCTTGAGGCTCATCCTCTTTCCAAAAAGAGAATTCAAGTTGACGGAAATACAGCAGTAGCTATGGGAAAAATCTATGGAGGATTAGAATTTCAAAGTTATTATCCAATAACACCAGCTAGTGATGAAAGTACTTACATTGAGGCGCACCAAGAAGTCCTATATATTGATCCAAAAACTGGGGATAAGAGAAAGAGAGCCATAGTTGTTGTTCAATCAGAAGACGAATTAGCTGCAATAAATATGGCATCAGGCGCAGCATTAACTGGGGTAAGAGCAGCAACAGCTACTTCGGGACCAGGATTTTCATTAATGGCTGAAGGAATAGGTTGGGCTGGAATGAATGAAGCACCAGTTGTTGTCACTTTCTATATGAGAGGCGGTCCATCAACTGGTCAACCGACCAGAACGTCTCAAGCAGATCTTAAATTTGCATTAAATGCTGGACATGGAGAATTCCCTAGAATAGTGATAGCTTCCGGCGATCACGTAGAAGCATTCCAAGATGCAGTATGGGCGTTCAATTTGGCTGAAAGATATCAGACTCCAGTAGTTCATTTAGTAGAAAAAGCGTTAGCTAATGCATACTCTATAATAGACGTTGATGAGTTAGAGATGGATAAATTAAGAATTGACAGAGGGAAGATAGTTCCTGCATCTCAGAATTACAATAGATTCTCATTTACTGATGATGGAATATCACCCAGAGCTTTCTTAGGTGATGGGTTTATGTTCTATACTGGAGACGAACATAATGAAATGGGGCACATATCGGAAGACCCAGAAAACAGAGTAAAGATGTATGAGAAAAGAATGAAGAAACTAGAAACTGCGGACAAAGAAATTCCTGAAGAGGAGAGAGTCAAAATTTTCGGAGAAGATTCAAAAATTGCTATAGTAACGTGGGGTTCTCCAAAGGGTGCTGTTTTGGACGCAATTGAAGATCTGAAGAATGAAGGAATAGACGTACAAATGATAGAGTTAAGAATGTTCAATCCATTCCCTAAGAACCTTATAACTAAGTTATTCTCTGGAAAAGAAATAATTATAGATATAGAAGGAAACTACGAAGCTCAAGCAGCTCAAGTTATAAAAGAAAAAACTGGTTTAGAGCCCACTAACTATATACTTAAATGGAACGGTAGGCCAATGGCAAGAGACGAAGTAAAAGAAGGAATTTTGGCGGCTATTAAAGGAAAGAAGGAGGTGATATTAAATGGTGGAGCATAATTGGAAACCAGAATGGAACGATTGGTGCCCAGGCTGCGGTAATTTTGGAATACTAAACGCTGAGCAGTTGGCAATAACTGAACTTGGTTTAGATACTAAGAACGTAGTAATAGTTTCAGGAATTGGATGCTCAGGGAAAACGCCTCATTTCTTTAGATATCCAATTACTGGGATTCACACACTTCATGGAAGAGCATTAACTTTTGCCACAGGAGTAAAACTTTCTAATCCTTCATTAAAAGTAATAGTAAACGCTGGAGACGGAGATCAACTAGGTATAGGAGTAGGACATTTCGTTAGTATAGGAAGGAGAAACGTTAGCCTAACTGTAATAGTTCATGATAATGGAGTTTATGGTTTAACTAAAGGTCAAGCTTCGCCTACTCTTAGAAGAGGGTTAAAGACTAAATCGTTACCTAAACCTAATATTAATGATGATATAAATCCTATAGCTTTGGCAATATCTGCAGGGTATACGTTCGTTGCTAGAGGATATGCATATGATGTAAAACATCTTAAGGATCTAATGAAAACTGCATTCTCTAGGCAAGGATTAAGCTTTATAGATGTTCTTCAGCCATGTCCTACATATAACGATATAATGACAAAAGAGTTTCTAGATAAGAGAGTTTACAAGTTAGATACTGTACAAGGCTGGGATCCAATAGTAAGAAAGCCCGAAGAGAAGGACGCTAAAATGGCTAGTGGAATTCTAAAATCTATGGAGTGGGGAGAAAAAATACCTATAGGAATATTCTATCAAAATGACTTAATACCTTCCTTTGAGGAAAGAATTGCAGAAAGTGCAAAAAGCTATAAAGAGATAATTCCTGCTAAGGTAGAGATTGAAAAGGACGGTAAACCGTTAACTATAATGGAAGATATTCTAAATGAGAAGCAAGTATGATTTTTTTTCTAATACAATTTTTTATATAAAGAAAAACTAACGTTAATTCCGTTTATAAACAATGATAAACTTTGGTTAAAAGATTATTAGTAATCACGTCAAACAATTGCGTAACAGTTTTATAAATGTTGTTTGTATATTTTATAAATGAGTATTTCTCAGAGCAAGAAAACGTTTATAGAGTTCCTTAAGGATGTATTTTCTAAGCATCCAGAAGATTGGTTTTCTGAAGCTAAATTCCTTTATCCGCAGGATAATCCAGAGATTGAAATAAAGATATCATCAGTAAACTTTTCTCTTACATCGCCGGAAAGTGTAAAAGAAATCGTTACAAAACTCAAAGATGTTACTGGATTAGAACCTAAAGCCTATGATATTGAAGTAAAAATGCAATTAAAATACTTGAAAGATTCTTCTAAAATGGTTATAAATTCTGTTCAAAAATGTGTTGTAGTTAGTATTAAAAACGATAATGATGAAAAGACCTGGTATACATTATTTCAATGGAAAAATTCTTTGACATCATTGCTTACTGATCCTAACATTTTAGTAAGAGTTTCACAATTTTTTGATGATAAAAATTTAGTCTCTATATACGTTTTCTTACTCAATAATCCATTTCAAAATATAGTATAATATTAAAAAAACTTTTATTTTTACACAAAGAAGGATTCAACAATGAAAAGTGGATTAATAGTTGGAATCATAGTATTATTAATAGTTATAGGAAGTTTATATTATTTATACGATCAAGGATACTTTTTTTCAGTAAATGTGGTTGGACTTAATATAAAATATGTTGGAACGACACTTAGTATATTTAAAAACGTACACGAAACAGCTTACAATACAAGTATATCAGTACACGGAGGACAAACATTCGTAATAACTATAGAGTTTTCTAATAACGGATTACTACCAGTAGAGATAACATACGTTAATGTTTCTTCGCCATTTACTTTAGTCTCTACAACTCCCACACTGCCTATAACTTTAAGCCACGGCAGTAGCATAAACTTAAGCTTTGACATTAGAGCGCCAATGAAAAGTTATACTGGACCAATAACAATATACATAAACGGAACATCAGAATTCTAGTGAATTAGTCTATATACACTGAATTTACCTTTTAAACCATCAAGAACAGTAAATGCACAATCGTCAAAGAATGTAACTCCTTCATATTCTAATCTTGAAGCTAAGATATTTTTGTTAATATAAGATATTAAGAACCAAGATCTCCCTCTAGGTGAAACTACAGCTAAATATTCTTTATCGTAATCTAAAATATCTCTACAGAACTCGTCATATTGCTCTATTTTTTCAATTTTATTAAAATATATGAAAAGCGATGCTATGTATTTATAATCTCTAATTCCTTCTTTAATTTTGCATAAATCTGGTTCATTAATATCAGTTTTTCTATATCTAATAAAAATATATGATGCATAATCTCCCATATCATATATTTCGTATCTAAATCCTAACTCTTCCGCTATTTTAGGAAAAACCTTACTTGCAGCTACACAATCAGAAAGAATTTCTATGGAATTTCCTATTTTGACACCATTCAAGATATTTATTATGGAGACTTCTCCATAAGGGCAATATACTCCTCTTAAATCGACTAGAGTGTCTCCCTTATCTTTTAAGAACACTGATCTTTTCCTTGAGCTACGAAAATATTTTCCATACTCTGATAATAACCTTGAAATTCTTGAAGTAATTGTCCTAGTTAAAAAATTCGAAATTCCGTTGCAATGTATTTCTGCATTTCTATTATCAAAATTGATATGTATGGAAAATTTTCCAGATGTCTCTAAAATATCTACATAATCTTTACCAGTCTTAATTACACATTGGAACTTAATTTCATTTGTAATTTTTAAGGTTCCTTCATATCCCCAATTTTTCCTTTCAATGCTCTCTAGAGAATATACCTTATACGATTTTTCTAAATTTAAAAGCCCAGAATAATCAGTGTTTAAGGTTATTCTTTCCATAATTAAGAATATTTTTATAATTTTAAAAAATTATCTTCTCATTTCTAGGTAAAAAATATGTTATATTAAGATAGTTTATTAATAATTATTAAAATAATATCCTTATAAAATCGAATTATTTATTGTACTCGATTAGACATCTTAAAATATGAGGAAAACATATTTTCTCGTAATCCCGGTATTAATAATTTTAACTATATCTTCAGTATTTTTTATGCATAATCTAGCAATGAGCATAATTACTGGAAGTCAAGAAACTGAAATATCGACTACGTATACCCAGTACAATGGAACTTATTTTCCATATAAACTGGAAGTAACCTATTATCCTGGTAACGCAACAACTTCCAATCTAGGGCTTCCGTCAAGTTGGACAGTTACAAATTACAACCAAGGACATAATGCAGTAGTGAAAACAATATCTGAGGAAATTGCTTCAGGTGTTGCTTGGCAAATTCCATTGTTAAATTATGTTGGTGGAGTAGCTATACCGTTATCAACTCCTCCTAGTCAACTTCCTTGGGCCCAACAAATGGGAGTTAAGGGAGCTTTGGTAATGGAAACTCAGATGGCCGGTGAACCATTAGGTGTAACGTTAGCTGATAATTTGTTATTTGCTACTGAAGATAGCTTACCCGGAAGTATAGCAGCAATAAATCCATTAACGGGTAACATGGTATGGTACGCTACTGGTTTAGCAGGACAGGCCATGAATAATCCAATAGTATGGAATGGAGTAGTTTACGTATCTGTAGGAGGAGTATGTTTCACTTTCTCTCAATTTGTTCATTACGAATTACATCAATATAACGATATAGTAAGAGCAAGGAACGGAGCAGTTTATGCATTTAACGCTACTAATGGACAACTAATATGGATGAGATTCACTATGGGAGAAGCAATGCCGGCTCCTGCAATATATGACGGAATATTAGCCTACACTACTGGAGGAGGATGTTTTGTAGGCCTTAACGCAACTACTGGCCAAGTTATATGGATGGACAGATTCCCTGGCTTAATGGGCAATATGGCCAGTGTTAATTATTACGTAATGCCTAATGGTACACCGTTATTTCTCGCAGGATTCACTTACGTAGCTCCTCCTTACGGATATATAATAGCAGTCAATGGATTTAACGGAGACGAAGTTTGGAACGCCACTATGCCATCGCCTTTCGTAGGTGCAAACACCGGATTAGGAGACGTAGCTCCAGCAGTAGATCAAAATGCAGGACTAGTAATAGATAATGATATTGCTAATTTCTCTAATGGCATGATTGATATGGTAACGTTTGCATTAAATGCTACCAATGGTAAACCTGTATGGGCAGTTAATCTAGGTAGAGGACCTATTCCTCCAGCATATAAAGGTGGAATGCCATTAATATATGGAAACGTAATTTACGACGGAAACCCATCTTTAGGAACTGTAAATGCTATATCTATAAACGGCACAATATTATGGAAAACTAAACTTCCAGATTTGCAAACTCCGCCAGAATATCCAGGAGGTCCTAGAGGCAGTCCTACATACTATCATGGTCTATTATGGGTAGCTGCTGGGCATAACGTTTATGTTTTGAATCCTCATAACGGTAAAATAATGACAATGTATTATGTTGGAGGTAGGCTAGGAATAATGAATCCAGTTATTGTTGGCGGAACTATGTATTTATCAAATAGTTATGGATGGGTCATTGCAATACCTCTAAGTCAAATATACCCTGCATGGAAAAGTTAATTTTTAAATTATGTTTTCAATAAGTTTTTTACTTTTTTTATCTATTTTATTGAAATCTTCTATTTCATAGACTACGTCTGAAGTATCTATGATAATTACTCTATTTTCTATTCTCATTATAGAGGTTCTACCTCTTGTCCTTATTTCAGTTTCTCCATAATTAGTTTCTATTTTCCACACAAACTCGTCTCCACTTGTATCTAATGATACTATTCTTCGAATTTTAGGAATAAAATAGATTTTTGAAATTATATCTTCTAATTCTTTATCATAGTTCTTTATCGTAAAAATTATTTTACCATTAGTAAACATGACAAAATTAGGATAAGATATAGGAAATGGTTTAATTATCTTCATCCTATTGTACACTATGTTATTTACTGATATGTCGACAGTGTTATCTTCGGTATTGAACTTAATTACCTTTAAGTTTTCAACTATATTGAGTTTCTTTATATATTTCTCTAGTACCATTTCCATCTCCCTTAAATATTTCATAGAATTTTCCTTTTTTCTGTAATAGTTCTTCTCTCTTTCCTTCTTCTACGATTTTCCCATTATCCATGACAATGATTCTATCTACGTAATTCAAAATTGAAAATCTATGACTTATTATTATTGTAGTTTTACCTTGCATTGCTTCTTTTAGAGATTTTATAATTTCCCCTTCTGTTATACTGTCAACGTTTGCTGTAGGTTCATCCATTATTAGAAGTTTTGGCTCCTTTATTAAGGCTCTTGCAATAGCTATCATTTGTTTTTGCCCACTTGATAATCTATTACCTCTTTCTCCAAGATGCGTATCGTAAGCTAAAGGAAGATTAATAATAAAGTCGTGGGCTTTACTCATCATTGCCGCAGCTATTATTTCCTCTGGACTAGCGTTTTGCTTTCCATACGCTATATTGTAAGCTACTGTACCATATAACAAGGTTGGATCAGCATGAACTATACCTATTTGACTTCTATAGTTCTTTATATCAAGATCCTTCAAATCATAACCATCAACTAATATTTTTCCAGCCAAAGGATCATAAAACCTTAGTAAAAGCTTTATCATTGTAGTTTTACCGGAACCTGATTGACCAACTATGCCTACTTTTTCTCCCTGTCTTATTTTCAAGTTTACGTCTTTAACAACAGGAGCCAATGGATCGTATCCAAACCAGACGTGGTCAAAGGTTATCTCTCCCTTGAGATCTATCTTTTTAGGATTGTCAGATTCCTTTATTTCAGGTTCGCTATCTATTATTTCAAGGATTCTTTCTGCAGAAGTAAAAGATTGTTGCATGAATGGAATTACATTAGTTAAATTTTGAATAGGCTGATAGAACATACTCAAATATGTTATAAATGCCACTAAAGTACCTAAAGCTAAAGTTCCGCTTATTACTTCCTTTCCTCCTACAAACCAAATTATAACCGTAGTTAATGATAAAATGAAACCTAAAGTCGGCCACCAAGAAACATTTAATCTAATTACTCCCATTTGTGAAGAAAATAATTCTTCAGTAAGTCTTCTTAGCCTTGAATTTTCATAATCTTCATTAGCATAAGATCTTACTATTAGAGAAGAGGGTATAGTATCTGTCAGTAAAGAAGTAATATCGGCAGACCTTCTCCATACTTTATGATATTTTAACCTAGATTTTCTCCTATAGATCGTAGTTCCAATAATTATTGCAGGAATTGGTAGTATGGCAAAAATGCCTAAAAACGGATTCATAAAGAAAACTATTACGCCTATGCCTATAATTGTAACAAGATTCGTCAGTAAAGTAGGAATTCCCCAAATTAGAAACCATTGAGTATTCCCTACGTCAGTGGTTATCCTTGAAAGAATTCTACCAGATTGGAAGTTTTCTATAAATCCTAAAGATAACTTATTTACATGCTCGTATATTCTTACTCTTAACTCGTTTGATAATTTTTGTCCAAGGTAGTTTAAAGCATAATTCTGAAGAACTGTAATTACTACAACTGATGAATATACTGCAATCAATACCAAAATTATTTCAGTGAAAAGATACGAATTTCCTTTGGTTAAAAGTACATTATTTATAAAGATTTTTAATAAATAAGGTGGAATTAGAGACAAAATAACAAGCAATAAAGAGAAAAGAATACCCATTGATACTCTAAATTTATAAGGAGAAATTAGAGACAAAAGCCATCTTACTACGTTTTGATTCTTTTTAGATTCTATCTTATTCATTTTCAAATAATTTCCAGAAGTTACTGAAGCCAATATTTCATAAAGTTCAGCAAGTTTTTCTTTTACTCTGTTAGTAAAATAGAGAATCTCAATCTTTTTTCCTTCATAGTCTGCTACAATGGAGTTTATACCAAAACCTTCATTTAACTTTACGTTAGAAATATTTTTTAAATTATATTCTACTCTATTTTTTCCATCATCCAAAACTAACTTATTCTCATATAATGTGATTTTCAGTTTACCAAACTTCTTATCGATAGTAAGGTCTGACTCAAACTCCCTTAAAGTTTCCATTTTAATAATAAAATAATAACTAACTTAAAACTTTACAGCATTTCTTAGGAAAATTAATATTCTTTTATGGAATATTACTTTTAACCATTAAAAATTACACTTTTAGTTAATTTTATCTTAATTTATCATAGTATAAGCATTCATTACTAAAGCTAGATCTTTATACTCCTTAATAAATTCAAGACTCCTTTATGATATAGTATTATCAAAAGCAATATCCCTTCTATAACATCTGGTATTGGTATTCCATTTATTACTGGATAAAACCATGCCCATGTATAAGGAACTTTAAGTAAAAATATCCAATATATAATATCTTCAGCCATTGAGCCATAGATAAAGTACCAAATTGTATTTATAGAAAATATTTTTCTAGAAGCAAGATACGATGGATATAAGAATATAGCAGTATAAAGGAAACGATAGAAATACAACGAAGATTCTTTATTAATAAGCTGGGATAGCCAACCTTCTTTCGGATCCCAGTTTATTCCTATTTCAAGAAGAGCGTAAAATACTGAAAAACTTGTCATTATAATTAGTCCTCTTTTATCAATGTTATACTGAGTTTCCATAACATTACTATTTACTTGTTAAAATTTAAATTATTGTTAAAGAGCTCATAGCAAAACAATATTTAAAGAGATAGCTAAATAAAGTTTTTAATTTTTTGGTTAAAAAAGAAGTTAATGTCAGTAGAAAGAACTCTAAAAGATAATAACGTAGATATTTTAAGATTTACATGGGTTGGGCTTGACGGATTCATAAGATCGAAAGGAGCTTACATAAATCATATAGACGAGATGCTAAGAACTGGAATTGGATTAACTAAAGCAATGTTTAGTTTTACGCCTATGGACACTTTATCTCCTTATGGATCCTTTGGGCCTCAAGACGAAGATATATTTTTAATACCAGATCTATCAACATTAACAATTTTCCCACCTTCTGCTATGGTTATATCTGAACTTTATGATAAGGGAAAACCTTGGGATTACGACGCAAGATCAAAGCTTAGATTAAGATTAGAAAAAATTGAGGAAGAAACTGGATTAAAATTTAGATCGTCCTTCGAAATGGAATTTTATCTAATTAAAGATAGAAAACCTTATGATGATGCAAGATGTTTTGACTCTTCTGCATTTTACGACAATCCTATTATTGGAGAAATCGCAAAATTACTCACTAATTCCAGTATAGACATTTTAAGAATAATTAAAGAATATGGCCCTGGACAATATGAATTTGATTTAATGCATAAAGACGCTTTAAGAAGTGCAGACGAAGTTATTATTTTTAAGGAAATTGCAAAGCAAGTAGCAACAAAGAGAGGTTTAGAAGCAAATTTTATGCCTAAACCATTCAATAATATGGCTGGTTCTGGACTTCATTTAAACATAAGTGCTTGGAAAGAAGGAGAAAACGCGTTTTACGATATGAAAGATGGATACGGACTTAGTGATTTGGCTTATAATTTTATTGGTGGATTAATAGAACACGCTAAAGCTTTAACAGCCCTAGCTGCACCCACAGTAAATTCTTATAAAAGACTAGTCCCTGGATCTTGGGCTCCTACAAAGATAGCTTACGGTTACAATAATAAGTCTGCTATGATAAGAATTCCAACACCTTATCCTTCTATGGCTCCAAATGATAGGAGAATAGAATATAGGGTTCCCGATCCTACAATAAATCCTTACCTCCTACTGCTTGGCGTAATAGAAGCAGGATTAGACGGAATAGAAAGAGGGTTAAAACCTAGTGGCCCAATTAACGAAAACGCGTACTTAAGAAAAGATATTGAAAACATTCCAAGAAATCTTAGAGAAGCATTAAATGAACTTGACAAGGATACAAGGCTAAAGGAAAGGATAGGGAACACCATCATAAGGGAATTTATTAACGTTAAACTAGCAGAAGTTGAAGAGTATGAATCGTTAGTAACAGATTGGGAATATAATGTATATAGGAAGATCTAAAATGATAGACACTCATTGTCATTGGTTTTCTGCAAAAGTCATGGGAGAAAAAGAGTTTATTATGGCTTCAGCTGAATCTTGGAATGAAGGAGAGATTAATGCTGACGTATTAGAAATGAATAAATGGAGGCCATTCTATTTTCTTCTAAAAAATGAGATGAAAAAATTACTTGGAGAGAATTTTCTAGCTGAAAGAAATAGATTGGTAAAAAATGATCCTATAGATTACATTAGATTCCTATTTGAAGATGCTGGAATAGAAGGACTAGTTATTGATGAGGGATTCGGGAAAAAGGAATTAGAAATTCCTATAAATTATAAATTACTATTTAGAATAGAAACTATAATAAATTCACTATTTTCTTTATCTTTTGATAAAGCAATAGAAATATTTGAAGAAACTTTAAGAGGAAAAATAAAAAACGGATATTCAGGATTTAAGAGCATAATAGCTTATAGAACGGGATTAAAGATAGTCTGTGATAAGAAAAGAGCAATTGAAGATTTCTTATCTGGAGAAGAGGATTGGTATGGAAAAAAGGCTAAAGGATTTAGAGATTATTTATTTTGTAAAACTATGGATATATCTAAAGAGTTAGATGTTCCTTTTCAAGTTCATACTGGAGCAGGAGATAGAGATATAAAATTAGATCTAGCTAGACCGTCCTATTTAACTGATGTAGTAAGGAAATATGAGGGAAAAATAGTATTTGTTCATTCAGGATATCCTTATCATAGAGAGACTGCGTGGATGAGTTATATTTTTCCGTCAGTTTACCTAGACCTCTCACAAGTTACTCCTTTCGCTCCATTAGGAGCACTTAACGCATTAGAGGAAATAATGGAAGTAGCTCCTTTCAATAAGATAATGTATGGTAGTGATGCATTTAACATTCCAGAAATTGCTTGGTTAGGCGCAAAAATCTTCCCTAGATTCTTAGATACAGTTCTAGAAAAAATGAGAAACATTGGCATTTTGGATAAAACCGATGAGATTAAGGAAATGATATTGACAAAGAATGCGCAGCGTGTGTATAAATTTGATTGAAATATTGAATATCATTTTACTGACGCTTATAATCGATTATAACATGAAACCAATTCGTAATATGCAAGGAAAACACAGTACATCTAAAAATTACCTTAATCTACAAAAACTATGTTTAAATTAATCAATATCTTTATTATATTGTTTCCCATGTTAAAGATAGAAGATTTAACATCAGAGCTAGTAAAATTCAAAACTATAAATCCAAAAGGCGAATCTGAAAATTTTTACGACTGTGTAAAATTTATATCAGAGTACTTTAGTCAAAATGGATTTTCTGCAGAAATTAAAGAGTTCGAGAAAGGATGGCCTACAATAATTGTAAAGAATAATAAAGATGGCAAAAGTATTCTACTCAATGGTCATTACGACGTAGTTCCCATAGGTGATATAACTAAATGGAAATATGATCCTTTTTCTGGAAAAATTGTAGATAATAAAGTATTCGGAAGAGGCAGTACGGACATGAAAGGAGGATTAGCAGTACTTATTAATACTTTCATTAAAGTCGCTGATAAAATAGACTATAACCTAATTTTCACAGCAGTTCCAGACGAAGAAACAGGTGGTCAAAAAGGTAGCAAATACCTTGCCCAATTATTTTCGCCAGACTTTGTTATAGTAGGAGAGCCTACCCAAGGATTGATAAATATAGGAGAAAAAGGTCTTCTTCAAGTTAAAATAATTCAAAAAGGAAAATCTGCTCATGGAAGTATGCCTTCACTTGGAGAAAATGCTATAATGAAGCTTGTCAATGATCTAGTTTCCTTACAGAAAATCCAAGAAATAAAGATTAACATACCTCAGGAAGTCGAAGAGGGTTCTCAAACTCTGTCTAACATAAATCCATTATTAGGTAATGAACTCAAACGAATTTCTTTTAATCCTGGCATAATAAAGGGAGGAATAAAAGTAAATGTAGTCCCTGATTTAGCTGAATCTGAAATAGATATGAGAATACCTCCAGGTATATCATCAGAAAAAGCTTTAGCTTCAGTAAAAGAATTGATAAAAGGAGATTTAGAGATTCTAGACATTTCGGAACCTAGTTATAGTAAAGGAAACTATATAGATAAATTTAAGGAAATCGTAAATGCAAAAACTTTTCTTACGACTTATGCTACAGATGGAAGATATTTTAGATATAAGGGAATTCAAACAATAGCTTATGGACCTGGAGAGTTAAATCAATTGCATACCTATAACGAATACGTAAAAATTGATGATTTAAAATTTGTAGAGAAAAATCTTGAAGAATACCTAACTTCGATAAAATTTTAACTATGTTTTTAAAGATTTGCATTTGAATTGGCTGCGATATAAATTTATACTAGGTTAGAGAACATCATATTATGGCAAAGAAATTAGGAAAGAAATTAGAGGATGCAACAAAAGCTGTAGCTAAGGATACAGAAAAAGCTGGAGAAAAAGTTAAGGAAGGAGCAGAAAAAATAACTAAAAAAGGAAAGAAAGAAAAATAAAAAAGTTACGCTTATTTTTTATTTAGAAATTAAGTATTTCGTATCCTTTAGATACTAGGTCTGCAATAAGTGGACCTACAAGTACTACATTTAATCCTTTAACTCCTTTTAATTGATCGGTAATTTTCATGTTATCTCCTACAAGTTGACACGCGTAGACTTTCTCTAATTCTACCATTTGATTTAGCATATTCATTATATCTGGATCTTTTTCTGCTATTAATTGCTCGCTAGGTCCAAAAAATATCACTTGAATATCATCAAATAGATGCTTTTGCTTGCCTACCAATGCTAACGTTAATCCAGTTAATATCTTAGGTTTTTGGTCTTTACCCGAATTTATCATAACGACTATGTTTTTTGCCATATAACTTAATATTATTTTGAAATATTAAATTCAGCTAACATAATTCTTTTAAACTTTTCAATTTATTATAGAAAATTATCCTTTATCTTCCTCATTACTTCCTTTTATCATATCTAAGGCTTCAGCGTAAAGAAATCCCCCTATTATCCATGCAAAAAATATGTTCTCAATATAGGGACTGATCTCCGGTAAAGATGCTACCAAAACCCATAAAGATATTAATACTGCAATTATTCCAATGGATACCTCTAATACCCTTATGTTTTTCCTAAATCCTAATTTTTTAGACGCTAATCTTATTAAAGAGAAATCGGCTGAAGTGTGAATAAAAATGTTTCCAAATCCTGCTAGAGCTCCTAACGTAAGAAATGTATCATAAAGTCCCAAGAAATTAACTGCCAAAGTAACTACTAAAACGAAAATAATTGAAATTAATATTTCTGAAAACAATGGCTTACCTTTTATATTACGTGTGAAAATCTTTGGAAATCTTCCGTCTTCGGCCATTGCCTTAAAAGTTCTTGAATTTCCTAAAATATAGGCCATTCCTCCTAATGTTCCGTCATTTAGCGCTATAAACGAGAGAATTATTAATCCTACAATTCCGAAGCTATCTAGAAGATAACTTACCAAATTTCCAGTAAAGTTCATTGCTCCTAAAGAATAGAAAAATAATGAAGCTAAAGCACCTCCAAAAATTAAAACCGCTATCGCTGCTTTCCCAATACTTTTTTGAGCGTTACTTTCTTCAGCAAGAGGAGCAATAGATCCGTAACCAGTTGGAATTCCTAGACCAAACAGAACTGCAGCAATTAGTTTTGGAGAAAATCTTATAGGATTATAAAAATGCCATCCAGAAACGTAAAGGAAATAAATAGAAAGAGAAATTAGAGCTATCATTTCGACTAAAGACATTATCATTGCATACTTTGCTGATACTTTTACTCCAGATATTACTAATGCTGAAGCAAGTATTGAAACTATTAAAGCTAGATAAGTCTGATTAAATCCAGTTATTGTATAAAGTACATAAGCCCCACCGGTAAGTAAAGTACCTCCATAGGCTAAAGCGTAAAGTATATAATTCCATCCAGTTTCTAACCCTAGCCTAGAGGTTAAAGAATAGAAGGCGTAAATATAATATCCTCCTCCTCTTTTGAACCTTCTAGATAGAAAATAGACCACCATCCCATTAAAGAGAACTACTATAGTAGCGATAATCATAGCGAAAGCTCCTGCTGTGCCAACTAGACCAATCATTACAGTTCCAAAGGTAAGTAGTGAAATAAAAGGAGCTTGACCTCCGAAAGATATGAAGAATAAATCAGTAAAGGAGAGCTTCTTGCTTTTTTTACTAACTACCTTTTTATTAGTTTCCACTATCATATTTGTTATAAAATGTTATTTAAAACTTAGGGAGTCAAACGATGAAACCAATATACGCTAAAGGAATATTTGAAATGTCAAACTCTGGAGAGGTTTTTCAAAATGTCATTTTCTACTATAAAGAATATTCTAGACCGAAAAAAATTAGAGATATTAAAGCTAATATGCAAAAATTTTTAGATAATGAAGAAGTTTTTATAAATCATAAAAAGGTAAAACCTAAAGTAATTTGGATAAATGCTAGATTAATGACAAAAAATATTTCCTTTATACATATTTTTATAAGATTTAATGGTCAGCTCATTTCTGGAATTAATGAGTACGAAGATATATACGAAAGTGAAACTTCAGAATATCCTTACGAAATATTTTGGAGATTTCCAGGCAAGATAATTTACGTTAAACTTAATGGCAAAGTTAAATACGTGGGAAAGTTACTCCATGCTAAAATTAGAAAAGGAACTCTTATTGAAGGTCATGATATTATAAGATTCTCAATAAATTAACATTCTATTATCTCTAATTCTAACTTTGTCCCGTATTCTTTCTCTAAATAATATTTAACAACGTAGATTTTCTCATAAATTTCAGGATTAGGTTCTATGTTCAGAATTATCTTATCATTTATCGCTACCTTTTTGACTCCACTTATAGAAAGAAAGGAGTTCTTGATTTCTTCTTCTAAAGAAATAACTTTTGCTCCTTCAATATTTACCTTTTTTCTTGCTAGTACTATAATCTCATTATTTTTCCCTACCCATATTACATTATTTCGTTGTTCCTCAGCAATTTTTATAAAAAATTTTACAAATTTTAATGTGTCATCATTATTATAAAGCCTTATTGTTTCGTCCACGCAATATATATTCTTGGTAATCTATATATAACTCCATTGTTAACTGAATTTTTATAGAAAATATATTTTAAAATTCGTTTGGAAGGTTAAATATGAAATATTTTATTCTAATAACCTCAACATTGTTAATAGTTGAAGCTTTAATTTTAGGATTCAGAATAAATATATATTTAGTTATTTTAACTTTATCAATGATATTAATTTCAGTTGTAGAGAAAAAATATAAAATATTTTTAAGTTCGTCTATTCTGATACTTCCCCTGTTTTTCGGATGTTCTACTATTAATTTAGCCTTCTCTTTAGAGAGTTCTCTTTTAATTCTCTGTTTTTAATTTCTCATAAAGATATGGAAGAGACTTACAATATCTATTCGAATTTCCAAAATGTCCACCATTAAATTCTTCATAGAAATGGTTAATTTCCATTTTATTCAACTTCTTATGCAATGTCCTCATTCCTATAAATAGATTATATTCGTCCTTTTTACCTACATCTAAGTAAATTGCGTCTAACTTTTTCAATTGGTCTTTATAATTCTCAACGTTTTTAGCTGGGTCATTTCTAACCCATTTCTTCCATATATCATCAATTATTTCTCCAGTATCATCAAATGGGAGATCAAAGCCGTAGTCCTTATTTAAATTGTAGGAATAGAAAGCTGAGCTTCCGAATACATTGAAAATCTTCATATCATTATCGTCAAGCTCTTCTTTTTTCATTAAACTGTCTAAAAGATCTTTTATTCCTTTATTCTCCAAAGCCTTAATAGTATAAATAAAGTCATCATTATATAAATAAAGAAAACAACTATCTCCAAAATGGTCAGCAAAACCATTTATAACGTCAGGGTGCCTTACTGAAAGAGTGTAAGCTCCAAATCCTCCGGACGATTTTCCAAAAAGAGCTACTTTATCCAGATTATATTTCTCCTTAAGCTGTGGTATTAGCTCTTTGATTATAAAATCCTCATAATTCCCCACTGCTGGAGAGTTTATATATTGATTTAAATGATACTTAGTCCTAAAATTAGGATTAACAACAACGGCATTTATTTTCTTTTTCCCTAAAAGATTTGTCATTATTTGATCGAATCTATTATGAGTGTTCCCAGACCAATTTATTCCAGCTAGTTCTATAAATAATGGTAGGTTATCAGTACCTTCTGGAGCATATACTAAAACTTCCCTTTCATAAGGATCTCCTAAATAATTGTCCTTAAGAGCATCGCTTTCTATCTTTATAATTTCCTTTCTCATAAGGAAAGATTTTAGAGACGGTTAATAAAGCAAACTAATCTTGTTAAATCATTATTAAATTTTAAAAATATTTTCTCAAATTCTTTTTATTAAAAATAAATAGGGTATAGTTCTCTTTCACTAAATTTGGTTCATACATATTTTTAACCTTATTTCACAGTTTTTCATTATATACCTTTAACTTTTACCAATGGTCTATATAGTTAATTATTGTCCATACAGTGTTAGATATGAAAACTCTATAAATCATCATATTCGTTTGAAAAGTTTAAATTTTTCTCAGATTAACTCGGTTAATGTAAAATATCGAGGTTTATATTAAAACAACTATATATTGATTTAAAGAGACTAATTATATTGTTGGTGACACAAATGATAACATATACAGCCCCAATGTGGGTTGGATTAATAATAGGTTTTATAATAGGGGCAGCCGCAGAAGCATGGGGAATAGCTAATCCAGAAACACTAATAAGATTAGCAAAATGGGAAGATAGGTTATTCCTTGACTGTATATTAATAGGATTTGCAGTTTCTACACCAGTAATTTACGGACTTTATGCTGCAGGAATTGGATTTCACTGGTCTCCAAAGCCCCTATATTTAATAGGAGTAGGTTTAGGTGGAATATTTTTTGGTACTGGTTTAGCTCTATCAGGGTATTTCCCTGGTTCAATTTGGATGGCATTAGGTGAAGGAAGAAGAGATGCAGTATATGCAGTATTTGGTGCAGTTTTAGGTGCAGCATCTTGGACAGCGTTATATCAAACTCCTGCTGGACAATGGTTAGTCAATACATTAAACTTTGGAAGCCTTACATTAGGAGGAAAGAAAATATCTCCATTCGTAATTCAACCACTAGATGGATTAACAAGATTAGACTTATTTGGAATTTCAGTAGTATATGGAGTAGCGTTATTTATTATAGCATATTACCTACCAAGGTATAAGGGAGGAGAAAGAAGCTGCTTAAGAGCTAACGTAGAAAAGAGAATGACACCATACGAAATACAGAAACATATCGATACTGCAAAATACTTAACTGATGGAGGATTGCCCTATAAGAAAGGAAGTACTGCACAGAAGTTAAACGAGTACTATGCTGTAGAAGATAACGTTACAAGGTGGTTCATGATAAGTGTAGCAGGCATAGTAGGATTGACAGTAGTTGCAGAAATGTTCTTACATCAAATATTTGGAGAGTCCACTACAGATTCATGGCTAGCAGGTCAATTATTCCTACCAACTTTCAAGTACAGTGAAGCAGTATTCAAAGGAATAGGTTGGGAGCCATTTAGCGATATAGGAACATTAATGGGTGCATTCTTCTCAGCAGTATTCCTAACAAGAAGATATACATCATTTAGAAATATAATACCTCCAAGCTGGGCAGAAAGATTCGGAAGCAATCAAGCAGTAAGATTCCTAGGATCCTTCGGCGGAGCATACCTAATGTTGTTCGGAGCTAGAATGGCAGACGGATGTGCATCTGGACACATATTAAGCGGAGGAATACAGATGGCTTTGAGCGGATGGGAATTCGCAATAGCAGTATTTGCATCCATGCTAATAGTAGGAAGAATATACTACAGGAAGTGATGAGAAATGGCACAGAAATTAGATGATAAAACTCTCGATAAAATGGATAAAATATTTAAAGCGATATTTATCATAGGCTTCATCTTAGAGATAATAATAGCCGCAGCAGTTACTGGAGATACTGCTACTACGCCTTTAACCGGATCTCAAGTAGCATCTGTTGGTGTAATAACAGTGTTATTGTTAGTCATAGCTACTGTTATCTATAGTCAATTTCCGTATTCAGTTCTAGGCAAGCCCAAAGAAGAGGAAGAAAAGAAAGAAGAAGTGTCAGAAAAGAACGAGAAATAAAATATTTTCTATTTTTGTCTATATATCTTTCTAGGTTTTTTATGCAATATTTTTATTCTTTATACATAGTGTATAATTGTGGCAAAGAGAACAACTGCAGACGTTATAAGGGATATACTTTCTTGCTGCGTAAATGGAACGAAAAAAACTAATATAATGTATAAAGCTAATCTTAGCTACGACCTTTTAAAAAAATACATGAAACTACTAGAGGATTATAGATTAATATATAATGATAAAGGAGTTTATTTTCTAACCCCTAAGGGTAAGGAATTTCTAGAAGCTTTAAATGAATACAAGGAACATAAGGAAAAAATAGAGAAGATCAAGGAAAAAATAAGTGACGTTATAGAGTTAGAAGATAAACAAAAAGTAAGTATAGAATTTAAGACAGATTCTCCTATTGATATTCTAGAGAATGTTTTTAATACTCTAAAAATTCCATTTATTAGGGAAAAGGGAAAAATAGAAGTTAATGATATAGAAATCTATGATGAAAATATTTCTAGGCCAAAACTCTTTGCTGGTAAAAAATCTTTAATTTTCGGAGAAAATCTCTGTATTTATAAAACTCCTGAAGAAGTAAAAATAATGAGCAAAGAGGATGGAATAAAACAAGCAATAATACTCTCCATAAAAAATGGAGAAAAAATAGAACAAAAATAATTACATATAATCCGAGATCTTAACTTCGTTTTCTGCTTTTCCTTCTTTGAGAAATTTTGATAAATTCTCACATGCTTTTATCATAGCGCTCTCTAGAACTTCAGTGCTAGCATATCCTCCTGCTATATGAAGAGTTCCTGCAAAATTTTCTATATTCCATAGCTCGGAATTAAAATTTTCAACGCCATTAACTCTCCAGAAAACATCAGTACCGAATCTTAATGATGGCCTTTCTTTAAGTATTTTAATTATATCCTTTTCGACTATAGTTTCTCCTCTGCCTACATTAACTAAAATTGCTTTATCCTTTATCTTTGATAATCGTTGATAATTAAGAATACCAAGAGTTTCCTTATTCAAAGGTAGAGTATCAACTATTACGTCGGCTTTTCCTATTAACTCATCAAGTTTATCTAGAGCATATCTCTCGTCGAATAATTCAGGATTTCTAAAAGATCTTGATATTCCTATTATCTTCATATTAAAACCATTCCTAGCTATTTTTGCAATCTCCGATCCGATACCTCCACCGCCTAATATTAGAATAATTTTACCGTTAAGTTGATAACTTTCTATCCTTTTTCTTTTATTAATCCCTTTTGCTAAAGATAGTATCAAACCGAAAGCGTGTTCTGCTACTGGCAATGCATAAGCGCCAGCATTAGAAAATATTTTTACGTTAGGTGGAATTTTCGAAAACGGTACATCATCTACTCCAGCAGAAAAAGTTTGTATGACCTGTAGTTTTGGCATTTTATCTATGTATTCAGATATTTTTCTGGGCCATGTTAGAAGAGCTATAGCTTCTTTTAGATCTTCTTCAGTAACGTTTTCATCTTTAACTTGAATTATTTGTTTAGCTTTTTCGGGTAATTTTTCCGAAGAAATTATCATTAAAAATAAAATGGAAATAAGGTTTAAATTTATATCGTCTGAGAATAATCCATTGATGATTATGTAAAAGATCTATCTTTAGCTAATAACCAAAAATAGCTTTATTGAAAATTTATCTGGAAAATAGCGTAATATAATAAAAAATTAATTTTTTACTTCAAATTATTTATAATATGGTTTAAAAGAAATTAAAAATTAGATATATCTTAAAATTGAATACGTACCTGAACTACTAAAGACTACAGGAATGAAAGACATTGGACTCATGGGATCTCCTAATGGTATATTAGTTGACATTAGCATAATTTGTAAGCTCTCTGTTTTTATTGTCGTTTGATTACCATTAAACATACCTAAACTATAAGTTGTAATAATTTTTGAGGTACCATGCATATTTACTGAATATATTAAACCTTGTATAAATGTTTTTACATTCCCCTCCATGTGGTTCTCGTAACTATATTTCATTCCTAAATTGAAAATTCCAGAAATATTACTGCTTGCAGTAGCATTTAAGTTGTATGCGAATTCTTTTCCAATATATTTTACTCCATTAAAGTTTATTACAGTTAATCCTATCGGTTTATAAGTAAAATTATATGTTACGTTCAGCATGTTTGAAGTGAAATTATACAATACGTCTTTAGTAAAGTTTAGTATACTAGTGAAATTCATCTTTTCAAATTTTGCCACGATGCTGAAATTGCTCTTGAATTTATAAGTAATGTTTATCTGTTTAGTAAAATTATGCTGATTAAATATCTTACTAGTGACAAATTTCATTCTCATATGATGGTTGAAATTTGTAGCAGTTATATTTCCAATAATCTTTATCATGTTCTCGTATTGATTATTTGAAATTTTTGTAGAATTTAATGTTAAATATAAATGAAGAGACGTGGTAGAATTATAGTGAGTAGATTGAGTCATTGAAGAATAATTTATCTGATACTGTACGTATTGATAATTTGAAGACGGAGTAGCAAATAAAAGGGGAGCAAACAACATTGGAATTATTAATAATAACGCGTATCTTTTCATACTAGTAGTTTACCAATGTTATTTAAAAAACTTTGTCATTAATCATCTAAAGAAAAGTTCTCCATTATAATCTTCAAATTGATATAAAGACAAGAAATTAGTTTATATAAGTAATAATTGAGTTTAATAAGAAATTTAATTACATTTTAGATATTAATTATATATTATAATATTAAATTTCAATTCTACACTTTAAACATTTTATCTAAAATCTCTCTCATCTTTCTGGCATTATCTAACATGTAATGATCATTGTTAAAGAAAACGTAAACATCGTTAGGATTTTTATCCTTAATTCTCTCAGCTATTTCGAGCAATTCGTTCTCCCTATATTCATAATTATACCAATCTTCTCTACCATGCATTCTAAGGTATATTTTACCAGAAGTATTGACAATATACGTTCCTATAGGAGAATCAATAGAAACTATAGTGCAGTCTAACTTAGGTAATTTATCATACCATTCGTTTTCTCTAAATTCTACTGCCATTCTATCCTTAAGAATCGAAGAAAACTCCTTTACTCTCTTCAAGTTCTCATCAGAGTATTTGAAATTTGGTGGTAATTGGAATAAATAAAAATCAGGATGAAGATCTTCCATTAATTCGTAGAATCTTTCCCAGCTTTCCATATCCTTCATTCTTTTGACGTGAGTAATGTATCTATTAACTTTAACAGACCATTTTATACTATATTTCTTCCATGACTTAACTTGATTTTTAAATGGAAATCTGTAAAAGCTCATGTTAAGCTCTACAGCATTTAAACCGCTATTTTTAACGTACCAATCTAAATTTCCTTTCTCATTCCAATCGTATACCCAGCCAGAAGTTCCGACGTATATCATTCTTCCTTCACTCTGATTACTCCTCCATCTACCGACGCATTTATGTTTAAGATACCGTTTTTACCTATCCTGCTTTTAGGTAAAGTAACTACTCCACCGTTTATGTTAGAAGATGAAATTACAGTAACGTCATTAGGTACAGATATGGAAATGTTCCCTAGTCCTCCGTCCACAGCTATAGTCAGTTTAGAATTTTGATTTGGTAAAAACGATATTTTCCCATCAATTTTTCCTCCGTCTATACTTAAGTATGCCTCATCAAGTATTGAAACGTTGAGGTTTATTAATCCGCCATCAACGTCGACTGAAAATTTGTTTATTTTTAATCCTGAGACATCTATTTTACCTCCGTCCAGTGTAACATCAAGAGAATTTAAATCAGGATAGGAAATTTTTATATAGCAGCCATCAGCCTCTATATTATCCTTATCTATATCTAAGTCGTCTACTTCCCTGCATTTAGCAAAAAGATGTGGTTCTCCCTTTGATATTTTTATTACTCCTCCATCGAGATCTATATGTAAATCATTAGTAGGTTGAAGAGGACCATCATAAATTACTTTTAATTTATCGTTTATTCTTATTTTCGGTAGAAACGCTGAAATAAACTTACCAACTAAACTCTCAGGTTGAAATATTTCAATTTCATTTTTCGAAGTTTCTTCAGTCTCATGTTCAACTGAAATTATTTCCTTAGATTTAGAAGAAATTACATTGACTAGATCTTCTGGACATTTAACAGTTATTACATTCTCTATATTTTCCAATACACTATCTAGAAGTTCTGGATCTATCTCCTTAAATTCTACAGTATTAACGTCCTTGATAATAAGTTTTCTTCCTTCTTCCTTTAATTTTTTTATCATATTTTCATTTACAACAAAATTATCTACGTATTGAATTATCATAGGAATCTTAGGTGAATTTGTAAGTGATATATTTTGATTTTCTATTACATTTATTATGGATAAAGCTCTTTTTCCTTCCTCAGTTAGTATATAGTTACCTTGCTCATCCTTAGATATTAACCCATCAAGTTTCTTCAAATGAAAAGCTAACGCTGAACTTTCTACCTTAAGTTCATCCGAAAGTTGAGAGAAAGATTTAGGCTTATCTAACGATTTTATTATCTTTCTTCTCAGCTCGTTTGAAATTGCATCAAAGATATCCATGTATGCAAATAATCTATTTACAAATTTAAAGATTTTGTAAACTTATATAAAGTAAAGAGAAATTTACCCATAAGAACCTTTGTTTTTAATCGATTATCTGATTTTAGTTTTATAGGAAATATATAATTGTCAAAGTTTAAAAATTAATTAAAATAATTTATAATTATTACATATTTTTAGAGTTAATAAATCATTTTATCTTATAAGACTATTTGGTAATATATCTTCAGTTGGACATTAGACATAATGTTTACTAGATTGTCATATGAGATTTTCAATTCGAGGTATAATTAGTTCACTATTAGGAAGCATATATAGTTGATAAAGAATATAAAAATTAATAATAAAGGAAAAGAAATATTAAAAGAGATAGAGGAAATACATAAGCAATAGATCGAAGATTTATATAGTTTAATATAAAAGAACATAAATCCATAAAATACTTTGAAAAAGAATCTAAAATAAGATATGACATATACTCTGTTTTACATAAAAACTTCCTTGAAGGAAAGATTAAAAATAAGAACTGAAAGTAACATTACTTCCTCCTTTATTTATAGATATAGGCTATAAATCAATTTTAGCCTAGAATAATTTTAATATATAAGTAGAACACATGTTCGTATGTCTGTAAAACCACGTTCGATCTTAACGCTTTGGTTCTCATCAAATACTGCAGTCGCAAAGTATGCAATTGGTTTAATACCGGCAGTATTAGGCCTTTCACCTGATTTAACAATAATTTCACTCTTGTTAGGAAATCTCTCAGCTTCTATAGTCTTAGGAATAGCAACTTCTATGGGACCTAGATTTAATAAAGAACAAATAAGGATATCTGAGGACGTGTTTAACAAGGGATGGAAAACTTTCTCATTTCTCAATTTCCTCAACACTTTAGGTTGGTTTATCTTAACAAGGGCGTTCAGTAATAAATATTTCGGTTGAACTTCAAGCATAATGTCAACTAAGATTGCCACGTGTACCTTTCAATCCACGTGGCGATTTATGGTCACTTAGGCTCATAAGGCTTATTATTATACCAAACACTCCAAACTATTCTAGCCAATTTCCTGGCTAAAGCAGTGTACAACTTCTTTCCCTTCAACTTTTCCTTATGGTTCTCGTAAAATTCTAGTAATGTAGGATTACGAGAGTAATTCATCTCAGCGAGGAAGTAGAACAAGCTGCGCAAGTACTTATTACCCTTCTTCGAGATTCCCTTACTTACAGTAGCTTTACCGCTCCTCTCAACTATTGGGTCTAAACCGCAGTAGGCTACGAAGGACTCAGGGTTAGGAAAGCGTTTAATGTCTCCAACAATGCCTATTATTATTCCCGAAGAAAGTTTTCCTATTCCCGGTATAGTTAGCAGAACGTGATTTTCAGACTGTAATTGTATCATTTTCTCTACTTCTTTTATTTTCTCGCTTGTTTCCAGTAGTGCTTTAGATAATACTTCGATTTCTTCAAGTACGATCTTTGTTCCAAGTTGTATAATTGTATTTTGAAGTTTCCTTTAGAGAATTCTTCAAGCATTTCCTTGCTTATTTTTTCCTCGTCACTGACTAGGAATAGTGCTCTTTTTACCCTGTTCTTGTACTTTACTTCAAGGTCTTTTAGGAAGACGTATAGTGTTACTAGTTCTTTCAATGGGTTGTAGTTGTACTCCTTTGCCTTGTTTGCCATGTTTATTAGTTTTTGTGCGTCGTAAAAATCTGTTTTCTTTCCTCTCAAGTCCTTCTCCTTCCATAGTATATTTGGGCTTACTTGTAGTATCTTGATCCCTTTTTCCTTGAAGTATTGACATGGTTTTATTGAGTATGCTCCTGTCGGTTCGACCACTATTGTGTTTAGTTTCACTTTTAGTATTTCTTCATAACCCTTCTTGTTGTTCTCGTAGACCCTCCCCTCACTCGATACTAGATGATCTTTTGATATGTCTATTCCTAGGATCCCTACCTCTTTATCACACCTATATCCGTGCATATTATCACAATGTTCAGTCCGATGGTAGGGGTTTGTCACGCCCCCGATCGAAGACTTTGCTTCAGTCAAGGGGTCGACCATGTTTCCCAGTTGGAGAGTATTACCCTCCCCAACTAATTAATCTATATAGGTTCAAAGGGGGCGGAAGACTCCATCCGTAACGGTAGACCCAAAATCATATTAGAAAAAATATTTCTGGTAGGATAATATCGAATTTATAAAAGATAAAGAAATTTATAAGAGTGTAAAGAATTGAAGAAAGGGTTTAAGGCGAGGGAGATGGAGTATTACCACGTGAGATAGGAAGATGGTAACACCCGGTCTCCCTCACCAAAATAACATTCAACAAATAGGATATAAATTACTTTCCATGTTGAACTTCCAAGGGGAAAAGGTAGATGAGGTAGCAAAAACTCTCATCTCCGCGTGTTTGTGGAACGATTCAGTAGAGAACAAGTCCAGAGCGTATGACGTATCCCCACAGACCGTGAGGAATTACGTAGAGAAACAAGGGATGGAAGTGATTGAAAAGCTATTGGAAAGAGCTAGGAAAATATCCTTGGAGATATTAAAGGGAGTGAATGAGATAGATCTTTCAATAGACTGGACAACCAAGACGTGGTATGGGAAACCAGTGAAAGGGCTCGGGAGCTCTGAAAAAGGAAACTCGTGAGAGTGTCCCAAGCGCAAATAATTGAATAAATATAGTATGATAGAAAAACAATTTTATAATTAATTAAGAATAAAATATAATTATATCTTTCAGTATAACGAGAGATTAAGCTTATATTGTAATGGAAAATAATCAAGTATAGAGAAAAACAGAATTTCCAACATAGTCCACACTACCTTGATCAACTCTCGCGGTACAAGTTAGTGGGCGAGTTGACTCTCCGGAACACGCGATAACACAGAAGTGTAGATGTAGGAGTTGTAAATCAACGCGATAACGTAGACAAAGAACTCGACCATACCCTTTTCAGTAGCGTAAGGCCTCCAATACCTCCTCAAGAAGATCCCAAAGAACTCCACTCCTGAAACTAGAGAAACCTATCAACCAGGTCGAGGACTTCCCCACGAAGCCCCTATCCACTACCTTATAACCGCTGCGAGAGAAGCCAACCTTATTGTCCGGAAAATTGGCCAGTTCCACTTGAATCTCGTGAACTATCATTGTAGGCGACATGAGGTTGAAGACCTTGAAGCCGAAGTAACTCCTGTTCCTCTTCTTTGTAAACTCTCCCTTGAACCTCCTCCTCACTTTGCACTTAATGTAAAAGAAGAGCGTGTTAGCCGCCTCCCTGTACTTCCTCTGCCTTAGGTCTAGCTCAAACTTCTTCTTCAATGTTTCCTTGTTCCTCTTCCCGAAGGGTACCTCGATTAGGAAGGAATCCACGATCCACAGCTTTCCAACCTTTCCGTATAACGCACTGCTAGGTAAGTAGTCAGCAAGTCTACTCATCTTCCCCTCCAACTCCTTGGCGTACTCCTTGAACAGAGTCTTTACCTCTCCCCTAAATTTCTTTGCCCTCCTATGGATCTCCGACTTAGACTTGTACTCGCCTAGGAACCACCTTACCACCACGTCTGACTCGTAGTAGCTCCGCACGTCCCTGTAGGAGCACGTCCACACAATCATAACTATTAACGCTCTCAATATGAAGAGGTCAGAGAGACGCGACAGCACTTCAGACGTGATCAGCATGTAGTTCATTTTCACAAGTGTTTTATGCCTTGCTGATAAATGTTCATAGGGGACCGGGCCGTTGTAGTATTCTATCCAATGCTTCATGTGAATCGGTACTACATCGTCCCGGTTCCCTTTAAGTATTACGCGACTTTTTGCTTCAAGCGAAAATTCAAAATTTCTCAGTAATTCACAATATCTTTTGAATTATTATCTATAAACCTTTACATAGATTTATTCAATTATTTGCACTTGGGACACTCTCTCGTGGAACTACGCAACTGCAACAACCAAGTATAAGGGGAAAGTACTTTTACTTGCCTTTATTCCGCAAGTGAACGGTATGACTAAGGACGAGATAGTGAAGATCCTCGTGGAGCAAGTAATGGCAATGGGATTCAAGATAAGGTTGATAACTCTTGACGCTGGTTTCTACACAGTTGATGTGCTCAATTTCATTTCACAGTTTAAGTATATAATTGCTGTGCCTGTTGGGGACGTGAAGGTGTTTGAGGAGTTTGACGGGGATTACACAACTAATAGTAAGAGGCATAGGAGGGATGAGCAGGTCAAGTTCAGGCTTCTCGTGTATAGCAAGGAAAAAGTGAGGAGAAAGAAGAAGAGTCTTGTTTATTTTGCTAGGGCTACTAATCTAGATCTGCCCAAGAGGGAAGTGTTGGATTTGTACAATAAGGTAAGAGGTCCCATAGAGACCTCTTATAGGAACATTAAGGCTTTTCTTCCATTTACTAGTTCTACTAAGTTTGTTTTCCGCACGTTGATCTTCGTGCTGGCCCTTGTGCTCTACTCCTTATATACCATATTCAAGGGGGAGGTGGGGAGAGAGGAGTTTAGATTATTATTAATTCTTTTATTTCCTGATTTATTCAATCCAGAGAATTTTACATTTAATATAATTGAAACACTTATTTACACTATAGATTTATTTTTAAGGAGGTGATTTTGGGTCTACCGTTACGGATGGAGTCTTCCGCCCCCTTTGAACCCTTGTTCAGATAAATTATAATAATGTAATTTTGGTAAAGGGGTTATGTTCATTATATTGTGAAGAATATTATTTGATTGTGTATTGTAAACAGGAAAATGAAATATGGAGAATAATGTAATTAAAACTAATGTAATGATAACTAACTATATTAGACTCAGCAAACTTTTTGATTTCATAATTGCTAAAAACGGAAGTTATTAAATAAATCTTGTCCAATGTTGAAAAGATATTTCGTCAAGAAAAGCTTCTGAGAAATCATTTAGTTTTTAAATTCATATTAATTTTATAATCTCTATATTTATGGAAAATCTTCTTAACACGCTAGTAATTCCGATAATTCTTTATCTTAGATCTTTATACCCGAAAGGAACGTTGCTATGATAAATTCTCATCTAACTATATTAGATATGAAGTGTGTAGTTCCTTATTAGAGACAATAGCGAATGTACTGAGAGCCTAGTGTTTTCTGCCTATGGTAAAACTTAGGTCGTGGTTTGCAACTGTTACATGATATTTTTAAGATAAATACTTAAAAAGGAGCTTTTGTAGTTTTAATATAATCTTTTAGGACAATTAATTTATTTTTAATCGTACTAGAGCATAGTGACAATTTTACTCATAATTGGATCTATTATTCTATATACACCTCTATCTTTCCTTTCAATATATCCTTCATTAAACAAGCTCTTAATTCCTTCATTTATACTTGATCTTGAAAGTTCTATTCCTCTTAAGTTACCTTCTCCTCCTTTATTAGCTATAAATTTCAGTATTTTTCTAGCGTTTTTCCCTAGTTTATTATATTCGTCTTTTATTATAACTTGAATTACTGGATCTTTATAGATATCTTCTATTACCTTATTTGCACATTTTTCGTCTATTGTTCTGCATTCTAATACGGATTTTATTCCGAAATAATTTAACCATGCAGGTATTCCATCCAAGTATTCTACTGCCTTTTTTATTCCATCTTCTAGGAAAGTCTTACCTTCATCTTGAAATCCTTCACTAAGAAATTCCTCTGATTTGTCTTTACAAAAAGGTTTAATATATATTGGAAAGAAAAATTGATAAAAGGGCTGATTTTTCTTAAATATATTCTCAAGCATACCAACAGCAGATCCGGAGATTACGTATTCTACGTTATTTTGAAATTGCCATTTACTTCTTAGTGAGTGGAAAAGTCCTGGAAAGTTCTGTTCTCCTAGTTTTAAGTATTGGAATTCGTCTAATACAATTAGTATTTTTTTATTTATATTTTCACTTATTTCTTGAGGAAGATCTAATAATTCCTTTAAACTTTCTTTGATTCCACCTTTTTTTGTACTATCTAAAAATATCTCTACTTTTCCTAAATTTATATTGAAATTTATTTTAATATAGCCTAAAATCTCCCTTAATGTTTTTATAGCTTCTTCTCCTTTTTCTTTTAATACTATAGGTATTCTTTTTCTTGGTTCCATGAATTTTATAGCCTCAGATAAAAGGGAGGAAGAAAAATATGAAAATAAACCTATAATGTCAATACTTTTTCCTTCTATAAAATCTTCTACATTAATATAAATTTTTGGAATATTCTGATTTTTAAGAACGTTTAATATAATAGACGTTTTTCCTATTCTTCTTATGCCTAATACTGCAGTTGGTTGATTCCTGCTTATTAATTCATTTAAAGCTTTAATTTCCTCTTCTCTATCAAAAGGTTCATCAATAGGTCTACCAAATATGAATTTCATGGGTACCCATATTTCATGGGTACCAATACATTTTATAGTTAGTGAACTTCCATTATTTTTCCTAACGAGGAAAATTTAAAAATAGATATTAATAATCAAATTGATGTATAAATTATACAATATATGAAAAATAGGTTATTTATAAGTAAAATTCTACCTTTATTTGTTATTCTGAACAATTATTTGATATCTATTTAATTAGGAATTCTTAATATCCTTAGTTTTTAAAAAGATTAGCTAAATCTGCTTAAAATCTTCTCTATTTCATTAATAAGAGTCAATATATCATTTTTAGCTATTTCATCACTTCTATACGAACTTAAAACTCCTTCCTTATCTGGGCCATTATATTGGTATTGATGAATTAAAATTGCCTTATCTGTTAAATAATTGATCTCTCCTCCAATGATTATCGAAATTTCTTTTAAATAACTAGTTGGCATTATTGCTATAATCCAATCAGCTCTTTTTACTTTCTTACCTTCCTTAATTTTTACAATTCCTTTATATTTGTTCTCAATTTCATTCCGTTTATCTACAGCTAATGCTGCAACTAAAGCTTCCCATGCTTGAAATATTTTTACCTGTAGCGTTTCTAGTAAGATTCTCGTTTACAAACTTCTTGGCTATCTCTGCTTCAAATTTAGCCTCTTCTAATCTAATTTTTTTATATGCTATCGGATCATACCAGGGCTTAGGTAATTCGTGAATCATTATGAGAGAATATTATTTAATCACAATATAACTTTTTGACAGATATAATCAAGCATAACCAAATATTTAGTATAAAATCTAAAAATATTGTTGAAATATATGGAAACAATAGAATTTGATAAAATACGTGGTTCTTTGTAGACTCGTTGAATTTTCTTAGATCTTGAGCTCACTAGATCAAGATAAATTCTAAATTTATCTATTGATTAAAAATGAGTTTAATATTATTTTGAGAAATTAAAGCAATCAGCAAAATCAAATATGAAGTTTCATCATTTATACACGGTAGATTTATCATATTAAGATAATAATATTAGTAAATTAAGTAATATTTAATTTTATATACTTAGTCCTTATACAAAAATCTATTCTATATCTTTAACTTTTAAACCTCTGGGATTTTTTGCTAAAATAAATCCTAGTATACCATCTCTTATTAAATTCACTTCTTTAAAGAATATTTTAGAAATACCTATAATTCCTCCAAAATCCCAAAATCTTATATCTATCCCGATTTTCTTACCAGAAATTAAATCTAAATAATACCTCTTAAACATTCCGTTGAAATGATCGTAATTCGAATGTATAGAAATGAGAATTTTATTTTTGTCTACTTTTTCTGGAAGTATTTCTTTGTATCCTCTCTCATAAAACACATAATAGAAATTGTTCATTCCTTGTATTATAAATAAGCCGTTTTCATTTAGTGTCTCAGAAACTGCTGCCATAATTAGATTAAGATCTATAGGACTAAAGGTGGCATGAACATTTCCGTACATTAGTGCTATATCAGCTTTTAAACCAAGTTTATGCACATTTTTTACATCACTTTTTATTATTTCACAAGATATTCCTTCACTTTCACTAAATTTTTTTCCAATTAAAAGCGAATTTTCTCTTAAATCTATTAGATATAGCTTAACGCTAAATCCTTTTTCTTTCAGTACTTTGCTTAGTGCTATTCCTCCTATTCCAGTACCAGCAGCTAAATCTATTATACTAATATCGTTACCGAAATTAAAGAATGCGTGATTAACTATTTTCCTAAAATTTTCTATTGCTTTCTCATATCTTTTCTTTCCTTCTTTATACGGATCTTCTGGCCATTCTATAAGCTGGAATAAGTCTTCTAGTTCTTTTTCACTCATATTCTAGAGAATGAATTACTATATTTTATACATTCATGCTTATTTTAAAACGCTTTAAGAATTTCTTACCAATTTTAAAGATATATTATTTGAAATTGCTAAATAATTTCCATTAGCTAAGGAATTTTCTGAAGCAAAAGCTTCCAAGTGCAGAATATTTACAATCATAAATAATGGTAAAATGGGCTAGGATTATCATGTTGATTGAAATTAAGGTATTCTAGTAAAAAATAAAAAGTCAAAAATACAGTATCTCGAATGAATTGTGAAGACGTACTTTATTCTGAAAAAGCGGATAGTGAGGAATGTTTTCTAGACGAATCCCATTATTTTAGGTTTAAGGCTGCGCTAGCAATAAAAACTAATTCCTTTAAAATTGGAGATTTTCTATATATAGAAACTTCAGATCCTAACAAGGATTTTATTGCAGGAATTGATGAAAAAATATTCGTGAATACAGTATCAAAGGACTGTGTAAAATTTGAGAAGGATATAAGAAGATGTTTTGGCTTTGATTATATGTATAAGGAAAACTTCGAAGTAAGAGACGGTTTAAAAATCTATTTTCCAGGAATTATGATGGAAATTTTGAAAGTCTTTAAAAACGATAGAGAAGCAAAGGATTATATCATTAATAATGAGCTTAATCAGTATGAAGGAAAGGACTATGCTATGGAAATTGGTACATCTTACTTTTCAAATCCTTATGAAGAATTTACACAAAATATGAATGACAAGGAGATTGATGAACTGAGAATGCTTTCTTCAAGTTATCTCGAGATTAAGAATATTTTAGATAGAGAAGTTGAAAATAATTCTCAATTAGAAGAATTATTTAGAGATATTGAAAGTAAAATAATAGAAATTTCTACTAAGAACGGAATTCCTCTTGAATACGGGTCGTCTATGAAATTAAGACTTAATGAGAGTATATCTGAAGATGAGGAGCACATTGAGAAGGAATTGAATGAACCTATAAACGTAAGTTCCTTAATAACACGTTTAAAAGCTAAAAAAGTTATAGAAAGAAAGGACGAATTTCTAAACTTTCTGTTCAGTAAGAAGGGAAATACAAGCATAAGACTCGGTAATTCGGTAATAATAGCTAACGGTATTCTTATGGATAAATTTGAGGATAAGAATGCTACATTACTGGTATTAGAACCGCAGGTCATCAAAGTTAACTATAGGGGACTAATAAGGAACTTTTACATAGGGAAGCCTTCATTGTTGATATTTAAAAACTCTGCTTCTGATTTTGAGATAGCTAGATAATTTATCTTTTCTTTATTGTGAATATTATGCCAATAATGGTTAATATTATTCCTATAAATATCAGAAGCATACTATTAATGGAAACATTGTGAACTACCGCGCCCTAACGGACGTGGCTTCCTGCTTCAAAGCCGAGGCTTGCCAAAGGTAGAGGTCTCAGCTCCACAGGCACTAAGGGTCGTTCCGACCCCGATCTTCTTAGGATGTTGAGGGAAGCATTATAATCACGATCAGCGACCCAACCGCACTTGGGACAGACAAACACACGATCAGCCAAAGTTAAGTCCTTCTTAACATGCCCGCACCTAGCACAAGTCATTGAAGTAAAAGCAGGATCCACTAGAGTGAGTTTCTTACCGTACTTCCCAAGTTGATACTCCATGATACTCCTAAGCTCATGAAAAGCAACATCGTGTAACCTCATCCTCAGCCTTCTGAGAGACTTACCAACAAGTTGCTTAACGCGAATGTCCTCCATTACGAGAACATCATAATGCTCAGCAAAATACTTACCAAGTTTCATGTACATGTCCTTCCTAAGGTTCTTCAAGTGTTCGTGAGCCCTCGCTAGACGAATCTTTGCCTTAAACCAGTTGCGTGACAAGAACTTCTTCCTTGAAAGAGCTTTATGAAGCTTCTTCATCTTGTTGAGTGCCTTCTCATAAGGCCTCTGGTTGGGGACATATTCCCCGTCAGAGGTAGTGAGAAGTTTCTCTACACCAACATCCACAGCAACAACTTTGTTTGTCTTTGGGAGTTGAGGATACTCTTGATCCACAACGAAAGTAATGTACACTCTCCCTGATGGTGTTAACTTGACTATTACCCTCTTTACCTTGTCTAGCGGGAAATCCCTATGAACAATAACGTTGAAGATCCCTAGGTTTGACAGCTGAAGCGTTATTACCTTCTTCTTGTTCTTCTTGCTCTTCGTCCTTATTTCTCTCACCTTCAGGACTTTCCAACCTGATTGAGGGTAGACGAGGGAGTACCACTTGTGTGCTTTCTTTTCCTTTGGGAAACGTGCTAACCCATCGAAGAACCTCTGTCTAGCGTCGTAGAATCTGTCTGCAATCTGCTGCAGTGTTTGGGAATATAGATGTTGATATTGTTCATCCTGTTTTCTCAAATCGAGAGCTAGTTGCCTCAACTCCGTCTTAGTGAGTCCTTTTCCGTCTCTTTCATGAAAATAGATATCTGTCCAACGTAGAGTGTTGTATACTTCTGACGCTAACCTCAACTGGGCTTTTAACGCCCTCAATGTTTGTTCGTTAGTGTACGCTCTGAAGCGTAACCCTACGTCTGGCATTAATAGGATATTTGAAAAGAATTATTTAAGCTTTACAAAGGGGGCTATCCATCTCCACCCTTACGGATGGAGTCTTCCGCCCCCTTTGAACCTATATAGATTAATTAGTTGGGGAGAGTAATACTCTCCAACTGGGAAACATGGTCGACCCTTTGACTGAAGCAAAGTCTTCGAACGGGGGCGTGACAAACCCCTACCATCGGACTGAACATTGTGATAATATGCACGGATATAGGTGTGATAAAGAGGTAGGGATCCTAGGAATAGACATATCAAAAGATCATCTAGTAACGAGTGAGGGGAGGGTCTACGAGAACAACAAGAAGGGTTATGAAGAAATACTAAAAGTGAAACTAAACACAATAGTGGTCGAACCGACAGGAGCATACTCAATAAAACCATGTCAATACTTCAAGGAAAAAGGGATCAAGATACTACAAGTAAGCCCAAATATACTATGGAAGGAGAAGGACTTGAGAGGAAAGAAAACAGATTTTTACGACGCAGAAAAACTAATAAACATGGCAAACAAGGCAAAGGAGTACAACTACAACCCATTGAAAGAACTAGTAACACTATATATCTTCCTAAAAGACCTTGAAGTAAAGTACAAGAACAGGGTAAAAAGAGCACTATTCCTAGTCAGTGACGAGGAAAAAATAAGCAAGGAAATGCTTGAAGAATTCTCTAAAGGAAACTTCAAAATACAATTATACAACTTAGAGTACACAAAGATCGTACTTGAAGAAATCGAAGTATTATCTAAAGCACTACTGGAAACAAGCGAGAAAATAAAAGAAGTAGAGAAAATGATACAATTACAGTCTGAAAATCACGTTCTATTAACTATACCGGGAATAGGAAAACTTTCTTCGGGAATAATAATAGGCATTGTTGGAGACATTAAACGCTTTCCTAACCCTGAGTCCTTCGTAGCCTACTGTGGTTTAGACCCAATAGTTGAGAGGAGCGGTAAAGCTACTGTAAGTAAGGGAATATCGAAGAAGGGTAATAAGTACTTGCGCAGCTTGTTCTACTTCCTCGCTGAGATGAATTACTCTCGTAATCCTACATTACTAGAATTTTACGAGAACCATAAGGAAAAGTTGAAGGGAAAGAAGTTGTACACTGCTTTAGCCAGGAAATTGGCTAGAATAGTTTGGAGTGTTTGGTATAATAATAAGCCTTATGAGCCTAAGTGATCCTCCCCAAATCGCCACGTGAATTGAAAGGTACACGTGGCAATCTTAGTTGACATTATGCTTGAAGTTCAACCGAAATATTTATTACTGAACGCCCTTGTTAAGATAAATATAAGGTAGTATATATATTCGGTACGCCAGATTCTAAGGTAACTACTATTTTAGGAGAAATGGAAGGACCGTATTTTATTATAGGAGGAATTCAATATAAGGGATATTCAGAAAAATTCTCTTGGAACATGGAGTTCTATTTAAAAGAAAATGAGAAACCTAAATTAAAAATAATACTTGATGTAGATTACAAGAAAACGGGTCTTGAAAAATTATTAGGACGCTCTTCCTTTAAATTGGCAGAACATATAGTTACAGCACATTTTGTTCCATTCTTTGAACTTTATAAAGACGAAGACTACGATTTTGAAACAACTTTAAATGAAATGTATAGAGAAGAAAATTTTGCAAATCAAATAGTTTCAAAGATAGGAGAAATTTCTGAAAAAATTGATAATGGAATTATATTAATTAAGGGTGAAAAACTTAAGGCTACGCTATATGTAGTAGATAGGAATATCTCCAACATGAAACTAATATTGGAAAATAGAATAATATTAGGTGATGAGGTTCTCAAAAATCTTCTTTTAAATAGATCCAAAGTAACATTAATAGCCTATCAAGTATATTTAGACGAATTTTTTGAAAAAATAATAGAGAAAAAGGAAAGTTATTATAAACAAATTTCTTGATTTCTAACAATACGGGCATAATGGTTTTTATTTAACTATATTTAGACATCATATAGAATGGATTATATTAGCGATTTTAACTCTCTTTTAAAAGAAAAGCTTGGATTTTCAATGTTTCCTTATCAAGAACATGTAAGCAAAGATTTAATAAATGCAATAGATTTAGGAGAAAAATTCGTCGTAGCATCAATGCCTACAGGTAGTGGAAAGACAGTAATTGAAATATTTTTAGCCTATTTCCTAATGAAAAAGGGATTTCACAATATAATAGTAATGGAGCCTACAAGACTCTTATGCGATCAGATGTATACAAAATTTTGGAAAAAAGTTTATCAAGATATAGGAATGGAATATGAAGGAAACTGCGAAGCGTTTAACGAGGGAAAATCTATCATAGTTTCAACTCCATTTACTGCGGCAAAATGCGATGCAAAAGCCGACGCTATAATCTTTGATGAGGTACACCATGCATTTGGAGACAGTAGATATACGGAAGCTTTAATGCAACTTAATCCAAAAATAATTATAGGACTTACTGCACTTCTACCAGGGTACAAGAGATATAAATTAGACTTGAGAGTATCAGAATCTTTTGGAGAACCTATAGTACTTTCATACGACTTTAAGGCACTGTCTAAGATAGACCCATCCTTCAAACCGCCAAAAGCTATAGCAGATCTCTTTGATGCTGACATGGATTCCTTAGAGGATAACGTTTATGAGTTATTCTTTAAAAAGAAAGCAAAGGGAAATAAAGACACATTAAAATTCTTAGAAGTCACTCTTTATAGCTACGGAAAGAGTGCATTTTGTGAAAGTTTACAAAGATTAAATGATAAAGTTCAAGATAATTCTGCATACTTTATGCTATGTGATTCAGAAGGATTAAGCCATAAAGCTAGAGCTCTTCAAGATATACTTTCCGTATATAGGGTAGAAGATTTCAAACCAGTACTAATTTTTACATCGAGAAAAGCTACTGCGTACGAATTCGAAAAAGCTATAAGAGAAACTAAAGTTGACATGAAAAGAGTAAAAGTTCTTACTGGAGACGCATCAAAAGAGGAAAGGCAGAAATTAGTAGATAGCGCAAAAAGAGGAGACGTTGACGTAATTATTTCTACCTTAGTAGGCGAGGAAGGAATAGATATCCCTGAAGCTAAACTCCTTATAATGACTGATGTGCCTCAAAGCCCATTACGGTTTTACCAAAGATTAGGAAGACTAATTAGAAGCGAAAAAGAAGAAACCCAAAAATTCCTTGTTGTTGCATTAACTCCTAAAACTCCAGAATATGATAATCTTGACGACGCATTAAGAAATCTATTTGCTGAGGGTGTAGATGTAAGTTACATTATAGAAAAGAAGGAAGGCAAGGGACCTGTAGCTAAGGTAATAGATATTATTAATAAAGAGAAGGAAGATATGATACCTTTCCTAAAATTGACCGAAGAAAAGGACGTAACACCATTAACATATGTAGCGGAATTCAAAAAGAAGAATGAAGATATTAATTCCCTTTACTATGAGATTTTATCGTCTAATACAAGACTAAATGGAGAAGAAGGTTTTTCACAATACTTAGATAAGGCAATGAAAGAAGGCAGTGTGCTTTATTTTTATGATGTGGAAGAAATGGGAAAACTTTTATCTAAAGTCCTTTTAGGAAAATATTGTAGTCTTTGTTATGGAGAAACTTGTAGAAAAATCTGTAATGAATGGCTAAATAAGATAGGATTAATAAAATCAATAAAATTAGATAAAAAGAATATTCTAAGATTATATATGAAAGTTTTCCTTAAAGAAAACTCTGAAAAAGCAAAAGAATATCTTCACAGGGAAATACAAAACTCTTTAGAAAATCTAAAAGGAAAGGATTTTAGCGTCTCATTAACTGAAAGTTATAACAAATCTTTTACTTCTATTACAGAAACACTCAATTTTAACGTGAGTATAGACAGACTGACTGTATACCCAAAAGTTCAACTAACATATTACGATACGAATAAGGAAAATAAGGATATTGTAAAAATGAATGCATTAGCAATAGGCTACAAGGCCATAGAAATATTCTTTAAAGAATTGCTAGAAAATGTTATAACGAATTAATTTTTATTGGCTTTTGACGAGCTGTCAATATGGTCAGCAAGATATTTATAATCGGAATAGTTATAATATTAATAGGTCTATTTCTATTTTTTGTTTCGCCTTCAATACTTATACATTCTGAATTAGGAAAAGAATTTAAACAAAACATATTACAATTTCAACATGGAACCCTAGCAGAAATAGGTCCTTCGACTGCCTTTTTTGTACCTTATAACTCTACAGCAGGCTATTAGTCATTAATTTACTATAATATGTCCTAGCCTATACAAGTAAAATTACCTTCATCAATATCTACCTCTAAAGTTCCTTATGGAACATTAGGCATAATAACTTCTGGTTCCGGAAACATCATATTCTATAATAATAATTCTCACCCTGTATATGTATACTATTCTATTCATAAGATACAGTTTACCGCATCATTAGAGTTTTATCTTAACAAGGGGCGTTCAGTAATAAATATTTTGGTTGAACTTCAAGCATAATGTCAACTAAGATTGCCACGTGTACCTTTCAATTCACGTGGCGATTTGGGGAGGATCACTTAGGCTCATAAGGCTTATTATTATACCAAACACTCCAAACTATTCTAGCCAATTTCCTGGCTAAAGCAGTGTACAACTTCTTTCCCTTCAACTTTTCCTTATGGTTCTCGTAAAATTCTAGTAATGTAGGATTACGAGAGTAATTCATCTCAGCGAGGAAGTAGAACAAGCTGCGCAAGTACTTATTACCCTTCTTCGATATTCCCTTACTTACAGTAGCTTTACCGCTCCTCTCAACTATTGGGTCTAAACCACAGTAGGCTACGAAGGACTCAGGGTTAGGAAAGCGTTTAATGTCTCCAACAATGCCTATTATTATTCCCGAAGAAAGTTTTCCTATTCCCGGTATAGTTAATAGAACGTGATTTTCAGACTGTGATTGTATCATTTTCTCTACTTCTTTTATTTTCTCGCTTGTTTCCAGTAGTGCTTTAGATAATACTTCGATTTCTTCAAGTACGATCTTTGTGTACTCTAAGTTGTATAATTGTATTTTGAAGTTTCCTTTAGAGAATTCTTCAAGCATTTCCTTGCTTATTTTTTCCTCGTCACTGACTAGGAATAGTGCTCTTTTTACCCTGTTCTTGTACTTTACTTCAAGGTCTTTTAGGAAGACGTATAGTGTTACTAGTTCTTTCAATGGGTTGTAGTTGTACTCCTTTGCCTTGTTTGCCATGTTTATTAGTTTTTGTGCGTCGTAAAAATCTGTTTTCTTTCCTCTCAAGTCCTTCTCCTTCCATAGTATATTTGGGCTTACTTGTAGTATCTTGATCCCTTTTTCCTTGAAGTATTGACATGGTTTTATTGAGTATGCTCCTGTCGGTTCGACCACTATTGTGTTTAGTTTCACTTTTAGTATTTCTTCATAACCCTTCTTGTTGTTCTCGTAGACCCTCCCCTCACTCGTTACTAGATGATCTTTTGATATGTCTATTCCTAGGATCCCTACCTCTTTATCACACCTATATCCGTGCATATTATCACAATGTTCAGTCCGATGGTAGGGGTTTGTCACGCCCCCGTTCGAAGACTTTGCTTCAGTCAAAGGGTCGACCATGTTTCCCAGTTGGAGAGTATTACTCTCCCCAACTAATTAATCTATATAGGGTTCAAAGGGAGCGTAAGACCCCATCAGTGAGGGTAGACCCTAAAATCATCTTACAAAAATTATCTTAGCGAATTATTTATAGGAAATTTAGTTACTAATAGAAAAATATAAGGTTGAGAGAGAATACTTTATCTTAACAAGGGGTTCAAAGGGAGCGGAAGACTCCATCCGTAAGGGTGGAGATGGATAGCCCCCTTTTGTAAAGCTTAAATAATTCTTTTCAAATATCCTATTAATGCCAGACGTAGGGTTACGCTTCAGAGCGTACACTAACGAACAAACATTGAGGGCGTTAAAAGCCCAGTTGAGGTTAGCGTCAGAAGTATACAACACTCTACGTTGGACAGATATCTATTTTCATGAAAGAGACGGAAAAGGACTCACTAAGACGGAGTTGAGGCAACTAGCTCTCGATTTGAGAAAACAGGATGAACAATATCAACATCTATATTCCCAAACACTGCAGCAGATTGCAGACAGATTCTACGACGCTAGACAGAGGTTCTTCGATGGGTTAGCACGTTTCCCAAAGGAAAAGAAAGCACACAAGTGGTACTCCCTCGTCTACCCTCAATCAGGTTGGAAAGTCCTGAAGGTGAGAGAAATAAGGACGAAGAGCAAGAAGAACAAGAAGAAGGTAATAACGCTTCAGCTGTCAAACCTAGGGATCTTCAACGTTATTGTTCATAGGGATTTCCCGCTAGACAAGGTAAAGAGGGTAATAGTCAAGTTAACACCATCAGGGAGAGTGTACATTACTTTCGTTGTGGATCAAGAGTATCCTCAACTCCCAAAGACAAACAAAGTTGTTGCTGTGGATGTTGGTGTAGAGAAACTTCTCACTACCTCTGACGGGGAATATGTCCCCAACCAGAGGCCTTATGAGAAGGCACTCAACAAGATGAAGAAGCTTCATAAAGCTCTTTCAAGGAAGAAGTTCTTGTCACGCAACTGGTTTAAGGCAAAGATTCGTCTAGCGAGGGCTCACGAACACTTGAAGAACCTTAGGAAGGACATGTACATGAAACTTGGTAAGTATTTTGCTGAGCATTATGATGTTCTCGTAATGGAGGACATTCGCGTTAAGCAACTTGTTGGTAAGTCTCTCAGAAGGCTGAGGATGAGGTTACACGATGTTGCTTTTCATGAGCTTAGGAGTATCATGGAGTATCAACTTGGGAAGTACGGTAAGAAACTCACTCTAGTGGATCCTGCTTTTACTTCAATGACTTGTGCTAGGTGCGGGCATGTTAAGAAGGACTTAACTTTGGCTGATCGTGTGTTTGTCTGTCCCAAGTGCGGTTGGGTCGCTGATCGTGATTATAATGCTTCCCTCAACATCCTAAGAAGATCGGGGTCGGAACGACCCTTAGTGCCTGTGGAGCTGAGACCTCTACCTTTGGCAAGCCTCGGCTTTGAAGCAGGAAGCCACGTCCGTTAGGGCGCGGTAGTTCACTAACGCTAATCTCCGATTCGTAATTATATATCATATTAATCTAGCTTTTCTTGAACAGATGTATAAATTATCTTGTTAGAAATATTCTAACACTTTATTATCTTTGATAAATATGGTTTTTGTATCATGTATAATATTCATCCAAACTTTTTTTAACGTTCCATCCTTCTTCTGATAGCTCTTTGAGTCCTTTTTCTATTTCTTCCTTATATTTTCTTAAAGAATCTACTGTATTCCAAGAGAAGTTATTCAATAGGAACTCTATTCCATTAATTTGAGTAGAAATTTCGGACGGATCTTTTTTGAGTATTCCAAAGAAAGCTTTCTTTCCTCCTTTGTATATTTGTGGGGAGATTAATATCCTATTATTACCTTCTAGTACCATAAATGGTACTATTACCTCAACTCTATCTTCCATAAATGAGAGAAATTTTGGTAATTTTGCTAGTCTATCTAAGCTAGTTAATTGCTCCTTTTTTATTTGTTCTAATTGAATTATTGCTTGATTTTGTATGTTATCTAATTCCTGTATTTTATTGTTTATTCTATTTATTTCTGTTTGCTTTTCTATTTTGAGTGAGTTAATATCTTCTACTATCCTATGGATTTCCTTCTTATATTTTTCCTTAATCTCGTTAATTTTTTGATTAATCTCGCTAAGATATTTATTTTTCACAGTATAAACGCTATTTACATTTTCAACATATCCTGCTTCCATGTCTATTTCTGCCTTAGCTATTAAAACTTCTATGTCAGTCAATTTAGAATATAATTGTTTACTTGTATTCCCTACTTCCTCTTCAATGGCTTTTTTAACTTTGCCAACATTTTCTTTTAGTATCTGAGATTTTTCTAGAATTTTTTTATTGAATTCCTCTTCTACTCTCTTTTTATCTTCTGCTTTTCTTCCCTTAATTATTTCTATTGTAGTCTTAATTTTTTCCTCAGCTCTTTCTATATTGTTAATATCATCTTTTATTTTTTCCATAGTTTTTTCTATATCTGAAATAGAAAGTTCTATATCTATTTCTTTTAAACTTTTGTCAATAATCCTAGCAGGTATATCAGAGTTTCCTAACTTAAAAATATCCTGCATGTTCTGTTCTATTATTCCTCTGAAACTGAGAACAGAACTACCTTTTGTATCTCCCCATTTGATACTTGTTATATAATTAAGTATTTCGTTTTCGTCCTTAGAATTATCTAATATTGAAGATATCCTTTCATAATCTTGAACTATGTAGGTTTTTATTTCTGTACTTAGTTTTAGGGTTTCATCAAAAATAAGATAGCCTCCGCTTTTTTCTAACTTATATGCTAAAAATGGCCAGCCTATTATGTCTATTTTAGTAAACCTATTTTCTTTTCCTCCAGCCTTAGCTAAGGATACTGCAAGTTGCTTATATCTAGGTAACGGTAGAAGATCTTCTGAAGATACTAATGGTAAATATATACTTTTCATATGGAAATAAGAGAATAGAAAATTTAATACTTTTTTCTATAAGAGTTTTCCTTGATCGCTCCCTATCAATTTTTATACAGTATTGTATGGCTCTGATTTAAAAATAATTTTTATAGAGTAATCTTAAAAACACTTCTAATATTACTAAAGGATTTTTATTTTGCTTAAATCTAATGATATTTGTGAAGGCATTACTCCTCCTTACGTTAATAGTTTTTATTCCAGTATTTCATGCAGGGTTTAATTATGGATATGAATTTGGATATGTAGAAACTAATGGAATACAAGCAATAGTGAATTTGTACAATATATCTTTACAGCTTGGATCGCCAGATATTTCAATCCAGGAAAACGTATGTCTTAATTTAAATGGTAGCAATATATTTGTTCAAAATGTAATTCAGCCAATGATGTTAACTAAAAATGGTTACGATACGCAATGGGAAACTAGTATTTACTACAATGGATCATATTATGAATATTTTTATAGTAGCATTGTTGGTCGTACCTTTAATATTACTACAATTTGGACAAACACTAGTAATATGCTTCGTATTGAATTCTTTATATCTAATACAACTCTAACGTTAAACAAAACTTGTGTTCTTAAAGGTAAATTTATTGGAATAGTGTATTCTGGTTATGATACTGGTACTGTAATAGGGGGATATGGGAACGGCGCAGTAGCGGGACTTGCAAAAGGATTTAATATATCTATAAAAGAATATTACAGATATAATAAAAATTGGTATGTTCCTCCAGTAGCTTATAGTGGGATTCCGTCTACTGGAGAAAGCGCTACGAACGGATATGCGTATTTTAGCAATGGAAAAGTGTGGATAACTTATGGTAACGCTGGTATGCAGAAATTATATAACTTTAGTGTCGTAATTGTTAATAATACCCTCTACACGTTTCCAAGGGGTAGCTTGTGGTTAGCTAATGGGAGATTCTTTGTAAACTCTACCGCGTTAGAAAACGTAACAATAAGGCCATTTTACTATTTTAACTATTCTTTCATACCTGAAAAGAGAATATTAATCAATTTTAACAATTATACTGAAGTAGACTGCGTAAATGGTAAATCGTTCTATCTTCCGTATCCAGAGGTAGTATATTTTTATAAAAACGGTAAGTGCGTAGGAGAATTCATTGGTGCAATAGTTATACATAACGTAACGAAAATTACTACGTCAATAACTCATCAATCCAGTGTAAATCTAGTATATAAAGCAATTAGGATAGGAAGCATTGGTATCTTATTTGTAATACTTATTATTTTACTCTTCAGAAAGAAATATCCTTAATATATAATAGAAACTTTTAAAAATTTTCTATAATGTTTGTTTTTAAAATTCATAACAAATTCATAACATCAGAAATCTCTTCATTAGTTAATTTTCATAAGATACTTGACTTTTAGATTAAGAATTAGGCTAAACCTCTTTTTTAGTAGTTACTTTAATCTAGATATTATAGATTTGACTTGTCTTTCTAGTTTTTCTAATCTATTTTCTATAGGATCTTCATAATCATCGTAAAATCCATATACTCCTTTCATTCTCATAAAAATTACTTCAGTTAATTTCTCAATTATAGGATTTCCTTCCTTTTTAGTAATCTTATATAACCATTGTACTCTTTCGACTCCTATAGGAGTTATCATTATACCTCCTTCCTTAAGTTGTTCAAATGGCTTACATAACAATGTGGGCGAAGCAGCCCAGCTTATAACTCTGTCATAAGGACTTTCCTTTTCGTATCCTAACGTTCCATCTCCTTTTATAAGCTCAATATTACTATAATTTAATCTCTTTTTAGAATATTCGTACATATCATCGTTTATCTCTATTGAAACTATCTTACTAGCAATTTCTGCCATTAATGCAGTATAATATCCTATTCCCGTTCCTATCTCTAGAATTTTTTGACCTTTCTGTAGATCCAGCGAATCTAACATGTAAATTCCAAGGCTTAGAGCAGTAGTAGTGACATTAGGTAAAATAGTAAGTGCAGATTCTACATACTTATCGTCATAGGCATACTTTTTTAGTTGTTCTGGAAGGAAATCTTCTCTATTAACCTTAGTGAAAGCCATTGCTAATTGTGGATTCTTTATTTTAGAAATTATTGATTCCTTAACATTCATAGTATTAGTTTTTATTGTAAAATAATAAAGTATATAGGAGACAGATATTTTAGCCATAATCAAAGAATCATTTAATGAGTTCACCAAGTTACAGAGTTATTATAGAAGGTAAAATAGAAGTTAAAAATGCTGACGAATTTTATTCTGCTTTATTAATAGGTTCGAAAGTTCTTATTGAAAAGCCAAATGTAGAGTTATTAAAACCAATATTGGAGAAATATGATTTAAATACTAAATTAGAATTGAAAGAAAAAGACCCGCTTTTCTTTGAACTCTATCTTCAACAAAGATTACTAAAAGACTATCTAAATGATGGAGAACTTAAAGGCTTTGTAGAAGAAATTTTGTCTCTTATCAAGAATAAGAAAAAGAAGGAAGAGATAGTCAATTCTCTTAAAGCTTCATTTAAAATAGATCCTGTAGCTTTTAACTATAAAATTAGGGACGTTCTTACTACATTGAAAAAATTTGATTCTGTTGACAGGGAATTTGTAGAGCAATATTATGATAGTTCTCTATACTTGAAAATTATTTCTAATGGATTACCATTTTATGAAGTTTCTGCGTTTTTTAGTAACGAAAAGCCACGTTTAGGAACAACTTTAGGTGAGATAATTCTAAATCCTAAAGAAATAACGGTAACTGCTATAAACGAGGATAAACTAAAGTTAGAAGAGAATATACTTAGAAAAGTCTTAGGGAAAATAGAAATCAAGAGTAAGGGGCATGCTGACGCTTATACTTTAGAGTTAATATCTTATTTAAGATATGCATATTGGGGATTAAGATCCTCTAATCTTTCCATGAGCGAGAGTATAGGTCTTCTTCCCATTATAGTAAAATCTGTAAATAAGCCAAAGGAACTTATAGAAGATAGCATAAAGACTTATAGAGATTTTAGGAATAATATTGATGTAGAGAAAGTAACTCAAGAACTTAAAGATCTAGGTTGGTATAGCATTATTCTTCCTCAAAAAATCCAAGAAAATGAAAAAAGTAAAATAAAACTAAATAAATTCTTTAAACTAGGTACAAAGATTGGAAACGTTGGGTTACTTTTGTTCTCATTAATACTTTCAATTCAAACGGTTTATGATATGAATGGGAAAAGTGTAGATGGAATGCTCAAGGAATTAATTTAATAACGCAATATTTTTAGTATTAATAAGTAAAAGAATATCAAATATAATAATTAACAATAACAGAATTGGAATAACGTTATCTAGAATCGTATTGCTATTGTTATGTACACTAGTATTTACTGAAAGTTCTTAGACTAGGATTTAACGGTAAATCCTTAAGATAAAAGCTATAAACTTTCTGAAAGTACTAACGTTTTCATTTTCAATTTCACATATTATCTACTCTAAACTTTTTTATCTAACGTTTCTTTGTAAAACAATTGTGAAGCTCTCTATAAGGAAATGCGATATAACTCAAATAGAGGCTGATGCAATAGTTAATGCCGCTAATTCTTATTTAGAGCACGGAGGAGGCGTGGCCTGGGCAATAGTTAAAAAAGGAGGATATATAATTCAAGAAGAAAGTAGAGAATATGTAAGGAAGAATGGTCCTATTCCTACTGGTGAAGTAGCTGTAACTTCTGCAGGCAATTTAAGAGCAAAGTATGTTATCCATGCCGTAGGTCCTAGATATGGAGTAGAAGGAGATGATAAATTGGAGTCTGCTATAAGAAAATCTTTGGATAAGGCTAAAGAACTAGGAGTAAAAAGGATAGCTTTTCCTGCAATTTCTACGGGTATTTACGGCTATCCTTATGAAAGGTGCGCAGAGATAATGGCTAAAGTAATTTTAGAGAAAAATCCTGAGATGGAGATAATTATTTGCTTATATTCCGATGACGCTTTCGAAGTATTTAAAGGAGTATTTTCTAAGTATTTTCTATTCTAGATAACATTAAATTATTATTGAATTTTTATACATACTCATCTTTTTCAGCTTTCTATTCTTGCAAATATATCATTTTCTTTCGATTTTTACCATTTTCTCATTTATTCTACTTTTTCTCAGACGAAGAACGTTTATACTAAAGTTTAAAAACTTTAAATCATATAGCTATATATGGGATTAAGAACTGGAGAACAATACCTAGACGCGATAAAAGTAAGAAATAAAGCGGAAGTATATGTTTTAGGAAAAGAAGTAAAAGACGTAACTACAAATCCGTTTTTAAAACCTTCAATTCTTTCATTTAAAGCTACTTTTGACGCTGCATGGGACGAAGATACTAAGGATTTGGCTAGAGTTTGGAGTCCATTTATAAACGATGAAACAAATAGATTTAATCATATTCACAGGTCTCCAGACGATTTAGCTGCAAAGGTAAAATTACTTAGAAAGATAAGTCATAAAGTAGGAGCATGTTTCCAAAGATGCGTAGGTTTCGATGCATTAAACACCTTATATATAACGGTAGAACTAATGGCACAGCACGGTAAAACCGAACCTAAAGAAAAGTTTGTAGAATATTTGAAGACAGTACAAAAAAGAGATTTAGCGTTAGCAGGAGCTATGACTGACGCAAAAGGAGTCAGAACTTTAAAGCCTCATCAACAACCTAATAAAGATGCATATGTTAGAGTAACAGAAGTAACAAAAGATGGTATTTACGTTTCTGGTGCTAAAGCTAACATAACAGGAGTAGCTGCAAGCGAAGAAATAGTAGTTCTTCCTACGAGAGCTATGGGTCCAGAAGATCAAGACTATGCAGTAGCTTTTTCAGTACCGACAGACAGCGAAGGAATAAAAATAATTGTAGGAAGGCAATTAAACGATGCTAGAAGACTAGAAGGAGGAGAAATAGATGGAATACCTTATTTCTATAACCATGAGGGATTAGTTATATTTGATCATGTTTTTGTTCCCATGGATAGAGTCTTCCTTTTGAGAGATTGGCAATATACCGGGCAATTAGTTGAAATTTTCTCCGCATATCATAGACAGGGCTATGGAGGATGTAAAGCTGGATTAGGAGACGTAATTATAGGAGCTTCATATAATTTAGCTAAGCAGGCCGGTGTAGAAAAAGCGTCTCACATTCAAGAAAAAATTACAGAAGAAATATTTCTAACTGAAACAATGTATGCAGCAGGAATAGCTGCAAGTCTTAATGCTGTTCAACCTTGTCCAGGCTGTTGGTGGGTAAATCCAATGCATGCAAACGTAACCAAACATCTAGTTACAAGATTTCCATCTCAAATATCTCAATTATCAGTAGATATAGCAGGAGGAATATTAGGTACAGCACCAAGCGAATGGGATCTAAAGAATCCTAAATTAAGGGAATATATAGCTAAATACCTTCAAGGAATTGAGGGGTATACTGCAGAAGATCGTATAAGAATGGTTAGATTATTAGAAAATGTGAGTTTGGGGGTAGCATTCCAAATAGAATCTGTACATGGTGCTGGAAGTCCTGCGGCTCAACGTATAATGTTTACAAGACTTTATGATCTAAGTTATTCGGAAGAAGTTGCAAAAAGGTTAGCAGGAATGAAATCTGAAGTTCATTTCACACAAAAAACAGAACCTTGGAGAGAAACTGAAACAGAAAAATTAGCAAAAAGTAAATAAAATAAATATTTTTCTAAAAATTATTTGTTAAATATATTTTCTAGATAGCAAGAAGGATCTTTCCCCCACAAGTCACCTAAAGCTAATGCTCTTCCTCTTAGACCTCCATTGCATACGTCAAAGAATGGGCACGCCGAACACTTTACATATAATTTTCTCATTCTTAATTTTTCTACTAATGGATTCGGTTTTTCCCATATTTCCTTAAGGTTATCTATTGTGCCTATCGGTATTTGAGTAAATTGATCTGGATAAACTATTCCTTCTGGTGTAATATCTGCAATCCTTTCCCCAGACTTATTTCCTCCGTTTCTTCTTAGTAAATCTAAAACTTCTTTTTTTCCAGTCATTGCATAAACAAGAATACCATCTACTGGATTATCTGCAGTTAACACTTCTTTCCCAGATGTTGAATAATTTATAATTTTTTTAACAACATTAAGTCTTGTTTTATTATCAATATCCAATTTTATGTCAGCTCTTCCAGCATAAGCTAAATGATAGAAACATACTCTATCTATCCCTTCTTTTTCCATTAATTCGAAAATGAAGTCTATGTATTCATAATTATCTCTTGTAATGGTAAATCTTAATCCGGTTTTTATACCAGCTTCCTTAGAATTTCTTATTCCCTCTATTGCCTTTCTAAATGTTCCTTTTATTCCCCTAAATTTGTCGTGAATTTCCTCTGGTCCATCAATACTTACACCTATATAATCTACGTAGTTTTTAATTTCGTCCACTCTTTCCTTTGTTAGCATTGTGCCATTGGTTGAAAGTTCTACTGAAATTCCATAATCGTTAGCTTCCTTTGCTATAAGATATGTGTCCCTTCTATCTAAAGGCTCCCCGCCGGATAGAAGTATGTGTTTTACTCCCATATCTGCTGCTTGTTTTACTGCATTGATCCATGTCGATAATGGTAAATCTGTATAGTGATGAAATCCTGAGTTAGAATAACAATGTTCGCATCTTAAATTGCAATTTCTAGTAACATTAAATACAAGAACTTTTGGGTAGTAATCCTTGTTTCCAGAATATCTTATCTCGTCTGCCTTTTCTCTTTTTCCTGTCATTAATCTTGAAATGCTAATCATATCCTCACCCTAATAGGAGTATAAAGGCAGAATGGATCTTCTGCCATGAAATTACCCGTTAAAGAATATGCTCTTGCCCTACATCCACCGCACACAGTCCTATATTCACAAATTCCACATTTTCCTTGAAGATCGTCTGGATTTCTTAATGCTTTAAATATAGGTGAATTTTCATAAATATCGCTAAATTTTCTTTCTCTTATATTCCCTGCAGGAATAGGGAGAAAACCACAAGGATAAACTGTTCCATCGTAAGATATAAACGCATATCCGTTTCCAGCCATACATCCTCTTGCTCCATTGATACTTCTTCTTCCATATTTAATATCTGGGGGTAATGGTCTATTTCCTAGTTCATTATTTATTCTGACATAATACGGAGTGCATGTCATCCTTACATTTATTCCTTCTTCCCTCCATTTATATACTGTTCTCATAACATCTTCGCCTTCTTCTGGAGATATCATCATATCTTTTGTTGCTCTTCCGGTAGGTATCAATATGAATATATCCCAACTGACAGGTTTGAAAGACAATATTGTTTCTTTTAATTTATCCAATTGATTAACATTATACTTACTTACTGTTGAGTTTATCTGAACTGGAATTCCAGCATTTTGTAAGGAATTTACAGCTTTTGAAGCTATTTTAAATGCGCCTTTAACTCCTCTAAAATTATCGTGAATTTCTTCTGGTCCATCAATACTTATTGATGCTATCGAAACTCCTGAATCCTTAAGCTTTCTCGCTATATTTTCGTCTATTTTACTTCCACTTGGAGAAATTGCAGTTGTGATCTTTTTAGAAGAATCCTGTATTACTTCGAATATATCTTCTCTCTTTAGTGCGTCTCCTCCGCTTATTATAAATAGTTTAACTCCGCTTTGCCTTAGGTCATCAACTAAATTTGATACTTCTTCTTTAGTGAGTTCTCCAGGCAATCTGTTCGGTATAGCTTTAGCTCTACAGTGTTTACAAGCAAAATCGCAAGCTTTTGTGCTTTCCCAGACTACTACAAAAGGACTTACCATGGGGTTATCACCTCACCATGATACGGAACAAAAAATGAAAATGGTAAATTTATCAAGATATTAAACGAATTCACTGCTTTTTCGTAATTCCAACAGAAAAATCTTAATGGTGGCTTCAAACCCTTATAATATCTTACAGAGTCTCCCGCAATTACTACTTTCCCATCGTAAAGTGCTATATGGCCTGGTGTATGGCCAGGTACATGAATTACTTTAAAGTTTCCTATAGTTTCTCCTCCTTCCAGATAGAAATCTATTTTTGGAATTTCGTATTCCAAATTATTTATTCTTTTCATAGTTTCCGCAAATTCTTTTTCATTTACATTGAATTCTTGTTTTACTTGATCATACTGTATTTGGAATTTCTGGTTGTCAAATTTCTCCAATTTATGAGCATAAATCTTGGCTTTTGAAATTTTCTTTATTTCTTGTGCGTTTCCTGAGTGATCTGGATGAGAGTGAGTTAAGACTATATCTGAAATATCCTCTAAAGAGTAGCTCCATGATTTTAAATATCTTTCAATTTCATCCAAATATCCTGGAAGGCCAGTATCTATGAGCATTAATCCTCCACCAGGTCCTTTGGTCACGGTCAAGTTATGATTGAGGACTGTTCCAAAGAAGTTCGGTTCAGTTAATTCCAAAATTCTAATTTCATTGTTCAGTTTCACCATTTTTGGAAAACCTCGGAATAAGATCTATTGGAGGTCTTATTTTACTTAAATTAAGTTTAGACGGAGATTTTCCTTCCGCTGAAATTACGCTTTCTGCAATTACGTCACAGTATCTACATTCTTCGCAACTCCTAGTCTCACATTCATTATATTTGAAGTATCCTAACCAATTAGGCGGAAATTTTGTATTATCTACATAAACTTTTTCTAAAATATCATAATCTTCTGGACCTCCTACTTTCTTCATAACCTTAGGCACTGCTCTTCCTTGTGGATAGCTTACAATATCGAGGAGATTTCCTTCGTATTTACCTTCAGAATAAGCCTTAACTGCCCTTAATAACCACTGCGTGCTCTTGTTCCTCCCAGCTATCTTAAATCTATCAATCCCAATCTCTTCATAATGATGTAAATCTTCCGGTCTTATCCATCTCATTCTTATTATATTTGCCAAATCATTTCTTACATCAGTTGCGCAGAACATTATTGGATATTCGAACCATACGTTGTTTACACCGTCTTCTGAGGAAGTTACAGAAGATATTATATCATGCGTTCTCCTATACGGACATCCCCAAAGACATGAGTTATTTGTTATTACCTCTATGTCAACACTAGATCTAAATTTGTTTAAAGATCTAAGGAGCTTAAAATTTCTATTATCGTCTTCATGTAATATTATAGTATCTGCTCCTAAATTTACGTACTCCTCAAACTCTCTAATATTATAAACTCTTGAATATGAAGAAATTGAAATTTCCTTATTAGGATACTCCTTTTTAATGTAACTTACTAAAAATGGCATTGCTACTATGAAACCGTCCACTCCTAAATTATTCAATTTGTCTATTTCTTTATGCAACATTTCTATGAATTTTTGAGAGTATTCTTTCCCGTTTAATGTTGCAGTGTTCATAGTGTAAAGGAATTTTATTCCATACGAGTGGGCTACGTCTATATGATTTTTTAATTTTTCGTCGTTTACTTCTGGTAAAACAAAAGACGCTCTACCGTGTCCTGTAAGACTTCTTGTTTCGCTTCCAAAGACGTATCTTACTGGATATACTCGAATTTTTTCCAATAAAGAATCATCAAAATTAGTTCCTACGACTAGCCTCATAAATAATTAATTATCATGATAATATTTAAATTTGAGTTATTATTAACACAGTTTAACGAAAATTATGATTAGTTGAAACTCATGTAATTTACATTTTATATTAATTAAGAATTAAAATATAATGTGAACTTAACGTTATAAATATATTGCATACATGTTCTTTGCTGCATAAAATACAATTTGTAAAACTAAAAACTCTTATAAACTATTAAAAATATCGAACTAAAATTAAAAAGTAATCTATTCTCTAAGAATAGATTACTCGTTATCTATGGTTATTATTTAGCTAATACACATGAAATATTTTTATAGAATAAGAAGTCGATTTGATCAAAATGTATGATTATGAATGTAAAGAAAAAATTTATACTCTTAAAGCAGTATGTTATAATATGCAGATCTCACATGAAAATGATTTTTTGCTTAAATTTTTACCTTTAGATATTATAGACTATAGTTTAAGAAATCATCTTAATAATTTAATTAATGGAAATTATGATATAATATCCAATAAAGAATTTCTATCTTTTAAATTGTCAGATAGTTTAAGAGCTTTAGATTATATATCCGTCTTGGAAGATTGTACTGGAATATCTTTAGCATTAGAGAAGTTTAAAAATAAATTAAGATGGAATATAAGGGAAAATATAAAATATAAAGAGACATCTCAACTCATAGATTCACTAATTTCGTCTATTTCCTTTCTTGTCGTAAATTCTCCTTTGAATATAAGAAGAGTAATAATAAAAAAGTGCATAAAATTCGAATTATTACCTTTTAATAACTTTCCTAGAGAAATTTTAGATCATAAGAAGAAAATACATAGTTTTCTCTTAAGCAATAAATATGATGAATTTTATATTAAGAATAATATTATCTCCTTCATTGATGAGAAAAATATTGAAAAAAGTCATAAATTATTATGGATAACAATGTTAATAGAGAACGGTGAAAATATTTCTGATTTAGAAAACATTTATGGTAAATTCGAAGAGATTCATAAGAATATTTTAAAGAAAAATTGAAAAATATTATATTAACTCTAACATGATACTGAGTTGTATTTTTAACACCGTTTACTATAGTTTATATTGGACTTATTTTAAAAAGAGACTTATACAATTTATCCTCTTTTTTCATATGGACTCCAAAAAAGTAGTAAAAATCGAAAGAAAAATGGGAAGATGCAACTACTCTCCATCTTGGGGACAATGAGGTGAAACAAAAACGAAACTATCTAAATTCAATATTTTTCTTTATGATTACAATATAATTTTTAATACTCTGACAGGATATGCAATTAAAGTTTCGGACGATGAAATGAGTAAGCTATCTAAAGGAGAGATACCAGAAGATCTAAAAGATATATTAGAAGAAGGTTTTTCTGACCAAGAGTTTGATCCTGAAAAGATGATTTTTGAGAAAGAATATTTAGAGCCTACTTTGCTTTTAACGTATGATTGTAATTTTGATTGCGTCTACTGTTTTCAAAAGAACTTTAGGAAGAAGGGCGGAGTTTCAGATTACGTTGTAAGAGGATTTATAAATTATATAAGGAGAAATTCAGAAGATAAAAAAGTAAGAGTTACATATTTTGGAGGTGAGCCGTTACTTCAAATGAAAAGAATAGAAGAGATATCAAAGGAATTAGAAGGGTATTCTTTTAGTATAGTTACAAACGGTTCCCTTTTAACTCCAAGTGTTCTTGATAGACTTAATTCATTTGGGCTATCTCATGTACAGATCACATTAGACGGTCCTAGAGAAATTCATGATAAAAGAAGATATTTTGTAGGAGGTAAGGGATCGTTTGATATAATATTAAATAATCTAGCTTATGCGCAAGATCATACTAAGGTGGTTTTACGGATTAACGTTGACTATAGAAACGTTGAGGAGATAAAATCTTTGCTTTCAACTTTAAAAGAAAAAGGAATTACAAAAGTAAGAATAGATCCTCATTTAGTCCATGAGAACGTTTTTAGAAACGAGTATTGGGATAATATTTTTTCCAAAGACGAAGAAGGAGATATTCTAACGAAAGTTTGGGAAATGGCTAGAGAAGAAGGATTTAAAATTCCGCAGGAGGTTTTCAGACTGGGCATATGTGCTGCTCATGTAGAGAAAGATATAGTAGTTGATCCATATGGATACATTTATCCATGTTGGGCATTTACTGGAAATCCTTTGTATATAAAAGGTAAACTGAAAGAAGACGGATCAATTGAGTATAATGGAAAATTTACAAGCAAAAATGCTAGAAACGTTTGGAAAGGGAAATGCGATAATTGTCCTTATTTACCTATGTGTATGGGAGGATGTAGGTTCTTCTCAGTTTTGGATAATAAAGGATTTGAGGGTTTAGATTGTAGAAAGAAAAGCTATGAGGAGGTTGTTAAGCTAATAAGATATTTTATATAATACTATAGTTTTATTGAATTCACATTTATAAGAGATTTTTGAAAGACTGATGAAACAAGTTTTTCCCACATTTTTGCTGGAAGTCCACAGGAATCAGTATTAACTTTAACTTTCATTTCCTGGGCTATTTTTCTTAAACCATAAACACAAAGACTTACAACAGGACATTTTCCACAGGAATACGTTGTAGATCCCATATCTATGTAGAAAATCATGTTTTCATTGACATAAACTATACTACTATCAATTTTGATATATGTTCCTTCGCTTATGAAAGGTATTATAGCTTTAAACGCTATTGCATTGTCTTCTATTATTCCGTTTTCTTTGAATTCTTCTAATATATAATAATAGTAACTTTTACTTAAACGTATTTTTTCTCTATTATCAGATGATAAAACCTTTAAATAATTTTCAGAAGATAATTTATTGAAAAATTCTCTATTTAGAAGTACTATTTTGCCATTATCTTTTATTGGCCTCTCTATTTTCATTACCTTGTAATCACACATATATATTATCTTAACTTATAAACAAAAAGATTTTTAATTAATTTTTTTACCTAGCTAAACTTTAACAGGGTTTAACCAATAGAATAACTAATTTAATATTGAATTTTTTGAAATTGAATTTATATTTATATTGAATAAGATAATTCTAAATAGTAAAGTATTTATTTCGTAAATTTATCATTTTTATAGTATTATGAGAGTGGTCCATGCTATATGGAACGGGAAAAACTTTGGAATATGGATTGAGGATAATAAATTCGGAACTATAAAAGATTTGCTTGAGATAGCATGGGATCTCGATTTTTATCCAGAGTTTAACGAAGAAACCATTATATTTCCAGTTGACGAATTTAATAGACCCGTATTTTATGATTACAGTGGCGCAGTTGGACTAGGTTCTTTCAATGTGTTTGTAGCTGAAACTCCAATTAGTGCAGTTTTTAAAATATTTAGGAAAAAAGTAGATAATCTAGTTTATTCTCCATCGACGATGTTTTGGAAAAATATACTAATAACTACACTTCAGCTTATAAAATCTGGGAGAATAATTCCAGTTTTAAATGGTAGTATAAAATGGAAACCTTTGATTAGCGATGAAGATATATATTCTTTAGCTAATGAAGCTCCTCCGGACGCATTTTTAGAGAATTCGAATAGAGCGGAAATAATTAAATCATTTATGGAAGCTGTTATATCAGCTATTGCTACAGAAGTCTTAGGCTCTGATGATTTTATAACCTTACATAAAATACTACAGAGTAATTTAGGTGATAAGCATTTAGGTTATACGTTATATCTTGCAATATTATATAATGAAAATGGAGGTAAAATAATATCTGGTCTCTATGATAAGGATGATAATAAAATAATAACGTCGGATATCGTTCTTAATTCTGGAGATTTAAGGAAAATATATTATGAACTTGTTTCTTCAATTTCAGACATATATCCAAAGCTGAATGGGCTATTAATAAAAGACGTCGAACTTAGTATTGATGAATTAAATAATTTTCTTGATATAGTACCCAAATTAATTGAGAAAGGTGTTAAGGTATTTACAAAAGTTAGAAAATTAAAACCAGTAATTAGCATAAATTCTGATACATATAATTTATTTTCTGCAGAAGAATTGACGTCTTTTGACTATAAAATCTCACTGGGAGATAAAGAAATATCTGAAGATGAATTTGAGAAATTGGTAAATGAAAATAAAACGATAATAGATATAGGAGGAAATTTAGTTGAGATAGATTCTTCGTCATTGAGGAGGATAAAGAGCATAATAGAGAAGATAAAACAGGGTAAATTAAGAAAAATTGATATTTTAAGAGAGTCTCTTGTTGGAAATTTGAATATTAAAAATGACCTTCTTGATGGGCTTAATAAAAAGGAATCAGTTCAGCTTTTAGAGCCTTATAATTTAAAAGCTATTTTGAGACCCTATCAAGTTAAAGGATTTTCGTGGATAAGGTTCATGAACAAACTAGGATTAGGAGTATGCTTAGCCGACGATATGGGTTTAGGAAAAACTATACAAACTATAGCAGCATTCTCTGATGCTAAAATAAAGGGTGAACTGTCTCCCTCATTAGTAATATGCCCATTATCTGTTTTGAAGAACTGGGAGGAAGAATTAACTAAATTTGCTCCAGATCTAAGCTTTTTAGTTTTTCATAAAAATAGAATCAAATTTAAAAGTAACTTGAATAATATAACTAAATTCGACGTAGTATTAACTACTTATAATATTTTGTTACGAGATACGGAATTAAGGAACGTAGAATGGAATTACATAGTATTGGATGAGGCACAAAATATTAAAAATCCAAATGCAAAAATATCCAAGGCTATCAGAGAATTGAAATCAAAATATAGATTGGCACTAACTGGTACTCCAATAGAAAATAAGGTAGATGATTTGTGGTCTATAATGAGTTTTCTTAATCCTGGATTATTGGGAAGTTACAATGAGTTCAAAGAAAGATTTGCAAATCCAATAAAAAATGGAGATCCTAAAGTGAAAGAGGAATTAAGATCTATAATATCTCCTTTCGTTTTACGTAGGACAAAATATGATAAAGAAATAATTAATGATTTACCAGAGAAAATTGAGACTAACGTATACTGTAATTTAAGTACAGAGCAAGCTGCAATGTACAAAGCTCAAGTCGATAAGTTATTAGATAAAATAGATGCCGTAAAAGGAATGAAAAGAAAAGGAATTATTTTATCAACTATCCTTAAGCTAAAGGAAATAGTAGACCATCCTGCTTTAATAAAAGGAGATGAGCCATCTATTGAAAGATCAGGAAAGATGATTAGAACTATTGATATAGTTAGGGAGGCGTTAGATGAGGGAGATAAGATCGCTATTTTTACTCAGTTTGTAGAAATGGGTAAAATCCTAAAAAATACTTTAGAGAGAGAATTTAAGATTGAGACTCCTTTTATTTATGGTAAATTATCTAAGGCGAAAAGAGATAACTTAATATCCAAATTTCAGAATAATCCATCAGTAAAATTCATTGTACTTTCAGTAAAGGCTGGAGGTTTTGGTATAAATCTTACTTCAGCAAATAGAGTCATTCATTTTGATAGATGGTGGAACCCAGCAGTCGAAGATCAAGCGACAGATAGAACATATAGAATTGGACAAACTAAGAATGTCATAGTTCATAAATTAGTTACAATAGGTACTTTAGAGGAGAAAATAGATCAAATGTTATCATTAAAAAGATCATTATTTAAGGATATAATAGCTAGTGGGGATTCCTGGATCACAGAATTAAATACAGAGGATTTGAAAAAAGTGATAGAACTTTCTTCTGGCGATTAAAATGAGAAAATGGTGGGCCTGGGAATTCGGTGAAAGTATAAGAAAAAATACCGATCATGCAAGAGCACAGAGGGGTAGAGAATATGCACAAAACGGAGCAGTTAAAAAAATTGAAATAAATCCAGGCAAGATTAGTGCAGAAGTTTTAGGCACAACGATGTATAAAGTTACAATCTATGGAAGTACCATCCCTATTGATGAGAAAGAGAAGATTATAAATATAATTCATCAGAAAGGCTATCTGTCTTCTATAATATCATCCGAAATTCCTAAAGAGTTAAAAAAAGACCTTGAAAAGGAAAACATTCACTTAATTCCACAAAAATTAGGATTCAACTGTACATGTCCAGATTATAAAAGGCCATGTAAACACATATATGCAGTGCAAAAAGTCCTAAATGATATGATGTCTTATGATCCTTTTATTCTCTTTAAATTTCTCGGAATAGAGAAGGAACATATTATTTTAGGTAATCAAGAGAACGAGCTTTTAAAGGAATATCATCAACCCAAGATTTCTGTAAAAGATTTTCAAAAGAAATATACTTTTTCTTATAGAGAGTTCTCGAGTGTGGAACCATGGAATCAGTTTAAGGAAAACAGTGAAACTATAAGGAAAATATATCATGTAATCATGAATAATGCCGAGAAAAAGTTAATAGACATCTAGATATTTGAATGCTTTTCATAAGTATATATTTGAAGAAGCAATAAGTTGATAATTTTCAGTATTGTATTTCCAAATTTAACATGCGTGTGAGAAAGATTTATTAAAGATTTTTTTAATTAATAAAAGTTGAACTATGATATCCATAGAAATTACACCAATAGAATATATACTCTCTATAATAGCTGGACTAATTGTCGGATTTAGCTTAGGTCTAATAGGTGGAGGAGGTTCTATTCTTGCTGTTCCTCTCCTTCTATATTTTGTTGGTCTGGGATACTTATATCCTCAAGGTACTCCTCAATCTAACGAGATAGATCATTTAGTTATAGGCACTACTGCATTAGCTGTTGGACTTAATGCGTACATAAACTCCTTTATGCATTTTAAAAAAGGTGATGTAAAGGTAAAACAAGGTATACTATTTACTGTACCTGGTATAGTAGGGTCATTTATAGGAGCTAGTCTTGGATTATTGGTTCATGGTTCTTCTTTATTGTTCTTTTTCGGTATACTAATGATAGTAGTTGCTGTACTTATGTGGAGAAATAAAGGAAAACCTGCAAGGCCAGTAGATGACGTTATGAAAGAAATAGAATCTTCATGTAAAATAAGGTATGATAGAATTCTTCCAACTGGATTTGCTGTAGGATTGCTTTCAGGATTTTTTGGGATAGGTGGCGGTTTTCTTATAGTTCCAGGACTAATTTTCAGTGCAGGATTGTGTATGCTTAGAGCAGTAGGCACATCGTTGATTGCCGTAGGGACTTTTGGTGTAGTAAGCGCAATAAGATATACAATGGCTGGAGAAATAAGCGTTCTAATTTCTTTATTGTATTTAGCAGGAGGAGTAGCTGGTGGTTATTTAGGAACAAAAGTTGCTACTTCTATACCTAGAGGAATGCTTAGAAAAATATTTGCAATAATAATAATATTGGTCGCAATCTACCTAATGTATCAGAATATTGGAGGATTATTTAAGATAATTTAATTTTTTTTTAAAAAAAATCTAAACTCCTTCTATAACCGTATTTATACCTCTCACTTCTAATACATAGATTCTGTTATCACTAATTGCCCACTCTATGTTAACTGGTTTAGAGAAAATTTCCTCAATTTTTATTGCAGTATTTGCTATTTTAACGGCTTCATCGTCTGTAATACTAGGGGATTTTCTTTCTTCTTCGTCCATTTCTATTTTTCTTATTAGTCTCTCATTCTCGTCAAAAACAAATTTTACTATTTTATCTGAAATAAATTTTTCAGTTACTACTCTTTGGTATTTAGGTATGATAAATCTATCTGGAGTTACAACACCTTTAGTAACTGCTTCTCCTAACCCCCAACTAGATTCTATAACTATCATTTTAGGATCTTTAGTTACTGGATGTAGTGTAAAAGCAGTCCCAGCACTTCTAGGATTTATCATTTCTTGAACAATAACTGCAGGTAATGGATCTTCGCCCGTTGAAATACGGTATGATAATGATCTTGGATTAAAGTAACTTGACCAGGCCATTTTTATAAAATGAGGAACGTCCTCTTTACTTATGTAAAGATAAGTTTCCATCTCACCCGCAAAAGTATGTCCAGAAAGACTTGAAGTTACTGTAGGCCTAACAGCAAAAAATTCTGAGGAAAGTCCATGAAGTTTAATTTTAATCTCATTTTCTATTTCTTCTGGAATTTCTTCTTTTTCTATTATTTCTTTTATTCTCTGAAATCTTTCATTTAAATCATTTAAATCATTTAAATCAACATTTCTTAGCTCATTATTAATTTTTCCTTTAATTTTATTTAAAAACTCTTGAAATGCAGATTTTGTTATTACAAAACCTTCAGGAACATTTATGTTATAATGATATAAGTCTCCTAAGTAGGCCGCTTTTCTTCCTACATAGCTTACCATGTTTGCAGATACTTCATCTAAGTTATACGTATACATAAGATAGCATGCGTTTGCTAAAATAAAAATCTTCCTAGAAAAGTTCATTATTTAATTTAACCTTCATTTTTATAATTAACAAATACGTTATGCTTATACAGTAATATATTACTTTTTATTTTCTAATTCCTTCTTTTCTCTCTCTATAGAATCTAAAGCTTCTTTTAAATCATTTTCTATTACAGTTAAAACTTCCAACTTTACTTGATTCGGTAAGTGTTCTAAGAGTTTTTCAACAGCTTCATCAGATACTTTAGCTCTGTTCTTCCAAAATAATGTCTTTTTCTGTTCTCCTACAATTTGCCTTATTTGTTCAGGAGATAAATATCTTAAAGCTTCATTGTAAACTTGTCTTCTAATGTTATTACTCATGTAAAATGTATAGCGTTTCATATAACGATATATGAAAGATAAAATTTAAACTTTTCTATTTAAATTCAAATATTTCTGATATATAATGATTTAATTTTTCTCTTTTTGAGTATTTTCTTATTTTAGTAAGGAGTCAGTATCTGAAAATAAAATAATATCTTATGAAGATTTCACAAATAATAATAACAAGCATTAATATTATGGTTCGTCTAGCTATCTTCCAACCAAGGTTTTTTATATCCTTCGCAGAACTTAATTTATTTCCAGGATTTAGGAATCTTATTGAAGGCTCTATTAAACCTATTAATATTATTGGAATATAAAGAGAAAAGTAAACTATAGTAAAGAGGCTTATTATCCATGCTAATCTTACAGTGTTTTTAGATATTTTCCTAAAAGGTATCTTGTATTCAACATATAAAGATTGAGTTAAAGTATAGAGAAACCAAAGGACAAATATCGAAATAACCTTAATATTTATCTCATAAAGAATTGCAGACCAAGGTAAGTAGAGTGAAACTATTGAATAAGTTCCAAAAAGTGTCGGTATAATTTTTATTTTTAAATATGAAGTTATAAAAGCAAATATTATAAAGATCAAAGGTATAATAAGATAAACTGTAAAGAAAAGTAAATATGGAACAGAATTTAAAGCTATTAAAAAATAGTCAAACTTACAAAATTTTCTCGACAATAATCTGGAGTAAAGCCTTTCTATAGTAAATCCATTTAAAAGCACTAACGGAATAAGTTCAGTAAGAATCAAAAATTTGGAAGTTAAAAATGCTGAAAAGAGAAACGTCGTAAATATGAGGCTTAATGCTCCAGTATTAGTTATTCTCAATATAGAATCAAATCTCTTTATGGATATATAAATTATAAACCTATGAAATAAGGAGAATAAATTCAAAAATAAATTCAAATAAATAATAAGCGAGATTATAAGCGAAATATATAAACTGGTAAAGCATACTTTACCATATGTCAAGCAAAATTAACGTAGATGAATGGAGAAAAAAAATTCTAGAAGGTCTAACTCAAGTTTATGATCCTGAGATTCCTGTAGATGTCGTAAATCTTGGATTAATTTATGAATTGAAAATTAGCGACGATGGAGACGTTTATGTTAGACTAGGTTTAACAGCTCCAGGCTGCCCAGTTATTGACGATTTAGTTTACACAGTTGAGCAAGTTATTAAGGAAAGTGTTCCTGCTAAAAGTGTTAATGTAGATGTTGACTTAGATACTCCTTGGTCTCCACTAAAGATGTCTGCTGAAGGCAGAGAGAAATTTAAGAAAATGTATGGTTATGACATTGTTGAAATGTGGGTACAAACTTATGGAATGCCACAAGAATCTGGACAACAACAATAACTATTTTATAATATTATAAAGATTTTTAACTATATTTCCATAAAATGTTACTTTCTCTTTAGTTAATCTAGTTTCATGGAATCCTTCAACGTGAAGTATCCAAGCACTTTTCCATATATCTTTTATTATAGAATAATTGGCAGAGAGCTCTAACGATGCTTCAAATAAAAACTCTGATCTCCATCTATCAAATTTTTTAACTTTAGAAAGTACTTTAATGTTATTTTTATTTGATAGTATTTTTATTGCTTCTTCTGCTGCTTTGTAGTATTTTTCGCTTGCTTGAACTAGATCGTTTTTGTTAAGGAATTCGTCCCCTTCCTTCAAGAATTGCATTATATTCTCTATCTGCAATTTTAACCAACTCTTCTATGTCTTTTTTAAGATCTTCTATTACTTCTTTACTTAAGTTTACTGTTATTAAAGATAGAGCAGAAGCCCAATAAATTGGTATCTTCTCATCAATTTTTTCCGAAATTAAAAATACTGCATCGTTAAGTATTCTAGTATTCCAACCTTCTTTTGAAACCTCCTTCTCTATGTATTTTAGTCTTAATATTATAGCTAGTATTTTTATTGCTTCTTCTGCTGCTTTGTAGTATTTTTCGCTTGCTTGAACTAGATCGTTTTTGTTAAGGAATTCGTCCCCTTCCTTAAGATAAATGTCTGCTGAAGTTCCTAGATTTAACATTATATATTAAATTCTCAACATTAACAAATAAATATATTCTTTAAATGCTAAGAAGTTTTATCTCCACATTCTAGAAATCCTTGATAGAAATCTCTGTTTTCTATTTTCTCTATAATTTTTTTCCTTTTTTCCTTATTTAATTGAGGAAAGTTTTCGCATAGTATTTTCCCTAATTCTACCATATATTTACCTTTTGCCAAATTAAATAATTCGTCTATATCAAATTCATTTACTCTCCTGTTTAGAAGTTTTAGGAATTTCTCTATGTATTGTTCATTATTTTCCACTAATTTAAGAATCTTATTTTTATGCTTTGAAAGAATAATATAGGAGAGATTTTGCAGAATTCCTTCAGCCACGTCCTTGTTTTTCAAAGCTAGATTTAATATTCTAATTTCGTCTTCTTCCTTTAATTCTTTGTAATTCATAAAGAGATCGAAGAATTTATTGAAAGTTATTGAGAATCCATTGCCGATTCCTTTTGCAAATTCCTTATTTTCAAAGGTGATTTCTTCGACTTTTGATTTTAAATCTTCTGTTAAATAGGAAAAATTCTGACCTAAATTTGTACCCATTGCAAAAGAAAGTTTACAATCCTTTAGAGCGATATTAAGCAATTCAAAGAAGACTTTATCCTGAATATATTCCAAATCTATGCATTCAATTAACCCTAATGCAAATTCCTTATTATTTTTAGCCTCCTCAATTATATTTAATTTCCAAGAATAAGTTAAAGAGTCAAAGATTTTCCCTATGCCTCTACCGAGACCTCTATCAGCACTAAAAAGTATTTTTCTCTTTTGAAAATCATTTAATTGGTTGAATTTTTCTCCTATTACTTCCATAACTTCAGAATTTTTGAAATTATATATATCAGAAAACTCATTTAAATTTATAGCTCTTAAAAACTCATAAGCAAAAGAACTATTATTTAATAATTCCTTCATTTTTTCCTTAATTTCTATTGGCATTCTACGATAATTTTCGCCAAAATTTTTGCCAACTTCGCCTAAATTTTTTTCTTCCTTTATTACGTCAATAGCGTAAATTATTCCGTCCTTAAGGGTTGGTATAGAAAGATCTATTTTAGATAATACATAAATTGCCATAAGTTTAGACGAAATTAAAGTCATGAATTTTTCCTTTTTTATTTCCTTTAATTCAGATATACCTCTAGCCAAACCTTCACATACTGAAGGATACTCGTTACATTCATCATTAATTCTTTTTATCCATGTATCTTCTATATTATTAATCTCTCTTCCTAGGCCAGAATAGAAGGAAATAATATTAAACTCTCTATCTTCCCTTTCACTAGCCTTAAGTATAGATAATACTGCTTCTTTTACATCATTTTCCAAATAAGGAAATTTTTCTCCTAATTTTTCCCAATCCATAAGACTATTGTACTAAAAGAAAAATAATAACATTGAGGAAGAATGAAGTAGATAAGTGTTTTAGCTAAAGAGTAACAATGCTTTCATAACGAAATAATATTCGTGTTTTCCGCGGAAGTATTTCTATTATATAGCAGATTATTTTATACTATATTAAAAAATTAAGATAAACAATATTTTACTAAAAACTCTATTTAAAGATAAAGATATCTTAACTTTTGAATTTGGCAGAAGTCCTAACATAGAGAATAATAAAATAGTACTAATATTTTGAGATTGAAACTCAAATATTAGGCATAAATATCTAATATCTGTATTCAATACTTAAAGTTGATATGAAAAAGGCAATAGAACCGTGGGGAGTCAACATACCGTTTATTATCCTGACAATTATATATTGGTCATTAGGAGGGATATCCTTAGCAGAAGGATTGCCATTTCATCCTTATTTTATGATGATAGGAGCTTATTCCTTATTCTTTGGAATGTTGTTAAGACTCTTTTTCCCGGCTAGGAAATATTTTCCTTTACATATTCTTTCGTTAGTACTTATAGCTATTCCTATTTATCCATTACAAGCTATAGCATCGTTATCATTAATATTTAATGAATTGTGGGGATTAAAAGACGTAATACATTATGGTAGTAAATTTCCAATTAATCTATTAGTTTTAGCTTCACCTTTCTCCTCATTGCTTGCTTGGTCTTTTTATCCATATTTAGGATACTCAATCTTAATGGTAGGATTATTGTTTTATCTTTTTGGAATAAACATTGGCGTATTTACTGCAACAGTAGGAGCTAAACCTAAATTTGGCATAAAACAATTGCCAATATTTATTTTAATAATATTAACAATTTACCATAATTTCTTATTTTTTTCTCTCTTAGGTTATTTTGTATGGTTATTTTATAACTCAAAGATAATAAAAAATGGATTATCGGTAGTTTTTGTATCGCTTTTTATAACCTTAGCCTCAATCTTCTTGGGAGAAGAAATTCACGCTTTTGCTCTAGGAATTATGGCAATGTTCTTCTTTAATTGTATAATATATTCAACATCAAGGTATAACTATAGTAAAGCTTATCCTATTCCTTATCTCCTTTTGATATCGTATTTCTTTAGGTTTATAAATATAGAAATATCTGGAATATTCTTTATAATATCTACTTTATATTTCCTTTATCTTATAAAAGATAACTTTACTTTAAAATCTTTAAAGACAGGATTATCATCTAAGTACTTTTAAAATCTTTGTCTAGGCTAACTTTGATTCCTTCAATTCTTACTCCCTTATTCTTCATTGTTTTTAAGTAAGCAACATATTCTTCTCCTAACTCTTCCCTAACTTTGTCTAAAGTTGTTTCTCCACCTGCAGCTATTAAATAATCTATCAATTCTCCTTCAATTTTATCTGGAGTTAAATTCTTTTTTTCTTCTATTTTCCTAATCTCCTCCTCTTCATCATCTTCTTTTACAACTTCCTTACTTCTCTTATATTGCTCATACGATAGCTCGTCCAGTTTAGTAAAAATCCTAACGTGTCTCCTATAGGACTCTATTATCCTATATGCTATATCTAAAGCCTCTTGGTCGGATAACCGAATTATTTTATCGCTCTTATCGTCACCAACTCTTATAAAAAATCCACCGTCAATTACATTCCCATCCTTTATTACTGGAGGAGATTCTCCTACTCTTATCCAAATTGTACTGCCGTCATCCTTCTTATGAACTTTCCTAACTATGATTGCCATAATTCTCCTTTATTTATAAATGGAATTGCACCTTAAAATTCCTTTTTAATCATAGATTAGTATTACATCATTTGTTTTGAATAAATCTCGAAAATTTATATTAAAATTTTATAGATTTTAAAATACTGCCTTCTACTATCCCATTAATTTCACTGAGTGAATAAGTTATTTTACCTTTATAGAAAAAATAAGGGAATTTGAACTATTAACTTCTGATATTTCCTTACTCTTTGTACATAACCTAATACGGTATTTAATTCTGTAGTTCCATACTAGCCGATGAAGCGAGTGTAAGTTCAAGACTAACTAAAATTATAAAAAACTTCAATTAAAGAATATTTATCTTTTAGAGAATCATATACACTACAATTGAGACTATCAGCATAATTATTTGAGAAATATCTATTCCTCCTAAAATACTTGATACAAGGCCTTCATAAGGTATTCCATACTGTTTAAGGTTCATGAAAGGTAAACCTAAAATTATAGCAGCAGCAAAAGATAACCATGCTATTTTCCAATCTTTTTTCTTCATTGTATATGCTATTAATATGCCTATCCAAGGAGAAATCCAATAGCCTAGACTACTGAGGAAATTTATTAGAAAGTTTAGAAAATTTTGATAAACAAAGTAAAAAATTATGAATCCTAAAACTCCTGCTATTAACGTTGCTATCCTTTTCTTCGTCTTAACTATAGACGTTAATGCTACTGTATTTGTATAGAGGTTTAACGCATCTGCTGATATAATTCCTAAAATCATTATTGATACTCCTGCAATGAAATATTTACCTAAAATTCCTAAAACGTCAGCAATTGGTGAAGGTTTTCCCATTGCTAATGCGCTAAGATAACCAATGTAACTTAGCCAAACGCTCGGAATAGTTACTCCAAAGGAAGTGTAAAGTAAAGATTTCTTTAAACTTAAGTTAATTCCTTTACTATAATCACTTGCATAAGGAGACCAGCTTAATATTGCACCGAAGGAAGTTAGGAAAACTAACCAAAAAGACGAAATCGAGCTTCCTGCAGGAGTATGTATATTCTTTGCTGTAACCTCAACTGTTACAAAAATTCCTAAAAGAATTAACAGAACACTAGCGTAACTCTCAAATTTATGAATGAACGACGATCCTAAAATTACTACAAAAACATCAGTTATTACTATTATTATACCTCCTAATACTATATTATTTGTAAGTACTGAAAGAGCGAATCCTCCTAAGGTTACGTTGACTGTGAACTACCACGCCCTAACGGGCGTGGCTTCCTGCTTCAAAGCCGAGGCTTGCCAAAGGTAGAGGTCTCAGCTCCACAGGCACTAAGGGTCGTTCCGACCCCGAGCACTAATGTGAACCCACAGTATCCCAATATGGGACTGTTGAATGGAGTAGAGGCGTACCACATAGACCCTCGCTTTAACCAAGGCGTCTCAGTGACGCTTACTCCGTCAGTGACTGCCATTAATAGAATATTTGAAAAAGAAGTATATAAGTTTTACAAAGGAGGCTATCCATCTCCACCCTTACCGGTAGATCCAAAATCATATTACAAATATAAATTCAACATTAAACCTCATATTTTTTCTTCATAAGTAAAGGAACATACTTCATTATACTCATAATCAAGAGCATTAAGAATAATGTATTAAATAATCAATGTAAATAAAACAGATTCTATCATATACATCTTTATCATTTTCTAATATTATAATAATATCTCTCAGTTAATCGTGTGGAAATATAAAAAATCTAATATGGTACTTGGAAATTTATAAAAATTATCATATAATTATCTAACTAATTACATTAAATCTTTACGAACCATTAATAACAAATAAAAATTATTTTTACTAATAAGATTTTGGGTCTACCATGCAGTGCAGGATTTAGTAATATAACTATTATGCCAAATGGTGATATATACTCATGTTATATGCTCTCATACGATAACAGATTTTATATGGGTAATATTATTAATGGATTAAATAATTATAGATTGTTTAAAGTTCAAAATTTTCTTAAGTACGTGAATGTAAAAACTAATATAGACCAATGTAGAACATGTGATATAATGAAAATTTGCAATGCGTGCCTTGGCGATTTAAAGTTTGGCGAAAATGGAAAAGTTATCATAGATAATTATGCTTGTAATTATTACTTAGGTTTATACGAAGGATTTTTAGTTGAATTAAATGATATAATGCTTAATGATATTAAATGGAAAAGCTTTAAGGAAAATCTTAGAAAAATGAAAGAGATAGTAGAATATGTCGAAAACTAATTGGAAAAATGCTCTGTATAATATAATGTCAATTAATTTAATTAATTTCAATATAACGCTTGCAATATTTACGATGGAATGGATAATATCAAAGCTAACTTGTTCAAGTTTACTCACTGGAATTCTAATAGGTCTCTCTTCATTAGCTTACTTTTTCAGTTATTTTACCGGAGCATTTATGGATTTAACTAGGAAAAAGAAGACAATACTTTTGGGATTAATAATAACGCTTTTTACTATTTTATTCCTGTCTCAAATTGCCTTACTTGCTAACAACGATATTTTCACTATTATTTTACTATTTTACACTTTTGCTATATTAACCGGTTTTACCTCTGATATAGCAAGTATCATTTTAAGTATATGGATTAAGGAAAATGTGAATGAAAAGGATTATAGGAAGGTCTCATCTATTAATAGAGTTACTCTTAGGTCATTAAGGATTTTAGCGGAGGCTTTGGCAGGAATATTTCTTGCTATTAGCTTTAAATATTCAATAACTCCATCATTAATTATTTTAGTAGTAGTAGGATTTCTTTTATTATCTATGAATATTACAGAGAATGTTGAAGAAAAAAGGATGCATAGTTTTAAGAAAAGTCTTATTGACGGGTTTTACTATGTGAAGAGAAGTAAAGTGTTAACTCAGTTTACAATACTTACAACGGATAATTTATTCTTCGAAATGCAGGGATTACTACTATTATTTTACGTTGAAGACGTCTTACATCAAGGGCCAATTTATTTTAGTGCACTACTTATATCAGCTGAAATAGGAATAGTAGTAGGATCGATATTTGCATTAAGAATAAATAAAGGAAAATTAGGCTTTTATCAAATAATATTTAGACTAATAATATCAGCGTCATTGGCATCATACATCCTTATTAATAATATATTTCTTGCATTAATTCCTACTTTCCTCATATTATTCTCTTCTGGAGTCAATTCAACATTAACGTCGGCCACATTACTAAGATATATAGATAAAGAATATTGGGGAAGGACTACTGGATTTATTGGAGTAATAGCCAACGGATTATCTACACTTTCCGGCCCTTTGGGGGGCATTTTAATAGAAATTATTGGAGTTGGATGGACTTACGTATTAGTTAGTGTAGTTATGCTTATATTTACTTTCCTTAAATATACTTTCAAGGAATATTATAACCTAGAAATAAAATAACTGATTCATATTTATTATCTATATATTTATAATTTGATAAAGTAAGACATAAAATGGTTTTATTCTAACTTTCAAATCGTTTGCCGAAATCAGAATCTAAGACCTTATGAAACACTATAGAAAGCTATATGACTTCTTTTTCCAAATAATCTTCATAATGGATTATAAGGAATGGATTGAGCAAGCTTTAGAAGACCTGGATACCGCTAAAGTACTTCTAGAAAATGGAAAATATTACGCTTCAGCATGGTTTGAATTAATGTATAAAATATCATCTTATGACATAGGAATAATTTATAGCATATCATATTTAGCTACTGCATTGGGCTCATTCTTTGCATCTAATTTATCTAAATGGATAAGCATATTGAATATAGCTTCTTGGACTAGAATATTAAGCGGTGCTTTATTAATTTTAATTCCGTTTTCTCCGTATTTTATAGGAAGTTTTATTTACATACTCAGAAGTCTCATAGCTGGTTTTGGTTCTCCGAGTAGATCTACAGTAAACATGAAAGGGATATCTACTGAAGATTTCGGTGCTGCCTCAAGTATTCAAGGTATAGCTTCAAGAACTTCTCAAGCTACTGCAGGTGCTAGTGGATATTTAATGGAAATCTATTTACCTATGCCCCTCATTATCCGGTAGACCCAAAATCACCTCCTTAAAAATAAATCTATAGTGTAAATAAGTGTTTCAATTATATTAAATGTAAAATTCTCTGGATTGAATAAATCAGGAAATAAAAGAATTAATAATAATCTAAATTCCTCTCTCCCCACCTCCCCCTTGAATATGGTATATAAGGAGTAGAGTACAAGGGCCAGCACGAAGATCAACGTGCGGAAAACAAACTTAGTAGAACTAGTAAATGGAAGAAAAGCCTTAATGTTCCTATAAGAGGTCTCTATGGGACCTCTTACCTTATTGTACAAATCCAACACTTCCCTCTTGGGCAGATCTAGATTAGTAGCCCTAGCAAAATAAACAAGACTCTTCTTTCTCCTCACTTTTTCCTTGCTATACACGAGAAGCCTGAACTTGACCTGCTCATCCCTCCTACTTACTATTAGTTGTGTAATCCCCGTCAAACTCCTCAAACACCTTCACGTCCCCAGCTGGGACAGCAATTATATACTTAAACTGTGAAATGAAATTGAGCACATCAACTGTGTAGAAACCAGCGTCAAGAGTTATCAACCTTATCTTGAATCCCATTGCCATTACTTGCTCCACAAGAACCTTCACTATCTCGTCCTTAGTCATACCGTTCACTTGCGGAATAAAGGCAAGTAAAAGTACTTTCCCCTTATACTTGGTTGTTGCAGTTGCGTAGTTCCACGAGTTTCCTTTTTCAGAGCTCCCGAGCCCTTTCACTGGTTTCCCATACCACGTCTTGGTTGTCCAGTCTATTGAAAGATCTATCTCATTCACTCCCTTCAGTACTTCTAAGGATATTTTCCTAGCTCTTTCCAATAGCTTTTCAATCACTTCCATCCCTTGTTTCTCTACGTAATTCCTCACGGTCTGTGGGGATACGTCATACGCTCTGGACTTGTTCTCTACTGAATCGTTCCACAAACACGCGGAGATGAGAGTTTTTGCTACCTCATCTACCTTTTCCCCTTGGAAGTTCAACATGGAAAGTAATTTATATCCTATTTGTTGAATGTTATTTTGGTGAGGGAGACCGGGTGTTACCATCTTCCTATCTCACGTGGTAATACTCCATCTCCCTCACCTTAAACCCTTTCTTCAATTCTTTACACTCTTATAAATTTCTTTATCTTTTATAAATTCGATATTATCCTACCAGAAATATTTTTTCTAATATGATTTTGGGTCTACCGGTAAGGGTGGAGATGGATAGGCTCCACATGCTTCGCCTCTAACATGGCTAGGCGATAGCTTGAAGAGGCGAGGAAACCACTCGATAGAGGTTAACTTTAGGATCTTCACTTTGTATGTGTAATACTCTTTTTCTGATTCTTGAATTTTTCTATAATACGCGTTGTATTGTTAATTTTGTTAGGAGATAGTGCGAACTAACTATGAGAACGTCCCCTTAAATTTTTGCACGCTCCTACTCGGGATGTTGTCCCACATGTTAGATCGCGGGGACGTATAGCCAGCCTATCCAACGGGGTTTTATCCCCATGTTCACTTTCGGCTTGTGTTATTTTCTTGTTCTCTTTATAAAAGTTTTACTCTTGTAAAGCTTGTCTTCTTGTTTAGGAGTGTTGTTCGTGAAAATCGCCGTAGGAGCCTCCTTTGTGGTTACATTTAAATACGTATTTTTCAAATATTCTATTAATGGCAGTCACTGACGGAGTAAGCGTCACTGAGACGCCTTGGTTAAAGCGAGGGTCTATGTGGTACGCCTCTGCTCCATTCAACAGTCCCATATTGGGATACTGTGGGTTCACATTAGTGCTCGGGGTCGGAACGACCCTTAGTGCCTGTGGAGCTGAGACCTCTACCTTTGGCAAGCCTCGGCTTTGAAGCAGGAAGCCACGTCCGTTAGGGCGTGGCAGTTCACTAAATGGAAGTAAACTACTAACTGTAACGCGTAATGGTTTTACAGAGAATGTAACTCTAGGATTTAATGGATTTTACTATTATGTTAATGTTTCCTTTACTAACCTTCGAAATAGCTCTATAATAATACTTACTGATGAATTTTTTAAACCCAACACGACAATAGAATTATTTGGAAGTTATCCACTAAATATTGAGATATTGAATCCACTAAATGATTCGGCATATTCTTTATTACCAACAGGAGTGATACTTGGGAGTCCTATTATCATTCCAAAAAATTATACGTTTAAGCCTGGACAGACTATGTGGTTTTATAAAAAGATAGATTATTTGTGTCCAATTCCTAATAACACAGCTTTCTACAACGCGTTTTCCAGATTATCAGATCTAAATCCTGGTAATTACGAATTATTAGTTTATTCATGGTTAACAAACGTTACTATTAAACTTAATTTTACGATAACAACGCCACTCGTTCCATATCTAGTTTCCCACAATGGTAAACTTTACGCAATACTGCCACGTGAACCTTCTAAGATAGAAGTTGATAACAAACTATATTCAAACATAATTAATGTAGGAAATCATATCTATGAAATCGGAAACTGGCCAAACACATCGTCTGGTAACTGTATGGAGCTTATTAATGCAGAAATATGGTTTGGAAATGAAGTTTACAATACTAGTATTTACTTACTTTCATATTTTCCTAATGAAAAATGATATCCAAAGGAATTTAATTCTGACTAAATTTTTTATTTAGCTTTTATAAGAAACAAGATAAGTGATTTATTGAAGCTTTAATTAGATTTATACAAAGTTTTCTTTCAGAAAATGCGCTAGTTTTCGTTATTGCTTTCAAAACGTTTATAGCTTTAGACTTAAGGATATACAACCAAATCCTAGTATAAGAACTTTTAGAAAATACTAGTATAGCACTTTAGGGAAATTTCAAAGTAGATATTATTTCTGAAAACGGAAACTGAGGTCTAAAGTATCCGATTTTGTTTTATTTACTAATCTATTAAAAAGTATTTTTATAGTTATTTGTGAGAATCTCTAAATTAACGATTTTTCGTTTAAAAACTGTTCATATAGAAAATCCATCAAGAACAATTCAATTAAGGTTTTGCATAGGTTTATTATTTTATCAATAATGAAATATCTAAATTTACATCCTAAATTTTTTGTCAATTTCGTTTCCTATAGTAATTGATCTTTGGTATGATGCTTCTACAGTTTTTATTATTGCTGACTTAACTCCTTCAGATTCCATGGTCATAAGCCCTCTTATAGTGGTTCCTGCAGGAGTAGTTACTTGATCTCTCAATATAACTGGATGAGATTTATTAGACCTCAACATTTCTATCGTACCGTTTACCATATCTAATATTGAATCATAAGCCAAATCTCTTGGCATTCCGCAAGCAACGGCTCCCAAAGCAAACGCGTCCAATATTTCTGCAATAAAAGCTGGACCACTTCCTATTAATGCTGTCCATACATCAATTAACTCTTCTGGAATCCAATACACGCTGCCTATAGATCTAAAAATTTTCTCTACAATTTCCTTATTTTCCCCTTCTCTTTCAGCTACTGCCGTAGTAGCTTTGTTAACTAACGCATTAATGTTTGGCATTGCTCTATATACCTCAGTTTGAGGTAGAAGAGAAGAAAGGGTAGACGATTTTATACCTGCCATTACGGAGATTACAGTTTTCCCTTTCCAAGATTCCTTATTAACTTGCGTAAGAACAGTAGAAAAATGCTGAGGCTTAACGCTAAGAATTACGACGTCGGCTTTCCTTACAGCGTAATCATTATCTTTTGTACCTTCAATACCTAAAGACTTTACTTTATTTATAGTTTCTTCCCTCCTACCAGTAGCTATTACATTAAAATTGCATTTTATAGCGTTTAATATAGCGTAACCTATTTTTCCGCTCCCTATAACAGCAACGCTTTGCATAAACTAAGTTATTACATAAGCTAAATCAACATTTCGCTTCATTTAATGACAATGAAATATTTGAATTTTCATCATAATTCAAAAATTCCTATCTTACGTGATTATTTTTAAGTCTTACTTCTCATTAACTTTTCTGATCTATGAAAAACATATAAAGAATATTCTTTTCTATGAAAAGATTTACTTACATATTTTAGAAAATAGTGCATTATTGCATGGTTAAGAGGAAAATGATTGAGTGTACTTTTTAATTAAACGAAAGTATTATGATTAAAAAACTTAAAATCAAGTTGTTCAGTTTAAGATAAATATGGATTTAAATCCTGGAGAACAGATAATTTGGAAAGAGTTCCCATTAAGCAATTATAGAAAAAATTATACAATAGCAATAGTTATCATAGGTATTATACTAACATTAACAATATTTCTAGCAGCTCTCGGTATCATGTTAATTATACTAGGTTTAGGAATGTATTTCTTATTAAGATCTGCCAATCAATACGTTGTGACAAATGAAAGAGCCTTACACTTAAGATTTGGAAAAATAAAGAATGAAATACCTCTTAATACACCAAATCTTCTAGTATCTGCAGTAAATCCGCAGTACATAAATACTAGGACAGCTGGTAATCACGTTGTAGAAGACGTAGTTTTCCTACAAAACGGTGTAGAATTATTGAGATTTAGCAAAGTTCATAAAGGTAGCGAATTAATAGCTAAATTACAGAGCCTTGGATTTAGCGTAACATAAAACTTCTTTTATAGACTTTCTTCAGCCCTTAATACCATGACTTCAGGGTTAAAGTTCCATTTTCCATTAAAATGCTCATAAGGTATTGAAGCAGTTAACGAATAATTAGAATTATTCGGATGAACCTTTATGCTTATATCAGTATATTTTTCTGATAAGGAATTTAGATAGTTAAGAATATCAAAAAGCATATAGTTCTGACCAACTATCATGGCATAGTCCATTTCCTCAGATTTTGAGATATAAAGCAAAGTTGGGATTCTACTCAACTCAGATATAAGATCTTTATCATCTTTGAAAAAGATAGATATTCTATAATCTATAGGAAAAAGATAAGTTCTGTATACAGATATTAAACCTTTTCCGACTATGTGATTTTGATAATGATATAAAACGTCCTTAAATGGAATTCGTGTTGATTGTGAAATATCTTTAAGGGAATAAGTAGGATGAGCTTGTTTCTTTCCTAAAATTGTTACATCATAAGTGTCGGGATAAAAATCGTCAGAAAGATCAGGGAAATCAAAGGGTTCACGTTCACTTACTAAGAAATTATTCCTATATTTCCATTCTTTAAAATCGAATGAAGAATAATCTATTGGGTATTCTAATCTTTGAGTTTCTTCATATACTTCGTAGTATTTTATTACACCAGCAGAAACTAAAGCCTCCAATCCCCTAATAAATGAAGGATGCGTAGTGTAAACTAGACCCATTACTAGCTCTTTTGGATTCATTATATTACGAGCTATAACAACAGGAATTTCGTCTAGAATATTATAAACATTCAATAATGATATATTATAATTTCCAATAGCATAAGCTATATAATATTTAAGTCCAAGACTCCTATGCCTAGGTGATAACGATACAAATAATTTCTTTTTTAAACGTAATTCGTCTATTATAGTTTTAGTAGACTTTACTTTCGATAAAGCGCCAATCACTTGTGAATTCAGATCTCCGAATCTCTGAACATAATAAAGAACTTTAGAAACAGCAGAATCTTCAGCTAAAAAGCTCATCTTATAAATGTTCTAAAATATATATTTAAAAACGTTTCCTTTATAATATTTATCCAGAACCTGGAAATCCGCCTTCAACAATTTCTCCATGTCCTATTAGACCATGTAACGCCATTAATAATGACGCTGCAGATATTCCTATTAAAATATATCTTATAAAGTATTGATTTTGGAGGATTTGAACTTTCATTTTGATCATAATATAGCTTTCAATTTCTTGATTTAGGCTATTTCTTTATAATATCCGCGAATTTTATTAAAATCCTTTTATTAAGGTTCGTGACTTTTAAAAGTTTTCATTTACTATGTGGAAAAGTATGAAATTTTTTTCATTGTTTTCTATTATCGTGTAGAGTATTACGAGAAAATAATTTTTATATAAGAGAAAAAACTATGAGCTCATTTTTCTTAAAAACGAAATCATTATATTTCAATAGACTGTATAAAATTTCCACACTTTTATTGGTTATTTAAGCCTCAACTGAATATTTTATTTTTAAATAATAATAGGAAAATATCACCAACGATTACTTAAGGAAAATCCTTAACTGCCATAATAATCTACTCTATTCTTAGTCTTTTTCTCTTAGTAGAAATATAATATTTGTTTATACTTTTAATTTAACTCTATCCAAGATATTTATACAGTTCATAAAAGCCTTTTTTAAGTACATATTCTATATAAACTTATAATGAGAATTGTAGTCCTAGGAGCTAAGGGAGGAGTAGGAAAGTCTACTATTTCCCTTCTCCTTTCTAAGGAATATGTATTAGAAGGAAAGAAAGTCCTTCTAATAGATAGAGATCCATTATCTTGGGCCTCTAATCTTATAGGAATAAAGGATCCAGGCTTACTTTACAAAGTAGTTAATGGAGAGAAAATTGAAGGTTCTTGTAAAACTGTTTTAGAGAGACTAACTGTGCTAAAATTTTTTGGTGATTATGGAAGATTTTATTACGACATAAAGAAAGCCGAGGATCCTTCTTTGAGACAAAAATTAGAAGACGCCTACTATTCTATATTGAAAAGAAATTTTGATGTATACATAGTTGATAACCCTTCGTTAGTGACCTTCAACGATGAAATAGTAGAGATTGAAAGAAATATGTTCAGGAAAGCTCTTTCAGATCAGAAAAGGTTTAGAATTTATGTCACAGATCCTAGCGAGTCATCAATAGAGCAAACTAAAAAATATATTGAAGGACTTGAGAAAGGAGCTTATGGATCTGAAGGACTATGGGGACTAGTAGTTAATATGATACCACCATTTCCTCAAGAGATGAAAAACGCTGAATATGCAGTAGCAGATATTGAAAATATTAAGATTTTTATGCCTTTTATTGAGGAGCTTTTTATGGGGCAATATAGAATTGAAAGCGTTAAAGTTCCAGAAGAAATAAAGGCATTAGCCAAAGCTATTCAAGAGAAAGTTTTGAACTATAAAAAATGATTAGAAAACACTTTCAACTCTATGGAAGATTAACAAGAAGTTCTTAATATTACCGTTACTCCTGAAGAATGTATCTTTCAACTCTATGGAAGATTAACGGTGCTAGAGTACGCCGAGTCACATAACATTAACGTTGATGCTTTCAACTCTATGGAAGATTAACAGAGAGTTAGAAAAGGGGCCAGGCGCAAAGCCCGAAATTCTTTCAACTCTATGGAAGATTAACATATAATAAGAGAAAATTCAATTCTACTCATTCATATTTTCTTTCAACTCTATGGAAGATTAACATATAATAAAAACAGAAAAGAAATTTAGGGAAAAGGCTGCTTTCAACTCTATGGAAGATTAACTAATAACAACACGGCACCGTCAGCGTCTCAAACGACGTTCTTTCAACTCTATGGAAGATTAACCAATGGAAGGGAGAAGGGAATAAGAGCGATTTGAGTGAAACTTTCAACTCTATGGAAGATTAACCGCAGTTGAACTTTTTTGCAATATCTTGCACAGTGTTGCTTTCAACTCTATGGAAGATTAACCAGGCCAATGTAGGCGATCAGCTATACATCGTAATGGTTACTTTCAACTCTATGGAAGATTAACATGCTACCATCCAGGCGGGCTGTGGAGCTCAATTGCAGTCCTTTCAACTCTATGGAAGATTAACGAAGTGCAAACGCTGAAGTTACAGTATGTCCCTCAGTCAACTTTCAACTCTATGGAAGATTAACATTATACAAATACAATTTATAAAAAAGCTGGTTTTGTATTAATCTTTCAACTCTATGGAAGATTAACACGGGAACAAGGTGATTTATGACGCTGCGGGACAGCACTCTTTCAACTCTATGGAAGATTAACATGAGCATGTTCACGCCTTACTACTTGGTGTTGTCTGGAGCTTTCAACTCTATGGAAGATTAACGGAATATTATACTTAGGGTCCTCCTGAGCTACTAGTACTCTTTCAACTCTATGGAAGATTAACAACCCGTTTTCCATGGCATATAGGTCTAATAGTACTATACTTTCAACTCTATGGAAGATTAACACGCCGTTAAAACGTTTAAATATAAAAAAGTTTTATGTCAAACTTTCAACTCTATGGAAGATTAACAATGTTTGCTAGCGACGTTGAGAGGATACAGTTCGAGAACCTTTCAACTCTATGGAAGATTAACTGAATGTTTTTATACTTGTACTATTCTTTTTTCTTCTTTTATTATTTAAGGTTTTCTTTGTCTATTTCCTTATATTTTTTCTTTAATCTTTTACTCATTTTCTTTTTTCTTTATTCATTTTTTGTCTGTCCCGTGTAATTTCGGGATTTTTATGAAGAGAAATTTTTAGTCTTCATTTGGAGAACGTTAAAAAATTTTATCGTAAAGTGAAAGAATCTCCCGATTTTTGAAAAAATCATGAAGATACAAAGAAAAAGAGGAAAAAATTAGTACAAGAGATAGTTATTTTCACATACTTTAGCGTAAAGTTAACGGAAGATAATACTTTAAAATAAGTAATACCATAAATAATCTATGAAAACTTATCTTTTCAGTTTAGGTTTTCATGAGGATTTTATGATTAGGCGATTACATAATACATTTGCTGATAAAAGTGATAATATACTTCTTGTGGCTCCTAAGCCTATAGCTGGAGCATCATTAAGAGCATATCAAGGAATTCAATCTTATTGTTCTAAGTTATTTCTTAAGGAACCCAATCTTCTAGAAATAGAACTTACTGATTTTTTTGATATAGTAAAAAATATATCTACAGAAATTTTACAATATCCAGAGCCTTTTATAGTAGATGTTTCTGGAGGAATGCGATTAATAGGCTTTGCGATTGTTGTCTCTACTTTGGCAGTAAACAAGAAAGCTAAATTTTTTATTACACAAGAAGGGGATAATTTTGAAATTTTCTTCGAAAATTTAGAATTAAAATCGTTAATTTCCAATATATCTAAAGAAAAAATGGCAATTTTATTAAATATATATAGAAATCAGGGAATTACAATAGATGAACTAGCCAATGTTATGAATAGATCTAGAAAAACTTTAATAAATCATTTAATAGAACTGAAAGAAGCCGGAATTGTTTTTCAGAAAGGGAAAAATGGAGGATACTATCTTAGTAAACTAGGCGAAATAATTTGTTATAGGCAATCCCAAGTTTTAAATATAAAATGATAAGTATTGAACATAATTAATACGAGGTTACTGGACATATTCTCCTATATTGGCAAGAGATACAATCCTTTTTATCCCTATTAACCACGGGTGGATCTTCTGAATCTAATATACTCTTCAATTTTTGAATTTTATTCTCTACTGCTTCTAAATGTGTTTTATCAAGCTTTATATCAAGCTCTATTTTATTCCCCATGAATAATATTGCCCTTTCTACCGGAGCTATTTCCTTATTTACTAGATATGCATATGCCAATAGTTGCGTTCTAAAGTGAAGAAAACTTCTTCTATGAAATTCCTTAGCTTCCACGACAATTAGTCTATTTTTACCACCTATTATATCAACTTTCCCAGATATTATTGAGTCACTCACAAAAACTTCGAATTTAGGATTTTCCAAGTTTAATTTTTTTGCGACATCGTTAAGATTTATTTCTCTTCCTTTTATTAAAGAAAAAGTATCGGGTTCTTGATAGCTCATCCTTTGAATTATCCATGGTATAGCTTCACAGAAATCCATTTGCTTTAATAATGTAACAGGGATCATTTTACTCTCCTCTTAATACTATTCTTCTTTCCCAATCCCTAATCCCTAAAGTTACTACATGAATGACATCGTTAGAAGATTTTATGAAATCTTGACATATTCTTGTTAAGTCTTTGAATCTTTGGCTATCTATATCTCCTGAAAATGCGCTCTTTTGAATTCTTGAAAGTCCTATTTTAAAAAGTTCGTTTGATAATTTAGTTCTTTGTGTATCGTCAGTGATATCATAAATTACTATTACTCTTACCATCTTTGAACAAACCCTCTGAAGTTTTCTTTTCCTTTTAATGAGGATGACATCTTCATAGCATATACTCTTATGGTTTGGAGAAATGTTCTTACTTCACCATCTTCAGAGTCTTTTACGTTAGAGTTTAGCGTTGTATTAATTCTTTTTATTATTTCTTTTCTACTATCCGGAGAAAGTAAGCTGTCTCTTATTTGCGGTATATAACCTTCTAGTATCATGTTCATTAACGTAAAATCTACTACTCCTGGTTTAAACATTTCAGAAAAATCATAGACAAGACTTTCGTTACCGCTCCTATCTTTATGTATAAATCCTGCATAGGGATCTAAGCCTACCAAAGACAGAGCTTTATGGCATTCTGAATAAAGTATTGCATATGCATAATTTAGGCTTATATTGAAAACATCCTTAGAGTCATGATTTCTTCCTTCAAATCCTATTTTATTAGGAAGTAAGTCAGCTATCATACTCCAGTATATTCTGGCTGCTGTTGCTTCATTGTTAGTGTAATTCAAAATTTGAGAGAAATCTTCTCTTTTTATCTTCCTAGACCAATATTTTATATGACCTGCTTGATTCTCTACCTTTGCTCTTATTATTTCTTCTCCGAATTCCTTTCTACCTTGTAAAATAGCTATGTACTGGGCCTTTCTGTTTTCGACTGTCATAATAGGGTTAGAAAAACATATCCTAGCCCAATTCTTTCTATTATCAAGGAAAACCATATCTATGCCGTATTCCATTGCTAACCTTATTGCCTTTGATGAAATAGAAATTCCAGAGCTTATTATAACAAATTGGTCCACGTCTGCCGGGGATATGGTTTCCTTCTTTTCCTTGGAAGAGAGTATAAACATTCTACCCTTTACAGAAAGCTTTACACCGTAATTTGAGAGTAAAACAGACTTCATTTTCTGCACACCTCTATAAACGGACAACTATCTGGGCATGAAGCAGGCATTCCAGGATCCTTTTCACTTAATATCATATCAATTACGTCGTCTCTTCTATCGAGAAATTCTTTCCTTAAGTCAGAGGAAATATAAATAGCATTAGTTGAGATCTCTATACTATCTCTATTAAATCCATTTACATATATTAAAAATCCGTAATCTATAGGTATTTCCATGCTAGATTCTATGGCCAATGCGTATCCTACTACACCTAATTTGTGAAAATCTTCTTGCTTTCCCGTTTTTATCTCTATTATAGAAAAATCCGCTATAGCATCTATCGATAACCTATTTGAAAGGCCTAGCATAGATCCGTCTACTCTCACTTCGCTGAGCCAAGGTACTAGACCAATAGATTCTCCACCATAGGAACTTCTAGCCTTAGCCACTTCTGATAACCATAACATAGTCAAGTATTTATAGAGTTTTATACAATAATTTTGAAGATTTTGAGGGCATTCCAATTCTGGAGCTAAAGAATTAAAAGATTCTATAGGATCTTTCCCTAAAGATATTATGCTCCAAACGTCTTTTGATGCTTTGTAAAACACCTTATGAATAGCGGTACCGTTAATTATCTGGGGTTTTTCGTAATTTCCTTTAGATCCAGTTACTTTCCTAAGATAAACGTCTCTTTTGGTAGGACAGTAGGCATATGCTACATCTGAAATAGAAAGAGAAAGGTAAGCTCTAGGTTTTACTGGAGGACTGTAGTAGTACCATCCCCTTAATTCTTCTTGGACAGGATCAGTGGCTCTTATTTCGTGGAGGCTCTTCAACCCTCTTATCATGTCGAGTCTAGTCAACATCATTTACTTTTATGTTAATAGTAATCTAATTAGACAAACTACAATCAACTTTAGGTTAACTCCCGATTTTACAATTTATTTATTTTCAGTTATAACGCATTTATATCCATATTTATAACTTTTATTAATTAAATGCAAGTTTTCAATCGAGAAACTTCTATTTAGCAATAATAAGAATTTTAACTATTTTCATGTCTATATACTAATTTTTTCCTCTTTTTCTTTGTATCTTCATGATTTTTTCAAAAATCGGGAGATTCTTTCACTTTACGATAAAATTTTTTAACGTTCTCCAAATGAAGACTAAAAATTTCTCTTCATAAAAATCCCGAAATTACACGGGACAGACAAAAAATGAATAAAGAAAAAAGAAAATGAGTAAAAGATTAAAGAAAAAATATAAGGAAATAGACAAAGAAAACCTTAAATAATAAAAGAAGGAAAAAGAATAGTACAAGTATAAAAACATTCAGTTAATCTTCCATAGAGTTGAAAGGAATTAGAAGTTATGTTGGTAGGTTCTAAAACTCCAGAGTTAGTTAATCTTCCATAGAGTTGAAAGAATTCCTTAGCTATCTTCAGCCTAGTGTATCCGTTAATTAAGTTAATCTTCCATAGAGTTGAAAGTGACCTGTAGAAGAAATCCATACCTAAATCTACTAGGTCTCCGTTAATCTTCCATAGAGTTGAAAGTACAAGTGGAGAGCAGGGAGATCTACCCCAGGCTTAAACGCGTTAATCTTCCATAGAGTTGAAAGATTCCCATCTTGGGTTTTTTGACTGTGACATATTGCTCTCGTTAATCTTCCATAGAGTTGAAAGCGTGATTGTGCCTACCGGCAATAATTCGATATATCGGTTAATCTTCCATAGAGTTGAAAGTTGCTCTAACCGCTAAGGTGTCATACTCCATCTCATCGCAGTTAATCTTCCATAGAGTTGAAAGATACGCCCACCAGACGACACTACTTTTATCGACGTTCAGATGGTTAATCTTCCATAGAGTTGAAAGTATTTTTACGTTTAGTCGTTTGCTATTTTTTTATCGACTAGTTAATCTTCCATAGAGTTGAAAGTTTCGTTGCCTATAATAACCCTATTCGTCACGTTTAGTTAATCTTCCATAGAGTTGAAAGCAACCCCCTGTATTTGACATCATTCAGAAATACGTAATACTGTTAATCTTCCATAGAGTTGAAAGCATTAACTTCACTGCCATCTGCTTTTTATTACCCTTCAGTGTTAATCTTCCATAGAGTTGAAAGCTAATATAACTCTAGTTAAGAACTAGTTTAAAAAAATAAGTTAATCTTCCATAGAGTTGAAAGGGCTATGTTGATAAAGTTTCACCAACCGACATGGCACTGTTATTCTTCCATAGAGTTGAAAGTCATTTATGTGGAAATTGCTACCGTTATAGATCATCTTTTTGTTAATCTTCCATAGAGTTGAAAGATTACTGTGCTTTGTATTGGAAAAATATCAGCAAATGATAAGTTAATCTTCCATAGAGTTGAAAGAGGGCAATTTTTGCTATAGGACCTAGGGCAATTTCCGCAGTTAATCTTCCATAGAGTTGAAAGCTCGTTATAATTCAAAAGAATATCACTTGGACGGTTGACGGGTTAATCTTCCATAGAGTTGAAAGTAATACCAGTATCACTTTTCCATATCCCTGTTACGAAAATAGTTAATCTTCCATAGAGTTGAAAGAGTACTTTCCCTTCTTCCAAACGAAAAGACAACATAATAATGTTAATCTTCCATAGAGTTGAAAGGTTATTATATTTGTTACAGCGTCTAATACTTCTGGATTTGGTTAATCTTCCATAGAGTTGAAAGCATTCTCATTCCTTTCATGCATGTCATTCTCCTTCGCCATGTTAATCTTCCATAGAGTTGAAAGAGATAATTTATATGCCAGTACGCGGCAGATCTACGAATATCGTTAATCTTCCATAGAGTTGAAAGACTATGACGCCTACTACTACTACTACGAAATCTAAAGCATGTTAATCTTCCATAGAGTTGAAAGTCGAGATCTATAGAACCCGCTCCTTCCTGTGTGAAAGTGGTTAATCTTCCATAGAGTTGAAAGGTACAGGAAAACCCCGTCCCTCCTCCCGACGTGGAGGAGCCGTTAATCTTTCATAGAGTTGAAAGTGTGATTGTCATAAATCATGTCGAAAACTAAAATTGAAAAATAAATATAAAATATATAATGTCTAAATTAATGGTTTTAATAAGTCGACTATTTGGCTTAAATTAGACGAAAATCCGTTTATTCTTAAAGTGATTACATTTGATCCATGAATAGCCATTGCAATACTAGGAACGGGATATATGCCATAAACCGTTTTTACTGATCCTCCTGCAATATATACTAGTTTATAGTTCTGGTATGTTGCATTATTAATACTCATGTTGGTGAAAGACGACTCTTCCTCTATTGATGTGTAGAAGAATGAGAAATATTTTGATGCTACTGTGGTATTGGTGAAATTTATGTCGGCTAACTCAATATAATTTGTGGAATTCTTTTGTGTTAGTATCATTATTAAGGCCTTGGTACCGGCTAAGCCCGTAGAATTTACTGTTAGCACTGTTGAAGTTCCATTTAAGAATTTTATTGATACAGTATTATTAGAATTTATTATTTCAGTCCCGCTGTAAGTAGTGTTAACTATCCATTTTCCTCCATATGCTTTTTCTGCAGCCGAGGCTTCCGTATAAGTTGGATGGTGGAAAAATGAAGGTAAAAAAATGATTGCAGCTATTATAATTATTATGATTGCGGCTATTCCTATAATTTTCTTAGGGAATTTTGAAGAATTTGAAGGAGAAGGTGTTGGAACTGGAGGAGGTGAGGAAAAATCGTAATTGCAATTAACGCAAAACTGAGCATTATCATCGTTTTCTTTGCCACAAACTGGACAAATCTTAGTCATTGGTAAATCTTGTATTGATGATATTTAAAATCTCTGGATAGTAGTATTTTTTAAAAAAATTATATTTTAATTTTAATTTCATGATTTTATAGAAAATTTAATAGATATTTAGCAATCATAAAATTAATTTATAATAAATTAATATAATATATAAAAATAATTGTTATAAAATTAAATATTATTAATAGTAAATATGATTAAGTTATAGAAGTAATAATATCTGGTTAAAATAATAGACATAAGAGATTTTTCAATAAAACTATAATAAATTTGTTTTATATGCTACTTTATTTTCATAAATAATATTAAACTTACTTTTAATCAATCGATAGATTTAGAACTTACTTGATCTAACGTCCAAGATCTAATATAATTTAACCGGTCCAAAAACAATAACAAATTTAAAGGTAATGGATTATATTCTTGTGAAGTGAAAGAGTTTTTGTTAAGTTTTGCTTGTTATCAAATTGGCTGAATTCTTTTCGAAATATAGAATATTAAAATTGTCATTAATAAAGAAATAATTGTGGCAATAAGTAAGGGTTCTAACAATTTTAGTTTTGCGAAAATGAAGAATTTTAGAGAAAACAGAAAATAAATTATTGGAAAGGGATTTGTCTGTATTTTATTTTCTTTCATCTTAAATAAATTAAAAATGATAATAATCATAGATACTATATACCACCCTAAAAAATTTGTTAAAGGTATTCCGAACCAGTTTAATGACGAATATTCCCATGTCCAATAGTGGGCTGAAACCATGATTGGATCTACAGATAGGTCAATTATTACCATCATTAATGGGAATAATATTATTTTTAGATATTTTGGGAATTGCATTATGGGCAAATAAGATATAAATGAGATAATTCCCCATGCAAAAATTACGAATATTGGAACTCCTAGAATGTAGGGTGGAAAATTGTAATAATAATGACCAAAAGGTATACCGGTAGATACTCCAATCTTTTCGAAAATGAAGCCTATTAGCATTGCTGATAAAAATAGTCTAAATACTTCTTTTCTTTTTAACGATATTGTAATAAGGGCTAATATTGAGAATATAAAGAATAGAATTAAAATTCCGTCAAATATTATTCCTAAAGCCAATAGAATAAAGGAGATCCAGAGATATCTTTCCATAAAACATACTGTAGTAAAATAAAATTATTATTTACTATCCTCTTTCATGCTTTATGATTTACTTCAATTTCCTCAGGAAAAATGTTAACATATTTTAATCAAACTTAAGTTTAGAATTTATCTTGATCCAGTCTAAGGCTTAGTAAAATCCAACCATTAAGCAAAGCATTTTATAGCATCAAGCTTATTTTTCTTCTTTTATTAATTAAATCATGTCTCTTTTAGTTTCTTCTGTTGGTTTTGAGGAAAAGTTTTTGCTGAGAGCCTTTCTACGGAGAGGTAGATCGCAAATATCTGGAGTTTTACTAGTTAAACCTTTGGGAGATAATGAGAAAGTAAAGAAGGCAATTGACTCTTTTAATAATTTACTTAAAGAAGTATCAGTACAGTTAAATATTCTTGAAATAAATTATCTGGATTACGTATCTTCAGTCTCCTCTATTTCCAAATGGATTAAGTCTTCTAAATATACTTCGTTTGTTCTGAGTCTTTCTAGTGGTATGAGAATTGTGAATTTGGAAATTCTATCAGCTTTCTTAATTCTTGATTTAAATGCTGAAATTGAGGTTGAAGCTGAGAGTCTAGAGGGAGTAATTTCTTGGAGAATAGATGAAATGGTAAGGAAAGATTTTGAGGAGGACGACGTTAAAATACTTTTAGCTATTCATGAAGGTGAAAAAAGTGTGTCTGAAATTTCACGAAGAGTAAAAATACCAGTAACTACTGCGTGGAGGAAGGTGAATAAATTAGTAGATAATTATTATATAAAGAAAGAGGGAGAACAGCTTTCTCTAACTAAAAAAGGAGAAATATTCATTAGTATATATAATAATTTTTCATAATTCTGAAAAGACTTTCATCACCAAATATCATAAAAGCTTATATATTTCTTTATATAATTATCTCTCATGGATGAAGGTGTGTTGAAAAGAATAGCTAACCTTTTGGCAACATCGTCTTTATATACGGACTCTCCAACGCTCATAGACAGAATTGCAAATGCTTTATCAAAGGAAGCTATAACTAAAGTTTTAAATGATTCTCAAAGAATTATTGAAAGTGGAATTTCTAAGGGAGATATTTTCCAAAATAAAAAGGATGACCATCCTATAATATCTATAAAAGGAGAGAAAATGCTCTCAATTTATGGATATTTGCCAACAACTTCAGATATAGAGAATTTCCTACTAGAGGTCGAGAAAGATATTTATAATGCAAGAAAAGCAGGCGCCATAGCTATGTCTATTGTAAATCAAGCAAAATTAGGTGGGAATCAATGATTTCTGGAAGTTTGAGATTTTTAATAAACGTCGAGTCTCTCAATGGAGTAGAATCAGTAGGTAACTTAACAAGACATAGAACAGCTCCAGTAGTTGTACGGACATCTGATGGCGGATACGTTGTAAGATATGTTCCAGCAATCTCTGGAGAATCGATTGCCCATGCATATCAAATGGCTGTAGCCGATTTAGCTAAAAAAAATGGATTACCCGTATCTTTAAAAACTTACCAAGGGGAGCTTATAAAATTCTCAGACGATGATACGCTAAAAGAAGAAGGAATAAATCCACCAAAATCTGACAATGATGCAAGAAGATTCGAGGTAGACGTAATGCTTAAAGACGTTGTAGCAGATATTGGAGGATTTATGTATGCTGGTAAATATCCTGTAAGGAGATCTTCTAAGTTTATGGTAGGTTACATGATTCCAGTCCTATCTAAAGACGAGATACCTGCACAATTAGAAGCTCAATTTCACGTTAGATATTCCGTAGTTAGCTCCAAAGAGAAACAGGCTATATTTAACGTGGAAGTTGGATCTGCTCTTTACACTTTAAGTTTTTCATTAGACGATGAATTCATAGGGATTCCTTCTAACTATGGAGAGAAAGTAGACAAAGAAGATGAGCTAGTTAAAACTAAAGATCAAAGGAGAAAGGTGGCTATAAATGCACTTTATTCAATAATGACTGGATATTTTGGAGGAAAGAGATCTAGATTTTTGCCATCAATAGAACTAAAATCTGCAGTAGTTACGGTGAGTGATTTTCCATTTATTCCAGAGCCTGGACATTCAGAAGATTACATTAAATTAACGTCTGAAAGGATAGAGAGAGCAAAAACAATATTGAACGGTAGTTCTACGTCAATATACGCCATAAATAAAGAAGGTATTGATGTAGGAAAAGCTACTGTAGTAAATAGTCCAGAAGACCTAATATCATCACTTAGTGAAAATAATGAGTGAATTTTTTTATTCTAAGGTATACATAAAATTTCACTGGGGATTCTCTGTAGTTTCTCCATTATCCTCTAAATCGAAATCTGGTTTATTACTTCCTCCTCCTACAACCCTTATAGGCGCCCTATCATATGGCAAATTCAGGGGAAAAGATCTAGTAAAAATTGGAGGGAAAACATGTAGCCCTGCTAAAAACTTCGATAACATAATAGCTGCAGCTAGATATGAGGATAATTCTGCAGGAATTTATATAGAGGATATAGTCAGGAACGTTGTAACGTATTTCCAAAGACCTGAAAGAAGAAAAGAGAAGGCATATAGATACAATATTGTTCCTACTGGGAAAATATATTCTCCAAATGGAGAAATGATAGTAGTATTCATTACAGATAAGATTCAACCTCAAGAACTAGAGAAATTAAGTTGGTCCATAATTAGGATAGGCTCTAAGGAAGGAATAGTTAGTGTAGAAAATGTTGAGATTGGAAAAGCAAAAAAAGTTTCAGGTAGAGTTACTACAAAATATTATTTTCCAGCTACAGTCAAACACGATGCTTCACCATTCATAAAATATATAGATTTTTGGGAAGGAGGTCAGACATGGGGAGAGGAAGGAGAAAAGAAAACGTATGCAGTGCCCATATCCTCTTTTCCTTTGTATTCCGTGGAAGCAAAAGTAGAAGCGGAGGAGGCTTACGATGTTGGAGGAGAAATCGTCGTCGTTAACTAATTTAATGGATTATTATAATTATACTATAAACGCTTTGAATTTTTCAAGAAGATCTGGTATTGAAGATACAATTAAGAAAATAGAAGAGGGGAAATCTGTAATTTTTACTGCACCTACTGGATATGGAAAGACTACAATGACTGAAGTCTTAGCGTTAGCAGCAATTAAAGGAAATGAAGTCTTTGATAGGGTAATTCATGTTTTGCCCCTTAGGAGTATAGTTCAAGATTTGTATAGAAAATTACTAAAAAATTCTGAAAAATTGGGAATAGATAAAAGAGAGATAGCTGCCCAAGATATGGATTTTACCGATTCCCCATATTTTTTAAAGAAAGTAAACATTACTACTCTTGATACATTTATTCTCAATTTGTTTAAAGTACCAGTTGCAGAAATAAAAAGAGTAATAAAAGGAAATGGTTCTCATTTTGAGATTCCTAGAGCTATGATATATTCTTCGATAGTGATATTTGATGAATTCCATCTTTTCTCAGAAGAGGGTAGGCCTCTTACTTCTACCATAGCTTCTTTAAGGGCTTTAAACGATTTAGGTGTACCTTTTATAATTATGACTGCCACTCTTTCTGAAAATATTAAGGGACTTATAAAGAAGGAACTTGAAATAAACGGAAATTTATGTGAAGTAAATGCTAACGATTTTTCTATTGAAAGAAAGATAAGTATGGACTTTATAGATGACGAGAAACTAACCATTAACCAGCTCGTAGAAAAATTCCCAATAGATAAAAATAAGAAGACATTAATAGTTTTTAATACTAGAAAAGATGCGATAGAAGCTTACAAAATTCTTAAACATTTTAATCCTCTTCTTCTACATAGTAAATTCAATAAAATTGATAGGACTAAAAAAATAGAATCTATTGATGATTATAATTTAGTAATTTCCACTCAAGTTATAGAGGCTGGAATAGATAAATCATTTGATAGATTAATTACTGAGGCTGCACCAGCGTCAAGTATTATCCAAAGGGCTGGAAGAGTAGCTCGTTATGGAGGGTACGGTGAGGTTATAATTTTTCCATTTAGAGGCTACGTATATGATAGAGACGAAGTTAATGAAACATTAAATGAAATTAGAAAAAGAGGATCAATAGACCAAAGTTTAATGTCGGTTTCAAAAGGACACAGCGATCTAAACCCAATGTTATTGAAGTCACTTGAATTAATAGATGATAATGTATTGTTCTCATTAACTTCAAGGGATCTCATAGAGGAGGAATGTAATCTTACTAGGGAGGTATCACTGGTAATGGGTTTTCCGCCTGGATGCTATTCAGTAAATTGTGCAATTCCTCTAACGGAGGAGGAAGCATTAAAAGAATTAGAAAGCAATAAAAAAGTGATAAAAGATGGAAAGGAAGAATATTTAGATGCTATTCCAAGAAGAGATTGTATTTCAATATATTTCTTAAAGAAAGGAATTGATGGAATAGTAATAAAGGGATATGACGAAACAGGTGGTATATTATGAAACCTTGTGCATTTTCTAACCAGACTTTGATTGACCATTCTAAAGGTGCAGTAAACAAAGTGGAAAAGATATTTAATAATCAATATTTTATTGTAGCTAGTAAGAGATTATCTAAGATATATGATATTGACTGGAAACAATTGAAAAAACTTACAATTTTCCTAACAGCCTTCCACGATATAGGAAAAGCTGCGGAGTACTATCAAAGGCAATTTGACGATGAATGTAAACCAATTGGAAAAACTACGACTTTTATTTATCATGAAATAGGAGGATCTGTATTTCTCTTTAAAAATAATTGGAATAATGAAATTATAAAATTTTGGTCAGTCCTTACGATTATGAATCATTTAAACGCTATTAGAGGAATTCATACAATATCAGAGGTAAATTTAAGGAAAGAAATGCTCTATCTAAAGAAATATGGGGAAGTGTTAATTAACGAATTTGATAGAGATATGGAAGGAATAATAGATGGAAAACTGAATGTAAATGATTATGAAATGAGAGATTTTCAGCTAATGGTAGAATGGCTAAAAGCCTTTTCTATGAAGAAGAATATAGCAAAGGGATATATTTTTCTTTTAGCTCCACTAATAGTAGGAGATAATCTGGACAGTAATGAACAAAGGTCCGTAGATGAAGGATCCAAAGCTAAAAGTAGGTTTATAAAATCTCTTGAGGAGATGGAAAATGAGAGTTAAACTCTACGATATATTTGGAGATAATTATATAATAGCAGTAGCTTCGCTGGCTAAAGGCTCACGAAGACTTAAGGACGAAATAGAGATATCGGATGAAGAAGTAAAAAACGTTTCTAATATAGCATATCAAATAGCGAAAGCTAAAGAAGATTCTATACAAAAGAGAACTAAAAAACGCGTCATGTTGTTACCAATGAGTGGAAACGATAAGAAACCTTTCCAGTCAGTTTTAAAATGTTTTAATATACCCCCAGACTCTAATCTTTCAGAAATCTTAGAGAAAATAACTCCAGAGGAAAAGAAATGTGAAAAAGTTTCTGCTTTATCTTTCATAAAACCAGAATTATACGAATTTGGAAGGTATCCAGGTTACGTTGGAAATAGGAAAAACGATATTAAAATCGAACCTTCATATGTCATGTTATCAGTGGTAGGATGGACTTTAACTAGGTTAGGAGTTGCACCATTTTCTAGAGGAGAGAGAGTAGGAATACATTTATTTCCACAGGATATTGATTATAGTTTTACAGTTATACCGGACCTTTTAAAAGGAATAGATTATATTCCTGGATTTCAACCTTTAACTGCGTTTACTTTATGGCTTACGTATAAAATGGTGAGTACAAACGCGATAATAGATCAATCTAGAATGTATGTAATTTCTGACGCTGGAGGAATGAGTACTGCGTCTGTTGTAAGCGGATATAGCATAGGAGTTAAAAAAATTCTTGAAAATAAGATTTTTTATGAAAACATTTCTTACATGTTAAGAGATATAGCAGCAGATGCTCTAAATCCTGATAGTTCTACGAGGAGCTTTTCAATACAAGTATCAAATTTAATATACGAGGTACTTATGGGATCTAAAAGAAGGGAGGAACTTCTTTATATTTCAAATAGAGAACTAAATAGTTTAATTAACTCCAATATTAGTGAGAATGATAAGAAAATATATAAATATGCAGCAATAGTAAGTAATAAAATATATTCAAGTTAAAACTTTTTGCCCTTGGTTTAGTATTTTAACTATACCTAAACCAATTCCTCTAGATCTTCCTATACCCATTATTGATGCTAATCCTAACAGACGTTCCATAATTCTAATATAATTTCTATAATGAGTAACTTTATACTTTGTCCAACCTATAAAGCCCCTAGCTTCTCTTAGATTATCGTGACTATCTTTTCCTAAAATTACTGTAATAGGTTTAATAGAATATCCCAGCTCTGTAAAAATAACATCAGATATTCTGCCTATCATGTATGGAGTCCAATCTAAGTCTCCTTTTATTATCTTTTCCTTAGGTTCAGCAATGGAGTTCCATAAACTAGTAAGAAACGAAAATATTAGAGAAGGTTGAGGAATAAGCTTATTCATTGCTTTAATATTTTTTCTTTTTAATGGAGGAGGAAGCATATATTTGTTCGATAATAAGGTTGGAGTTTCAAACCGTATTACAAAGAAATCATTAATTTTAAAACTAAGATTTATCATCTCTTTTACTTCTATTTGATTAAGCGTAATATAAAATTTTCCATAAGGAGTATCTTGAATTTCGTCTATATAAAAAATACTTGGGTCTATATCTTGAGTGGAAAATGAGAGATGAAATGACATTTTCGTACCAGATTTTGCTACATTTACTGGAGAGTTTGGAATAGAATAAAGATACTGTCCATCTCTTTTTAAGGGAGAAATTGTCAATCCCTTATACTTAGTCTTATTTCGAATTAAAGGAGATATAGATGGTGATTTTTCTAGAATATATTTAGGTACCTTTGACGTTAATGGAGGTAATATACTATCTTTCTCTGGAACGATATCATATGTGGCAGATAATAAAAATGTCATAAAATAATAATGATTGTAAAGATTAAAAATTTGAACTAAAATTTACTACAAAAAGAAATGTCTTATCAGTTTTACCATCTAATTTTAACTTTTATTTCATTCTCTTCTTTGAAAGAAAGAACTTTAGGCGCTTCGTCAACATGTACTGTTCTGGTTATAAGTTTATTTGTAGTTTTTGGCCAAGTTATTTTCCACTGTGACAAATGTCTCATTGCTTCCTCAAAGTGAGGTTTTTGTCCATTTGCCAATCCTAATATCGCTACACCTTTTAAAGACAGTCTCTGAATTTCTTGAAAACTAAGCTTCATTTCTCCTGATGGTGGAAATCCGAAAAGTCCTAAAACACCGTTATAATTCAAAAACGGTATTATGTCCTCTATTACTGTTGGAGGAGCAGTAGACGCATTAAATATTACGTCAAATCTTCCTTTAAGCTCTGTATAACCTTTTGCTGAATTAAAGTATTCTGCACCTATCTCTTGAAATATTTGATCCTCTATTTCTGTTGGTTCTCTCCTATTTGCTACAATAACTTGAAAAGAATGGGATCTTAAAAGCATTGATACCAAAATCCCTATAGGCCCACTACCTATAACAAGAGCTCTCCTACATGAGAATGTACCATCATTACATGTCCAATAAACTCTTTCTTGAACTTTTATTATCTCATTTACTGATTTTTCTAAGTCAGAAAGAGGTTGTGCTAATATGGCTATATCTTCTATACCTTTGGGAACCTTAACTAAGTATTTCGGATCATCATAATAATATTCCCTCATAAATCCGTCCATATCGCTTATTCCTGCTTCAACAAATTCCCCAGTTTCACAATGATCTGCTCTACCCATTAGACAATTATTACATTTTCCGCATCCTCTTCTATTTACTGGCATAACCACATCGTTTACCTTAAATTCTCCAAAAGGTTCTTCAACTACTCCTAAGGCCTCATGACCTAAAACTAACCAATCTCTACCTTGAGGAGCCCTTGCGGATGTCATTTTTCCTTGTACAATTTCTCTATCAGTACCGCATATTCCATTTTCTATAATCCTAACTTTTACCCTTCCAAAATTCTGCACTTCTTTCTCATTTACATCTCTTACTTCTACTCCTTTACTGCTTGGTTTTACTACTATCGCTTTCATTGATATAAACTCTCTAGCCTAAAATATAAGCCTTTCTAGATTAATAATGATAGAATAGATAAGCACTAAAAAATGAAAATTAAATTTTAATTATGGTTACAAAAGTTTAGAATCTTTTCCTGAAATTTCCGCCGCTTCTTCTATAGCCGCCGTATCTTGTATCTTCTACTGTTTTATTGGATAAGTTATTCTCAGTATTCACATTTTCTATAGTCTTTGTACTTTTTTCCATTTTTCCGTCTCTACCTAATGTTAATCTCATTGATCCTCTTACTATTGATACGTAACCGTTTGTTATATCTAAAACATCTCCTGTTGCTACTTTGCTTATATTATCATCCCAAAGACTGAAAAGGATAGATCCAGTCTCATCGCCGACTAATACATCGGCAACGTTATGAGTTGACCCATCCTTGTTCATAACCTGTTTGGGTTCTCCTACACTTACTACCTTTACAGTTACACTTGCCCCTGCACGAGGCTTTAATTCGTTTACTTTCATTTTTACTACGCGTGTATAAACGCAGTGAATGATATTATAAAACTTCCTACTGAAAAATGTAGTATACATAACCTTATCTAAAAAATGTATAATCAATTTTTATGTTTGATTTTTAGGATCAGTTTTATAATGGCCACTATTATTAGAACAATAAATAATAGGGGTATTAAACCAAGATTTATAAAGAAACCAGAGAAACTAGCGTCAGGGAAAGTAAATAGGTAATAAAGAAACTGATAAAACCAAGGTATTGATAATAACCTTGAGATTAAATATAGGAGGAAAATTACAGCTTTGCCTGTAGACCGATTAAGAATTATGAGTATATTCATCATTGTAAATTATTTTTAAGGAATTATAAGAGTTATGCAGAGAAGTAGAATATTATCTAGATAGATTTAATGATACGAAATAGTAATTATAGTATGGAGTTTGGATGGACAAAGGAAAAAATTTTTCCTCTAATTTTAGGATCTTGGGAGTTCGGAACTAAAACTATGGTTACTAGAGAAGATTCAAAAAAGATAATTAAAGAGGCGATTAACTTAGGAATTAACGCTATAGATACTGCGGAAACTTACGGTAATGGAGAGTCTGAGAGAATTTTAGGTGAGATAATTAAGGAAATTAGGAGAGAAGATATTTTTATTATAACTAAAGTTTCCGAAAATCATCTAAGATATAACGACGTATTAAGAGCTGCAGAAGGAAGTTTAAGAAGACTAAATGTCAATTATATAGATCTATATTTAGTGCATTGGCCAAATTCTTATGTCCCTATTAGGGAAACTGCTAAAGCACTAGAAAAATTATATGAGGAAGGAAAAGTAAGATACGTAGGATTAAGTAACTTTTCCCTACCTTTAATGAAAGAATTCAGAGAATATCTTTCAAAAACTGATGTGGCTGCTAATGAACTGCATTATAATCTGCTTTTTAGAGATGTAGAAAAAGAAATATATCCTTATATGAAAAAAGAAAATATTCCTCTATTGGCTTATGATTCTTTAGGTTTAGGTTATCTAATAGGTAGAAAAGAAGTTAGAGACGAATTTAGGTGGTATTATTTAGCAAGACAAGAATATATTTCGTCTTTAGAACCTTTACTAGGGGAGTTGGAGAGAATCTCTAAAGAAACAGGAAAGACTTTAGCTCAGATAGTATTGAATTGGTTACTTAATAAGGAGAATGTCTTTCCAATATTTAATACCTCAAAAATCAATCATTTAAAAGAGAATATTGAAAGTATAGGATGGAAATTAGAAGAGAATATATTAAAAGAAATTGATGATGCGATTAGTAAAGTAAATATAGATTACTTTATAACTTAATTTATAACTGACTTTTAAAAATTCACTTAATAAATTTTTCTTCGCTAATTTAGGAATATAATAATTATAAGGAAGAAGCCTTAAGAGAAAGTAGAATGAAACCTCTGCGGACTTACATTATTTTAAAGAACTTTTCGTTAGAATTAGTACAACCATTTATTTCCTTTGTCTCTGCGGCTTACGGACTTATAGGAGAGCAATTGGGTTTAATATCTTCTGCAGGAACAGTCTTACCTTCAGTAGTACAATTCTTTTTAGGTTATGTTAAAGCTAGAGCAAAAACGTTAGTTAGTTTTGGAACATTTCTAACTGGTATATTATGGTTAGTCTTATCGATAGTCCCTTTTAGCATTTTTTTCACTATAGTTTACTTGGCTCTTGACGCTTCTATGGGAATATCTATATTTGGTTGGTATTTAATAATGGAAAAAGTTAGTTTAACATCCAGAGGAAAAATATTAGCTCAATATTCTTTTTATTCTACTTTTGGAGGACTTATAGCTACATTAATAACAGGATTTATAGTAGGAGAGAGATTCTCGCTAATAAGATATTTCTTTATTATTGCTGGCGTACTCACATTACTTGATGGCGTTATATCTACTAAATTTGATGTAGATTACGAAGTAAAAAATACAATTAAAATAAATATATCTAGAGAATTGAAAGATTATCTTTTAATATCCTTCCTTTTCAATATAGTTTGGTCTTTAGCATGGCCACTCTTCCCCATGGCACAAGTGTATGTCTTTAAGATGAATTTTAGCGAAGTTGCCATTATCAGCGTAATTTCTGGCTCATCTACGCTTTTGTTACAAAGAAAAATAGGAAAATTAGTAGACAAAAACAGAAAAATTATGATGTTTACTGGAAGACTCGCATTAGCAACTTTTCCTTTAGCGTATGCGCTGTCAACGTCGGTATATGAAATATATTTAGCTAATGTAGTTGCGGGATTTACTAATTCAGTTAATTCTACAGCTTATATGTCTTACCTCTATGATTCTTCAAGTGATGTAAAGAGATCTGTGGGAATATATAGTGCAATAGGTGGTTTAGGAGATCTAATAGGCTCTAGTATAGGCTCAATACTTGCAGAATATTTTACGTCAATAGCAGGAATAGATTCCATAAGGTTATTAATGTTAGGTGTAGGCGTTTTAAGAATTTTAGCTTCAATATTTTATTTAAAACTTCCAGAACCTAAACCATTTAAACCAAAAATAGTTTTAAAATAAAAATCTAAATTAGAGAATTTAAATCACTTGACTTATAGGAAGAGCTATTACATAATCAAATATTGATGAGTCTATTATAGTATTTCCTACTATTATTGGCTGATCCTTACCTAGATCTACTCCAACATAATACTTGTTAACTAAGTCTCCATTAGCAGCGTTAAGTACTGCAAAATGATCAAAATCTGGCACTATTATATACCCATCATAGTAAACTGGCTGATCAGCTAATGATGCATGCTTCATCTGTGGAGATATCCATATTAATTTACCAGAGGTTAAATTGAATGCTGCTACGGTTCTATTTATATGAGAAGGTACGTAAATAATTCCATTATATACTAGTGGACTAAAGCCATTATTATCGTCACCTGGATGACCATATCCAGTTATATTTTCAACGTATAATATATTTCCGTTAGTAACATTAGCTACTAATAACACTTGCCTAACGTATATTTGATTTAAATAAACGCCATGATATACCGGATAACCCATGAAACTATCTACTAAATATTGTCCATATACTGCTGGTACTGCATCACCTACTGAAGAACCATATGCAAAGGGCACTTTAAGAACATATGCAGGTGTTCCATTGTTAACGTATAATGCAACAATTGCAGACATATTAACAGGATAACCTGGAGAGAACGCTGTTATTAATAATGCATAATTGTTCCCTACATATAAATCTAAACTTGCCATATTGGCACTTCCATCATAAGAGTAATTCCATATTAAGTTTCCATTAGTAGCATTTAATGCGTACACGTTTCCGTCTCCATCATCAAACATTACCATTCCATTATATGCAACTGCAGTGGGCATTGCTTGAGATTTAGTTAAGAATATCCATTTCGGTATTCCATCACTAGCATTTACTGCTAGCAAACCAGTTAATCCAGTATACAATCCTCTATGTCCACCACCGTATGCGTTTAATTTACCTTGTTCATACGTGAAAGTAGCTGGACCTAATCCTACATAAATCATGCCATGGTAAACTACTGGTTCCGACATTATTACTGCTGCAGGCGTACTCAATATCCATATCGCGTTTCCAGTTTGCGCATTTATGGCATATAGCTGTCCGCTATCTGAACCAACGTAAACTATTCCGTTAGCAAATGATGGACCTACAGCATCACCAGCCGCTTGTTCATATCCTGAACCAAATTCAGATCCTAGCATTTTTGTATCTTGTTCCCAGGCTGTTATGTTTCCATACTGAAAAGCGTTCATTTGTTGATATATCCAGTTGACATCTAGATTTCCGGAAAATACTGGATTTCTATTTGGACTATTAGCATACATATTCCATGAAGATGGACCAGTACTTATGCTTGGAGTATTAGATAGGTAATATGTGGTGAATCCAAATCCATGTAAATATGTTATTTCCTCTTGTTGTTGGCTAACTGTTATAGTAACTGGTTTTCCCATAGATTCATTTAAAACTTGCCAAAATTGATAAATTGCCTGCATTAGTTCTGGATTACTCTGAGTTAGTAAATCTTCCATTACTTGTTCTGGAGTTAATTTGGCTATTGCAGATGGAGGATATGATGGTCCCAGCAATAACCATGTGCCATTAGGTCCTGTAACTACTAACATGGTTACTACGTGAGGTGGAGATTTAAATTGACCTACTATCGGAACGTTATATGTTATGGCTATATTATATATCCATTGTGGTGCGAAGTCTTTTAATTCCATTAATCCGTCATAGGTCGCTATACTTGGGCTTATTGTGTAATTCATTGGCTCTGGAGTTGGTAATGTAGTCTCATTTAGGTATTCATTATACATATATATCCAGTCAAACATTATAGGAGAATTCTTAGGTGCCTTGTATCCTTCGAATATTAATCCTGGAACATTAGGTGGAACTCTATAAGGATCTGATGTATGAAACTCATAAGTGAAGTTTACCCCATAATGAGATAAAACGTAATATATTAGCCATGAATCCATAGCTGCTACATGGCATCCTATCCAGCCATCTAGGAATACCTCAGTTTTATTTGCGGGCGCGAAATCTTGATTAGTTATTTTTATCCATTTTCCTGGAGTTACTTGAGATGCAGATATCCAAGCATATGAATTGTGAGCACTATTTTGAGGAGATTGTTCAGTTATTGATGTAGATGATAAGAGATATACAGATGAAACTGCACTAACTAAAATTAATACGAATGCTATCGACATAACTACTTTTTTCGAATTCATATATGATCAAATAGACTTTATACATCTGATTAAATAAATCTAATAATAATGAAAATTTTGGAAAGAACTTTTAAGTTAGCAATCTAATATATTAAATTTTTTACTTTATAAAGTAAACAATGTTTATTCTCTTTAAACATTTATATAATAAATTATATATTTGCTCATATATCTATCTAAAAATTTTGTAGAATAAATCGTCAATTTTTGAAAAACTTTTAAAATAGTTAAGCATTAAGGTATCATAACTATAATATTTAAAATTATAAAAGAGAGTAAGTGAAAATAATATATTAAATTTTTACGCAATATTAGAGATATGCTGAATTATATTGGCATTACTATATTTCAAATTTTTATATTTGCGCTCTTTTAATCAATTAATGAAAGCTGTTATTCTTCACGGTGGTCAAGGAACAAGACTTAGACCATTAACGCATACTGGACCAAAACAGTTGCTTAAGATAGCAGGTAAACCAGTTTCGCTATGGGGTATATTATCTCTTAGAGATTTAGGAATAAGAGATTTTGCTATAATACTAGGAAATAATCATCCAGAAAAAGTAGTAGAATTCTATGGAGACGGATCTGTTTTTGATATAAACGTAACATATATTTATCAAGGAGAAGCCTTTGGTCTAGCTGATGCGATTTATAAGGCTAAAGACTTTGTAGGTAACGATAGATTTGTTGTGTATTTAGGAGATAACGTAGTGCTTGACGGTCTTAAAAATTTGATAAATTTTAATGGTGAAGCTTCTATACTTCTTGCTAAAGTAAATAATCCTAATAGATTTGGTGTAGCTGTAATAAATGAAGGAAAAGTAATAAAACTAGTAGAGAAGCCAAAGGAGTTTATATCTGATTTAGCATTAGTAGGAGTATATGCATTTACTCCAAGTATTTTTAATTCTATTGAAAAAATTAAGCCTAGTTGGAGAGGAGAATTAGAAATAACTGATGCTATCCAAGAACTACTTAACGAAGGAAAGGAAGTTAACTATAGTATAGTAGAAGGTTGGTGGAAAGATACTGGAACTCCAGAGGATTTACTTGAGGCTAATATGATACTTCTTGACAGATTTTTGGAACGCGAAATAATAGGGAAAATCTCAGGCAAAATAGAAGGTAGAGTAAAAGCTGAAAACTGTATTATAGAGAATTCCACAGTAAGAGGACCAGTATATATTGGTAGAAATTCTGTAATCAAAAACTCATTCATAGGTCCTTATACTACTATAGGAGATAACTGTATAATAGAAAATTCGGAAATATCGAATTCTCTTATAATGGATGAAGCACAAATTAGTAACGTTTCTATAATAGATTCTATAGTAGGAGAGAAGGCTAAAATATCTAAAAAAGACGGATTACCTTCAGGAAGAAAAATTATAGTTGGAGAAAATTCTATTGTAGAGGTATAAAAAATGATAATGATAACTGGAGGAGCAGGATTTATAGGATCGGCATTCGTTAGAGAGATTGATAATCCTTTAGTCTTTGATGCCCTAACTTATGCTGGAAGATTAGAAAATCTAAAAGACGTTAAACATTTATTTATCAAAGGAGATATTAGGAATTTCCAAGAAATTGAGAAAGCCGTTAAGGAAAATCATGTGGATACTATAGTAAATTTCGCAGCAGAAAGTCACGTAGACAGATCTATAGTAGACCCATTCATATTTCTTGATACAAACGTTAAAGGAGTTATAAATTTACTTGAAGTAGCAAGAAAATATGATTTAAAATTAGTTCATATTTCTACTGATGAAGTATATGGAGAACAAGAGAATTCCACTGAAGATTTTCCTTTAAAACCGTCTTCACCTTATTCTGCATCTAAAGCATCTGGAGATATGTTTATCCATTCTTACATTAGAACATATGGAGTAAACGCCCTGATAATAAGGCCATCAAATAATTATGGACCTAGACAATTTCCTGAAAAATTAATTCCAAAGACTATTATAAGAATTCTAAAAAATATGGAAATACCTGTTTATGGAGACGGAAAACAAGAAAGAGACTGGATTTTTGTAGAAGATACTGCAAAAATAATAAAAAAGATAATGCAAGAGGGTAAAAAAGGAGAAATATATAATGTCCCAGGAGGACAGAGAAGAACTAATATAGAGATTATAGACGAGATAGGAAAAATTCTAGGTAAAAAACCATTAATAAAGTACGTAAAGGATAGGCCTGGTCATGATAAATTATATTCAATGAAAAATACTAAGTTAGAATACAAAACAATACCGCTAGAAGAAGGATTAAAGAAAACAGTTGAATGGTATTTAAATAACCAATGGTGGTGGACTCCACTTTTGGGAGATGAGTTCTTCAGAAGTGAGGTACCATGGTAACACTAATCTTTGGAGGATCTGGACAATTAGGTCAAGAGTTAGGTAAAAGAGTGAAAAATGCCGTAATGACCTTTAATAAAAAGCAAATCCAAGGAATTAAGATAGACCTTGAAAATCCTCTTGAAATTGAAGACGCTATAATAAAACTTAGGCCTGAAACAATAATTAATGCCGCAGCTATGACTGACGTAGACGAATGTGAAAGATCTAAGGAAAAATCTATGAAAATAAATGCAGAATCAGTAAGGCATATGATCAGAGCAGCGTCAGTTGTTAAATCATATTTTATTCAAATTTCTACAGATTATGTTTTTGATGGAGAAAAAGGTAATTATTCTGAGAACGACTTACCTAATCCCTTGAACTATTATGGTTTAACAAAGCTTTTAGGGGACGCTTATACCATATCTTATGATTACTCTCTAATAGTAAGGACTTCTGGAGTTTATAGTAATAATAAGAATAATTTTCCACTTCTAGTTCTTAACTCACTAAAGCAAGGCAAGCAAATAAATGCCGTAGATGACATGTACTATTCTCCTATTCATGCCTCACAACTGGCAGAAGCAATAGTAGAACTAATATTTCAAAGACGTACTGGGATAATAAACGTAGCAAGCGAAAGAGTATCTAGGTATAATTTAGCCATAAAAATTGCTGAAGAATCTTCATTAGATCCTTCTTTAATAAATAGAGTCAAATTCAAGGACATGAAATGGCTTGCCAAGAGGCCATTGGATTCTTCTTTAGATTCTTCAAAGGCAAAGAAATTTATAGATGTGGATCTAAGCTTAGATGAGGGAATAAGAAGGTTAATAAAAAATGCCATTTAAAATAACTGAAACAGAAATTCCTGATATAAAATATATAGAAAGCGAAATATATACTGATGGAAGAGGATTTTTCGTTGAAATGTTCAAGAAGGACGAATTAGAATTTATTCCTGAAATAATTCAAGTAAATCATTCGTTTTCAATAAGAGGAGTAATAAGAGGATTGCATTATCAAATTAATCCTAAAGCTCAGGGAAAACTTGTTACAGTAGTTTCAGGCAAAATTTATGATGTAGCAGTAGATATAAGGAAAGGTTCTCCTTGGTATGGTAAATTTGTAGCATATGAGCTAACTCCAGGAAAACTCCTTTGGATACCACCAGGCTTTGCACACGGATTCCAGGCTATAGAAAAGTCTCATGTAGTATATTTTATAACAAACGGCGAATATTCTCCTCAACATGAAGCAGGAATTTTATGGAATGACCCTATATTAAAAATTCCATGGCCAGTAGAAGAAAAGATACTGTCAGAAAAAGATAAAAAATGGCCTAAACTCGAAAATGCTAAAAATAATTTTGAATACTGATTTAAACCGTCCATTAATATTACTTAAATTTAAAAACTCCTATGAAGACGATTTACTATGTCAATAATAACGCCACTTGAAACTATCTTAGCAACAATAGTGATTTTCATCTTAGCTTGGGTAATAACTTCAATACCTGTATGGATTTCTGCCAAGATATTTAGTAAAAACGGCACAATAGGTAGAGCTATGATAGCTACACTTGCAGGAATAATAGCTATTATTATAATTTCCGGAATTTTTGGACTACTTCATCTAGAATTAATAGGAGTTCTAGTTTCCATATTAGCGGTAATTGCGATATATAGAGCGATATTTGACGTTAGTTGGCTAGGAGCAATAGGTATAGGGATAATGTCGATAATTATTGAATTTATTATATTAATATTAGTAGGATATATAGGATTAAAAATTCCTACACTAGGAAATATACTTTAAAATTTTTTATATTTGAAATTATTTTTTATCGTTATTTTTCCACTTTATATACTCTAATATCCTAGGAATGTTTATCTTCATAGGGCAAACTTCTTTACATCCACCAGAATGTGTACAGTAAAGTGCAGGTTTTGTATCCCCATTAACTATATACGACCACATAGCTCCAGTAGGTCCAGTAAAAGGAGGGTCTCCCCAGTTTACACCCATTACCCTATAAACTGGACAATGAAAATGACATCTACCACACCTTATGCATAGTAACGCTTCCCTTAATACTGGATCTTTATTTGCTTTTAGTCTACCATTGTCCAATAATATTAAGTGAAACTCTTTAGGCCCGTGCGCTGGATTAACTCTTTTCATTTCTATGTCTGCAGTAGAACTTGGTCCTGAAGTAAGATTTATGTAAGTTGGAGGATAAATTCCAGCATATGCTGCTTGAACCATTACTTCTATCATAGCATCATGGAGAGTTGGGACAATCTTGTCTACTCCAGTAATAGCTATATGAACCTGGGGAGCTACAGTTGAAAATCTTATATTACCTTCATTCTCAACTAGTGCTACAGTCCCAGTATCAGCAGCTACAGAATTAGCCCCAGTTATACCTATATCTGCTTTAATGAATTTCTCCCTAAGGAATTCTCTCACTCTTTTTACTAAATCCTCATGTGTAGAATTTTCATTGACTCCGCCTATTTTATCTTTAAGAAGTTTTTCAGTTTCCTCTTTTGTAAGATGTATTGCCGGAGCTATTATGTGAGAAGGTGGTTGATTTCCAATTTGAATGAGGAACTCTCCTAAATCGGTTTCCCAAACTTCGTTACCTTTTCTTATTAGGTATTCTCTAATTCCTGCCTCATAAGCTACCATCGATTTGCCCATTACTACAGTTTTTCCTTCTCCTACAATCTTTCCCACTATTTCTCTAGCTTCTTCTGGTGTGGACACAAAATATCCTTTTCCTCCAATTTTTTCTACAGATTTTAGCGTCTGATCTATATAATAATCAATATTATTAAGAACCTTAAGCTTAGTTTCTCTTAATTCCTTAGCTAACTCAATGATATAAGGATATTCCCTTAATACTTTGTATACTCTAGGTACATTGTTATTTATTGCTCTATTGACAGCTATTTCCCAGCTCATAATAACACCTCTGCTATATCTTTAATTTCGCCCTCAAAATGAGGAGATAAAGTAGCATAACAAATAGGACATGTAACTAATAGTTTTTTACTTAATTTTCTTAAACCTTTAGCTCTTTCTTTTGCCATTTCTTCACTTACTTTCGAATCAACTGGAGCTAAAGGACCTCCGCAACAATAAGAAGTATCCTTCCCAGTTAACATATCATCTTCAATAAGTTTTATTCCTGATGATGTTATCATTTCTCTGTATTTATCTCTCAAGTTAAGGAATCTAGAATAAAGACATGAATCATGAATAGTGAATTCACCTTCAATTTTTTTGGGTTTTACAATTTCTAAATAACTTATCACTTCAATATCAAAATTGAAAAAGTCATTATATCTTGTTAAAGCATTATGAGTATGAGGATCTACAGTAATTATTCTTTTTACTCCCTTATTTTTGAAGAATTCATAAACTTTCTTTCCATATTCTTCAAATTCTGTGAGGAATCCCATTTCTAAAAGTATAGCTCCACTATAAGGTTCTTCATCGTAAAAATATGCTGGAACTATTCCCTCCTTTTTTATTGCATTTACTATATTATTTAATATGAGATATGCTCTATCTATTTGTTGTTTGCTTGGCTTTAGTCTACTAGCTAAAGGTATTAGGGACTTAAGAGATGACAAATACGGTAGAAATTTATTAAAAATCGGAACTATAGTTTCTATTTGATACATACAAGAGGTATAAATTATAGTATCTCCAGTTTTAGGCAAATCAGTAGTCCATCCACTGCAAATTTTTTTATCAAATGGGAAAGGCATCATTTGTTTATTTAAATTTTCAGTCAACGCGTCTTTTATTACTGCGAGATTATTCATTACAATATTTTAGTTAACTACATTAATTTGTTTTCTTCCAAACTTGTATGATACTTGCAGTAGACGGTGGAGCTACTAAGACTGTTGCAGCAGTTTATAAAGATGAAATCTTAGGTGTTGGAATTTCGTCTTCTGGAAATTATACAGAAGTAGGAGAGGAGCAAGCCAAGAAAAATATAATGGAAGCTATAAATGACGCATTAAATAATTCTTCAGTCTCACTTAAAGAAATAAATAAGGCAGTTTTTGCTCTTGCAGGAGTTGGTGACTCTAAAAAATTTACAGAAATTGGAGAGAGAATAGCTAAGGACATTTTTAAAGATTCGATAGTAATGAATGATGGAGTTTCTGCATTAAGAGCAACTAATCTGTTTAATGATGGAGCTGTTTTTGCTCCAGGTACTGGAAGCGTAGCGTTTTATCAGAAAAATGGAGAAATAATAAGGGTAGGAGGTTGGGGTTGGTTTTTTGGAGACGAAGGATCGGCATCATGGATAGCTAAAAATGCTATAACTTATGCAATAAGAAGTGTAGATAAGATAGAAAAGGAAAGTAAAATTCCTGAAGAAGTTGAAAAATTCTTTGGAGGAGAGTTTAGAGAAGTAGTAACACGATTATCTAAAGAACAAAATAAAAGATTAATAGCTAGTTTTGCTGTGAATATTGATAAGCTCTCTAAAAATGATGAATTAGCTTTTAAAGTAATGAAAAATGCCGCAGAATATATAGATTTAATGGTAAATAGACTAAAAAAAGATGTAAATAATGTTTACTTATTAGGAGGAGTAATGAGATCTTCAACTATAAGGAATTTAATGAGTAACAAAGTAAGATATTTCTATGGATATCATTCGGTTATAGGTGGAATAATAACATTAGAAAAAATAAACAAGGAAGAAATACGAGATGATTTAGTAAAACAATTAAACAAGAATCTTATAAAGGAACCTGAAGAAAAATTAAGAAAATTGCTTTTTATCGAGAATACAGAAGAATTATCCCATGGACTATAAAACAGCGTACGAACTAGCCTTGGAAAATCCAGAAAAATATTGGAATCCTTTTGCATCTTCCCTTAATTGGTTTAGAAAATGGGATAAGGTATTTGAAAACAAGTGGTTTATTGGAGGAAAAACCAATATTGCAATGAATTCCTTGAACCATTCTGGCAAGGCACTAATATGGTATGGCGAAAACGAAGTCAGAGAGATCTCATATAATGATTTAGATAAATTGTCAAGACGAATTGCAGGAAAATTAAAAGATATAGGAGTCAAAAGAGGAGATAGAGTAGCAATTTACATGCCCAATATGATAGAAACGATAGCATCAATTCTAGCGTGCGCTCGATTAGGTGCAATATATTCACTAATATTTGCTGGATTAGGTTATGAAGCTGTAAAATCAAGAATAGACGATTTTAAACCTAATGCCATAATAAAGGCAAATAAGACATATAGAAGAGGCAAGGAAATTCCATTATATTTAGAAGGAAGTATAGTTTTTGACAGAAATAATGAGTTTGATTTTGATAATGAATATGATAAATATGAGGAAATTGAAAGTAATGAGCCATTAAAAGTTATGTATACATCTGGAACTACAGGAAAACCAAAAGGAATTATTTTACCTCATGGAGCCTGGATGGTTGGAGATTACACAGTTTTTGATATAATGTTTTCTCTCAAAGAAGGAGATATAGTATTTACAACAGCTGACGTAGGTTGGATAACTTTTTCTAGAATTATGTACGCTACATTACTTCACGGTGGTACATTAGTATTTATGGAAGGTGCTCCAGATTATCCAAAAGATCGTGTAGCTAAAATAATTGATGAAATAAACCCTAAACTTTTCTTTACTTCACCTACTCTTCTCAGACTTCTAGTAAAATTAGGGATAAAAATACCTAGAGTAGAATTTGCTGCTACTGCTGGAGAAATAATGGACGAAAAAAGTTGGGATTATGTGTCTTTTGCGGACAAATATACCGACGTTTATGGACAAACAGAACTTGGATACGTAGTTGGTATACCTTTTTCGATGAATGTAGAGCCTAGAAAAGGTTATGCAGGAGTACCTTTCCCTGGAGCATTATTAGATACTGTAGACGAAAATGGTAAACATACAGATGATGTTGGTTACTTAGTTATGAAATCAAAGTTTCCTACACAATTTATAGGTATACTAAATAATCAAGAAAAATTCAAGGAATATTTCAAATTTGGATATCATTATACAGGAGACCTTGCTATTATAAATGAAAATTATATAAAAATTGTGGGAAGAGCAGACGATATGATAAAAATTGCAGGACATAGAATAACCAGCGGGGAAGTTGAAAGTGTAATTTCTGAAATCCCTGGAGTAATCGAAGTTGCCGCTATTGGAGTTCCAGACGAGATTAAAGGAGAAAAATTAGATGTATTCATTGTAGGCAATGTAAGTGAAGATCAGATTAGAGAAAAAATAAAAGAATCATTAGGACCTATCTACGTTATTGATAAAATATTTAAAGTAAACAGATTGCCTAGATCAAGAAGTGGCAAAATAGTTAGAAGAGCACTTAGAGATGCTATTATAGGAAATAAATTTGATGAAACCATGCTTGAAGATCCAGAAGTTTTAAAGGAAATTATAGAAAATATAAAAACTAAATAGGAATATATAGCCTCTATAGTTTATATGATAAAATGCACTATAATAAGAATTTAATAACTCTTCTTCTTTAATAGTTCTATGAAAATTGGTCTTATAGGATTAGCAATTACAGTATTATTTTTACTAAGCATACCTCTACATTCGTACTCAGACACACAAACTCCAATAAAGCATGTTATAATTATTATAGAAGAAAATCATTCTTTTGATAATCTCTTTGGAACGTATCCATTTGGCTATCCGCCTATAGTTAATAATATAACATTATCACTAATGGACCCAGAAGGTCTTTATACGAATTATACACAATTAAAGAAAGGTACTTTAAACTACGTTTCCGTTCCAAATGTACCATGGCTACCAGAATTGGGAAATTCTCATCCATATTATGCCGACGCTTATTCTACAGTAGATCCTTATGAAGGATGGAATTCTTATCATGGTGACTATTGGTTTGATACAGATGATGGATTTGTTTACTATTCTGGACCTCAATCAATGGCATACTTCTCCTATGAGCAAGAAGCTCCGCTATGGGATTATGCAGAAGAATACGTTCTCGCAGATAATTACTTTGCTCCAGTAATGGGATTAACAGAACCAAACAGGATAGCTTACTTAACTGGATTTCCTCCTAATTTTTACACGGACGATGCTAGTGGAACGTGCCCACTAAATTCTAGTATATTTTATCAACTTTCCTATTATAACGTAAGCTGGGGATATTACACTTATGGATATTCTGGAGGAATACCTTGGCCATTAAATGCATTTAATGGAATTTCTGAATACAAAAATCATTTCTATGGAATATCTAACTTTTATGAAGACCTTAAAGGAAATCTTCCTTCAGTATCATGGGTTATGTTCATAGGATGTTCGAATGACGAATATGATATGCATCCACCATATAATATATTAAAAGGAGAAAAAGAGCTTGTTAGTGTTATAAATGCAGTAATGCAGAGCAAATACTGGAATTCCACTGCAATTTTTATAACTTTTGACGAAGGTGGAGGATATTATGATCAAATAATACCACCTTCAATAAATCATTATGGTTTGGGCCAAAGAATACCATTATTGATAATTTCTCCATATGCAAAAGAAGGTTGGGTAAATAATTATACAATATCTGGGTACAGTATTTTAGGATTTATAGACTATAATTTTCATTTACCATATATAACCAACTTGTCAGAAAGAGGAGTTCACGGTATATTACAAAGTTTTAATTTCGATGTAAATCCTAGACAGCCTATAATATTAGAGCCTAATAACTGGACGTATCCTATAGCTTTACAGTATCCTATACATTATGGATATATAGCTACAGTTCCCAGCTATAAGGGATACGCAGAAGTGTATCCAGTACCAGAAATGATGTTCTTATTACCTCTTGATACAGTAGCTTTCGTTATACTTTTTATATCATTTAAAAAGAGAACTTTACTTAAGCCTGCCTTCTTGTTATTCACAATTTCACTAGGAATATCTGGATATATTTATGAGGTCAATAATATTTACCAATTTGTTAGCGAGTACTATTTTACTGCATCGTTCATAGGTTTTCTAATAGGCGGAGTAATGCTGGCTAGGATATACAGAAGAAGGTAAATGACATGAGTTGGGAAATTCCTTTTTTAGCATCATTTCTTCCATGTACTTTTGAGGGTATTGAAATGTCAATGTTTTCTTACATGGCAAGATCTAACGATAAGAAAATGGGAAATTTAGGCACTTTCTTTGGCGTAATATCAGTTTTTCTAATTAGCTATTTAATATATATGTTGCTGCCAATTTTAATTACAGATACTGCAGAATATCTCATGAAAATTATTTTAGGATTCTTTTTCCTGGGATTAGCTAGTTATTTCCTTTTTACCGATTATCCTACTCCAAAGGGTGCTTTTATTACTGGTTTAGTAGGAGTATTAGGAGAGGGAGTAGAAGTAAATCTTTTTGAAATATCGGCATATTTTATGACAGGAAGCGTTTTCCCTGCATTTATTGGTGGATCTGTTGGATTCTTATGGATACTCTTGTTATCTTATCTAATATATCCTAAAATTCCTCATGAAATTATGAGGAAAATTGCTATAGGTATACTTTATACTGTAGGTTTTGTAATACTTACTAGTGGTTTAGTTTAGATTTTTAAAATCAAGAATTACGTTTTTATTCAAGCTTTCCGTATATTATATCATGAAAATAGTTATTTTTGCATCAAGCAAAGAGGCAGAAATGGAAGAACCAGTAATATGTGATAGAGATACAGTAAAGGTCGACGAAAGTAAATGTACTGGAAGAACAATTTCTGTAGCGCCTTATGTTGCTAAACATCTTAAAGATCTAGGTTATTACGTTATAGTAGTAGATCCGTTTGCTGGTGATTATGAGGCAGATGAAGTCATAAAAGGAACTACTTTCCAAATTCCAGACGAAATTGTAAAAGATAATTATGTCCTAATAGCAACAAAACATGTTTATGATACGTGGGCAATTATAAAGTCAATACTTGGCGGAGCTAAGGAAATAGCAGTTGTGATGAGCTTGAAAAGAGCCAAAACTATATTAAAAAGAGTAATTGAAGCGGGAATAGATAAAGATAAATTAAGAAAACTACGAATACCTGCTGGTCTAGATATAAATTCTAAAAATGAAAAAGATATAGCGTTTAGTATAGTATCTGAAATATTGATGGTAACTAAAGGAGGAACTGGATTACCATTAAGAGATATTAAAGGATTTGAAAAATTACTGGAGGATCTATAGGCATTGAATCTAATACCCATAGGTTATGTGAGAAGAAATGAAGGAGCATCTAGACATGAGCCCGTAAATATAGTGATAGATAAAGATTACTCAGAAGGATTAAGAGGCTTAGAAGAATTTTCTCATTTATTTATTATATATTATATGCATTTATCTTCGCTCAAATCTCTCACGAGAGAGTGTAATGGGAAAAACATAGGTATATTCTCAACTAGGAGCCCAAACAGACCAAATCCTATTGGAATTTCAGTAGTGGAACTATTGAATATAAAAGAAAATACATTAACAGTTAAAGGTATAAATGCATACAATGGCACGCCTGTTTTAGATATAAAACCGTATGATGATTGGGATTCTATTAATAATCCAAAAATACCGTCATGGTATAGATCATGCCAAAAATATTTCTAGTATAGTATTGGTCTAGCGTGAATTCTAATAAATGGAGATATACCCCCGTGCTCCTCGTCTATAATAACATTCTTAGTTTCCCTTGATATTCCGTCTATAGTAAGAAACTCTTGGAAAGGAATGGCAATTTCTCTTAGAATAATACTTCCATTTCCAATTAGAATAGATTCTCTTGGCACTAGTCTCACGCTGTTCTTTACTATTTCTGTAGATTTAGCTCCAAGAACTAAAATACCGTTTTTTGTATCTTCTATCATTTCTTGAAATCCCCAATCTCCTCTTCTTATTTCCAAAGTAAAATAGTCTGGTTTAGGTATTATTCCTCTCCCATTACCAGGAGTTCCTAGCTTTGTAGTTAAAGTACCTAGATAGTCTAAAACATACCCGTCTCCTATTATTTCCTTTTTCCTGGCTTTTGTTCCTTCATCGTCAAAAGCATAGAAACCTACTGAAAAAGGATTTTCAGGATTATCATAGATAGATAGATCTGAGAATAATTTTTCATTCTTTTTAACTCTGGGAGAATCCCCTTTTAATAAGGAGAAAATCTCGTGGAAAACTTTTGCCGATGCTTCGGGATCTAAAATTACTGCGGTTCTATCTATACTCCATATCCTTGTTAGGGATCTAGGAGTTTCAATTTTCAAATAGTCTAAAACCGCACCTATGTCTCTAGGAGACCCAGTAAATGCGAAAAGATTTCCATTAAAATTAACATAATTAACTATTTTATCTTCCTCACAAATTTTATCTTTGTGTTGTAATCTTCTTTTGACTCTTTTGACAGTTATCTTAACACCTTCTATAGTAAATCTTCTTATTATATCCTCTACTTTTTCCCAATCTTTTACTTCTTCCCTAATGAGACTTGTACAATCAAAAGGTATATTCTCGTCTGTTCCTTCCCCTATTATCCACTTGCCATTATTTAGATATTTATTTACAGAAATTACTCTGTTATATCTATATATACCAAAACCTTGAGAAGAATTTTCGGCTTCTATAACATCCTCATATAACTCATGCTTCATATATTAAAAAATGATTTTCTTAAGAAAAAACTTGTTATCTATTTTCTATCGAATTTCCATAGTACTAGGGATAGAGCTAGTAATATTACATCGAGTGCTATTGAAATCTCTACATACGGGTTTACTGGAAGCACTTTCCCTACGAATAACGCTGGTGCTGTTCTAGTCTCTGTAAGTAACGCTAAATCTATTGCATAGAATATTGCAGCAGGTAGATATAACGATCTAATACCTTGAATAAAAGCTACTGCGGCTACTATAGCTAAAGACGCTGTAAATCCGAAAAATATTCTATAGATTAAGGTTGCCGTAGGATTAGGTAAAACTGCAGATGTTAGATCTAGATGTACTCAAGCCCATAATGCCGATAGTAACATTGCACTCCATCGTAGTCCTATTTTTTGAATTCCTAAACTGCTTGACATATGGAAATGTTATCTTATATTTAAAAATATTTTTCCCCAAATCATAAGTTAGATTAAAAAATAACTGAAGAAGAAGAAATATGATATAAATGTATAATATATGCAATATAAGTTAAAAATACGCCGAAAATTATTCTATAATATAATAGTATTTTGTATATGTTTAGTGAAGTAAGTTATCAGAAATTTCAAACTTAAATCGTATCTAAAACTTAACATAAGGTTGTTAATCCTTTGCCAATTAAAAACTATACCCAAATCATAGGCTGTTTTAAAAGTTACTGGCTAACCCTTATTAAAGAGTAAAATATTACAGATAACAGTGTTATTAAACCCATAAATATCCATAAAAATCTAAAGCCTAATGACGAAATTATAATAGCTGAGAGGAATGAGCTTAATATTCCGCTCGATTGCCAGAAAAAATTAGCGAATCCTGTTACGCTTCCGCTATTTTCTTTACCTATTTGCGCTACTGCAGTAGAATTAGCTGGGGTTATTACAAATCTGATCAGACCCATAAAAGATGCTATTATTCCTAAAAATATTGCAAAATATACAAAAGATATTGATATAGTCAAAATACCATATGGCGAAATAAATAATATAAATACCTTTCTGACTCCTAGTAAATTGATAATCTTTCCAGAAACTATTGTAGAAAAAATTCCTGGTAAAGCGGTTAGAGAGTATATTACACCAGAGATATAAGGATTATAAACTGTTTCTAATAAATATTTGTAAAGAAATAAAGCTATACTCCAGTATGAGAGAAAAAATAGAAATCCGCCTATAGCTATCATTACAACACTTTTGTCTCTAATAATAGTAAAACTTGAAGACTTATGCGAAGTAGCATAAGGTATCTTTAATGAATATAATGCTGAAGATATAGATATTATCGATATTATAAAATATCCCCAACGCCATCCTATTGAAGTACCTACAAATGGAAGTACGTCTCCAGCTAAAACCAGAGACAGTGGCCATGCTAAACTATAGTAACCCATAGCTATCGCAAGCTCCTTTCCTTTAAAAAAATTAGAAATCATTTTTATTGTAACTGGATAAATCCAGCCAGCAGATAAGCCCATGATAAAGCTGGCTATAAATTCTTGGATTATATTCACTGCTAATCCAGAAATTAATGAAGAGATAAATATACCCAATAAAGAGGTAAAAATTATTTTCCTAGTTCCAATTTTATCAGAAAGTATACCAGCAGGTATCTGAACTGATACATAACCTATAAAAAATAAGGTAAAAATTATTCCATCATCTTCTATAGTAGGCTTTAAGCTAGAAAACGGAGATAGTATACTCCATGCTAATCTAGAAAAGTAAGACAAAAAGAAAGCAATGCTACTAAAGGCCACTATGTCCTTATTCTTCATATACTATAAAATACTTAAAATAAAATAAATTTAGGTACAAGGTTGAAGTCCGAAAACTTTCCTAGATTTTGAGCATAATATACAGAAACTAGTAGCTTCTACAACTTCTCCTGTAGATAATCTACTTGTTACACCTTCTATCATATCTCCAAGTTCCTCATCTTGAAGTATCATATTTACTTTTTTATCGTTAACATGCCTTTCATAGGCAGTAGTAGAAATTCCTACAATCTTTACGGCTTTCTTTACTGGAATCCCTTTCTTAACTAGAGTTTTTATTATAGCGGTCCTTAAATAGGGAATTACCTTCGTATATGATTCTTCGCAATAAGTTTTCCATTCCATACTTTTTACTTATTTTTCATGATAAAAAAATCGCATATATATAATAGAGGAGAAAATATTTAACTCTGTTAATTTAACACCGTTCTACGTCAATTATATAAATATGTACTTTTATACATAAGTTCACAAATAAGTAAAGATGTTTTCTTAGCTAAAGTACATAAAAGTATATTTTTTTATACATTAGAATGTATAGTTTTTTTAAGTTAAAAAACACATTATGTTAATAGGATTAAAAATGTCAGAAAGAATAAGATTTCCAGATGGTAGAGAAGTAGACATTCATGAGGTAATAGCGTTTCTGTACGGACTTTCAAAGAGCGACGTTGAAGTACTACATCTACTCATGACAAAAGGAAAGAAATTAGATACTGATGAATTAGCAGGATCTTTACACGTAACTAAGGCATCAATAAGTAAATCAATAAATAATCTACTCTACAAAGGATTAATAAATAGAGACAAAGTAGTCGATCAAACAAAGCAAAAAGGAAGACCTAACTATGTATACTGGGTAAATAATGAAGAATTATACGGTAGATTAATACAAGATTTGAATAAATTGGTTGATACTGTAAAGAAAGATTTACAATCTCACGTACAGACTATCCCAGCGTAAATTTTATATAAAAAAGTAGATTTTTGTTAAGAGTTTTCTTTTTTAGTTTCTTCTTGTTTTTCTTTCTTTTCTTGAGCCATTTCCGTATCTCGCTTAGTTTCGCTTGCCGGTTCAGGTTTGCTTTCTACTTGATATTCCCTATTTTCAGCCTCTTTCTTTTCCTTTTTAGCTTCCTTCTTTTCCTCTTTCTTTTCTGCCTTAGGTTTCTTTATTCGTTCTTTTTTAACCTCAAAAAATAGTTTTGTAGAATCTCCTCCTTCGCATTGAGTAGTATATACATCTCCAGAAGAATTTAATTTAGAGCATTTAACGTCATACTTTTTACTCATGCCATTAATAAATTTCCTAACATTTATGAGATGCCTAAATGTAAGTTCCTTGGTCTCTTCTTTATCCTTAATTTGTATTTTGGCCTTAAGGTGATATTTAAGAACTTTCATAAATTTACCCTCTCAAGTAAACTTATAAGGTTGTCTAGAATTATATATTATCAATATGAACATTATGGTAAGTAGTGTTGGGCTATCTTCAATAACTACTAGCGACGTAGTTTCACTAATAGTAGCTTTCGTTTTAGGGTTATTAGTAGGTTATTTAGTAAAAAACATAGTTAAAGTAGGGATAGTTATTCTTGCTATAATTATAATACTAGTTGCAATAGGAGCTATATCGCCATCTAGTATTCAACACGGATTAATGGATTTAGGAGTATATGCTACCAAAGCAGAAGATTATGCTTCTAAATATGTTTCTTTATTACCGTATAATTCTATAGCCTTCATAATTGGTTTCGTAATAGGCTTAGTAAAGGGATAATAGCTCAAATATCATTTTAACTCTTTTAGCTGGATGAGGATGAGTATCAAATATATCAGAAAAAGGTGAGATTTTTTTATGTAACCATTCTTCCAAAAGGAGATTTGGATCATTTGACGTAACTTTAACTGGTGTTGCAGTTACAATAATTCCAGTAAATGGATCTATTCTAATATTTTTCATATATATTTCTATTTTGGCAAGTGCGGTAGCAAGATAATATGCCCTTTTCCCTAAGATTTTTACAGAATACATATCGGCATATGACTCTCTCAATCTATTAAACCACAGGACGAATATTTGAATAAAAAATGTTATAGCTAACATTAAGGATCCTAACGAAATTAATATAATTGCAAAAATAATATCGGAAATATCCTCTATAAAAAGGAAGAAAATTAGACCTGTATTGATTAAAAGCATTCCTAGATAGCCGATTATTGAAGGAACTAAACCTATAGCCATACCTATTTCAACATCTGCATGCTTTATATGACCTATTTCATGACCTATAACTGCTTCTAATTCTTCAGGAGTTAATATGGAAAGTAATGGCTTGGTTATTCCTATTCTTTTTCCAGATACATAATTTCCATAAGCAAAAGCATTAGGGAAAGGCTCATTTACTATAAATATTCTAGGTGTTTTAATATTACTTTTTCTCGATACATTTTTAACAATAGAATAAACCCAACTATAATAAGGATCTATAGGAGTAACCTCGTACGCATCCCTTGCTACAAGATATGGTGATATTAACCATTGTATTAACCATAATAAACCTAAGAAAACACCTATCAAAAATAAGGGCAACCTTAAGATGCTTACAATAAGTGAAATTATTACTATTTCAGAAATTATAGTTAAAATAATTGAAACAAAAATTTTTAACTTTAGTTCTGATTCAACACTCATTAATCCTCAAAGTTAAAAGTTATTTACGGCTAAAAGCTCTTGTAACTTTTGTCTTATTGTAGAAATTTCGGATTTCAATTTTTCGTTTTCTTTAGCAATTTCTTCATATTGCCTTTTACACTCATCTTCAGTATAGTATCTCTGAATTTTTACATCATCAAAAAATATTTTCTTCTTATCAGCATCATAATGAGCAGTTACTGTAATTCGTATAACGCTAAGCTTATCTATTTTTCTGTTTATTATCTCATCGTAAAGTTTCTTATTAAGCTCTGAAACATCTCTTATAATAATATCCTTTGGTACCATTTTACTTAGCGACACTAAAGAAACTCTTCTCAATTTATCCGCATATCTAGCTGCTATTATTAAACCTGTAGAAATCTCGAATTTATTTCCTCCAAGTGCAGTAGTTCTAGGCGTTAATTGTTCATATTCCTCAGCTCTTTCCATATCTCTATTTACTTCTTCTGTGGACATAATTGAAAATTCTCTATAATAGTAATAAATCTTTCTTCAATCAATGTTTTTTGTATAACGTATTTGTTTAGTATAAAAACTATACTTCTATTCTATCCCCTTCATTCGTAATAAGATATACTTTATCATTTAACAGAATTTTACTTAATTTACCCTTAGTTAATTCGTTTATTTTAATGGGAGAAGGAAAAGGTATATGTATCTGTGAGTTAATTTCCTTGTATATTTTATTTAAACTCCACAACGTAATAGGCATTCTCACTTTCCTTAAATTTACAATGTCGTCGAAAGTTGCACATTGCATATTTAACTCTTTACATGCATTATCAAGATCTTTGTTACTTAATGGGATCATATCGTGAGTTAAACAATATTTCCACTGAATTAATGACCTAAAACTCTTGTATGCGTTTGAAAGAGAACTAATCTGATCGCCTCTAAAGAATCCTTCAATACTCATCTGAAGAAAAGAGACTATTTGTTTCTTTAATCTTTCACAAGTTTTTTGTGTCTTAATGAAAGTAGCATTAATACTCCCACATACTACTTTAGAATCAAAGATTATATAGTAGCATAATGGCTCACCTTCTGAACATATTTTTTGTAAATCGTTCTCGCTCAGAACTACAGGAGAGAAATCGTTACTAGCTAATTCTATAAGTAATGATTTATCTTCAGTTATTGCAAACACATTAATGTCTGAAACTCCTTCAATGTAATCCTCCCGAGTATAAGAACCAAAATATCCTATAGATTTTACTCGTCCACAAAGTTCTGCTATATCCATATAAATAATAGAATTGTTTGACATAAAATAACGTTAATCTTTTCAAATACTTATGGAACTATCTAATACCGCCAAAAATAAAATAGATATATTAAACTGTTTTTTCTTATAATTACGATATAGTTGAAAATCTTTTATTTCGTTAGTTAATAGTTTTAACAATAATATTTTATTTAAACCTATATATATATTGGGTTGAAGAAAATGTTTTAGAGAGTATGAATCTGAATATCGTTAAAAATAATATAAGAATTATAATATTGTCAACAATAATAGTACTTATGGTATTAGTATTTTTCATACCATCAATTCCTGTAATGGCAGTAGGATACAATCCGTATTTTGCATGGAATAGTAATACCGTTTCTATAGGAGGAGCAAATAATGGATTAGGACAAGAATATTTTGGTTGTGATGGATTTGGATTGACTACTATTCACTTTGATGTACTAACTAATTATTCCTTAAATGGTGTTACAATGCCAGTTTTTAAGATAACTGGAGAGAAAGGAGACATAAGTGGAAATCCTAAGATAAGTGAAGCTCGCCTGCTTGGAGCACAAATGTATTATGCAGAAGTAGATTGTATAAAATTCGTTGGTGTTAATAGTGGAGATTGTGTAGGATGGTATATTCATCAGTCTGTACCAGATAACCATGAACTAGTATATCAGTATGATTATGGTGTTGCAGAATCCATAAACACTCCAGAAACTCCTCCATGGGCACATAACATTCTAGGAAATGTGTACAATGATGAAGCGTTCTGTATATATAACTAAAAGTGATGCGAGTTGAGGAGTACATTAATTATAAAAAATTTTTTCTTAAGAAAATCTTTATTGAAAACATCTATATTTTTAATTGTAATCCTTTTTCTAATATCTTTCTTTATGAGCTCTATGATATTATATGTAACAAGCTATGAAGGAGATATACATGAACTTAGTTTAAAAAATACTTACATGATAAATATTAACAATGATACAAAATATATAGAGAATATCTCAAAGTTCTACATAGAATACGGTACTGCATGTGTTAAAGTAAATAATCTAAATACTCCGGTATATGTTTATCTTACAAATAATCTTTCAGAATTAAATATTCTGTTTAATTTTAGAGATTACATCTTTCAAGGAAAATTTCCACAGTACGGTCTATATGTAGCTTCTAATATGGCACAGTACATAAAAACTCCAATAGGCCATGATTTAAGAGCAAATATACAGTCCTTAAAGAATATTAATACAACTATAAAATTTGCAGGTATTCTGTATTTGAACTTTTACTCGGGAAATTTTCTGGTGCTCCCATTAAATTATTCAAAATATATTGCATCTGGATTAATTGTTTATTCTAATAGATATATAAATACAACTAGCGGAATAGATATCTCCGGCATAGTTCCTAATATCTCAATTATTAGTGATTTATTAGAATGGATAAATGGATTAACATTAGTTTCAATACTAGTATCAGTATGGTATATCTTTTCAGAACGAAAAAATATGAAAGAGATATTATGGTTATTTATAATAAATGGAGTTGAAGTAAAAGATGCTTTTAAGAAGCTTGTTCCAGTATTTTTACTACTCTCTTTTATTTCTATAATTCCATTTGTTATAGAATATTTAACGGTAAGTTATTATTATTTTCCATTTATGAACTATGTAAACGTTCTCATCAAACTAATTTTTATAATACCGTTATCAATATTAATAGAATTATATACGCTAAATTCTGTATATAAGGATCCATATAAAAATATAAAGGTGAGGGATATTGATTGACGTAGAACTAAATAAAGTTACAAAATCATTTGGGAAAGATCGTGGAATATATGATATTAATATAGAAGTAGAAAGAAATACTAAAACATTGTTATTGGGACCTAATGGTGCAGGTAAAACTACGATATTATATTTAATTTATGGTATTTTAAGACCAGATTCTGGATATATTAAGATTTTAGGTAGAGAACCTAATATAGAAATGAGGAAAAACGACGTCTATATGTTAGAAGAATTACTAATCTTCATAGAGAGAGCTACAGTTAGAGAATTCATAGATTTCGTTAAATCCTTAAGATATTTTAATGACCAATTATTTGATTTAATAGATACATTCAATATTAACACTAATCTTAAAGTTTATCAATTATCTTCTGGTCTAAGAAGACTATTAAAAATATCATTAGCACTCTCTTCTGGAGCCAAGGTTCTTCTGCTTGATGAACCGACTTCTAACCTAGATATAGATAATTCCAAAAAAGTGTTTTCGTTAATTCAACAATATGATGGGACAGTAATTTTCGCTTCTCATGATCCTGAAGCTATCAACGCTGCTGAATCCATTGTGCACATTAGAAATGGAAAACTAGAGTATACAGAAAAAAGAAATAAAAATTAGAAATATTGATTTTAATTTAGTTAGGATTAGTATTTTTATTTATTTTTTATAATTATTATTTATAATCAACAATCTTTTTCTACAAATTTGAGTAGAGCATAATACGTAATGAAGATGAGATTTTTAATTTAGCTACATATTTTTAAATAATGAGAGAAGAAGCCGAAAAATGGTTTAAGCAAGCCATAGAAGACCTTTCTACTGCAAAAGATACGATAAATACTGGGCATTATTATGCAGCAGTATTTTGGGCTCAACAAGCTGCAGAAAAGGCTCTAAAATCACTATTATTGAACTTAGGAAAAACTATTCGTAGTCATGATCTAAATGAACTTTTAAATATCATTAAGACTGAGTCTTCTATATCTGTTGATGAAATAAGAGATGATGTGAGAAAGTTAACTGTTCAATTATACGATATCTAGATATCCAGACGTTGCAAATAGCCTACCTGCAGAGCTTTACTCTAAGGAAGATGCAGAAGAGCTGGTAAGAAGATCAGAGAAGGTGGTAACATGGGTAAGGCGAAATCTGCAATAGATAGTCAAAGAGAAATGATAAAAAGAGCTAAGGAATTCATTGAAGATGTAAAAAAAGAAATAAGAATTGAGAATGTTTATATTGTTGGCTCTAGGGCCAGAGGAGATTACTTAGATAAAAGCGATATAGATCTAGTTATAATATCGAGAGACTTTGAAGGTATGAAATACACTAAAAGATTAGAAATGTTAAGTAAATACATTAGACCAGGATTAGAATTCTTTGCATATACTCCAGAAGAATGGAACAACTCCTCCTCTTTATATGTAAAAGAGATGAAGAAGGAGGCAAAGAGATTAGACGAAATAATAACAGAAAATTATTAGAAGAATATAAAATATGCATAATGTAATTTTAGGAATTTTAGTTATTATTATTTAAAAATTTATTAGATAATTACTTATAAATTATTTATAAGTAAAATGATTTATTAAAACCTTTACAAAATCATTGTTTATAAGGTTCAAATATGAATGATGAATATGCAAAACAAAATTTCTTTAGGAGATTTTTCACTTTATTCTATAAAAAATTTAGGAATAGATGACTATCCTTACTCAGCAAAAATATTAATAGAAAATGTACTGCGAAATTTAGGGAATAAAACTTCACAAGAAGATTTAGATAGAGTTATTAAATGGGAAGTAGGGAAAGATTTAGCTTTCCTTCCTACAAGAGTCATTATGCAGGACTATACTGGAGTTCCCCTTTTGGTAGATCTAGCAGCAATGAGATCTGAATTCCAACGGATAGGGAAGAATCCTTCTATAGTCAATCCTGAAATTCAGTCTGACCTAGTTATAGATCACTCGGTTCAGGTCGACTATTATGGAACTGAATATTCATTAGAATTAAACATGAGAAAAGAATTCGAAAGAAATAAAGAGAGATATCAATTCCTAAAATGGGCTCAAAAATCTTTCGAAAATTTGCGAATAGTACCACCAGGGAAAGGTATAATACATCAGGTAAATTTGGAATACCTAGGTAAAGTAATAGATGTTAAAAACGGAATAGCTTATCCAGAAATAGTTATAGGGACAGATTCTCATACAACGATGATAAACGGTCTAAGTATTCTGGGATGGGGCGTAGGAGGATTAGAAGCTGAAGCTGTAATGCTTGGAGAACCTTACTTTATGACAATACCTCAAGTTATTGGTGTAAATTTAGATGGAGAAATTAGAGAAGGCGTAACGCCTACAGACATAGTGCTTTTTATTACTGAGAAATTAAGGAAAAAAGGTGTAGTTGGAAAATTTGTTGAATTCTTTGGACCTGCGATTTCTTCTCTTTCAGTGCCAGACAGAGCTACAATATCAAATATGGCACCAGAGTATGGCGCTACTGTAGGTTACTTCCCAATAGATGACCAAACTATAAAATTCCTTAAGGCTACTGGGAGATATTATGAAATTGTAGAGAAATATGCTAAGGCACAAGGACTCTTCTATGATAGTAAAAATCAAATTAAATATAATGAAGTTATAGAAATAAACCTTAGTGAAGTAGAACCTTCTCTTGCAGGTCCTAAAAATCCTGATGAAAGAATATCCTTAAGTAATATGAAAAATTTTGAAATAGGTAAAAAGAGAGGAAAAATTGTAGAAGATGGAAGTGTAGTAATAGCTGCTATAACTAGCTGTACAAACACTTCTAATCCTACTGTAATGATAGGAGCTGGAATACTAGCTAAAAAAGCAGTATCTTTGGGATTAAGATCAAAAAGCTATGTAAAAACGAGTATGGCCCCAGGATCGCCTGTAGTAGCAAAATATCTGAGAGAATCTAGACTTTTACCATATCTTGAAGCACTAGGATTTCATATAGTTGGATTTGGGTGTACCACATGCATAGGTAATGCAGGACCTCTACCCAAAGATGTTGAAGAAGACGTAAGAGAAAATGGTATAGAAGTATATGCTGTAATAAGTGGAAACAGAAACTTTGAGGGAAGAATAAATAAGTTATTAAAAGGTACTTTCTTGACTTCTCCAATATTAGTTGTAGCATATTCTATTTTTGGGAAAATAAATATGGATGTAGAAAAACCTATTGCCTTAGATCCTAACGGTAATCCAGTTTATTTAAAGGATATATGGCCTTCAATGAAAGAGATAAGCGAATACATGAATTTAGCTCTAAATCCGGGATTCTTTAAAGAACAATATTCTACAATATTTGAAGGAGACGCAAACTGGAATGAGCTTTCTATTTCCGGTACAGAAACTTATTCATGGGAGAATAGCACTTACATAGTTGAACCACCATGGTTTAAGGAAAAGAAGAAGTTTACAGAAATAAGAAACGCAAGGATCATAATGCTACTTGGAGATAAAATAACAACTGATCATATATCTCCGGCTGGCCCTATTTCCCCCGATTCCGATGCAGGAAAATACTTGATTTCTCTGGGGGTTAAAGAGTTAAACACATTTGGATCAAGGCGAGGTAATCATGAAGTAATGCTTAGAGGTGGTTTTTCGAATCCTAAAATCAAGAATTACATGGTAAATAGAGACGGAGGCTATACTGTTCATTATCCTGATGGAAAAGAAGGTTCAATCTACGAAGTTTCAATGATGTATAAAAATGAAGGAATACCATTAGTAATTTTTGCTGGAAAGCAATATGGGTCAGGTAGTTCCAGAGACTGGGCAGCTAAAGTTACTGCATTACTAGGAATAAGGGCAGTAATAGCAGAAAGTTTTGAAAGAATACATAGAAGTAACCTGGTTGCAATGGGAGTTATACCAATAGAAAGCGTTAGCTGGAAGGAAATGGGTTTAAAGGGAAATGAAAAGGTCAATTTATATTTTGACATTAAACCTAAGTCAGAGGCAAAGATAGAAATTATTAGTGAAGAAGGAATAAAAACATTCAAAGGGTTAGTTAGAATAGATACTGAGGCTGAAGTTAAATATATCAACTCTGGAGGGATCTTAAATTTCGTCTTCGAACAACTTAAAAATAAGGATTAGGGGTATTTATGCTACAGCTCTTACTTATTTAGCTAAAGAAAACTTTAATGTAGTTCAACAAAGCCCTCAAATTGCGTTAAGATTTAATGAAAATATAAGAGAACTTCCTGCAGACGTTACAATAAAAGATACAGAAGATGGAAATATCATAGTAATTGGTAAAGATATAGGAGATTTTTTACATAATATTTTCAAGTATTCTGTAATTTGGAAATCTCCTATAAAACTCTATTCAGTAATTAAGACCGAGGATTGTAAATTTATGAATTATGAAGTTGACCCTTGTATTGATGAAGGGCTTGTTATAAAACCTCCATATGAAGGAAGAATCTTGCTTTCTAAACCTAAAGCTGTGGGTAAATATGCTTTCGTTTGGAGAGAAAATGGCAGGACGTACTTTTCTGAACATGTTCATGATAAAAATAGGCTATTAAAGTTAAGTTTACCATTTAATAAAAAAGGATACAATATTAAGTGGAGAAGTAATGCAGATTATGCTCAAGATATTGATTTGAAAGCAGAAATAGAAAGATTAATTATGAATTATGATACTAACACGTTTAACCAAGGAGAAGATTTCTATTTAATAATACCTTCATTACAAGATAAGATATTCTTAGACAGTATAAGAAGTAAAGTAATAAAGACGCAAAAGTTTCATCATATGTTAAAACTTAGTTTTTCTGACGTAGATGAAAGAAATGTTATAGATATGCTAAATGAACTAATAAAAGACTTCATGGGAATAGACCACGTAAAAGTCAATAAAAAAGCAATAAGACTAAGAGGAGGAAAGGTGATTAAAAAAGAAGTCACAGAAGATGGATATAAAATTTTGCTAAGAAGAGAAATTTCTCCAAATGGAGTTTATGATGGTCTTAATGTCCTAAAAGAAGAAGGAGATTACGATATAATGGAGATAGATTCTTCAAAATGGTATGAAGTTCATAACTATTATTCTAAAGATGGTAAACTAAAGGGAAAATATATTAACATTTCAACTCCTCCAGAACTTCTTAAAGGTAAAATAAGATATGTTGATCTGGAGATTGATATCGTTGAGAGAGATGGAAAAAGGGAAGTTATTGACATGGAAGAATTTGAAAAAATAAAAAATAACTTGAGTGAAAATTTACAAAAGGAAGTTAAAAAAATTATTGATAACTTTACTGCTTTATAGGAACTATCTTTACTGAATTAGATTGATCATCAAAAACTACTTTTACTAGATCTCCTTCTTTTATTTGGAATTTTTGTCTAATTCTTGCTGGTATTGTGACTTGATAGTTTCTACTTACTTTTACTATATCTTCGACTGTCATTTTTTCTCAGTGATTATATTACACTCATAGTTTATAATTTTTTCTATAATACATTTTAGCAGTAATATGAATGGGCATAAAAAGGAAATCGATATATAGAAAAATACGTCGTTGAGTTTAGAAATGATATCCTTTAAAATTAGGTAATAATACTTAATTAAATCATTATATTTATGGTAATTTTTTATAAATGTCTAATACCTTAAAAAGTATTTATTTTCCTGTGTAAAATGTTAATAATAAATAATGTATCTGTTTAATTTGCATGATAACTTATTTTAGATATCCCTTTTATATTACGCTGTTATTCGAGATAATGTTTAAACAAAAAAGAATAGTATATCATAAACCAAACATATTAAAGTAGAATTAAATGAAAGACAAATTAACTTAAAAAACGAAATTTTAATCATGAGACTCTTTGGGATTAATGTTGATTCTCTCATTACTCCTGAAACTAGGTTTATAGTTACTAAGAAACGATTTCTCAGTAGCTTTGGAGACGAATATCCATCATTCATCTCTCTCAATGAAGATAAGAAAATAATTAGAGAATTAATTATCTTATCTAAACCTTTCTTTAAAGGTCATGAAATCCAATTGGGATATGAATACTCTTTGACGTCTAACGTCGATGGAAAACTTAATTCCTTAGTTGGTAGTAATAAAATAGTTTTAGGAATTAAAGCTAAAAAAATGTCTTATGGTATAACTACAGAACTAAGATTTTTAGGAATTAAAAACAAACCAAGTAAGCTACTGATAATGCATGATGTCCCAATAGTAGCTTCAAACAGAAAAGAACTTCTTGCAAACATTAAAGATTTTATGGCTGAATGGGCTTCTATAACTATTAACAATATACCATGCATTATAAATGGATTTGAGAAAGTGAAAATTAAGGTTAATACTATTGATGTCGATTATGCTAGCTTTCTCCTCTAAGTTTTCTAGTAACTTCACTAGTTACTTCTTTTGACAGCTTTTTAGTTTGTTCAACTGTACCTATTCTTTTAGTAGTTTCCAGGCTACTTGAAAGCCTTTTTGTAGTTTCAATCAATTCTATCCTTCTAGTTTGTTGGGCAAGTTCATTCATTTTATCTAAAGTTCTTGTGGCCTCTACTAAATTACCTGCCTCTACATCAGAAGAATATTTTTGCAATGCGTTATAATATTCATATTCAAATGTAAGATCCTTATTTACTCCAGATACAAAAGTTTGTTGATCTTTTGCAGGTGTTAAAGAGACTATACTCATCAACGCTTGTTGTCTTTGAGATGACGGATCTTCATAATTTAGTTTTATTGTCATAAAATTACCATTATAGTTTGGTGGAACATTAGTTTCGCCTAAGATTTTGACTACGCCTTCTAGAGCATTAATCTTTATGGGAGGATCAGAATAATTTAAGATTTTTACTGGAGCCTCTGAAATTATGTCTATAACAATATTTTTTCCAGCTATTTTAGTCTTTGCGGCTTTAGGTAAATTTTCTGGAATTTGCATAGGATCGTCAACATGATATAATTGTCCACTAGTTCTATCAGCTAATATTTTTAAAATACTCTCATTATAATCTTCTCCTAATCCAAAAGAGATAATTTGAATTCCTTCAGGGATTACTATTTTTCTGTATGTACCTTCAACTGTTTCATCTGTGGGATTTCCGTCAGTAAGGAGAACAATATAACTTGGCATTTCGTGTTTTCTAGCTAGATTAAATGCTGTAAGTAATGCGGTATAAAGAGCCGTTTGTCCACCAGCTTTTAAGGATATAATTTCTTCAGAGAGATCTTGAGGATCGGTAAATTCCTTAATTACGTTAACATGTGAGGAGAATGTAATAAAAGTGACTTTATTTCCTTCTGGAATTCTTTTAAATAGTTCTATAGCTCCTGTCTTTGCACTATCCAGTTTCATTCCTTCCATAGATCCGCTAGTATCTAGCAATATGATATAATGAAATCCTGAAGCTACAGAAACTTTTTCTGGCACTAAAAGAATTTTAAATATCATCTTAACGTTGGCATTAAATGAATATTTGTGACTAGTTTCTACACGCATAGAAATGGTCATTTTTATCACCTAATATGGTATATATTCATAGTTAAAACTCTTTTTTTCTTCATTCCAGACTAAAGCACCGGCTCTCATGCCATGATAAGCGCTTGAGAATACGGTTATAACTTTTAAGCCCTTTTCAGAATTTATAATGTCTTCTCTAAATCCATCTGCTACCTCATGAGCCCTTATTATCCCATTTAAGCTATTATCCTCAAGAAATTTTTCTGTAACATCCCTGCCATAAAAATACGTTCCTTCCCCTCTTATATTGGGTACAAATCCATCTAATTCCTCTCTAGGATCGTTCCAAAGTATCTCAAAGGCTATCTCATTATCTGGATTCTTATCTGGTTTTGGAAGACCCTTAATTTCTTCTACTTTATTTAGGTGTCTTGCTATTCCTCCATGAACTATCAAATAGTTATTAAAAAGAGCAGCATAAGGCATTCTAGAAAACATTTCAACAAAATATGAGTAATACTCCTCATTTCCGAGTTTTTTCTTTACCTCATTAAAAAAACCATAATACATATTGGTTAGCGGGCTTTCATGATTTCCTCTTAATAATATTACCTTATTTGGATCCTCAAGATGTTTTTTTAATAATATTTCTAAATTTTCTATACCATTAGGTCCCCTATCAACGTAATCACCAATAAATACAAAAAGATCAGCGTCTGAATAATTTTCAAAGACATATTTTGTTATACAATCAGCTCCATGCGTATCTCCAACAAAAACAGCCTTTTTTACACTTGGAAGATTTAATAATAATTCTTCTGAATCAAATTTATCAATAGACTTCTTTACTAAATCTAAAATATTTTCGATTTTAGTATATTCCATCAAACTCATTCTCTCACAATTTTTATTATAGTATTGTTACCAAGCTTAATTATGGAATTTGGCTGAATTTCTGTTTTCCCTTTTATTGGCTGAAACATTTTACCATCGTAGACATATGTTCCATTGGTACTGTTAAGGTCCTCTATAAATAAGTTTCCTCTTTCTAGAGATATTATTGCATGTCTTCTAGATACTTCTGCATCTGGTATTACAATTACATTTTCAGGACTTCTGCCTACGGATATATTTTCAAATACTTCGAAATCTAACGGAACTTTCATTTTATTTAGTGCTGAAGCAGAAGTAGCTATGAACTGTATATAATACTTCCCAGTAGTTTGTACTTCAGTTTCAACTGGTTTGCTCTCAACCTGTATTTGTGATGACTGGCTTTCAACAGAAGGATTTTCGGTTTGGGATTGTGATTGTTGTGGAGATTCTTGTGGAGGCTGTTCTAAATTTTGAGGTACAGCTGCTATCTCAGATTGATTCGCTTGTTCAATAGGCTGTTCTGATGGTTGATTTTCGCTAGCTTGTGGAGAATTCTGGGGAGTCTCTATAGCTGATTGCTGCTCTAATGATTGTTCAGGCTTTACTTCTGGAGTTTCATTTGTTGATTGAACTTCTGGCTTCTTTGTGCCACATTGAACACAAAAAAGAGCATCATCAGAATTTTCATATCCACATATAGGGCATTTCCATGTCATGTTTTGTATATTGTATATAAAGCTTATTAAGGATTTCTACGTTATAGTATAATGGTATAGAAAACTTGACAATCTCATTAAAGATAAGGTATTCAAATTCTTTTATTAATTATAAGAAAACTACTGAAATAGGCTTTATAATCTATGCTGTACCAGAATCTGTGGCAAAGATAAAAAATACTCATTTTATAATAGCTATTGATAATAGCCCTTCTATGGTTAAAAATGGAAACCTGGATATTGCATTAAAATCTGCTGAAAAATTACTAGAAACGTTACCGCAAGGAAATACAGTAACTATTATCGAATTTTCAAATCATCCAAAGATAATGTACAGCGGAGCTACTGGAATAAAAGTAAATATCAATAAAGAATCTGGAGCTACGACTAGATTTTACGAACTAATAACATTCATAATGGCTATGGCTTCGCAAAATCCTATACCGACAAAAGTAATTTTACTAACAGATGGAAAACCCATAGATAAAAGAAATATAAAAGACTATGAAAAACTGAATATTCCAAAAAATATGGAGATAATATCTATAGGAATAGGAAGTGATTATAACGAAACTATCCTTAGTCTGTTAGCAGATAAAACTTCAGGAATCTTTTATCATATAGACGATCCTTCTCAGTTACCTACACTCTTTGAAGAGCAAACAACAAATAATGTTCATGCACTTAATCTTTCTATAAGTGTACCTCAAGGATTTTCCCCACTTAATTATGATATGCCAATTAAAATACCTATAGTAGATAGATTAATCAGTGTGTATGGAATTTTAACTGTCCCACCAGGAGATAAGGATTACCCAGTAAATATAATAGCAAACTACGATGATCCAGTAACATCGCAAAATAAGTCTCTTTCATATTCTGTAGTTTTAAAAAGGGCTAATGAAGACGTTGTAAACGCTAACTTAAACAAGGAAGTTGATGCAGAAATAAAATATTATAAATTGTTAAGAGATTATACTGAAGCACTAGAAAAAGGTAAGGAAGCTACTAAAATAATGACAGAACTAAAACAAGTTGCTGAAGAAACTAGAAAAGAAGACTTAATAGAATATACGCAGAAAATGACAGGAGACGCAAAAACTGATTTATCTGCTGCTACCAGAAAGATGAGGCAATGATATTAGGAAAAATACTTGCCAAAAATCTATTGGATCAAGGTATAAATTCTATATATTATAATGCAAATAAAAGGCCATTTTTACAGAAAATTGCAGTAGACATTTTATTAAAGGATTTAGGAATAGTAAAAGGAGATTTTTACGGATTTTTAGCTGACGAAGAATGCGGAATAAAGATTCTGAAAGGAAAAGGAAAGGAAAAAAGTAATTTTTCTCTAGCTAAGAATGGGAAAGATATTCTCGACAATTTTCCTAAAACTCCACTTTTTATAATAGACATGGGATTCTGGGATAAACACTCAGAAAAGGAAAAGAAGAAATTAATATTACAACTATTGCTATCCATATCCACCATTAGAAAACATCTATGGGATTATAATATTTCAGTAGAACATCCTCCCCCCAATTTACATGAAAAATTAGGGATACAGAATAAGATAAGATATAAGGCTTCTCCAATAGGTAAAACTATTGTACTAAATCCCTATGGAGATGTAGTAGCTGATGAGAGCATTATAAGGAATACTGACACATTCATTATTGGAGGAATTCTTGATAATACTGGATGGAAGAACGCTACTACAGAGTTATCAGAAAAATTTCATTATAATTATCCACAAGTTAGAATAGAGTTAAAAGGTTCAAGAGTTGGAGTTCCTGACAGAATTAATAAAATTGTAAATATTATTTTAGATGTGATAGAAGGAAAAAGCCTAGAGGATTCAATAATAGAAAATCAATCTAACGCAGATAAATACTTAAGACTACTAAGGGATGGAGAAAGTAACCTGGAAGAAGGAGCAAGATGGCTTAAAGCTAATGAAAAAGTAATTAAAATGGCTAAAAAAGTATTTCAGTCAAACTCAGCCTGAATCTTCTTCTTACCCTCAATAAGCTTTCTTGGAAATGGATATCTATCAATTTCTTCTATATTTATACCTTTTTTCTTCAATTCATTAATAGCGCTTTTAAGATCATCAACATGCGTAGCAAATTTTACTAAATCTTTAATTTCATTTAATACCTTATCATTAGTTCTAAATTTCTCTGCACTTACAGCATTCCAGTTATTTCCATTTTTATAAATGAATACTATATCTTGAAAATATCCTTCAACTACATGATTTATTCCAGATATAAAGTAATCCTGGTATTTATAAACTACCATACTATAAACATTTATTTTATAGTTTAAGGATTTAACTATCATGAAAATTGACTATGTTATTAAGGCAATTTCTCTTGAGCTTGAAGATGGAGAAAAGGTTTACGTTGGGCTCAATTCAATTCCTGCAGTAATTGCTGCATTTATGGCACGAGATCTATATAAAAGAAAAATAAGGATTTTAGGAGTTGCAGAAGCAGATAATCCAAAAAGAATAGAGATCTCCCCATCTACCGGAAGTCCGTTCTTTATAGAGGAATCTCCGGTAATGACCACTGTTGACTCTTTTGATTTAGCACAAAAGGGGTTACTGGACGTAATGTTCTTAGGTCCTGTCCAGATAGATGAAGAAACTAACGTTAATCTTTCAGTAATTGGAGACTACTTTAAACCTAAAGTTAGATTACCTGGAGGAGCAGCTACAGCGTATATAATGCCATTGGTAAAAAAAGTGATTTTATGGAATTTAAAACACTCTAAAAAATCATTAGTAAAAAAAGTTGATTTTGTTACTGGAAGTGCAAAATTCTCAAATAATAAAGTAGTTATTGTAACAAATTTAGGTGTTTTAAAATATGATAGAGATAATAAGTTATGGAAGATCACTGGACTTTATCCTTTTAGTAGTGTGAAAGAAATTCATGATAATACTGAATTTACTGTTAAGGCAGAAAATCCACAAGTTATAGAACTAAACAAAGATGAGGAAGAGTTTATAAAAAATATGGATCCTTATGAACTTAGGCTTGCCCTAGAATAGATAGAATTTTTTCATAGTCGGCATCATAAAGCGGATACATACTAGTAGGTTCTGCTCCTTTTGGGGCATGAACTACTGCTGATACGTATTCAGAATTTATAGTTGGTCTTTTTCCATAAAAATAACTTTTCGGAACTATTTCCTCTGCAGTTATTATTACTTTTTTAGCAGCTTTTGCCTTAAATTCGTCTTCATAAAGAGGACCTTGAATTTCACTATTTCCTTCTTCATCTGCTTTATTGACATGTATTATTGCAACGTCTGGAACTATTGCCTTAACGAGAACAATTTTCTCCCCAGAAAAAGGATCTTCTGACACTTTCCATGTACCTTCTTTTTCATGAAGAGAAACTAGACTAGAACCTAAGACTCCTCTAACCGGCATAAATGGAATTCCAAATGCTCCTGCCCTTATTCCTGCCATAAAGGCACCGCAAGTATCTTCAAGAATACTTATCTCGCCTTTTTCAATTTTCTCCCTAAAATTAGGAAGCATACCAAACCATTCTAAAGTTGCCATAGCTACCCTAACTTTTGATACTACATTATATTTCAGAAGAACTTCCAGACCTAGACCTGGCTCTCTATCCACGAAGTTTAAATTTCTTACATTACTATTTACTAAAGCATAAATAAATGCCATAGGATTTCTATGTATAGACATTCCACTTATCGTTATAGTATCTCCATTCTTGAGTAATTTTACAGCCTCGTTAATATCAAGAATCATTTTCACACCTTATTTATTCTTTACTTCTAATATAATAATATATTTGCATAAACTCCTGAAAAAACTGCTTAGAGTTTACCAAATTAGTTTCTAATCTTTTTGGCTTTTATTATCCAGAAATTATCTTTTATTTGCGCACTTTCTATATAAAATTTTAATAAAAATTTCAAAGAATCTCTAGGATCTATTCCTCCAAAGACCTGATCCCTTATTATAAGGTAAACTCTACCGCCTATTTTGAGTATTCTATTAGCTTCTCTCATTATATCATAATCTAATACTTCGTAAAATAGTATCTCGTCTATTGAAGAATCTCTAAAAGGGAGAGGATATATAGCTTGTAAAGAGTTATGTTGATGCAAGGTAGATATACATGCTATTTCACCTATCTCAGGGCAAAAACCTACAGTTACAGTCTTACCTTTAAATTTTATACTTGGAAAGTTTTCAAATAGATTCTCTGATCTAATTATTTTGTTTCCATCTATTACGTAATCAGCCGTTAACGATAAAAGATTCCTTTCACCATATAGAAAAGAGTTACCTATTATAAAATTTGAATATTTTAATAATGAACTCCTGTTTAATCCTGTATTTATTTCTTCATAATCTCCATCTATCGAAACTATCTTTTCCGCATTCCACAATGAAGATAAAGCATTGCCCTTCATTAAAAGCGTTAATCTCACAGTAAAAAATTATCTATCTTATTATAAATATTTTTATCTATTCAGATCTTGTACTGCTTTTGATGCATCCATTATTGAAAACATTCCTATTATCTTCCCTTCAGAATCTTTAACTGGTAGATGTCTTATTTTTCTTTTTGTCATAGTTTGAATAGCTACCATAACGTCAGTGTTAAGATCTACGATTTCTAGATCTCCCCATGTAGAAGCTAGTTTTACGTCGTCTGACGGAGAAAATCCTTGCGCAAGAGCTTTTACAGCATCCCTATCTGTGAATATTCCCTTCGGTTCTCCATTTTCAGTTACTATTACTGACCCTACGCCTCTTTCCATCATTAGTTTGCATACTTCTTGGAGTGATGTATTACTTTCTACTTGAAATACAGGAGTAGTCATATATTCTTTTACAGATACCATGGTGGTATATTCTCTTCATTGTTCCCAATAAGCTTTTAGTTCAACGTTTTTAGGTTCTCCATTTTTTTCTAAGTCTTCGATAACTTTTCTTAAATATTCCTCAGATTGCAAACCTCTTATAAGCCATTTATCATTAATGAGAAGAGCCGGAACTCCTCTTATACCCATGGCCTTTGCTTCTTCTTCGTCTTGTATTACAGCTAATTTGGCTTTCTTTGATTTAAAATCTTGAATAAATTTCTCTACATCAAGATTAACTTCCTTAGCTATACTAATTAACACATCATCGTTTGTTACATCTTCTCCTTCTATAAAGAATTTTTCTTGAGCTTTACTAAAATAATCCCAATGTCCTTCATCACCTTTTTGAAACTCCGCTGCCTTACATGCCATTAAAGGAGGAAGAGACCAAACATAACCTATCTTTCCTTTAGATATAGGTTTATCGGGATCGTAATCTTTTAGGTATCTGGTTAATATATTAAATTCGTTTTTAAAAACTTCTCTAGCATCAGCCTCTGTTGGAGCTATAGCTTTCAAATCCTCTAGAGAAGATATCATCATAAACGCTTTGTGCTTTATCTTGAGATCTTGATAATCTTTTACAATATTTTTTAATCTCATTGATGTCAGGAAGCAAAAAGGACAAAGCACGTCATGAAAGAACTTTATTTCTATCATGTTACTTCTAATGACAAAAAGATTTGTAAAATATAACACTTACTAAAATCCTGCTTCTTTTCTTAACTCTTCTATCTGATTCACATCTTCCAAAATGTCATTAAGTTTATCCTTTAATTCTGTTATATTACTTAGTTCACTTATTATCTCTTTAAACGAATTCCAATAATTCTTCATCACTATATCTAAATCATATCTATGCATTGTAATAAGCTCCAACGCTATGCTAAGTTTACTTTCTAAACCTTTATTAGATAATAAAACTCTATTTTCCTCAGCTAGAGAATTAACTTTATCCAGTAAATCAAAAAGATAGCTTCTTATCTCAGTAAGCTGTCTTTCTCCTGGTTTCATTAGTTCCTCAGACATTGTTTATCATCAAAATTTTTTAATAATTTAATTTATAAAGTTAGCTTATATTCCATTTTATATTAATCTTAATAGACCGTGTTAAAGTATCTTTTAAAGGACACCGTTTATTAGCTAATTCTATTACTTCATTTATTTTAGGATCTTTACTTTTTACAGTAATATCGTAATTAACTTCAAGTAAACCAGGCGGAACAGTAGGATCTCCTTGGAATCCTCTAGGATCCATAGTACCCTCTATATAGCCATTAGCTTCTTCTATTTCTACATTCTTTTCTTTAGCTACATAATATATCGTAAGAAGCATACATGATAAAGCAGAAGCTAACAGCATCTCTTCTGGCGTAGGATAATCCGATCCAAAAAGACCTATTGTAACTTCAGTACCATTAACACAACTTTTTACTACATCTCCATCTAATTTTCCTTCTACTGTGAAGGTCATCATTACTAATTCACCTAATTTAATAGACCTACGTCCTTTAATATAGCGGCTTCTATTGCGTATCTTATATAATATCTAGTTTTCTCCTCCTCATTAAGACTTCTACCTAATTTTCTTTCAATTTCATTAATCTGATCTGTTATTACAACGCTTATATTAGTCTCTATTGATGGTTTATTTACTTTAAAAGTATTATATATACCTAAAACAAAATTATACATTTCCTCATCCATGTTCAGAAGATAATTACCTACTGCTGGAATTAATTGATTATTTATTTCTATCATCTTTCCTTTAAAATAAGGTCTCCAGCTAAGCATATTAGACTTAACAAATTCCCACGATGGAGGGAATCCTTTATATTCATCGGCACTAGGTACGTCTACAACTTTATATTCATTGCCTTCCAGTTCCATCACTGCTTTAACTTCCAATTCAAGAACACCTACTTTTTCTTTCAACAGAGTTACACCTATATTTTAATTAAAAATTAAACGTAAAGATTTTTTTCTTCAATAATCTCTAAATTATCTTAGGTGATAGAATGTCAGAAATTTCAGACCCTTGTGTAGCAGAATGTTTTAAGCCGTCTTCACAATGGAGATATATAAATATAGATGAATGTATTTCAAAGTGTAAATCATTAAACTTTGTTAAACCGTGATTTAAAATGAAAGTAAAGGAAATTATGAGTACGAACGTAATAAAGGCTGATCCTAATACTAAAATAAAAGACGCTGCAAAGATCATGCTATATAATAACATAAGAAGGCTAGTAGTAGGAGATGGAATAGTTACTATTAGAGACCTTGTATATAATTGGCAAAATCCAGACATGCCAGTAGAAGAAATATCTAGCAAAGATCTTATCTTCGTTAATCCAGAAGATGATTTAAAAGAAGCTTGCAAAGTAGTAACAGCAAAAGGAGTCGGATCTTTACTAGTAGGAGACGGAACTAATATACAAGGTATAATAACAGAGAGAGATTTAATAAGATACTGTAAGGTAAATATAAACGGCAATGTTGGAGATATAATGGATATTTCACCTATAATTGCATCTCCAGACTCAACATTAGATGAAATAATTGAAGTTATGAAACAAAAATTCAAAAGACACGCAGTAATTATTAAGGATAATTTACCTGGAGGTATACTTTCAGTTAGAGATATAGCGAGACCGTTAGCTAGTGGAAGAAATATGAAGAACCTTCAAGCCAAAGATTTCATGACAATTGAAGTTTATAGAGTAACTCCAGATTCTACAATAGAAACTGCTAGATTTCTGATGGCAGAGAAAAATATAGGACTCTTACCGGTAGTTGATAGCAGAAGCCTGTTAGGAAGCGTAAGCGAAAGAGAAATATTAGCAGTTCTTTCTATATGACTTCTTGAATTTCTGGTTTTTCAATAATTTTCTGAAATGCTATTTCTAAATCTTCTTTAGTAAAACCAAATATAACTGGTTTTTTCTCAGTAAATACTTCATCAATTTTTTTAGAAATTTCATTAGGATCAATTCCAGTTAATTTATCTTCTAAATAATCTAAGAACCCGTTAGGAGACATTATAAAGAAATCTCCAGAAATTGAAACTTCTTGAAGTTTCTTATTTACTATTTTAATAGTTATTCTTAATAATTTTCTAGCTTTATAATCTAGATGACATAGAGCAACAGAGGAAGAGATCTTTACGCATCTTTCAGTCCTTAGATCTGGATGCCTATTATCTCTATAATATGTCCATTCTTCGTTTCTTTTTTCCTCTGCAAGTTTATTCCAAAGTTCTATCTCTTCTGGAGTTAGCTGAGAACTCTCAAATTTTATTCCAAGTTCACTCTCATATTTCTCCTTTATTTTTCTATTTAGTTCCTCTCTAGAAGGAGTATAACCAAGTTCATTCTCTAGTGATGTTAACCAATCCCTCATATCTTTAGCCATCTTGTCTCTAAATTTCTCGCTTGGAACTCTAATGCATTTACTTATAAGATCCACATCAAGGCTGAGCAAGATATTCCCTGTAATAACTACGGCCTTTTCATAAGTCATTGCACCGTTTCCACTTATTTTTTTACCGTTTACTACAATGTCTTGATCTCTAAGCGTAGCATTTATACCATAATCTTTCAAAACGTCAACAATTGGAGAAAGATATTTAGAATATAACTTACTAGGTTCGCCTGGAACCTCATTCTGATTAATTACAAGAAAATAATCATGCTCTCCAGGAGTAATAACTACTGTTCCTCCTCCTAAGTCTCTCCTCACAACGGGAATATTGTGAGACTTAGTGTAATCTAAATCTACTTCTAACCATACCTCTTGGTGAACTCCTACATTTACAAACGGTTCTTTAGAATAAAAAAGCATCAATGTATTTTTACCTCCCCTACTTACATAATCTGCGACTGATACGAAAGAAGTCACCATATGATATCCGTCTTGGGGAGGTAATTCTGAAAAACGCCAGCTCATTTTAAAGCCTCTTACATGAGATCTTCTCGCTAGCTATTAGATCCTTTAATTTTTGTACTGCTTGCGCACCTGCGAATAACTGTTTTAAGTCTTCTGGATTAGAAGGTTTCATTTTTACAAGCCATCCTTTCCCGTAAGGATCTTGATTTATTAAAACTGGATTCTTTTCTGCCTCGGTATTTGATTCTACTATCTCTCCAGAAACTGGAGCAGGAACTGGACCGGCCCACTTACCACTTTCCATTGTAGCTACTGGTTTTCCTTTCTCTACCTTTATCCCTTTTTTCTTTATTCTCACCTTTACAATTTTTCCTGCCATTGTTTGAGCTACGTCTGTTATACCAACTATTAATAAATCTCCGTCTTGTTTTGCCCAAACAGTATTTTTACCTTCTATATAATAGAGAAGATCTTCCGGTATTTCACAATTCGATTCAACTACCATATTATCACTTATTTAACTTATCATAAAAACTATACTAAAAAATTTTCCTATATTTTAGTTGAAATATATTCCTAAACATTTTAAAATTACCCAAGTTATCGACTTATATAGAAGAATAATCTATATCTTTTAATGAAAGGATACATAGTTTTTTTAAATTGTAAAAAGGGCAAAATAAAAACTAAAGGAAAAGAATTCATTATAGATGATGGAAATTACGCTTACGTAGGTTCTTGTGGTAATTACTGTGATAAAAGAATATCTAGACATATGAGGAAAGAGAAGGAAAATTTTCATTGGCATATAGATTACTTATCAGATATTTGTACCCCCATTGCAGTTCTAGTGTTAAATATGGAAGAAAAGGAAATAGCATCAAAATTCTCTAATTTTCCATCAATACACGGATTTGGATCTGCAGACGATAAAAGAAATAAAAGTCATTTATTTAAGATTAATATAATATCAGCTATTACAACACTAAAATTATAGTTTATAATCGATGAATACAATTTAACTCTATGCTCGTAACTGCACCATTTGCTGGACCAGTATCTTTTCCTACACTCGTAGCAAAAGAAAATGGTAAATTAGACTTTGAGATAAAAAACTCCTGTGAGACCCAAGAGATAGGAGATGTAATACTAGATTCTATTACTAACTTACCTAAACTTAACTTGAATTATAAGTTAGTAGCAGGAGTATTCATAGACATGTACTCATTAATAGGGAATAAAAATTCTAACAAAATATTTACAATAAGAAAAGGAACTTTAGCAGACTATAATGCTAGATTACTTGCTATATTGACTAATAAGGAAGTTATAAACACTACTGCAGAGAATGCTCTAAATGAAGCAGAAAAAGGCAATTTAGCCTTAGTAGGAATAGAAGTTAAAATAGGAGAGAGTTTTGAAGAAGAAGTTGGAAAATTAAACGCAAGAGCAGCATCATGTATGATATATTCTAATTCAAAAGAAATTGATAACGTTCTAAAAGCATATAAAGAAGGAATAAATATTATCAAAGAAGATCCTAAAAATTCCGCTAGAATAATTTCTCAATTGTCAAAATATTATTCCGTAAACGTAATGGAAAAAATAATAGGGATTTATAGACATAGATTAACGTTGAATAAAAATGAATTAAACAAAAGTATTCAAATATATTCAAAAGTTTTGCCAGAAATAAATAAATTAGAGATTTAAACTTTTGAATATTTTATTTGTTTGAGTATTTGTTAAACTATCCATACATATAATATCTGATCTTTTTTCCTTACAGTTAATAACAAAAATCATAGGTTCATCCTTAATTACAACTAATGGAATTAAACCTTCTATCTTTTCTAGCAAAATCAGCTTATTTTCTAACTGCTTTCTTTTATATTTAGATAATCTATTTATATTACGCAAATATCTTACGTTTAAAACCGAGGTCTCTAAAATATTTCCTATATTGTAATTAACAAACATCTCACATTCACCATTATTTAATTATTTTTCACAGTTATTCCTGAACTTTATAGTTATATTTAGGGTTACCTTAATATATAAAAATTTGGGTTTACTTTAAAGGAAGAAAATATCAACTTAAAAGAAATGAGAGGTTTAGCATTTACCGTTAGTTGGTTGCTGTGGGGAATAGGATTTTACTTATATTTACCATTCTTGTCTATTTTCCTTGCAAAAATTACTTCTCCTTCAAGCATTCCAGAAATATATTTCATTAGTCAATTATCTTCATTGCCTTTCCCAATTTTAGGAATGATTTCACACAAGAAAATTGGATCTACAAAAACTATAATAATAGGTATGATAATTTCTAGTTTAGGACTATTCTTATTAGGATTCTCAAGAAATATATATGAGGCTATAGCGTCCTTAACTACGTATTACTTTTTCTATTTTTCTTTACCTAGCTATTATGTAGTTTTTAAATCAATAGGAGACGGTACTATAGAGAGAATATGGGGAATATCGGTCTCTCCATCAATAATTTCTCCTTTCTTAGGAGGTATTATAGCTAGCTATTTCGGATATAAAATACTATTCCTTATTTCAGGATTATTTGTGCTATTTTCCGTTTTTCCAATATTAAAAGAAAATAATGTAAAAGGAGGAAATTCAAAAATTAGAATATCACCAATAATATTACTCATTATAATACCAATAGCAATTTCTATGGAGTTTATTTTCCTAGAAATAAAACTATTATTCTCCTTTTCAGATACAGAAATAGGAATATTGGCATCTATAGCAGAATTCATCGGAATGATGTTCTCTATAGTATCGTCCTTCTTCTTTACAAAGAAACTCCTACCGCTTTCCATTCTTTTGTTTTCCATTGAAGGATTAAGTATAATATCTCCTTATTTCGCAATTTTTTACGGATTTTGGGAAGTCATCATTCCTGTTACATTAGAAATATTTTCTAACTCTAGGTCTGTAGAAGATTTTGCTTCAATAAATTTTACGCAATCGCTAGGTTGGACAATAGGCTATGCTATTACATCAATAATAAGAAATATAACCATTGCCATTGAGTTTTCTAGTTTAATTTCAATAATACTCTCTATAATTCTATTTATTAGAATTAATAAAACTTAATATCGTATATATTGATTATTACGAAATAGTTACATATTGCAAAAAATACTATACTTAGCTTTTTTAACCTCGTTTGACAGAAAGATTTATATACTATTTGGGTTCCCCTAATTTATGAGTGACAATTTATGAGTAACGAGAAAAGTTCAGTTACTGTACCTAGATTAAGAAGAGGAGTCGTTGGAACTTTAGAAGCAATAGGTCAAGAAATAGCTGCTATGGCCCCTGCTTGCGATACTGTAGCTTTTATAACGTCTGCAGCTGCTTTCGCTTTTGTATTAACACCGTTAGCCTTTCTTTTAGCTATGGCTACGATGTACTTAGAAGTGAATACTCTTTATCATTTATCTAAGAGACATGCTAGTGCTGGTGGGTACTATGGATATGTTGCTACAGCTTTTGGTCCTACTCCTGCAATAGTAGTAGGTTTAATTTACGTCTTATACCAGGTAGTCAGTACATCAGCTATACCCATCTATGTAGCCGGTGTAGTTTTACCTGGAGTATTAAATTACTTCTGGGGAATCAGCTTACCAGGCTGGATATGGATACCATTTATAATAACATTCATTGTTGTGCCTATAGTACTTTCGATGCTAGGTATAAGACCACAAATGAAGTATATTAGATATGCTGCATTAACTGAAGTAGCGTTTTTAGCAATAACTAGTTTGATTATAATATTGAAAGCTCCAGATAATACAATCCAGGTATTTAATCCTTTTGCATGGAATTCAGTATATGGATCAAAATTTACAAGTGTAGGAGGACCAATAGCAGCATTAGGTTTAGGAATGGTATTCGGAATAACTAGCTTCATAGGATATGGAGGATCCGCTCCACTTGGAGAAGAAGCTAAAAGTAGTAAACAAATAACTAAAGCTCTAGTCTTTGGAGTTCTAGTAGTTGGAATAGTACTAACAGAAGTATCTTATTCATTAACTGTAGGTTGGGGAGTAGATAATATGGTGAGCTTTGCTAGTAATGGAATTCCTGGAATTGTTGTTTATGCAGAATATATGGGTTTAGCAGGAGGATTACTATTAGCTCTATTTGCGTTTAATTCAGCGTTTTCAGATAGCGTTGCAATGCAGTCTAACGCTGGAAGAGTATACTTTGCAATGGCGAGAGATGGTATAATACCTAAATTCTTTGCATATGTCCATCCAAAATGGATAACTCCTACTAAGGCGCTAGCATTTATTGCGATTTCATCATCAGTTATCTCTATATTAGCTGGATTTATAATAGGATATTTCTCTGGTATATCGCCAATTCAAATGCTCACATTACCTGCGACATCAAGCGCAATAATTAACGCTTTGGAAAACGCATTTGATTATCTGACAACAATAGCGTTAGTCGGATTAGTAGTAGCACATGTAATGATGAATACTTCTGTAATGACATTGTTTGGAAGATTAAAGGAGAAACATTTTGGATTCCATAAGATCATACATCCAATAGAACATTATGTATTACCAGGAATAGCTACAGCGATATTTGCATTCGTACTTTATGAATCTATCATACCTCCAGTATTTCCAGTAACCGAAGCAGTAGCTACAGGAGCACTATATCTAGCAGGAGCATCAGTATATGCATATTGGATCAAAAAGTCTAAACCACAAGTTCTAAAGAATGCAGGTAGGAGAGTTAACATAGTTGAGGAAGAACTATTAGAAGCTAAAAATAAAACGAATAAAGAGAAATGATTTTGTTCAAAATCAAAATATTTTATTCAAATCAAAACTCTTTTTTAACTATATTTAACTTCTATCCTATATGAAACTTGGAAAAATTGAGATTATAAATGGAAGTCCAAATACTCTAGTTTATGATGGAAGAATAGTAATAGATCAAGGAGGTAAAAACGCTTCTTTAAATATTAATTCAGAAATACAGTTGGCTACACATGGACACATGGATCATATAGCTGGATTATTCAAAAAATCTGAAAAGAAATTTATTCCTAAGGAAGATTTTTGGACATTAAACATTATAGGAAGGAGGGCAATGACGTATGGATTTAGTTCTCCTGATTCTAAGCTATTCATTTACGACTTAATAAAGGATAATTTAAATGAGAATTTTTCAGATCCTGAAGTCGAAGTTATAAAGTTACCAGGCCATACTCCAGGACATTCGGCTTTTTTGATCGATAACGTACTTTATTGCGGTGATGCATTTTTTGGACAAAGAGTCCTAGAATCTTTTGTTTTTCCTTTTTATACTGATTTCTGGAAGGCTATGGAAAGCTTAGAAAAATTAAAAGAATTGATAAAAAGTGTTGACTACGTTTTCGTTTCTCATGGTCCAGTATATACTGATAAAAGAAAAGTCGAAGATCTTCTCAATTTTAACCTAGATTATAATAATAAATTAGTTGAAAAAATTAAGAACGCAATACAAGGGAATGAAATGACTGCAGAAGAAGTTGTAGTAAAGATATCAAATAAGTTGGAACCAGCTAACGTTTTCCTTAATGAAATTGTAGCTAAATCAATCTTAGTTCAAATAAGCAAAGATATAAAAGTTACAGAAAAAGGCGTGGTTTTTACAGGCTAGATTCTAATTTGGAGAATTCTTCTTCGAGGCTAGAATTACCTACCTTATAACTTATTTCACCGACACTATTAGCTGCCTTGACTATCTCTATAATCAATTCTTTTAGAGTTTTCTCGTCAGCCAACTTAGAATATTTTAAGAGAATATCTGAAGGTTTCATTCTTTTCTCTTTAAAGATCTTGATAATGACATCACTTACTAACCTATGTATTTCACTGGCATGCCCAGTACTAATACCATTCCTTTCACATATTTCTTTAATTTTTGGAGAGTTAGCTATATCATCTATAAGACATTTAACGTCTAATTTAGCGTCCACTTTCGAATTGGTTATTTTCCAGCTCATAGTTTAACCCTCTTTCTTTGCATGAATACCAGGTTTAACTAGTTCGTCTAACTTAAGAATTTTATTAATATCATTGTCGCTAAAACCTAATTCTTTTAATGCTTCCCTTATAGACATTCCTTTATTAAGCATCTTGCCTATTTGCGAAGCTTTATCATAACCAACTACTGGAGAAATTACAGTAATTAAGGAAGGACTACTTTCAGCATATTTTCTCATTTTTTCAACATTAGGTTTCATTCCTTCAATAACAAGATTTGAGAACTTATTTAATGCTTCAGATATAAGGTCTTCTTCTGTAACTATATTATATCCTATTAACGGAACACCCATAGCTAACTCAAATTCTCCTAACATTGAAGCAAATTGATTTGCGTGATCTAGTCCAACAACTTGTGCAGAAACTAACAGTGAAGCTTCTACTGTCACTGGATTTGTCTTCCCTGGCATTATACTACTTCCAGCTATCTCTTCCTGCGTAGGTAAATCTATCTCACCTATAGAGGTAAAAGGACCAGAAAACATTAATCTAAAATCTTGTCCTACTCTATATAATTCAACTGCGATATTTCTAATATTCCCACTAAGTAGAAGAAGATCAGTAAGAAACCTCATAGCTCGGAATTTATTTGCTGGCTTAAATCCATATGCAGTTATCTTATTTATCTCTTGTATAACCATCTCTTGAAATCTTGGATCTGCATTTAATCCAGTACCAACTGCGCTACCACCAATAGGTAACTCCTTAACATACTCTAAAATACTTCTTATCTCTTCTATCTCATGAGAAAAAGCATCATGATATGCTGATAGCTCTTGACCTAAAGTTATAGGCAATGCATCCCTCAAATGAGTACGTCCTGACTTTATAACATTGTTATATTCTTCACTCTTTCTATTTAACACAGATACCATATTTTCTAAGGCTGGAACAACTTTTTCTACTGCATTAGCAACCGCTGCAACTCTTATTGCAGTCGGAACGGTATCATTAGAGGACTGACCTAAATTAACATGGTCGTTAGGATGAATCTTTTTTCCAGAAAGCTCCGATGCTCTTTCAGCTATAATTTCGTTTATATTCATATTAAGTCCAGTTCCAGAACCAGTTTGAAAAACATCAAGAATTACTTTACTATCATGTAGACCATCCATAACTTCCCAAGATGCCTTTTCTATAGCATCGCCTATTTCTTTATCTAAATATCCTAAACTGGTATTAACTCTAGCACAAGCTAATTTTACTAGACCCATGGACCATATAATTTTTCTAGGAAATTTAGTTCCTGTATTCATAAAAAGTCTAGGTGCAGCTTCTGTGTATTTCATAATCCCTATATACACTTAGCTAGAGGACTTTTATCATTTTGCGTTTTGACTTTTAGCTATCCCACTATAATTTATTTCTAATAATTTATTTAATAGTTCTCCTGCAGTTCCGCCTAGATCGATATTCACTCTATAATCGCCTTTTATGAGTTGATTAAGATGTTCTTCCATATGATTTGAAGATACAAAACCTCCATGTGAAAGGCCAACCATTCTAGGATTTAAAGATATTTGTAATCTCAAGCTCTCAATATACTTATCGTAATCAAGCGGTGGAGGAGTAGTAGGAAAAGGTATTCCATTATATCTACCACCAACAGAATCCCCAGAATATAGTATATCGTCTATAAGGATAGATATATGATGTTTTGCATGACCTGGAGTATAATATATTTTCATAGTATATTTCCCTAATTTCAATTCTTCTCCGCCCTTAACTTCAAGAAATTCTCCCCCCTTAACTGGATCAACTTCACCGTAAATATCTAATAAATCCCCTAATACATTTCTAGCGCTTGCATTAAGATGTGTAGTATCTTCTAAATACTTTGAAAATCCCTCATACAGTATTATCTTAGGCTTATACCTTTGAACTAATTCAGAAACTCCTCCTACATGATCCACATGAATATGAGTCAGTACTAAATAGTCTAGTTTATCTAAAAAGCTAATATCCATTACACTATTTGAAACTCCAGAATCGATCATTACAGTTTTATCATCACATATGACGAAGGAGTAAACTAGTTCTGGAAACTCTACAGGACCAGATGATATTGCGTGTATTCCTTTACATGGCATAGAAAAAAAGAAAAATAAAAGATTAAAAAATCATGGTTCTTTAGTTTGATTTATTATTTCGTCTATTGCTTCTGTCCTTAAACCGCTTTTTACTGCTAAGAAGTGAAATCCAAGTATAACTGCTCCAGCAACTAAAGTATCCCAAGGGAACGGAATAACTACGTCGAGACCGAATCCTCCAAAATACGATAGCGCTATTATTGCAAATATTAACGCTACAAGCCAATAACTAGCCTTTATCTCTCTTTTAACGTCGTCATTTACACTTGTCCATAATACAATTAAATTGAATCCTACTAACGCTATCATAAGTAACATATATAATAGGAATGCTATGTTATTCGCAACACTTAGACCAGAGGTAGCAATATCGAAGAAGAAAGCAGAGGCTATTGTTATACCTAAATCTACAACTCCTAATATTGTAGCTAATGTTATATTCATTCTGTAGGCTTTATATGCATAAAATCCGAAAAATAGTGGTAATCCTAAGAATATTGCAGTAACAACATAAAATAATGTAGCAAAACCTGACCAGTAAACTATCAAACCTGCTGCTAAGGTAGCTATTGGAGCTATTATAAGGTGGGATGGAACTTTATATCTTCTTGGTAAATCTGGAGCAACATTCCTAAGAGTATGCAAACCTATACCTCCCATTATATATGTAAACACCGTAGCAGAGGATATGAAACCTACTAACGCTACCCATGCTGGAAACGGCAATAAGAAGAGCATACCAATAGCTAGGGCTGCTATTAAGGAGAATACTGGAACTCTTGTTTTTCCTACTTTAAGGAATAAAGATGGCAGATATCCATTTGAAGCGAAACCATAAACTGTTCTACCGGCAGTTCCTATATATATCCAACCAGTTCCTGCTGGAGAAATAACTGCGTCTATTAAGAGTATTAATGCCCATATTCCGAATAAGCCTAATATTGGACCTACTACTCCTGAATGTTCAAATAAATATAAGAACGGACCATGACTTACATTAGAATCTAATAGTCCAGTCCAATTACCTGGCGTTACTGCAGCAGCAGTCCAATTGACCCCGCCAGTGAAAGCTACTTGAAGTAATGTATAAAGAACTATTCCTATAGCTAGAGCACCTATTACTGCGAACGGAATATCTTTTCTTGGATTCTTTCCTTCTCCGCCATATTCTATAGCTTGTCTAAATCCTAAATAGGAAAATATTACTCCAGTAGTGGGTATAGCATAAAGAACCGTAGAAAATCCTGAGAATCCTTCGGCTAGATTACTTGCTGCTGGGAAAAATCCTCCTCCCATTGTAAAATTAGCCGGATGATAAAGGAAAACTAATGCTAGAATCACTGTCAAGCCTGGTATAATTAACTTCCACCATCCAGCAAAATGAGTTACTTTACCAAGAATATTAACGCCTGCATAATTAAGGAGAAAGAATAGTATTAGCAAAACGTAAGCTAATCCTATACCTTCCACAGTTAGAACGCCATTAGGATACGTTAAACTAGGAATAAAATAGCTTAAATAAGTAACAGTTGCCGTGGATTCTATTGCAGGTACTGAAGCTGCAGAAAGGAAATAAGCCCACGCAATTATAAATCCTACTACTCCCCCATGACTATAGTGAGGATATCTTACAATTCCTCCAGATTTCGGTATTGCTGAAGCTATTTCAGAATAAACTAGCCCTACGAATATTATTAGTACACCAGCTATTATCCATGAAAGAACTCCAGCACCTCCAGCATAACCTGCAGTATATAAGGATCCGAATAACCATCCTGAACCTATTACACCACCTAATGATAAGAATAATAATTCGAATCTATTTAGCGATTTCCTTAATTGGGCATCTGCTTGTGTACCTAAATCTTTTGCTCCAGATACTGGATTTTTTGATGCCATAAATAAAAAGAGAAACTGAAGACTTTAAAAAGTTATCTTATATTTGCACATATAATTAGAGATTCTTTTTAACATTCAACGGATCTCTATAAAACTTAGTTCAATATATGTTATAGTAGATATAAAAGGAATGAAGAATATATTATAATTTAAATATTTGTTTTAGTAGCTATAATACATTTTATTTAGATTATATTTTATAATTATTTTTAGAAATTTTAATTAATATATGACTTTACTCTAAAATATATTATAGAAAGCTAAAAGACATAAGAAACATTAAATTAGTATAATAGATTAAAGTAATTACAAATAAAATAGATTGTAACACTTAGCTCCAATTTTTTTCTAAAAATTTAGTTACATCTTTTAAAGTCATGGCTTTATTGTATTTTATATCGTCATAAAATCTGAATCTATCCAACAAGATACCATCAAATCCTGCTCTATTGGCACCAACGATATCTACCTCATAGATGTCACCAATATGTATAGCTGGAGTTTTACCAATTCTAGTTGCATAATAGAAAATTTTTGGATTTGGTTTAACTACACCTACAGCAAAAGATTCTACTATACCATTTACCTTCTTAGGTAGTTCAAATTCTTTTAAGATTTTATCCATTCTCCTAGTAGCATTTGTAACTATAACACTACTTAAACTTTGACTTTTAAGAAATTCTAGGAAATCTGTAGCATCCTCATAAAGAAAATATTCTCCTCCATAGAAATCTCTGTTTACTAAAGATTTTACCAATTCTTTGTATGGATAAATATTTAATTCGAATAATAAATCTCTTACATTTAATGGATTAGTACCAAATTCATTAGGAAAGTTATATTTAGAGATAGATCTAGCTATTGCTCTAAACAAGGTAGTAGTATTTATTTTATAGCCGTAATCCCTCAATATTGCGAGAATAATTTCATAGGATCTAGGCCTAAACCCTATTAAAGTCTCTCCAGCATCAATAAATACTGATTTTAATTGCATATGATATATACTAACTATATAAAATAAGCATAACTTACTATAAACTATATAGTTTTATGGAGAACCTCTTACTACAGCATACCAACAATCTCCTTCAAAAAACTCAAAACCCATATTTCTCGTTGTATAGAAGACAACTTTTTTCATTGACTTATCTAGTAGATATTTTAAATCTTTTGAGTAAGAGGGTTTCCAGTCAGCTATAAGAACTATTCCTTTTGATAAGTCTAACATCTTTTTTATTATATTTATAGGATTATTAGCATTGTGAATATACATTAATGATATTGCTGAATCAAATTGACAGCAATCCTTAGCATCATCAATTGAAATAGTTTGTATAGATTCTAATGGTGGTAATTCACCATATACTAAAACTTTTTCCCTAAACTGAAAGCAGATAAAAATGATAATATTCTCTGAGGTATCATTTCGCTATTTATTTAGCTCATTCTTAAGTTCTTCTGCTGCCTTCTTTATTTCTTCCATTGATGCCTCATCTTCTATTGTAGAAATATCGCCTATCTGAGAACCGCTAACTACTGCTTTAATTACTCTTCTCATAACTTTACCGGATCTAGTTTTTGGTAATGATTTAACAAATCTTATTTGAGGCGTTACTATTGGACCCATTACGCTTCTTACATGGGCTTGTATATCCTTTGCTAAGGATTCAGAAGGAGAGTATCCTTGTTTAAGAACTACGAACGCATAAACTTCCTCTCCTTTAACTGGATCCGGAACACCGACAACTGCTGCCTCGGCTACAGATGGATGAGACGTTATCGCGGACTCTACTTCTCCTGCTCCTATTCTATGAGCTGCAACTTTTATTGTTTCATCAGCTCTACCTAAGACCCATACGTAACCGTCTTCGTCTACCATAGCGTAATCGCCGGGATAATATAGACTAGGGAATTTGCTAAAGTAAGTCTTCTTTAATCTCTCGTTCCCGTCGTCATTCCACATTCCCATCATCATATAAGGTGGAAATGGTGGTCTCATAATTAAATATCCTCTCTCTCTAGGTTTTGAAGGACCTCCTTGATCATTTAATACTTCAATAAAGTTACCAGGCAATGGAAATCCAGAAGCTGGTCCAGATTTCATTTCCATAAATATCATACCTGGTAAGTAACCTAAATTAGGTGCTCCAGTTTCTGTTTGCCACCATTGATGGGACATAAATACTTTTCCTTGGCCTAACGTTTCTAATCCCCATTTCCACGGAGCGTAATTAAGAACTTCTCCATTTGTGACAATAATTCTTAATGATGATAAATCATGTGCTCTGACATATTCATCTCCATATTTCATGAAGTATCTTAAAGCTGTAGCAGAAGTTCCAAAAGTTGTCGCTCTATATTTCTCTATTATTTCTGCCCATTTATCTGGATAAGGATAATCCGGTGCACTTTCATAGATTATTACAGTTCTTCCCATTACTAAGGGTGCGTATGTAATGTAAGAATGACCTACTATCCATCCTATATCTGAAGTATTGAACAGTACATCATTTTCCTGGCTTAACCCGTAGCTCCAAAGTAGCATTGCTGATGTTCCTACTAGATATCCACCAGTAGAATGAACTATTCCCTTAGGTTTTCCAGTAGTCCCTGAAGTATATAAGATAAATAATGGATCATTAGAATCCATTAATTCAGGCTCAATATATTTGTATTTACCTATTTCATCAAAATAGACATCTCTGCCTTCTTTAAAATTTATTTCAGTTCCAAGTCTTTTATAAACTAAAACCTTGCTAACTGGATTATTTTCACCTAATATGTCTAATGCATCATCAACCACTTTTTTTAGCTCTACGACTTTCCCTCTTCTAGGATAAGAATCTGCAGTAATTACAACCTTTGCTTTAGCGTCTTCTATTCTACTAGCTAAGGCTTGAGATCCAAACCCTGCAAAAACTACACTATGTATAGCTCCCAATCTGGTACATGCTAACTTAGCTATTACTCCTTCTGGAGTTAATGGCATGTATATAGTAACTCTATCGCCTTTCTTAACTCCTAGCTCCTTGAGAGCATTAGCCCATCTATTTACCTCATAATAGAGATCTTGATAAGTCAGAACTTTCTTTTCTCCCTTTTCGCTTTCCCAAATTATTGCAGCCTTATACTTCCTTTGAGTATTTATGTGCCTATCTATTGCATTATAAGAAGCGTTAAGTTTTCCGCCTATGAACCATTTTGTCATAGGATCTTCTTGTTTCATAGTTGTCTTCCAAGGTTCAAACCAGTCTATTAGCTGCTCAGCAAGGTCCCCCCAGAATTTTTCAGGATTATTTTTGCTTAAATCAAATAAATATTTATAATAGCGCATATTATAGTCTACTTTTTCTTCCAGTTTCTGTTCTTCTTCTGTCATGTTTTCTACCATAATATATCGTATAAATATGCTTATACAGTATTAAAAAACATTGCTTTGGATACTCATAATATATTTTCTTCTTGTTTTTGCTATAAATTAATATACGATAAAATATAAAAATTACAAAAGGCTAATCAGAATTTAGGCATTAAAGTAAAACTTCATCCATTATTAATTTTCCCATTAAAAGTTGACGTGGATACTGTTTTTAAGTTATGAAAAACAAATTAGTATTTGATGATCGTTGAACTTAACGCAATTAGTCATGCTAACTAATTTAGCTGAAGGAGAACTTAGTGTAAAGGAAATAATGGAGTATACGGGTTTGTCAAAAAAGACTATAGTTAAGGCTTTACGATTGTTGGAATACAAAGGCTATGTTGAAAAAAAGGCCTTTATTGGAGATGATGTAATATTCGGAATTACCGATAGAGGGTTAGAAGAATTATATAGATATTATGTTTTCCTACAGAAACTTATGCCGGACATGGAATTTGCACTGTGTAGCAAATTTGATTGTTAAAACCATTTCAAAAGATCGTACAACATATTCATGAATTTACTTTTATCTATTTCATAAACCACTTCAGTATTTGGATTTCTATTCCATACATTTAGATAATCTATAACAGTCATTCCTCTAGTTAGACACTCGCAATTTTCAATATCTACAAATTGCATTTCGGTTTTTTTAGCTATTTCATGATTTATAGCAATAGCAGTAGTTATAAGATCTGGATGTGGATTACCCTTCATTTTTTGCTTAGTCATAGCAAATTCTCTATAATGTTTATATATATTGGAATAAAATTTGGACATCTGAGTGTCCATTGAATTAATATTATCCCAATCGTTTTTTTCTATAGTATAATTCGTTATTAAGTCCCAAGAAACCATTGTAAGATCTAATCCTGAGTTAAACACAATTTTAGCAGCATCAGGATCTACCCAGAAATTAAATTCCGCAACTGGTGTAATATTTCCTCTACCATAAATAGTCCCTCCCATTACCCATACTTTCTTAATTTTTTCGGCAATAGAATTATCCTTTAAATAAGCTAAAGCTAAATTAGTTAAAGGTGATATAGCTAAGAACTCTAACTCTCCTGGATATCTATCTGCTAATTCAATTATCGCATCTACAGCTTTCTTGCTACTCGCAGAAAGTTTTTTAGGAATAGGTATTTCGTCTCCTATCCCTCCTTTTCCATGGACATTTTCTACTGTTCTGAACGTTTTAACCAATGGTCTATTACTTCCAGGGTAAACTTTTACTTCATAAGGGAGTTTGTCCGAAATATATTCTAACGCCCACAACGCATTGTTTATCTCCTGATTAAACGCTATATTTCCTTCAACTATAGTAATTCCTTCAATCACCATATTATTTTTTAAAAGCATGAATAAACTCATTATATCGTCTTCGGCTGTATCACAATCTATTATAAAATGCCTAGACATAAAGTTAGAAAGTTAGGCGTAAATTTAAACTTTTTATTATTCAAATATATTTCTATAATCCAATAATTTCTTTAACTTCAAATAAATGCCTTTAACTCCATTATATGGGTAATAATTAAAACCAGCTAGTATATCTTCGTCTGCCAGATATACTTTTGAGAATCCTGAGTTAATTACAGTATATGCATAAATGGGATTAGTTTTCTCTACCAATTTAATAAATTCACTTAAAGAAGGAGTTTCGACTATATAACTATTTTTATCACTTTCTTCTATAAATGGAACCCCATCATCTTTATTGAAACCAGTTATATCTGGGTCGACAGAGTATGTAAAATGAATTTTATAAGTTTTCTCATATTCAACTAAGGTAGCTATGGGTTTATTTTCTTTCAATTTTATATAGTCGTCTAAAAGTTCATTTACACTATCATAAGATTTTTCTAGAGTCACTATTTTATATGGCCTAGGAAATAACTTCATGACTGCTTTAGAAATGGCACCAATAAGACCTTTAGATCCTATAAATATTTTCCAATTTAATCCACCATAAGGGGTTATTGCTCTACACCACAGCGTAAAGTCTCTTGGGGTCCCATAAAACGTCGATAATGGCGAAACATAGTTTATCCCTAATAATCCTCCTATAGTTCCGTCATAAAGTGTAGGGAAAAGATAGCCATAGCTAGAGGCTTCCTCTCTTATTTTTAAAACAGAAGCTCCAGCATATGCTTCTATTATATCTCCTTTAATATCAAAGGAATTCATTTTAATTGTAGATATAACTTCTCCTTTCTTATCCGAATGAGAACCAGAACCGACAATTGAAATTTTCTTCCTTCCGATGTAAGCATTTCTTATTTCTTTAAAAAGTTCTTCTTCGTTAGCAACTTCAATCATATTAAAAAAATTCTTTATAAAAACTTTAAAAGTAAAGGGCTCTTTAGCTTATTTACCTTTGTTCGTATATTTTCTCATGCCTTTAGTAGGAGTAATTATGGGCAGTAAAAGTGATTGGGAATATATGAAGGAAGCTACTTGTGTATTGGAAAAATTTGGAGTAAGTTACGAAGCTAAAGTTGTTTCGGCTCATAGAACACCAGAATACATGTTAGATTACGCCAAATCGGCACACGAAAAAGGCATAGAAGTAATAATAGCTGGAGCAGGAGGTGCAGCACATTTACCTGGTATGATTGCTTCAATGACTCAACTACCTGTTATAGGAGTTCCTATTCCTTCTAAGAATTTAAATGGTTTAGATTCATTACTTTCAATAGTACAAATGCCTTATGGAATACCAGTGGCTACAGTAGCCATTGGAGGAGCAAAAAATGCTGCACTTCTAGCAATTAGAATTCTAGGCATAAAATATCCAGATATATTTTCTAAAATGAAAAACTTTATGGAAGAGATGAAGAACGATGTCCTCTCTACAAAATTATAAAATAGGCATTCTAGGAGGAGGACAATTAGGCTGGATGATGATATTAGAAGGAAGAAAGTTACCATTAAAGTTTTATGTTCTAGGAAATCCAGAAGACCCTGCTTGCCAAATTGCTGACAAATGTTATCCTTTAGAGAATTATAAAGAAATGATAGACGAAAGTGATGTAGTAACTTTTGAATTTGAACATGTAAGTGAAGAAGCCTTAAATTATGCTGAAGAAAAAAATAAATTGCTACCTAGATTAAACAGCGTTGAACTAAAGAGAGAAAGATATAAAGAAAAAGAATTCTTAAGAGATCATAATTTTCCCGTACCTAGATTTGAAGTTGCTGATAATGGAGAAGAAGCTCTTAGAATACTAAAAAACGATTTTAATAATTTAGGTGTAATTAAGCAATCAAAAGGCGGTTATGATGGTAAAGGCCAATATTTTATTAAAGAAGATTCTGAAAAATATCAATTTATAAAAAATATGAATTGTAAATTTGTAGTAGAGGAATTTATAGACTTTGATTTTGAGGCATCAATTATAGTTACAAGAAGTAAAAAAGAATTTAAGGCATTTACTCCATCGTTTAATTATAATGAAAAAGGTATATTAATATATAACTATGGACCATATTTTAATGAAGAAATGGTAAAAATTGGGGAAAAATTAACTAAAGATTTAGATTACATAGGAACGATGGGTATAGAATTTTTTGTTAAGGAAAACAAAGTGCTAATAAACGAAACTGCTCCTAGAGTCCATAACACTGGTCACTATACTTTAGATGCTTCTTTTGTTTCGCAATTTGAGCAACATTTAAGGGCTATAACTGATATGGATTTAGGAGATACCACGTTTTTAAAACCGTTTGGAATGGTAAATATTCTAGGAAAATCTGATTTTCCTAAGGAAATTCTTAGAATAGGTAAGGTATATTGGTATGGAAAGAATCAGGCTAAAAAAAGAAGAAAAATGGGCCATATAAATATTGTTGGTAAAGACCTAGAAGACGTAAAAGGAAAAATTGATAATATTATGAAAATATTATATACTGAAGGTATTGAATTATGAAGTTTAACTTTAAATTATGGATTGAAAACGAAGATGGAAAGCCTATACTAGGAAAAGGGGGAGTAGAGCTAGTAAAAGCGATAATAGAAACAGGTTCTATTTCTGGTGCAAGCGAAAAACTAAACCTATCATACAAGTTTGCCTGGGAGTACGTAAGAAGAATAAATGCGTCTGTTGGTGGTATGGAACTAAAGAAAGGAGGAAAGAACGCTGGAGGAACTGAAATTCCAGAAAAATTAAAGAAAATGTTAGAAATATATAATAGTGCTCAAGAGGAAGTACAAAAAGTTTTAGAAAAATATACTAAAATGATTAATGAGCTAAGTTAAAAGATAACTCTAAAAGTTGTTTAGAATTTCTATATCTCCAATCATCTTGTATTATTTCTCCAATTTCTATAGTAGATTTTACATGTTGTTTATTGCAAGCATTAATATTCCAATCTGGAATTATTACAATAGTAAGTTCTACCACATCTGAAGGAACAGGAAAAAGATCGTATATCTCGTCGCCATATTTTTCCTCTGCCTCCTTTCTACTCATTTTCTCAATAATAAAAGGAAGATTTTCCTTGATTTTTTGATTAGCCTCATAAAAAACTTTGTTTATTTCTTCGTCAGAAGGTTTTCTTTCCATTTTTACTGTAAGTCTACCATGAAAACCATTCACATAAGTACTAGCTGTCCATTTTGTACCTAGAACTTTCCTTGCTGCACCTTTTAATACATGGAGAGCTGAATGAGTTCTTATCTCCATTATTTTTCACTCATAGCTTTGATTGCAGATTTAACAAAATCTTCTACTACTTGTTCTGGATTTGGCGATTTCATTACTGCACTAGCTACTCCTATTCCTGCAGCACCTAGTTTAATAGCAGTATAAACGTCATCCCCACTGCTTATTCCAGCTCCTGCAATAAGATCTACGCCTTTTACTTTATTTATTTCTTCGACTCCCTTTGTAATAACTTCTGGTTTAGCTTTTGAAACCGAAATTCCACTGCCTATAAGCTCTGGAGGTTCAATTAGAATAGAATTAGGACCTAGCATCCCTATTGGAGCTACTATACTATATCTATCTACACAAACTACGCTCTCTAATCCTTCTTTGTTTAATTTCTTAATAGCGTCGTCTATCTCATCTAACCTTATCCTTTTTTCACTATGATTTAGTAAGCTTCCCTTAGCACCAGCGTCTTTAATCATCTCTACAGTTGTATGTCCAGTCCTAGCACCTAAGCTAACACTATCTACATGTTGAGCAAAAACTGGAATTGACACCTCTTGAGCTATTTTATAAATCATTGTAGCTGGAACAGAAATTATTATGTCAGTTGAGTATTCTCTACTTACTTTTTCTATAATTTTAGCCATTTGTATTCCTTTTTCGCCAAAGGAGTTCTCATATGCCTTAAAGTTTATTAATATTATTGGCTTTTTCATAATTTAAGAGAAAACACTTGACTTTTATTTATTGTGGAATAGATTTAGCAGTAAAGAGAAAAACAGCAGTAGGCTTATTGATTGATAATAAGATAAAAATATATTTTGTATCTACGGATGATGAAATATTAGAATTATGTTCAAAAGCTAAAATTACTGCAATAGATTCTCCTTTATCATATTCTAAAGGTTTTAGAGAGATAGATAGAGAAATGTTAAAATTAGGTTTAAAAGTACTTCCTCCGTCTTTTATGCCTAGTTTAGTAGAGAGAGGAATAAAATTATCTAAAAAACTTAATTCTATTGAAACTCATCCCACGTCTTCAATGAAGTTAATGAAAATAAATTGGAAGGATTATACAAGTATTAAAGACGAATTTGACGCTGTATTATGTGCTATAACTGCATATTTATATGATAATGGAGAGGCAAAGGCAATTAAAGCAAAAGATGGAGAAATATATCTAATCGATAAGAAAATGAAAATTGTAAAAGAAAATTCAGATTATATTTTCTATTTCTCTAACAATTCTTTCTATTCTTCTATATAGTAATAATAAAACTAATATTGATATAAATAATGCTAGAATAGAAATAAATGAGAAACCTAGAAATGAAACTAACATACTAATGAGAATTAAAGATACTGGTATTGAGATCATAATTGAAAGAATTTTTAGTATTTCCTTTATTTTTCCTTCTGTATTAACTTTTTCTATTGAATCCTTCCATAAAAACAAGATAAATAGTATAGAAAATGCAGTAATTATAGGTGCAGTGAAACTAAGTAAAAATGGAAGATATGTTTTTAGTGAAACTAAAACTGTATATAAGCTAGTTACTATACCTATTGTTACTATTATTGGTTTTACATATTCAAAATTAAACTGAGTCTTTCTTGAGAAGCTATTTGATTTTACTATTCTATCTACATTTTGAAGAAATGTAGATTTAAAATAAATTTTAGATATTCCTTTTAGTATTCTCTTTTCAGAGTTAATAATAATCGACGATACCGTTGAAGAAAAAGCCACTACTAAAGTAGAAATATCGTAAACTGGAAGTATATTAAATCCTTGATTTATAGCATCTAGAGAAATTATTATTCCAAACTCACTTATGGGTGTCATAAAAAGCCCTAATCTAAAAGCTCTTAAGAATTCGCTTCCAGTCATCCACGTGGCTATACTGAATGACAAATATTTTACTATAATTAATAGAATACTTATTGGTAGAAATATTAATAATGAGTTTCCGATTTTCAAATAACTACCTGCTACTATAAAAAAGAATATTAATGACAATTCTCTAATAGGCATGAGAAGATTTGTAACCTTAACTGTATTCTTTAGAGTTAAGGCTGCAGATAATCCTAGTAAAAAAGATCCGTATGTATTAGGAATATCTAATTCGTTACTTATAAGATTAAATAAAAATACTGCAGTTATTGCGGATAATATTATACTTTCATTTGAAAAGTTTAATGTAGGCTTTATTAGATATCTTGAAATAAAATATCCCAAAATAAGCGAAGATATTGTAGCTATAGGTAAATCAACTATTAAGCTACCTATGTCTCTTGAGGCAGATATTGCTGCTAATGCTAAAAAAGATAAGACGTCTTCTAATGAAGAAACTGAGAGAATAAGTTCTCTGTCTTTCTCGTCTAGTTTTCCTTGTGATAATTTGAACGCTATTGAAGTGCTTGTATCGGCTGCTATTAAACCTAGAAAAATTGATTCTAAAATATTTAATCTTAATAAAAATCCCAATGTTAATATTATTGATATTGCACTAATAGTTTCTATAAAAACGATTACTGATGATCGTATAAACAGTGTTTTTAATCTAGAAATCTCTAGAGTAGCTCCTATTTCAAAGGATATTAAATTGAGTGCTAAAAAATCTAAAAATTGAAATATCTCACCTTCATAATTTACACTTAAATAAACACCTAATAACCCTGCTAATAAATACGCTAACACGGGCGAAATTTTAAACCTATTTAAGATCAAACCTAATACTGACGCTGAAACTAAAATAAGTGCCAATGTTTGTAAACTTTGCATAAAAATAAGATCTATAATAGCCTATTATATTTATGAATCTAAAATTTTTAGAGTTTGAAAGTGATGTATTAAAAGATAACGTATTAAAAGATCCTTTTATTAGAAAAACAGCAATTATAGAGCCAGATCAGCCAGAAGGCAAACCACTCTTAGTATATTTGAGCGGATTTCTATCGTCATCCTTAGCACAACTAAATTATGATCCTTTGTCAGAAGATCTCTATTCGCGTGTAAAGAGATTAAAAAGTGAAGGAAAAATAGACGGAAGTATAATTATTTTGCCTGATACTTTTACTAAAGTGGGCGGAAATCAATATTTAAATTCAGAAGCAGTAGGAAAGTATGAAGATTTTATATTAAACGAGATAATTCCCTATTTCTCAGAAAAATATAGTACTGACAAAATAGGAGTATTTGGAAAATCTTCTGGAGGATATGGATCACTAACACTTGGAATGAAAAGTAAAAAAATAAAAGCATTAGCGTCACATTCTGGAGATGCGTATTTCGAATATGTATATTTACCAAGTTTCCCAAAAGTTATACCATATCTAAGAAAATTTAAGACACCAAAAGAATGGCTAGATTATTATTGGACAAAACAGAATAAAAAGAAAAAAGAAGATATAAATACGCTGAATATAATAGGAATGTCAGCATTTTATTCTCCTTCTTCTTCTGGAGATATCCTTTTACCTTTTGATCTAGAAACTGGAGAAATTATAATGGAAATTTGGGAAAAATGGTTACAGAAAGATCCAGTTAGAATGGTAGACAAAATTTCTGGAAATTTGCAGAACAAATTTGTATATATCGATGTCGGCGTTAAAGACGAATTTAACATACAATACGGCTCACGTATAATTCATAAAAAGCTAAAACAGAAAAATATACAGCATATATACGAGGAATTTGAAGACGGCCACCTTAATGTATCATACCGTTATGATGTCTCAATACCTATCTTAGAAAACTATCTCAAAAACATATAGAAGATTTATAATTAAGATTCTATAACATTAACCATATGAGTCCTGACATAATATTTAAAATAATCTTGAACATAATAGGTGTTATAGCTATATTTTATGGTATAGCGTATATAACGCTTTCATCCTTTAATGTTATGAAAATAGATAGAAAAGTTATGAGATTTATGGGAAGTATGCTGATAGGCGTTTCAATAAGTATTTTTATTATAGCATACACGTTACTGTAATTGATGAATATAGTGGTAGCATTTGAAAACGGTAAGAGATTTGTTATTTACGATAATGGAGTAATAAGAGAAACTAATGAAGAAGAAAGCATATTTATCGTTAAAAATTTGGATAAGGAAAAATTTGATAAAATTACAAAAAGTGGAAAAAAGATATTTATATGTAATGATAACGAGGATATTTGCCTTTCAAAAGTAGCATCAAAAGTATTCGGAAGACCAAAATCATGTAAATTCGCATAGAAATTATAATAAAGTGCACTGATTTTTTGCCTATTATCGTCTTTAAAAAATATTTACAATTCTTGACATTAGTATTTTTATAAAATTTTTATCTGCTAAATAATATAAAGCTAAAAAGGATAACATAAGAACTTATTAGAGGAGTAAACTAATGGCGTCTAAGGAAACGCTTTAAAACTTCAAGTTTGTGACAATAAAGAAGACGTAATACAAGCTTTCGAAAGGGCATACAAAGTTGCTGAAGAGATTATAAAAGCGCTTTCAGAAAAGTTCACGCTAGACGAATATAAGAAAGCTTTAGATGAAGAGAGATGGTATACTAGTTGGCTAGTTTCTGCATCAAGTAAACTCTCAAAAAACCTGGAGACTGGGTTTTAGACGATTGGAATTCTGCTTATACTCTTTATGTATGGGGCTTCCATGAAGCTAAGCTTTCATTAGATGATATTTTGCCGTTAATAAATAAGGTAAAGAGAATGCTTGACGAAAGCGAGAAAATTTTGAATACATAGAATTAAATGTCGCCAAGACGCCTTAGGTAAAGTAAGGGTCTATGTAGTACGTCTCTGCTTCAATAAGCAGTCCAGTTAGTACTTTCAGAAAGTTTATAGCTTTTATTTTAAGGATTTACCGTTAAATTCTAGTCTAAGAACTTTCAGTAAATACTAGTGTTGGTATATTACCATCGGGCTCCTATATAGATCATAACGACCCCCACTGTGAGTTTCGCCCTCTACCATTGGTAAAATGAAGTCATAAAGCAGAAAGTCCTATTCGTAAGGACAGGATAGTTCATGTATTTAGCAATATCCCTCCATAATTTCACTCCAATCATTAGAAAATGTAAATACACAATCTACTATTTTGCCTGACAGAACTTTATACAGCCAAAATCTGTCATCCTGCCACATCCTTGCATAAGGTATATCATCAGTTCTTTGCCAAAAAGGTTTAGCTTCATCTGTTTCCTTTATAACTCCAGAAAATTTCCTTATTAGGTATACGTACATAGAAATCACATATCCATTCTCTTGCTTAAATAGAATTCTACCAGCGTATAGTGGATCATAACCCTTAACGTTTACTTCTTCTTCTAATTCCCTTAATGCGCATTCATATGAGGTTTCATTTTCTATTTTCCATCCAGGAAACGTCAAAAGACCTTTACCTAGACCCCTTTTCTTCTCTATCATTAAAACTTCATTGTCTTTTATTACTATAGATAAACATGTAGGAAGTTCCATAAAAGAATGATTTTTATAAATATTTTTAAGCCAATAGTCAAATGACTTCAATATTAACAAGGTTAATATATAATATTAATTTTCCTCATTCAAAATATTTATAAAACTTCTCTACACACATATTTTATGATTATAAAAACTTTAGAGATTTTGAATCCTCCAATAGTATCAATAGATGATAAATTGCTAACAGCGTTCAAAAAAGTTAATGATAGAGGAATAGGACGAGTTATAGTGGCAAACGATAAAATACATGGCTTGCTCTCAACGAGAGATCTTCTATCAGTTTATTTAAGTTTCTGCCCTACTACGTGCACTCAAGGAGATTTGTATAAATTAGGAAATGCTAAAGCGTCAGATTATATGACGCCTAACCCTGTTACAGTAACTGAAGATACTGATATAATAGATGCAATAACGTTAATGGTTACTAGAAACTTTGGTTCTTTACCCGTTCTAGATGAAAAAGGAAAGCCTATAGGAATAGTTACAGAAAGAGATTTCTTACTAGCGTTTCAAGATCTTGACGAGTTATTCCCTGTAAATAAGTTTATGTCAAAAAGAGTTACAACAGTATATAAACACACACTTTTAGAGCAGGCAGTTAGACAAATGTTGAATAGAGGATTTAGAAGACTACCTGTAGCTGACGAAGACGGAAAAGTTATAGGAATGATTACTGCTGCTGACGCAGTAAAATCTGCTGGAAAATCAGTTGAGAAAATGGAACCAGAAGCATTTTTTGGAAGATATATAAAGGACGTTATGAATAAGAGCGTAATAACTATTGACGAAAATAAGTCAATAAATGAAGCTGCTGCCCTATTAATATCTAAAAATATAGGTTCACTTCTAATTCTTGACGAGGAAGGAAAGCCAAAGGGTATAATAACAGAAAGAGATATGTTAATAGCACTTCACTATCAGTTGCATTTACCATTCGTTTCAGAAAAAAAGAATTTAACCTAATTGAGTCTGCTTTATGTAATGAAAGATGTAATATATACCGAAAAAGCCCCAAAGCCTATAGGACCTTATTCTCAAGCTATAAAATCTTCAAATATAATTTTTGTATCTGGACAAATACCTATAGAGCCAAAAACAAATGAAATTATAAAGGGAAATATTAAAGAGCAAACTAAGAAGGTTATAGAAAACATAAAGGCAATATTAGAAAGTTCTGGAGCTTCATTAGAAAATGTCACTATGACGTTCATTTACTTAAAAGACATGAAAGATTTCTCAGATTTTAATGATATATATCAAGAGTATTTCAGTACAAAACCACCTGCAAGAGTTACTGTAGAAGTATCTAGATTACCTAGAGATGTTCTTATAGAAATAGCATGTATAGCCGTAGTATAAGTTTTTGGGTTTAAGAAAAAATTTTCTTCATTAGTTTTTCTACATGGGGGCAATCAAAATCGAACAGGTTATGATTACCATGTTCAATGCATGAGGCAGCAACAGGTTTCCCTTCTAACAATACCAATGTAGCCTCATCGTCTTCAAATATTGAATATGCAGCCCCCTCAAAGATTTTTCTGTATTCCATTTCTTCTCACTTAATCTTTTATACTTCATTTTCTCAGTTATAAGCCTTTCTACTCTTTACAGCTTCAATTAACAATTTTAATGGAATCTCTAAGACGATAACTGATAAAAACTTGAAAATATTAAAATACGCTATTCCATACATCGTGTTAAGCGCATTTTCTTATGAATTTGTTAAAAACGGATTACAATATGCTTCTCCTTTACCTTTTATGGCAATAAGATATTTAATTGGAGGTATTTCATTACTTCCATTAGCTAAGAAGATTGTTATAAATAGAAATATAATATTTTTAACGATTCTTACTACTTTAAGTTCTGGACTTTGGGCGTATGGACTACTTTATGTATCTCCTTCAGAATCTGCAGTATTGAGTTACTCAATGCCGCTTTTTGCTTTGCCATTATCGCTACTCCTTATAAAAGAGAAACCAGAAATAACTGAAATATTAGGGATTACAGTAGGCTTCTTAGGAGTTATAATTTATTCAATACCGCTAGGCTTTGGATATACCCTCATAGGACTTATATTCACGTTAGTTAATGCCTTCTTCTGGGCTTCTTTTACAGTATTTTTTAGATTTCTAAAAAATATGGATCCATTTGTTGTAAATTCGTCACAGCTTATTATAGGCTCAATGTTTTTCTTCGGTTTCTCTTTCCTAGACTTTAAGCTGGATTTTACATATAATTTTATAGCAGATCTCATTTATGTCTCGATCCTAGGTGGAAGTTTAACCTTTATTTTATGGAATCAAATGTTAAGGATGGAGAAAGTCGGAAAGGTTACAGTACTTTCTTTTTCTGTACCGCTACTTACAACAGCTATAGATGGAATAGAGACCATGTCCTTACCATCTGATTTTTCTATAGTAGGAATTACAATTATGTTCTCAGGAATACTATTATCAAGACTTAAAGGAAGAAAGAAGAAAACAGCTATTTCACGAGGAAATTAAAATTTTATCTTGTATATTATAGAAACTACTTACTAAATTCTTTAGTTCCCTTGAAATTTCTTCCATAGTTATCTCTCCTTTCAATCCTTTCTCTATTAATTCCCTATATTCGTCTGGGACGTAATCCATTCTAGGTTCTGCATTATAAAAATCTTTTAACGCTTGCTCTCTCTTTGAAGAATCTGTTACAGCATCTTCTAATTCTCTTTCAAGCCATTCTGGGAAAGGGAAATTATTAGTTAATGTTACATATAAAGATACTGTAAAAGAATACACATCCATACTATAGTCGGCTCTATAACCAAACCTCTGTAGCGGATGTGCATAATAAGGAGTATAATGTATTACAGGAACTCCAAATTTTACTGCACTGCCTAGATCGGAAAGTTTTGGAACAGATCTTTCTGTTAAAATATCTGTCTCAGCGTCTTCTCCATATTTTTGTAATTTTGAACTAAATAAGATATTTGAAGGCTTTATATCACAATGAACATAACCCTCTTTATGCATGTGTATTATGCCATCAGATACTTTAGAATATATTAATGATACTATTTCAGGCCATCTTACTGAATGTCGCAAACTTTGATACTCCTCTTCTATAAGTATTTTCCTCAAATCTCCACCCTCCATATATTCCATAATGATAGCAGGAGGAGATGAAAAGTAATCAGTCCAATTCTCGTCTATAAAACTTGAAAGAATTCTTACCACATATTTTGATCCCTTTGATATTTCTTGCATTTTAGCCACCTCGTATAGCATTTCTGTAAAATTATATTCTTTTTTCATTATTTTCATTGCATATTTTCTAGTATTTTTCTCTACTAACAATACATAACCCATTCCACCATTTCCTATTATCTTCTTGACTTCATAGCCATAAAGTACATAGCCTAGCCATTGTTCCGGCAAAAAATCCTTAGGTAAATATAACTTATTTGGTGAAACTTTCTCACATGCTTCTACTACTCCTTCTTTACATGCATATGTAAATTCCTTTTCTGCGTTAGATGGAGCATTTAAAGCTTCTAAAGCTAAACCTTTAAGATAGGCTGAGTTAGCAGTTCTTCTTATTTTCTCTGCATTTTCTATTAGATCATATGCTTTCCTATACTCTCCTGATTTAAAATACGCATAGGATAACATTAACATATTCTGGTAACTGTTTGATCTTTTCAAAGCTTCCTCAAAGTACTTAACTGCATCGTTATAATTTCTCTTTTTCATATAGTGCCAGCCTAATTTAACAGCAGGTGCATCATACGTAGGTAAAACATTTAATGCATCAAACAGACGTTTAGGATTCTCTGTTGATTTATATTCATCTATCATTAGGTCAACTTTTTTCATTAATTTACTTTCAAGTTCTTTATATTTTTCTTCAGAAAAGAAAGAGTATATTTTTAATGCTTCTAAGTCCTCACCTAATTTCTCATAGCATTCAGCCGCTGCTAGAGCTTCTTCTGGGAATTTCTTATCTAATTTCAAGTATAAGTCTATAGCTTCATTACATTTATTCAACTTTGATAAATTAATTATTGCGTATCTTTTTATTTCATCATCATTAAAACTTTTTAAAGCAAACTGAATTACTTCATATTTATCCATATTTTTTATAATTTCTGTCTTATCACCTTTAATAAATGACAATCCGCTTACAAAATCATAAATTGCTCCACTTATTTCTTTATCTAGAGTTCCAAAATATAAACAAAGAGAATCTTTAGACTCAAAAATATAGAAATCAGATACTTTTCCCCTTAATGCTCCAGAAAATTCTACTTTAGAGCAATCATAAACTGGAATCTTAGTTTGTTTTAGCTTACCGTCTGAAGGAGATAAAACGTAACCTATTATATTGTCTTTAACTTTAAGTTTACCATCATACTCACTAATTATCCCGTCGCTATACAGAATTTTTTTATTATCCTTAATGAACGCAAAGTACACGATTAGAATTCTTTGGGTAAAACCTTATTTGATTTTGCACTCTATAATACTACGATACGTTAGATATTAACTTTAAGATCATATTATTAACACATACCGTTAAAAGGATTATTTTTTATCTATTATTATCTTAAATATATACATGAAAGCTATTATAGTAAAACCACCTAACCCTGGCGCAGAAGTTAAAGATATAGAACTTTCTCAAGAAGTTAAACCTGGTCAAGTACGAATAAAAACACTTTATACTGGAATATGTGGTACAGATAGAGGAATAGTTAGCGGAAAAATAACTTTTTCTAGACCACAAGAAAATGCATCAGAGCTAATCTTAGGCCATGAAGCTATGGGGGTTGTAGAAGAAGTAGGAGAAGGAGTTGAAAGATTTAAAAAAGGTGATTTAGTAGTTCCAGTAGTAAGAAGAGGCTGTGGTATTTGCTTAAATTGTAAAATAGGAAGACCAGATTTCTGTGAAACTGGAAAATTTGTAGAAGCTGGTATAAGAGGACTTAATGGATTTATGAGAGAGGAATTTGTTGACGATGTAATGTATCTTGTCAGAGTTCCAGAGCCTATAAAAGATATAGGGATGCTTACAGAACCATTATCCAATGTAGTAAAAGCAGTGGATGAAATATTAAATATACAGAATAGAATGATTTGGACTTGTGGAGACTCTACTTACGAATGCAGAAATGCGTTGGTAGTTGGATCTGGACCAATAGGAACTTTCTTTTCCCTTCTTTTAAGAACTAACGGATTTAATGTATATCTCCTTAATAAGAGAGATCCCTCTCCTACAGAGGCATACATAGCAGAAAGAATGAGTACAACATTTTATAATACTACACAAGGATTAGAAAAACTTCCTTCTGCCGATGTTATTGTAGATACCACTGGTTATCCGTCAGCATTTTTACCTCTTTTAAAGAAGTTTAAAAAGAATGCTATTTTAGTACTCTTTGGTACATCTTCAGGAGATAAAGTGGAAATAGACGCAGATCTAGTAACATTCTTTGTAGAAAATAACATTGCCGTAGTAGGAAGTGTAAATGCCAGCAAGGAGCATTTCAGGGAAGCCGTAAACTATTTGACACTTTGGAAAGAAAAATATGGATCATTAGTGCCTAGAATGATTACTTCCATGGTTTCTCCTGAAAATGGACCTGAGGTAGTAAGCAAAAAAATACCTGGAGAGATTAAAACAGTAATAAAATGGAGTTAAAGTCATTAATTAATGGAACCATTTTTTTACTTCCTATCTGTAATTAGAATATGGATGCAAAAATACTTTCAATAGATAAAGTTGGAGATAAATTGATAATGAAATTAGACACCAAATTAAACTTTAAACCAGGCAATACTATAGATGTAATCTTTGACAATGATAAGAGAACATTTTCAATAGCTAGTTCGCCTTTTGAGGACTTTCTAATGTTTGCTACTAAAATTAGAAATTCAGCATTCAAACAAAGATTATCGACCTTGAAACCTGGAGATAAGTTAAGTTTTGAAGGCCCATTTGAAGACGAATTTGTAATAAAAGATTCAGACGAATATGTATTTATAACAAAAGGTATAGGAATAACACCTATAAGATCAATGATCCTTTACTTATTGAAAGATAAACCTAAATCAAAAATAATATTGTTCTATGAACCTGATGATGATGGAACTATATTATTCAAAGAAGATTTGGAAAAAGTAGCAAAATTTGAGAAACCTTCCGCAGATGAATTACGACCTTATCAAGACGCATTATTCTATATTAGTGGAATGCCGACAAATACAAAAGAATACGCTAAACTTGCATTGGATGCAGGCGGTAAAACTGGCAAAATAATTATAGAACCTTTCAGTGGATATCCATAATAGCTCTTAAAGGACAGTCATTCCAATATTTATTACAGTTAATTGCTTGTGATTCCGTTATAATTCTGTTAAGTACCTTGCAATATGCTACAAATCCACTACCAACATCCTTAAGCTCATAATAATTACACTCGCTTGAAAGCTTTGTTTTCATTTCAAAATAAAAATTTTTAATATCTAATTTAGTCTCATTTTGAAAATATCTGCATACTTTAAAATTCTTTAGACATCTTTCTTTAGAGGTTACACTAGCATCTGGTTGATCTAATGACGGAGAATAACAAGCTCCGTTTTTATAATATGGGCAAACCAACTTTCCAACTAAAATAATTATTAAAATCTTTCAGTATTATGTTTAACTATCTATTATCCTTGACTATGAATCTATACATTGTAAGAGTATATTCGCAACAATCTTATATTATCTAGCTCTTTAACCTGACATTTCGTAGAGCAAAATCGTTTTATAAATAGATAAAAAGAGATTGTAAAAAGATTCTCTCAACAAATACTACAGCTTCAGAATAGAGCTCTTATAATCTTTAACTTAATATATTAATTATATTAATAAACATTTTTCTTAACATAGAGCCATCCTTGACAATGGATTAGTTTACCTAAAATCAATTAAGATAATATAGACCTAATTATGAAATTATTTTAATGCACTTAAAGAAAGGTTTTTATGATCTATTATTAACCTCGTTCTTATGGGGAACTATTGGTATAGCAACACAATTTTTCTATATCCAAGGTGCTAATCCTTATTCATTAGTTTTATTTAGAAGTATTTCTTCAGCAATAATATCTTTTTTCATTATAAAAATTAGAAATATACTTAACCTCAAACAAATAATTCTTGGTTTATTCGCAGCAGCTTTTTACGAAACATACATTTATACCATAACTATAGACGGAGCAGCATTATCTGCTGTTTTATTATATACTGCGCCTCTATGGGTTTTCATGTTATCTAAACTCCTTGTTAAGGAATCTACAAACGCAATAAAAATCATATCCTCTATATGTATCGTTATAGGCCTTTACATAATCTATGAAGGAACGTTAAATCTGATGGAAACGTTATTAGGCCTTATGTCGGGCTTTACTTACGCTCTATTGGTTTCCTACTCTAGATATTTACAAATTAGAGGATCAAAGGAGTGGGAAATGATAGCTTCTCAGTCCATATGGTCTATTCCATTTGTAATAATACTCGAAATATTCTCTAAAATAAACTTACCTTCTATTTTTGGAGGCATATATCTTGGTATTTTTGCAACAATCTTACCATATTTTTTCTTCTATAGAGGAATGAAAAAGAGTGATTCTGGAACAGCAACTATAATTTCGGCTTTAGAGCCAGTATTTACGATAATTTTAGCTTACATATTTTTGAAGGAAAGTCTAAATTTTGTTCAATTTATAGGAACAATAATAATATTAATTTCAGTAATAATCAACGGAATGACATTTTCCACTTCAGGAAGTAATTAGATATATTTTAAAATAATATAGACATTTTTAGTAAAAATTATAACAATCGCTGGATCCTATAAAACATGTCATAAAAAATTTTGACTTATCTTTCTAATATCGTTATATTCTTATTAATGCGTAATTTACAGCTAGATATACTACAAAAAATAATGGAAGAAATATTTCATCTATACCAATAAATACTTCGCCAAACCATAAAGTTCCTAGACTAAAAAGAAGTGCAGATAATGCGTACTTTAACTGAGGAACTCTTATTTTCATTATTTGAGATTTTAGAATTATTGTCAGAGCTATAACTACTAATGAAGCTGACAATGTACCAATCAAAGTAGATACGTAATTTTGAGGTATTAACGCAATAATGACTAATGCTGCCTCAAATGCTTCTGTAGCTCCTATAGTATATACAACCGCTATACTTTCTTCCTTTTCTTTCTCATGTGGTTTCCGTAAGCCTTTAATTGATCTTCTAGCACTTCTTAATAATCTATATCCAAAATAAAAAAGAATGATTCCTGCTGCTATAAGTACGTAATTTAATGGTAATAGAGATATAAAAGAGCCTAAAAGAAAAGTTGGAATTAGTACTGTAAGAACTCCTAATATTGCATAAATGTAAGGTTTATTGCTATTAAATATCCCTCTATAGATAACTGCTACAGCTCCAGCTTCTGACAGTTCTAGAAGACTTATTCCAAAAGCCGCAAGAAATATACCAACGTCCATATGTTTACTCGATATACGATACTTAAAAAATTACCAGTTTAGTCTCTTACTAAGTTCATACATATGCATTATATTATTATATATAACTAAATAAAAAACACAATACCATTTAATTACTTAAAATTATTGAGATTGCGAAGATTGTTTTTCTACTGTTTCTTCATCAGATATCTCTTCTAAGCTCTTTAGCTTTGGCTCTTTTATAAAGAACACTGTAAGCAACGCGCCTACTATGCTAACTCCTGCTAACATCTCTAAGACCCCCTTAATTCCTATTCCTGTTAATAGGTATGGGAACAAATATGTAGTTATTGCTGCACCAGTTTTTCCTGCTGCTGCTGAAATACCATGCCCCCTAGTTCTATAGTTAGTAGGATATACTTCCGCCGGTATAACAAATGTAGTAGTATTAGGACCAAAGTCTATAAATAAGTATGATAAAGCGTATATTGCGAAAGCTTCTGTTGTTGGAATTATAAATCCTGTAACTTTTGTTCCTGAAGTTACCAATATAGCTGATACTATTGCATATATTGCTGCCATAATAGCAAAGCCTTGCGTTTGTATCCACTTTCTTCCTAATCTATCCATTAATCCTACTGCAGTAAAGTACCCAAAGAATCCTACCGTGAAAGGAACGCCTTGTTCTACTATCTCATATCCAATTGACGGAGGCTTTCCTAAAATTGAAGTAACTATAGCACCAGAATATATTCCAGTCCCATAAAGCGCTATATCCGTTATAAACCATGTACCAGCAGTACCTAAAAGTAATGCCCCATATTTTCCTAAGAATTGACCAAATGAAAGTTTTTTACTAACTACATTATTCGCTTGTAATTTAGTCCCCATAAATGTAGCGGATCTCTGAGCTTCTTTATAATCTCCCTTTACTAGTGCAGCATACCTGGGAGTTTCTGGTACTTTTCTCCTTAGATATATAACAGAAGCTGCTGGAATTGCACCTATGCCTGCCATAACTCTCCACGCTATTGACAAAGGTAACACATAAGCAGAAATTGCGCCTACTGCTACTGCGGCTAAGCTTCCCAAACCTTGATTAGCAAATACTAGAGCAACTAATTTGCCTCTGTCTTTTACATTGGCATATTCGCTCATTATAGTTGCTGATACTGGATAATCTCCTCCTATTCCAAATCCCATTATAGATCTGAATATTATTAGCCAAATTATGTTAGGAGCAAAAGCTGAAAGTAAAGCTCCCAATGCCAACAAAGTTGCCTCTATTCCATAAACTGATTTTCTGCCAAATTTGTCCGCTAAGAATCCAAAAGTTAGCTGTCCTAAGACCGCAGTGATTAACGCAGAGGATGCTAATAATGACTCAGTAAAAGGAGTTAAATGAAATCCTGGTAAATTTTGCGTTCCAAATATATCTAACATTGCTGAAATGATAAACAAATCGTAGGCATCAGTAAAGAATCCCATGCCAGAAGTGTACCAAACTTTGATATGATTAAAACTTAGCCTTAGATCATCAAATTCTTTAAATGGCGAATTTTTGAAAGGTGATCCCATCTTTCTTTCGTATAGAGAGTCTTTTACTGAAAATATATACTTATTCTATATATTCCAATAGGACTATATAGGACTATATAGATATTATTGATAATAAACTAGTCTTTACGTCTTTAATATTAAACAATAGCTACTTTATTTCGCTATTATCTGAATCATACTAATATATTTGGTTAATAATTCTGATAGAAAGTAATTATAATTTCCATTATTTAATACTCTATAGATTCGCTTTTTTATATTTAAATAATAGTATTTATATGCCCTGGAAACTAGATCTTGGTGCAAATTGTGAAAAGTCTAATGTAAGTTTTAGAATATGGTCACCGTACTATGATTCTTTATCAATAGTTCTATACAAACAGAATAAAAAGGAAATAGTAGAGATGAATAAGGAAGATAAGGGATATTTTTCGCTGAAAGATAAGGATGTGGAATATTATTCATATTTAATAGAAAACATGGAAATACCAGATCCTGCATCTAGATATCAGCCTGAAGGAGTTCATGGTAAATCTAAGGTTTTATGTGAAAATTTTAATTGGGAAGACAAAGAATGGGAAGGTATAGATCAGAATAACCTTATAATATATGAACTACACGTAGGCACATTTAGTGAAAGAGGAGATTTTCAAGGAGTTATAGAAAAACTAGATTATCTCAAAAACTTAGGTATTACAGCCATTGAATTAATGCCAGTATCTCAATTTGGGGGAAAGAGAAACTGGGGTTATGATGGAGTATTTCTTTATGCTGTACAAAATAGCTATGGTGGCCCTTATGAACTAAAAAGATTAGTTAATGAAGCACATAAAAAAGGCCTAGGAGTAATTTTAGATGTAGTATATAATCATGTAGGTCCTGAGGGTAATTATCTAGGAAAATTTGGACCTTATTTTTCTTCAAGATATACTACTCCGTGGGGTCCAATTTTTAATTATGATGAAGCATGGAGTGATGAAGTAAGGCATTATGTGACTCAAAATGCACTATATTGGATTTACGAATATCATATGGATGGATTAAGATTAGATGCGGTACATAGTATCTACGACATTTCTCCAAAACATATATTATCCGAAATCTCTGATAAAATTAAAATAGCAGAAAGTGAATTAAAAAGAAAAATAAATTTAATAGCAGAAAGTGATTTGAACGATCCTAAAATAATATCGCCTAAAGAAAAATGCGGTTATAACATTGACGCTCAGTGGTCTGATGATTTTCACCACGCGTTACATGCTTACGCTACTGGGGAGAGAGATTCATATTATGAAGATTTTGGATCTATAGAACAAATAGTAAAAGCTTTAGAGAAAGTATTTATATATGATGGAGTATATTCAAATTTCAGGAAAAAAACTCATGGCGCACCGGTGGGAGATCTAGGAGGAAATAAATTTATTGTATATATTCAAAACCACGATCAGATAGGTAATAGAAAAGACGGTAAAAGATTACTAAATTTAATTGATAAACAGAACTTTCTAATACTTTCCACTCTATATTTTATGTCTCCTTATATACCAATGATTTTTATGGGAGAAGAATATGGAGAAAAAAATCCTTTCTTATTTTTTACTGACTTTTCAGATGTTCAGCTAATTAATGCATTAAGGGAAGGTAGAAAAAAAGAATTAGGAGAGTATTATTACGATCCTCAATCAGACGACACTTATAATAAATCTAAGTTAAGTTGGAAAATAGATTATGAAATACTAAATTTCTATAAAAATATTATAAAAATTAAAAAAGAGCTCGATCATTCAAGAAATATTCTAGTAAAAATAGAAGATAATTCATTGTTAATTGAAAGAGATAAATTATTAGTCGTAGCAGCATTTAAAGATTCTACTATTCATTTAAAGAAAAAATGGAAACTTATATTATCTACTGCTGAATTTCCAGAATACATAGAAGGAGAGATTAAAATAGGTAGAGGAGCTGCTATTTATAGAAACGCTAACTAAAAAACCTCTTGATATATTCTTATACTATGTCTACTGTTCAGAGACCTACTAGACCAGGAGAACCTTATCCTATAGGAGTTACAATAACTAAGGATGGAGCAAATTTTGTATTATTCTCTGAGAACGCTACATCAGTTCAACTATTATTATTTTCCCATCCCGATGATAAAGAACCTAAAGAGATAATAGATGTTAAAGAAAAGACTGGAGATCTTTGGCACGTTCTGGTACCAGGTATTTTATCAGGACAATTATATGCCTATAAAGTGGATGGTCCATTTAAACCAGAAGAGGGTTTAAGGTTCAATAAAAATAAAGCAGTCATAGATCCATATGCTAGAGCTCTTGCAGGATTTATAAAATGGGATGATTCTCTTTTTGCATATAAAATGGGAGATCAAAATCAAGATCTCTCCTTTGATGAACGAGATTCTACCCCTTTTATACCTAAATCTGTTGTTTACGAAGATTCTTTTGACTGGGAAGGAGATAGACCTCTTAGTCTAAGGATACCTTGGAGTCAAACAATCATCTACGAAACACATGTAAGAGGAATGACAAAATTAAGGGATGACATAGACGAAAATCTACGTGGAACGTTTATGGGAATAGCGTCAAAACAAGTTATATCATATTTGAAAGATATGGGAATAACGGCTCTAGAACTAATGCCAGTTCAACAATTCGTAAGAGATAAATGGCTACTCGATAAAGGTCTAACTAATTATTGGGGTTATAATCCTATAGCATATTTTGCACCAGACTGTGGATATTCCAGTAGCGGTTGCTTAGGACAACAAGTTATAGAATTTAAAAAGATGGTTAAAGAACTCCATACTGCAGGCATAGAGGTTATAGTCGACGTAGTTTACAACCACACTGGAGAAGGTAATCAACTAGGTCCTACGCTAAGTTTCAAGGGCATAGATAACAAATCATACTACATGTTAAACCCAGAGAACCCAAGATACTACATGGATTTTACCGGAACAGGAAATACCCTAAATTTAAGGCATCCTAGAGTTTTGCAAATGGTTATGGATAGTCTAAGATACTGGGTATTAGAAATGCATGTAGACGGTTTCAGGTTCGATTTAGCCTCAGCTCTAGCAAGAGAACTATACAGCGTAAACATGTTATCCACCTTTTTTGTAACAATTCAACAAGATCCTGTTCTCTCAAGAGTAAAATTAATAGCAGAGCCATGGGACGTTGGAGAAGGAGGATATCAAGTAGGAAATTTTCCATATCAATGGGCAGAATGGAATGGAAAATATAGAGATACAATAAGGAGATTTTGGAGAGGAGAACCAATAGTTTATAGCGAATTAGCAAACAGACTAATGGGTTCTCCAGATCTCTACATGGGATCAGGAAGAACGCCCTTCGCCAGCATAAATTATATTACATCACATGACGGCTTCACACTAGAGGATCTAGTTAGTTATAATCAGAAGCATAATGAAGCAAATTTAATGGATAATAAAGACGGTATGGATGAAAATTATAGTTGGAATTGTGGATTTGAAGGGCCTTCTGAAGATCCTAATATAATAGCATGTAGAGAAAGGCAAAAAAGAAACTTTATTATAACATTATTCATAAGCCAAGGAGTTCCAATGTTACTAGGAGGAGACGAAATTAGTAGAACTCAAAGAGGCAATAATAATGCTTTTTGTCAAGATAACGAGATTAGCTGGTTTAACTGGAATTTAGATGATAGGAAAAAGAAATTTCATGACTTTGTTAAATCGTCTATTTTCTTAAGGAAGTCCCATCCAATATTTAGGAGAAGAAGGTTTTTCCAAGGAAGAAAACTTTTCGGAGCCCCTTATAAAGATATAACTTGGCTAGGCCCAGACGGACTAGAGATAAAAGAAAACAATTGGAATTCACCAACAAATACAATAGCATTCGTTCTATCAGGAGACGTTATGGATGAGATTAATGAAAGAGGAGAAAGAGTAGCAGACTATACATTTCTCATAATTCTAAACGCAAATCCAAATACCATAAAATTTAAAGTGCCTAAAATAGGAGAAAAATGGGAACTAATTCTTTGGTCTTATGATAGAGATCCAAAAGAAGAAGAGAAGATAGTTAAAGCAGAACAGGAATTAGAGATTGAGGGTAGATCTGCAATAGTTTATAGGAGGATATAAAATTGATAACTTACAGATTGCAGCTTAATAAAAACTTTAATTTCCAACAAGTCATTGAAATACTAGATTATCTAAAAGATCTAGGAATAACACATCTTTACTTATCTCCAATTTTACAAGCTAGAAAAGGCAGTAGTCATGGATACGACGTCTTCGATTTCACTAAAATAAACGAGGAATTAGGAGGAGAAGAGAAGTTTATAGAATTATCAAAAAAAGCTAGAGAAAAAGGCATAGGAATAATTCTAGACATAGTACCGAATCATATGGCATTAGAAAATCCTTACATGATGGATGTTTTAAAATATGGTAAAAATTCAACTTATGCTAAATTCTTTGATATAGATTGGAGTTTAAATAAAATATTATTACCAATATTAGGCAATCCTGAAGATATTAAAAAATTAAGAATAGAAAAACAAGATAATTCTTTTTATATAAGATACTATGAATTAAAATTGCCTATAAAAGACGATAGTATAGAAAAAATTAAGAACAAATATTCTTGCGCTGACGAAGAATGTCTAAATAAACATTTACAAGAAATATTAGAAGACCAGAATTATGAACTAATTTTTTGGAAAGAATCTTCCAATAAAATAAATTATAGGAGATTTTTCGACGTAAACGGCTTAATAGCATTAAGAGAAGAAGACGAAGATGTATTTAACGAAGTTCATAAAAAGATATTTCAATTAGTAAAAGAAGGATACATAGAAGGTTTAAGAGTAGATCATATAGATGGACTATATGATCCTAAACAATATATAGAAAGACTGAGAGCTAATTTAGGAAACATTTACCTATTTGTTGAAAAAATATTAGGAGAGAACGAAAGATTGAGAGATTGGAAAATCGAAGGAACTACGGGATATGATTTCTTAAAAATTTTAAATTTACTATTTATAAAGAATATGGAAAAAATGAGAAAAATTTATTATAATTTTACTGGAATAGAGTTTTCCAAAGATTTATTAGTAAGAGAAAAGAGAAAAGTAATAGACCAGCTCTTTAAAGGAGATATAGAAAGGTTACTGAGAATAACTGGGTTAAGTGAAGATTATAGGGAAACATTAATTAATTTTTTAGTATGTATAAATATTTACAGAACTTACGTAGAGAATTACAGTTGGATAGATACTGAAGTAATAAAAAACATAGAAGAATGCTCTAAAGACAGTAAGATACTCAATCTATTAAATAATAAGGAGATCTTGCAAAGAATAGAACAATTCTCTCCTGCAGTAATGGCTAAAGGAATAGAAGATACATTCTTTTATTATTATAATCCCCTTATTTCCCAGAACGAAGTAGGAGGTACTCCATGGCTTAATGGAATATCGTGTGTAGACTTCCATTTATTTAACATTGAAAGAGAAATTTTATGGCCTAATTCAATGCTAACTACATCAACACACGATACTAAATTAAGTGAGGACGTACGTGCAAGAATAAATGTACTTTCTGAAATACCAGATGAATGGGAGAAAAAACTTTTAGAATGGTCTAAGTTTAACGAAAAATTCGTAACTATAGGACCTACAAAGAACGATGAATATAGATTTTATCAAGTGTTATTAGGTACATGGAATGGGTATAGCAACGAATATAAAGAAAGATTAATAAACTATATGTTTAAGGCTATTAGAGAAGAAAAGGAAAACACATTCTGGATAGAGCCAAATATAAAATATGAAAATGCTGTTAAGGATTTTATTGAAAAAGCTCTCAATAATCAATTATTCATGAACTCATTTTTAGATTTTTGGAAGAAGATAGACTTCTATGGTAAAATGAATTCAATAATACAGACAACACTTAAATTGACTCTGCCAGGCGTACCAGATATTTATCAAGGAAATGAGAGTTTTACATATCTCATGGTTGATCCAGACAATAGGAGACAAGTGAATTTTGTGGAATTAAAAAATAAATTAAATAATATTAAGAAAAATAGACACCTTGATGATAAATTATATGTTACATGGAAGATTTTAAACTTAAGGAAAAAAGATCCGGAAGCGTTCTCTGGGTATAAACCACTAGAAGTAGAAGGAAGCAATAATATTTGTGGTTTTATGAGAAGAGGAATCTTAGTAATATTTCCAAGATTTGTAACTGAAGCATATCCATTCAAAGATAAATTAAAGAATACATTTATGAAACTTGATGGAGACTTTATTGATATTCTTACAGATAATCAAGTTAAAATAACCAATAATATTAACGTATCAGAATTATTTTCCGATTATCCTATTGTTATTCTATATAAAAAATAGATAAAAAACAGTTTTCTGACTGTTAACAATATATGATTAGATTTTTATGACATTCTAATTAAAAAAGCTTAAAAACTTATATAGACAGATAATCATTATACATGATATATAAAGCGACAGAGATCTCCGATATTGACTTTAAAGATCGGAAAGAGATCGAGATAAGAATAGATACTAAGCAGTATAAAAAGCTTTTCCGTAAACTTATTTTCTTTAATGTGATATACTTATATCCATGTGACGATACTTTAATGGAAACACTAGAGTTAGCTGGAGCTTTAAGAGAAGCTGGTGTTAAAGTTTCTATAAATGGATCTCCACCTACATTAGAACCTAAAATTGCAAAAAATACTAAATTAATTTTGAATATCGGAATTAAAAAATGGGGAAAAGAATTGACATGGAATGTAGACTCAACAGTAGGAATAAATTACTCTGATACTGAAAATAAAAGTTATCTTATAGGAAAGGATTTTCCTATTTCTGATCCTAGAACAGGGATCATAGGATATTTTTTAAATAAGAATGCTGTCGTAATTTTTACTCAATTAAAAGAGGAATCTGCTATAGGAGAACTTATAGGAAAAACAGAAAATGAAAATTTACTTATAAGACCAAACAGATGGTTTACAGATCTATCTGTATTAGAAATTAAGGAAAAGAACAAAGATAATATATTAGCTGAGTCTAAAGAAATATTTTGTAGACCACTAGGTTCTGCATATATACCTGTAACAAGGCAGGAATTATTTAATGTATTAATAAAATTTAAAATGAGATCTAGTGGATTCTCCATTGATTGTTATAAAACTTTAGGATGGTTAGATTAAATTATGTTTATAGGATTACCAATATAGAATAGACAAATAGATAACGTTATATTAAAAACGTAAAGTGATTATTAATGAAAATTAAAGTAATAGGACTCAAAGGTGGAGTAGGAAAAACTTTGATTGCTAATTACATCGCACAAAAACTTAGAGAAATGAATTTTAAAGTAGAAGTCTATCCTGATAAATATGCCGTAGAAAATGAAGAAGTAGACTTTGAAATTTATGATCTTGGATTAGCCAGACCAGACCAAGAAAATTCAATAAATTTGTTTGTATGCGATAAGTTTAGCCTAAAAACTACAGTTGACTATTCGAAATCTTGGAATGGAAAAAAAATTCTAATTATAAACAAAGTCTCTCCAATACCTAAAGAAATTATAGAAGAAATAATATTAGCGCAAGAAGAAATAGATAATTTTATTTCAATAATTCTAGTTCCATTTAACGGTGCTTTTTTTATGAACGAATATTCTACAGAACCTACTTTAGATAATTTAGTAGAAATATTACTTGGTAGAAAAAATCAAAAGATTATTTTACCATTTATCGAAATTTAGATTACTTCTTTATCGCCCCATAAATAGCAATGACTATACCAGCTATTACTAAAACTATTGCGATTATAACTAATAATCCTGAAATTACGACGCTCGATGAAATTGGAATATTTGCATATACTATTTCAAGCGGAACCGTATAATTATTATATATATTTATTATAGCATGCGCATTAGAAGGTTCTACTACGTAACTATAATACCCTGATTTATAGCTAGAAGATGTCAATGTAACGTTGTCTTGAAGAAGTTTTACTGGATAAGATATATTGGATTTATACATAAATATGCCAGTATTAGTTACATGCAAAGAATATTGCTGACCTGGCGCTAAATTAATTTCATTATAATGAAGTGACGATGTAGCTATATACATAGAAGAAGCAAATATTACAACACCAATAATTATCAATATTATCCCTATAGTAACAAAATTCTTTCGCATTGATACCATTTACCCTCATTATAATAATAAAATTTATCGAAACAACCTAATATACAATCTTAAGATCTGTTTTAACTTAGTTATGTAAAAAATAGCTTGATAATACTCTTTAAATTTTTACTTGAGTATTAATTTTAAATACCAAACCATAAAGATCACTTTATGGTAGAAAGCAAGAGTTACTTCATAAGGGAGAGCTCTGGCTTAATAAAGCAAGTAAGCCTAACTGATGCAGTATTGCTTAATATAGGAAATTTATCTATAGGCGAAGCATTGTATACTTCTATTTCTCCCTATCTAGAGAAAGGAGGAGTTTTATGGTTAGCATCAATATTTGCGTTAATTTTTACGATTCCCGAAATAATTGTCTATACTATAATGACAAGTAAGATCTCTAGAACTGGAGGAGATTACATCTGGATTTCCAGAAACTTAAGTGGAGGAATAGGATCAATAATGGCCATTATGTACTTAATACAATCTGCATCGTTTTTTGCTATAATCTCATTCTTTTCTGGCGCATCAATAAATAGTACTTTAACAACGATAGGACAAGTAGATAAGATACCAGATCTTCTTTATTTAGCAAATACAATCTTCGTAAATCCTTATAATGCACCTATTATTAATAGACTAATATTTTACGGTATTTCGGCATCGTTCTTTATAATAATCATATTGTTAAACATAACGAAATCAAGATGGGGCTTTAGTATTGTAACTGCTTTGGGCATTTTTTCATTATCTAGTTTAATAATAGCAATGATAGCAATTGGACTCTCTGCATCAGATTTCGGAACTAAAATCTTACCCTTCCTGCAAACAAATAACATAACAAATGTAATTCCAAAGTATTCCTTCTTACCTCCAATAAGTATTGCTGCAACGTTTTCACTCCTCCCATTATTTGCGCTCTATACATATCCATGGATAAACGCAGGTGCTGCAGTATCTTCAGAATTTAAAAATAATAAGATAGCAAAATTTAATGTAATATTAGCAGTAAGTATTACTGCTATCTTAGTAACATTAGGATTTTTAGAAATGAATTTAGTAGCAGGTTATAATTTGAATTTATTAGCATATCCTACTTTTACTTACAATTTTTGGACAGTAGCTATTGCAGTAGCTTCAAATCCAATACTTCAATGGATAATAGGATTAGGATTAATAGCATGGAATTTTTACACACTGTCTTATGGAGTAGTAGTGTTTTCAAGATATGTTTTTGCGTTATCCTTTGATAGAGTTTTACCAGAGAAGTTTTCGGAAGTAAACTCACAAGGTTCTCCAATATATGCCCATTTATTAGACTTAACTATAACGCTATCACTATTGCTTATTCCAGTATTTTCACTATCTGCTGCAGCATCGTTATATGGAACAACTATCTTAGGCGCTTCATACCTTCTTACAGTAATGATAGCCGCAAGTATCTATGGTTTTAAGAACAAAATCAAAATACTCAAAATAACAGGACCTCTAGCAGCACTTTATCTAGCATTTTTAACATTCGATGCAGGAACAAACCCAATTTTCGGATTTATGACACCAACAGGGATTAATGATATAACAGCAACTTTTGTAATCGTAGCCTTTGCTTTAGGAATTACAATTTATCTACTTTCTAGGTATTACAATCATAAAAAAGGAATAGATCTTTCAATAACATTTAAGGAAATACCACCGGAATAAGAAATTAATATAATGCTATATTAGATTTTATAAATAATTATATAATAATACTAAAATTTCTTATTTAAAAAGACAAAGTAGATATTATCTTACTACAATATTACTCGATAATATAAAATTCGCTATATAGCCCAATTGAGTTAACCTAATAGAGATTAAAGTCAAACAAAATTTAAGTATTAAAAACGTTTTAATAAAAATTTTACTTATTATATTTTATCAGTATAAGAATTATTATGGCAGACGCGAATGATACTAAAGAAGCAAAAGTATATGCATATGCGTAATTTATTGTATAAAGTATACCCATGACAGAATTTCCTATAAAGTATCCTATACCTCTAGCTAGAGAAAGAAGTCCCATCCCTCTGCCTATATTTTGACCAGAAACCTTAGAAATTATACTTGGCTCAAAAGTTTCTGCAGATGCCATGGCTATTCCTAGCAGAAAAACAAGAGGATAAAGACCTTCAGCCTTAAATCCAAAAAGAAATACGAAACCCAAACTAGCTAAAGCAGATAGAACATATCCTGAAAAAAGACCTTGGAAATCCCCGATTCTAACATAGCTAAATATATATCCAAAGAGAGCAGAAGCCCCTAAATATATACCATAAGTTAAAGCTCCCAAATATATTTCGTGAGTAGATTGTGTAACAGTTATTATAGGAAATCCTGGACTGTAGGTACTTATTCCAAAAAAAGCTGTTGCGATCAATATTCCAGTGATGACCTTGTAATTTATTTTTTCTTTAGGTTTTTTCCCACCAGATCTAGAAAAAACTAAGAGCAGCGTACCTATAGTTATAGGAATAGCTGTAAATGGAAGAATAAAGTATAGAGATACCTTAAGGTATAATAATATAGTCAAGTATACTATAGCGAGCATTCCGCCACCTACGTCCAAAGCATGTAAAATTCCGTAAGCCTTCTTCCTTTCTTCATCCTTAGTTATTTCTGCAACCATTGTTCTTCTTGCTGGGCTCCTTAAGTTTCTCATAAACCAACCAGAAAGGAAAAATAATATAGCCTCAATAGCATTTCTTGCAAATCCAGTAAAAGATAATAACACTATAAGCGCGTTACCAAATATAGAAGTTCTCTTACTTCCAAATCTATCTGCAGATAATCCACCCAAGAAAGAAAAGAAAAGCCCAACCCCATAGCTAAATGATTCGACTATACCATATACGTAGATAGGAACATGAAAATAGAATACTAACAACAAAGGAAATGAAGCCACTACTGCTTGATAACCCAGATCACTAAAAAACGCCGAAAACGCTATTTTTATAACGTCCTTGTCCATAGTGCTTTATCAACATTATTTATATTAAATCTAACTAATAGCTAAATTAACTACTTACAATAATGCAAAAATTTCTATTTCGAACATTAATTTTTTTAACATTATTTTAGATATATCTATATGCAATCAGTAAAAGAGATATTAGATCCTCAAAAATCACTCCTAGTAGTCTGGGATGTACACTTAGCTTTAGTAAATAGCATTTTTAATAAAGACGAATTCCTAAAGAATCTTAAAATAGTTATTGACTCAGCTAGGAAAGCAAGTGTTCCAATACTTTTCACAAAAATAACACCTTATCCTAAAGGCTTTGAATCAACAGCGTCAAAAATTATGTACAGAGGAGGATTCCAATTTAAGCCAGAAGAAATGAAATTAGCAATAGAACCCCAAGAAAATGACATAATACTGAATAAGAATACTTGGAGCATTTTTGTTGGAACAAATTTTGATCTCTTAATGAAGAATTCTGCAAGAACTACCATAGTGTTCACTGGTATTGCAACAGAAATAGGAGTAGAAACTAGTGCTAGAGATGCATTTGCTTATGGATATGTACCAGTTATAGTAAAAGACGCAGTATCGTCAAGAAACAAAGAAGCCCACGATAGATCATTAGAAAATATGAAATCTTTCTTCCCCATAGTAACAGCAGAAGAATTATCAAAAATATGGTAATTTATTTAGATATCTTTTTTGGTATTAATGGCATCAATATAGCAGAAATTATTGCTAATCCAAACATAATATAGAAAGACGTTAATATAGAAAAATGCATTCCAAGCAAGAGCGTTATAACTGCAGTACCAGCAGCTCCTCCTACCGTAACTCCCACTCCCCAAATATATGAGTTTGCGACAGTAAAGAAACTTTTAGGAAAAGTTTGACCCACATAGCCTAGGAGAACTGGAAAAGAGCTAAATGAAGCAAAAGTAAAGAGCGTATAGAACAGTGAAGATACTATTAGATTATTAGAAAATATCAAGAAAAGTAAGAAGAATATTATGGAGATTATGCTACTTAATACAAAGGCGTATCTGCCACCTTTTCTCTCAGTAATCCAGCCAAATACAGGCTGTCCAAATACAGAACCTATAAATCCTACTGTTAAAAATATACCAGCCAGAGTCTTTGAAAGATAAATATCATAAATAAAATCTCCCAAAAAAGTTGTTGTACCAGTAATGAACATACTCCTTATAAATACTATAGAACCTAAAATAAATAGAAATCTATAAAACTGCGATTCCAATTTCTCTTTAGATTTCCTTATTTCTTCTTTACTACCTCTCTTGTAAAATCTTAATCCAAAGAATATCAACAATGAAGCAACTATCATATATGCAGAAACTAAAAGAAGACCAGTAACTTCAGCAAAAACTAATATAAGAAAAGTAACTATTGAAGGCATTACAGATCTCCCTATACTTCCCATAGAGCCATTTATTCCCAAAGCTCTTCCTGCACTCTTACCAAAAACTCTAGATAAAATAGCACCGCCTATCGGATGATAAAAGGCTTGTCCAATACCTAAAATAACTGCAGCTAAGGAAGCTAAAACATAGATCAAACTAGGAATAGAAAACGACAAAGCAAAAAATAGAAAAGATAACGCTTCTAAGAAAATCCCAAGCGCCATCAATACAGCGTCTTTATCATGTTTATCTGCAAAATCCCCAAAGAATGGAGAAAGTAACCCAGAAAGTAATGTATAAATTATAGCTAAAGTGCCAAGAAATACTACGCTTACGTGATAAATTGTTGTATAGTATACTATTAATAACGGAAAAACTAGAAAAGTACCGTCGTTCATAAAGTGTGCAAGAGAAGTTATACTTAAAATCCTTAGATTTTTAGTTGGTTCCATATAGATAACATTGTTATCTATATTTATAAAATTAGCGTAGCCCTAATATAAATACTTACTAAATCACGATATTATAGCTAATGAGATATAACCAAATAACATTTTTCAATCATAAATATACATACATGTAAAGAAAAAATAAAAAATGTTTAAAAGGAATAAAACTTTTACATAATAAATTTTTAAATTATAGAGAATTATTATTATAATTCAGTATACTAGTGTATCGACTGAAAGATTGACGTATAGATATAATCCCATTATAGGATCTATTATATTTTGGGCTATATCATTTTGTTAAAGTTTACGTTAAAAGGGGTAGGCGAATATTACCAGACTATACTAGATATAAATTGAGATAAAGTATGATATAATAACCTTAATAAATTTTTTTGAGTATTTTTATATAAAAATAATTTACGCTTATTATATAGTATATAGATTTTTTGGATACGAAAAATATTTCTAAGACAAAACTATATATAATATATATAATTATATCTTAAATGGAGTTCATATTGTTCATAAATGAAATATATTATGTAATTTATAGTTTACATCTTAAATATTTAATTTTGTATACAAAAAAGTATTATTAAATAAAGATTTTGATAAAAAATATATATTATGTTAGCAAATAATATTCTTAAATTTGAGCATAATATCATTAATAACTTAGCCAATATGAACTCCTTCGGCTCTTCAAGCCATCGCCTAGCCATGTTAGAGGCAAAGCATGTGGAACCTCCTACGGTGATTTTCACGAACAACACTCCTAAACAAGAAGACAAGCTTTACTCTTGTAAAATTTGTATAAAGAGAACAAAGAAAACAATACAAGCCAAAAGTGAACATGGGAGTAAAAACCCTCATAGACTGGCTAAACGTTCCCCACGATCTAACATGCGGGACAAGATCACGAGTAGGAGTATGCAAAAATTTAAGGGGACGTTATCACACTTACTCTACACCATGACAAAATTAACAATATTCTAAAGATCTTTTTCGCAAAATTGAAGAAATTATTGTACTTTAGAGGGTCCTTAAATAGACGTTTTTTATATATTCTAAAATTTCTTTTGGGTTTATAACATTCTTAATATCTATTTCTCTACCATCCTTAGTTATCACTCTAAAAGTTCCCATTTTATAGATAGTTCCGCTCATAGAAGGAACACCAGTTTGTAATGTCCTTACACTTAGATTTGATTTAGTTATCTCGTACTCATGAATAACAAAAATATTAGCGATTTCATTCCATCCGAGTAACAGTTTCTTTCCCTTGTATATTCCTTCCTTCCCAATATAATACCAGGGTGAAAATAATCCTTTTCCAGCTATAAGAGTTAATTTTTCCGAGTTGGCTGATTCTTTCCTTGAGGCTATAATTCCTAATATGATAAATAATGCACCGAAACCAAAGCCCACTATTGCACCCATAGTTGAAGCTGGAGAAGGAGGTGATGCCATTAGACCGATACCCCCCAGAATAAATAATGCTGCTAATACATACAATATTATACTCAGAACTTCCCCTATCCTCGTTTCAGTATTTCTTTTCTCCTTCTATAGCTAAATATTTTTCCGTTTGTTTTGGCATGATAATTACTTATCTAAAGAATATAATGGATTACATGATTGAGTAAGATTATTTATAAACAAAAGAGCAATTAAGATTACATAACTCATAGATTAGTTATCAGTAAATCTTATTTTATATTAAAGCAAAAAGTAAGAGATTAGAAAATTATTTTTTATTTAGGTAAATTTTCTTAAAAGCTTCTGCCCTATTTATTGGGTCTATTACATATTTTATAGTAACTGTAGCTCCGTCCTTTTTCTTAATCACCCAATCTCCTATCATATTTGTCTCTCCAGATAATCCAAAAGCACTATAATTAGATGTTTGACTAACGTTTAATGGTATTATATCGTCAATCTCTTGCCATCTTATTATTTTCCCCTTTTTTATACCAGAACTTAAAAGTCCTGGCTTCTTCTCCAAAGTAAAAACGCCTTCCTCGTCCCAATACCAATCCTCAACCATTAATGCCTTTGGGATATTTGTGATGAATTTGCCTTTTACTGGAGGTCTTCCAGTTAATCTATGTTCAGTAGTGTTTATAACATCACTAACGTTCTTTTTCATTTTGTCAAATATTCCCATGTATTTCTTTTCTCCTTCTATAGCTAAATACTTTTCTGTATTTTTTAAGTATAACAGTTATTTACTCTAAAATTGCGTAAAGCATAACATCTAAAAATAATCAAGCAAGATCACTACAAGATGATTAGCCATTTTAAGATAGAATATAGCAACATGCTTTATTGACTTCCTTTTTTTCTCAGAAATAACGTTAAACTTACTTTAATCGTCCCAAAATTTATCTTGAACTAACTAGTTCAAGATATAAGAAAATTCAACTAATCCACAAAGCAACGATTTATCTCTTTTGAACCTTTTGTGCAGTGTTTCCACCCAATATTGAAAGAATTGCAGAAGCTAGAATTATAATAGCTGATACTAGGAAAGCAAAATGAAGGCCTGATACAAAAGTATTGCTTATATCTCCATTGAGAACATTAGTGCCTAAAAATATTTCAAACGCTACATATCTGGGAATTACTAGCGTAGCTACTGTAATACTTAAAACGTAACTGAAAGTAGTTCCTATACTACCTAAAGTTCTTGAAATTCCTGAAACAGCACCATAGTATTCTCTAGGTGCACTAAACATTACTGCTGTAGCGTTTGCTGGCCAGAACATTGATGAACCTGCTCCAGTTATTGCTGTAATTGCCAGAATAATATAATAGGGAGTAAAAGGAGTCAAAATAAAATAATATATCATTAATGAAATGAATGTTAAAATGAGACCTGTTCCAGCTAATGTTCCAGGTTTTCCTCTATCTGCTATTCTTCCCATAAATGGGGCTAAAATGCTTGCTATAACATAGCCTGGAGTTAATAGTAATGATGAGTATAATGGGGACAATCCTCTAACTCCTTGTAAATACATTATTAATAAGAAAGTTAATGAGAGAGCTCCTATTCCTTGTAATAAACTTGCCATTAGAGAGAAAGAAAGTATCCTTATTTTAAATACATTGAGATTTATTATAGGAATTTTAACTTTTGTTTCGTTATAAATAAATAGGGGAATGAGGGCTAGTCCTATTATGATTTCTGTAATGTAATCTAGTGAAACTCCAGAACCTGCTATAAACATTGCGCCTAATGAAATTAGGGTCAAGGACACTCCAAGTATTAGTGCACCAGATATATCTAGTTTAGTATTTACTCTGTTAATGTCTTTAATTTCTCTTAAGCCTAAAATAACTGCTGCTATTCCTATTGGAACATTTATGTAGAATATAAATCTCCATCCTAGAAATGTAGTTAGTATCCCTCCTAATACTATGCCAAGTAAAGCTCCCACATTCCATCCAAGCGATGTTATTCCATAAGCTTTTCCTCTTTGATTAGGTGGAAAAGTATCTGCTATTATAGCATAACTGTTGGCTGTCAATAATGCTCCACCTATAGCTTGAAGTACTCTAAAGAATATTAAAAGATAAACGTCTGGTGATAATCCACATAATGCTGATGCTACAGTAAAAATTACGAAACCTAGATTATATATTCTTGACCTTCCTAATATATCTCCAATTCTTCCAGATTGAGTGGAAAGTATTGCAAGGATAAGTAAATATGCTAATAAAACCCAAATGGAGGAGTAAAGATCTGTATGAAGATCTATAGTCATTGTAGGTAAAGCTAATAGCACTATTGTTGTGTCAACTGCTGCCATTAGTGTTCCTAATGTTAAAACTGTAAGGATGAGTTTAATGTTCATAAAAATGTTGTCCAGAGTTTTTATATTAAAATCTATCTTTAACATTGTTTAATTTTTAGTTCTATAGCGAAAAGGTTTAGATATATCTGTATCGTTTAGCTTCCTTAATTGTTTTAAAAGATGCAGAGACAAGCAGACCTGTATTTAGGGATAGAAGAAAATCTACTATACTTAATAAAAGAATATTTCCTTCACCTATAAATTCTAAGAATATTCTAGTTAGAAATAATATTGACCATAAGATTGTTATAGAATAGGGCCACTTATAATACAGTCTTCCGCTATTATAGAAAAATTCTATCTCGCCGTTTTCCAGGAATTTATTTCCAAGCAAATATCCTAAAATTCCTAAAATTAGGAGAGCTAAATACATTAAAGGATCATTGATTTCTGTTGCAAAGAAGATAACTAAAAGGACATATATTACTGGCCATATGTACATTCTTGTTGGTCTAAATTTTCTAGGCCTTAGTCTTCTTACTGTTATATAAATAATTACTGCAAAGAATACTATGAAATCTATCGTGTTTGCTTGAGAAATATATTGCTCCATACTTAATGGATGAACAGAGTTAATAAAAGTCCAAGTATAAGTTCATATTTTGTACCAATATTTTTATCTGAATATATAAAAATATAAAGATTGTTTAAAAATCATACAAAGTTATTTTGTTCATGTTATTATACTTTCTTAGAATCTAAATGTCAATATTTTATTAGGTCCTTTAGACTACAGTGTTGAATTTACAATGAGCTTTACAGTAACATCTTATCCTTTAAAGCATTAGATATAACTCATAAATTCCTATTTGATACTCGTTAGGATAAAGTTTTGCTTGTAGTATATTCAAAGGATTATACGTTAAAGACTGAAGAATTTTGGTGGTGAATTCACACTAAAAGAGATTTTATAGAGTAGAATTCTAAATGCAAATATTCTAAAGTTAAAATTAATAAAAATCTAATCAGTTAATAAAGACGTTTAGTAAATTAAAATCATCTTTCAAAATCCGGATAAAGATTATAGTTAGTACCTTAAAGAACGAGAGAGTTATTAACTTCTATTAAGAATAAACGGAGATATCTTCTTTACCTTTATAGTCAAAAGAAGTATAACGTAGATCTTGACAATTATAGTCAAGGCTTAAACGAAAACATTACTGCCATGAGATTCGTCAATAATAACATAATATTTCTTCATAATAACGATTTTTCAAAAATATAGATCTGTTCATTTTCTCTGTAGGAATATTTGCAAGAAATCTAATAAGGTTACTTCAGTGATATATTTATTTAGACTATATAAACTAATTATGAATTATGTTTACTATTATCTAGAGAAAATTAGCTAAGAAGGTAAATCATTAGGTTAATAGGGTGTTTTATGGGTAAGAAAATCAGTTTGATAATAAGTAGGCTATTTTAGTTTAGGTAGATATACATTTATATATTTGATCATATTATATCATATCATGGAAAATTTTTGGCTGTATATTTAAAGCTAAATGTATACTTATCTACGTCTTCTTCTCTCTAGACTTCTGAAAAGAAGGAGTTTTATAGAATAGAAATAGAGTATTAATGAATTATACTCCGTTATTAGTGAATTTAGTGATTTAAAATACTAAAGACTCAGAATATATATGAGATATCCATTTTTTCTACAAATTTTATAAGATTTTTCTTTGTACATTGGAAGTAATGGATAAAGAGAAAATAACGTAAAAGACTTAAATTTAGGGATTGTAGGATGTTTTATAGTTTAGTTATAACTCTTCTTGAAATGACAAGATAACTGGAAGTTAACTATACTCTGTATTATGAGATTCCCAGATAGAGAAAGTAAAAGACGTGAAATTCAAAAGAAATAGTGGTATTTTTAATCAAATCGTTAATTGAAAGTAATACCTTCCTTGCGTATTACACGTTAAGAAAAAACATTTGATATAGCTCTTTTCTAGAAAACTGCTTAAGGAATAAAAAAAGTAAAATGAGAATATTAAGAACCAATTATAAGACAATAATAGGAAAAAATCTATTAAAGTTATTAAACGTTAGTATGCAATTCTTATTCTAACTTGGTAAATATTGTTATATTTTTTTCTTATAATCAAATATATTCACTGAATTAGTTATATTACGGCTATATTTTAGAATTACGATGATTAAAATGGATATATTTGCCTCTGCTTAAGATTATCTATAATAATGAAATAAGACTAAGAATTGTGAAGATATAGGATTAAATAAATAAGAATTAATTTTATCCAGAAATTATATCTTTATGTCTACTTACGGATCTGATATTTCTTTGGATTATGTTAGCTTTACTCTATCAAATTCTTTAAGTATTTATATAAATTGAAGATACTTCATCAAAAACTCTTTGAATCAAAATACTGTACTATAGTTTTCCTTTATCCATTAACTAACATAATCCTTTTGTAATAAGATGAGATCTCAAAATATAGATTACCAAAATCGATTTTGTAATTAAACTATCACATAATATTATAATATTAATTGCCTATATTTAATGTTAAGAACCTTGTACTGGTACTGTAGATATTTATATTAAATAATGAACATAAATAAACTCTTAGATGCTCAAGTAAGATATTATTTAATGTAGTTGAAATTTTACACTTTCTTTCTAAAAGAACATGGTCTACAGTAGTAAATCCTTATATAGGAACTACTAAGGAATGTTAGCGTTTCTAATAAACTCTTAGTTATGAAGAAGTAAAAATACACACTCCTAGGATGGCAAATTTTCAGCTAAATCAACAAGAACTATTAAGGCTAAAGCAGTGCTTCTTAAAAATGGACATAAGGCATCGACTTATATGCACTTTTAGACATTAATTCTTTTTTCCAACTACTAATAATCCTAGTACGACCTCATTATTCTTTAGGTCAAGCGCTCTATTAAAAATGTAATCGTTAAAACCACCTACAGCACATATTCCCAAATTAAGGGCTGTAGCTACTAAATAAAAGTTCTCCATAACTATTCCTATATCAATAAATACAAACCTTCCACCTCTATTACCATATTTTGCTAAAGCTTTCCAATATCTTGCTGTTAAGATGAGAAGTAAAGGAATTGCATTAATATCTGGAATAGAACTAACAATATCAGACTTAAGAATTTCTAGCTCAATCTCAATGTTAAGTTTCTCTAGAGAATGGGACAAGGGATTGTAATGATATATACCAACTTCTAAATCGGAAATGAGAGGTACTAAATAAACCTCACTTTCCGCTAAACCTCCGGCTGATGGAAACATTCTATATATTACCTCGCTCTCTTTTTTCCTGACACCTACCGAATAATAGAGCAAATCAGAAATAGCGCTAATATCGACCTTTTCTTCCATAAACCTCCTCGTTGAAGATCTAGTAGTAATTACCTTATGAAAACCTTCTACTATCTCTCTAGGCTTAGGTAAGGGTATAACTTTAACACCATTGTACTCTTTCGGATAATTATTTGGGATTACTGTAAAAGTAAAATTTTGAGTCTTCAGATAGAACTCCTCAAATATATTCATCATAATTACCTCAAGGAAATGGGACTGGCTCATCAGTTAATAATTTAACTTCCTTAAGTCCCATTATCTTCCTAATACTGTAATACCTCTCATAGCCTAGGAACGGCAAATATGGGGCATGTGCTGGTGTTAAATCTGGAATTATTACCCTAATTAGCTTTCCTTTATCCACGTATTTCTCTACATTAAAATCCTTATAAATTATATCGTAGCCATGATTTAGCAATTCTTCGATAAGAGCCTTGTAAGTCAATGACTCTTCTCTTTCTAATTCTTCATAACTAACGGTATTTAAATTATTTAAATAATCCATTAAAAATTCCCTTTTCACATATGTATAGTAGAGTGGAACTAATCCGAAATCAACTAAAAGATCTTGATTGAGCTTTTTAGCAAGCTTAATTTCCTCATCACTTACCTTACTGAAAGATGAAATAGATTGATAAACTTCATAAATTGCTCTTCTTAATGCATCTTCAACAGTTATATCTGCAGCAGCACCGCCAACATAAAATCCATTAACAAATCCTAGACAACCTATTACGAAAAGTCCCTTAAACTCATTAATAAACCTTAGGCAAACAACGTCCTTGTTTTCCAATACTTTAAATTTCCTTTTCAATTTTTCTGAAATTTGTATTTTTAATGGACTTATACGTGAAATCCACGAGATATTTATTGCATCTCTCTCCAGGTACTCTAACAAACTGTGTAAGAAGGCTTTTTCGAAGTCTTCATGATAAGAAAGACCGCCAGTAGTTGAATAAGCTATTAAATTCTCGCCTGGTCTGATTAGATCTGTTAGATAAACGATTTGTGAGGGTACGTAAATTGTCTTATTATCCTTATAAGAAATTGCTTTAGTAAACGTTACAAATGTGTCATTGGAATAGTCCTTAAAAAAGAAGAACTTTCTAATTTGCTCCTTTGAAAAGAACTTGTATCTGGTAGGAAGAACGTTAAATTGTTCTTTCAATTCTCCTACCCTTCCAAAAATTGATGTATTATCATCGAAAAAGATCGAGTAACCGTAAAACCTTTCTAAAAACTCTCCAATAGCACCCATAAGGCTTTCCTCCTCAGTCTCTCCTTTACCTCCAGCAGGTACAACGTCTTCTAAGTATCTTAGAAGTGGCGTAAATTCAATAGGTAATTTTATGGTATACCTAGCCTTAACATATTGAGTTGCTAGATGGGATTCAAGCAAATCGTTATTTACGTAATTTAGTAGTTTGGTGACTACCACATTATCATATTTTTCTATAGTGTAACCTAAGATAGGTCCTAAAAATTCGTTGATCAAATCTTGCATTTAGGACACCCTGGGATCTTTAACGGTGTGTTTACTATTAATTCCCCATCCATCATATCTATATATATTAGCTTCCCATCATAGCTATTACCGTTTAAGAGTATTTTAGCGAGTCCTAATAATAAAAATTCCGTGAACTCACTTAGGGTAGGAGATCCCTCTCTTACAATGGCACCATCAACTTTCACATCTAGGATTAGCCTAGAGTTCTTTAACCATAGGTATATCTCGTAAATACAAGGACTGTTCTTTTTCATGACATATATAAAAAATCTATAAGGATCCATGACATATGCTATAAGGACTTTTTCAAACTTTGATAAGTCAGTAGTGAGAAGAAAGTTCATACTACTTGAGATTATTAATGCATTCTCGCCCTTAGGCAGTTCTTTATCCGATTCAAAGAAGCTAATCGCTTCCTGATTTAAAAGTCTTATACCATTAACTACTGCATTAATCTTCTTCTCCTTTTCTGGAATCAACATTCTAATTTCCTTTAATTCTTTCACGTCTAATGACAATAGATTGTTAAACTCATCCTCACTCAACTCTATTAAACCAGAAGCCTCTGCATATGCAATGTACTTATTGCCATTTCTATATATGGAGAAAAAAGGTGATACCTTTAGACTAGCTTGCACTTTATATCACCTTATTTTCTAGCAAACCAGCAACCAATCCAACAGCCAACCCAGCTAAAAACCACTTTATTATCTTTAGTTATCTCTACTGCCTTCTTATAGGTATAGTCAATCTGCATGCAGTATTTTTGATTTTTGAATATAAAAACACATAGTAGAGTTAAATCTTTTTAACTACATTTAGTCTTGATAACACTAGTTTCTTAATACAACAAGATGAAGAGCCTTTTTACATACTTCCTCAAACAACTAATATTAAGTGAACCTGCAGCTTATAACATGCTCTTAGGCTTTATTACCGCCCTAATTATTTGGAGAATAATTAAGTCCAGCATTGCCTTAAATGTTTCCGAAATTTTAATACTCAGTATCTTGTCAGTTGGAGTAAGCTTTATGTTACTTTATAACTCCTCTGCTCTGCCCTTCCTAATGAGATTCGGAAACTTAAGAATAGGAATATACTTAGTATTACTTTACCTTTCGGGGGAGATAGCCGCATTATTATACACTACATTACTTATCATTTTATACTGTCTCTTCTCCAATAGTCTTGCTATTATTGACATGATTCCTTTTTTTACTACAGCACTTCTAGTCTTCCTATTTCTAGAATCTATTTCTATGTTTTTATCGCTTCTATTAACTAATGGGAGATTAGATTGTTATATAATCGTAATAATTTACCCAATAGTTATTGTGCCAACATTCATTATCTCCTTCTTAAAGAGTTCGTTTAACCCTCTTTGGATATTTGGAATATTAATCGAAAAAACTACAATACAACCTAGCGTAATTATTCTCTCAGTAACTATATCGATTTTCGTATACTTAAACTTACGGCTTATAAATAATTTGGTAAAAAGTAGGGAAGTTCTTCCTTAATTATTTTTTATTTTATTCTACATCCACAACAGCACCAACACCCAAACCAACAACCAAGCATTATTGGATTAGTTCTGACTAAATCTATTGATTTCTTATTAGTACTAGTTATTACTCTCATTTATTATCGCTTTCTCTATACACTTAAATTCAAACCAAAAATAAACCCTTTGCTAAGTTATAAAGTTTTAACTTAATCCACTATTTTTATTATCTTTCACAAAATTTTACTCATGGAATTAGAAAAATCTATGATAAAGAGATTCGCCTTCTCTCCAACAGCAATATCTTACCTACTCGGAATGATGATGCTAGACTCTGTAGGACTCTATTTTGCCCTAGATAGCGTTAAAAGCATAGGTTCGGGAATAATGTGGTACAGCGTTGCAATAATACTATTAGTAGCTAGCCTCTCAACGGGCTTCAGCATAGCTCTAGTCTATCATTCCTCAGCATTAGCTTACTACTTGCGGTTCAGTAAACTTAAAATGTATAATTACGTTATGAGCTTGTTCTTGGGAGCAATAATCTCCACCATTATATACTCTTTAGTCTTCACAATTTTTGTTACACCGCTAGTAACTAAAGTCACACTAAATCAGTTCTACCAAGTTATCAAATTGAGTAACGCTGCACAATTCATAATCTCAGTATTGATCTCTAGTTTTTTCATACTTTCTCTAACGTTTACAATAACATCAGCACTACTGATCAAGGTAGGTGCTAAGGCGTCAAACTACGTTTACTACATTTTCTTCGGGCTACTGGCAATTTCAGAACTCTCTCCTTCAGCATCATCTCCACTGAATCCATTCTACGAGGCTGAAAATATTATCTCATACTCCCTAATCCACTACAGTATAAGCGTTTACACTATTGAAGTAGCTTTACTAGCCCTTCTGCTACTATTCTTAGGTAATTTAGCTCTAAGGAAGATTAGGGCGCTGAGATTAGAAGAGGTGGTATGGTAATGTTAGAGATAAAAGACTTATCAGTCTCATTTGATGACTTTACTGTTCTAAACGACATTAACCTAAAGTTGGACAAGGAAGTGTATATAATTTTGGGTCCCAACGGTTCAGGTAAGACTACTTTATTAAGAGCTATTTCAGGTATAATCCCATATAAGGGTTCAATAAAGATAAACGGTGTGGAGGTTAGGAGCGCAAAGGGTTTGCTAGAGTACTCTACTAACCTTCAAGAGGTATATACTATAGGAAATTCAGTATTAGAAACAGCAAAAATAATCTCGGAAATAAAGAAAGGAGATTTGAAAGATTTCTTCAAAATCCTGGACTACTTAAACTTGGATAGGAGAGTAATTCATAAGCCGATTTTTAAGATGTCAACCGGACAAAAGGCTTTAGTATCCTTAGCATTAGCTCTCTTCACAAGACCACAAATAGTGACTATCGACGAACCCATAGAAAACATTGACATTAATAGGTTGGATAAGGTAATATCGTTACTACGAGAAAGGATTAATGAGGGTATAATTGTAACTCACCAGAAGGAACTAATTAAGCTTTTGGAGAAGAATGTAAGAGTTTACAATATGGTCAACGGTGAACTGGTTGAAGATAATAAAATGCAATAGGAAGGCTAGAGGAGGAGAAGTATATATAGCTTGTTGGGCTGGATGCTGGTTCAGCTGTTGGACTACACATCAAGTTAAAAAATCTTAACTGTGTTCTAAGTTTAAAATTATTATAAAGTAAAATTAAGTAATGGTGAGAAGTCTTATAGATAAGGAAATAGATATTCAAAAATCCCTAGAGATAAGTCAGATGTTATATTATAGAGTTATGTTGAACATATCAAAAATCGTATTAGACTTTATAGGAGTTGGAAGCATAATCGCTTTTTTACTAATAAGGCTTCTCCAGAACCCTCTTACCTTAAACATTAGTCTACTAGTCTTTTCCACGACGTATGTTGTTATATCTTGGAAAATGAGTAGATTTGTATACCCTTTAGTTAAGACCTTTAGTTCCAACAAATCTTTGCTAATAGCAAAAAAATTTCCCTTTCTTATTAAGTTAACCTACGTACTTTCACTTATATTGCTTAATGCTATATTTCTTCTATCATTTTACGTTCACTCCTTATCTATCTTACCGGCTTTTCTAGTTGGGGGGTACATATCTTTTATTGGAAGTCAGTTAATTACTAATATAAGGTTTCTAAAAGAGAGAACTATAGAATACTTCCTAGTCCTCTCCTACATAATTTCTGGAATATCAATAGCACTTTCACCCTTCAGTACTATTACTATATTAATTCCACCACTTTTAGCACTTTTATACAAATTAGTGAGGAGAGCTCAGGAATGGAGCTAGAGAAGTTAATAAAACTGCTGAAGGATAATAAGACATTGAACGTTAGCGTTAGGTTAGGAATCTTATTAGGACTTTATTATACAAGGTCTGCATGGTTTAAGGAATTGTTAGAAGCTACTAAGTTAAATAAGGCTGAACTCTATCAGCATTTAAGAGTCTTACATAGGGAGGGGTATATAGACATAAACTACGTTCCTACTGTTGAGGGTAAGAGGATAAAAGTTTTAATAACTAAAAAAGGCGAAGGAGTTGTAAAACAATACCTCGAATTATTGGGAGGATAATATGCTTGCTCCAACATATATTAGTCTATAAAAAATTGCAATCCAATAGCCAAATTTCGTTTTACAACCTATAAAATAAATATCTTCTCAAACTAAATTTATAGAGTAGTTTAAAGTATACCTTTTAATTTGTAAAATTATCTTATTTCCTATAAAATATTCTCATATTTAGATATAACTAATTAAGATACATTTCAGTAGTAGATAAACTAATGAACTGATATTTGCTTTATCATGATCAGGTGTTCAAAGGGAGCGGAAGACTCCATCCGTGGAGATGGATAGGCTCCACATGCTTTGCCTCTAACATGGCTAGGCGATGGCTTGAAGAGCCGAAGGAACTACTTGATCGGGGTTAACTTGAGGGCCTTCACCACCTCCTCTCCTATACCTAGTCTTCTTAGTCTCACTCTTGTAAAGCTTGTCTTCTTGTTTAGGAATGTTGTTCATGAAAATCACCGTAGGAGTTAACTAAAGTAAGCTATATCTTGATTAAAGATTGAAGATTATCTCATTATTAGATAAGATTTTTATCTTTTCTTGAGAAGTTAATTCTGTGAGCGAAGATATAGTAGAGAGAATAATTAGCGATGAGAAACTTTTGGATAAGTTAGTCGATAAACTTTATCCAAAACTTAAGGATGATATAGTCCTTAAGAAAATAGACGAGTTAACTTCGTCAATAAAAGCTTTGAGTAATGAAATTAGTGAACTAAAGAAAGTTACTCAAAACAATTCAGATAATATAGTATTAATTTGGGAAAGTAATGAAAAAATATGGAAAGAAATTCAAGAGACTAATAAAAGAATAGAGAGTATTAACGAGGAAAACAAGAAGATCTGGCAAGAAATTCAAGCGATCAAAGAGGAAAACAAGAAGATCTGGCAAGAAATTCAAGCGATCAAAGAGGAAAACAAGAAGATCTGGCAAGAAATTCAAGCGATCAAAGAGGAAAACAAGAAGATCTGGCAAGAAATTCAAGCGATCAAAGAGGAAAACAAGAAGATCTGGCAAGAAATTCAAGCGATCAAAGAGGAAAACAAGAAGATCTGGGAAAGTATAAAGGAGACTCAGGAATCTATAAGGGCTATCCAAGAAGAAAATAGAAAGATCTGGGAAAGTATTGAGAGGCTAAATATTTCATTTTCTTCTTTTACTACTAGAGGTGGACATTACATTGAAAGAACAATTATGGAGGTTTATAAAGAAGCATTAAAACTTCATGGAATAGATCCTTCAAATGTTACTCATACTACTATTATAGATAATATAGGCATTGTTCAGAAGGGCAGAAAATATGAAGTAGATTTCTATGAATCTAATGACGCAATCTACGTTTTTGAGATTAAGAATTTTGGAGATGAAGGAGCTATAGAGCAATTAGAAATAAGGGAAAAAATCTTCAGATCGATGTATAATAAGCCTGTTAAATTATTTTTAATAGCTAATTCCATAGAAAAATCTGTTAAAGAAGAGGCAGAGAAATTGGGAATAAAAGTGATAGCTGGAATAATTGTCGAATAATTTTATTATAAAATATGAAAATTACTCTAAAAGATCAAGTACATATTGGGTTTTTAACTTTTGATATTAATGGAACTAAAATCTACTTCCATGTTACTAGGTATACTAGCAAAATTTTCTTAGCTCTTAGAAAAGAAAAAAATCTAAATCTAGCATAAGATTAAAAGTAAGTTATACGTTATTTCTGAAAAATTTTTTGGAGATCTGCAAATACTCCCGTTAGTATTTTCCAAAATTTCTTAGACCAGGATTTTAACAGTAAATCCTTAGATAAAAGCCATAAACTTTCTGAAAATACTAGTATTTGGAATATTTTATTCTATAAGAGATTAAAAATAGTTGGAAATGCAATGTGCTTCAGTATAAGAGGCGTAAAATAATTTATTCTCTTGCTTTATAAATTGCTTGTGATTCCTCCAAAGTTTAGGGAATATGCTAAAGCTTTCTACAATGTTGCAATAAAGGATAATAATAGAGCAAAAAGAGCCCTGGAACTTAAAGATTATCCTGAATGTTTCTTTTATTCTCAGCAATCTGTTGAAAAAAGTGTAAAAGCTATGTTAGAATTAAAATTAATATACAAAAAAGAACATGATATTATAGCAGATGCTTCAAGCAATTTACAGGATCTTGGAAACGAATTAGACATAGTTTTGAATGCATTAGATTATCTTTCTGGTGCATGGAACATATCTAGATACCCGTTTTTTAACGGAAATAATATAACTACTCCAGAAGAATTTGTGACTGAGGAAATGTGTAGACAAGGAATAGAGTATTCTAATGAGGTGATCGCAATTGCAGGGAACTATCTTAGAAAATATGGAGTTATTTAGAAAAGCTACCTTATTTTTAAGAAGAAACGAGGTACTTGCCATAATATTCTTCGGAAGTAGAGTTATAGGTAAATATGATAAGAATTCTGATCTAGATGTATTGGTTATTATAAAGGACGAGGCCAAAGGATTGAATTTTAACGATGTTAGACTGAGGTTTGTTAAAGATACAAATATTTATTTAGATACTACCATTATGACAAAAAAGGAATTTGAAAATAACTTAACTCTTGGGACTGTTTTAATGGGAGTATCTATAGCATTTTGTGTTACATATGATAAGATTAATATTTATGAGGAATTAGTAAAATGGAGTAATGAGATAAGGAAATACGGTGCAGTGCTTGAACTGCCTTATGGAAAATTCATTGTTGGTAAAACCGTTAGAAAATGTAAAGTTAATTTTGACTGAAAATCTAGAGAAGCTTTAGTATGCTAGTTTTTCTAATGTTTTATGGATTTCTCGTTATCTTAAATTTCTCTATCATTCATTAACGAATAAGGTAAATGATTTTTAATTAACTGAATAGTAGAGAGATATGTCATTATAATATTGTAAATCATTACATCATACTTTAAAATTAAAAGTAACATAAAAATGTTAAGATTTCCATTTGAGGGATTTTGATTATAAAATTTGAATTGCACTGTGTTCTTTGGTATAGATAAACAGATTGATGTATCAGTATACTGAATACGAAATTAAAATAGATATTTTAATACTAATATAAAATCAAATTATGTTATATCGCGTTTTTACTAAAAAAGGGTAAATATATATTTGCTTACATAATTCTATTCTTTCTTAGATATATCTAATAAAACTTTTTTAGGTATAATTGTTATCTACTACTGTTTTTGGTGTATTCCAATGGATATGGGCTTCAAATATCTTGTTTTATCGAGGATTCTAAGAAGTATTGGTATAATATTCGTTACTTTATCATCTTCTCTGTATCTTGCGTTAATCGGAGTACATCTGGTAATTATTGGTGTAATATTTGCTGGAGTTATAGGATTTTCGTCTATACTTTCTTTGATCTTAGGAATGTTCGGAGATAGGAAAGGGTATAAAAACGCAATTATTATAGGCGATAGTTTTGCTGTTATAGGAGTTTTAATTCTTTCTTTATCACAAAATGTACTACTTATTGCTATAGCATTAATAATAGCAGGAATTGGAGGAACCGCTGGAGGTATGAGAGGAGTTTATTCTCCAGGATTAACTGCCTTAGTTATGAGCAATTGGGAATATGAGAAAGACAGGGTAAATAAAATAGGTATACTTACTTCAGTTGCTTCTGTTTCTGCTATAGGTGGCAGCTTAATGCTAACTATCCATTCTTATCTACCTTTTGGTGCAGTAGGTGATTATAGGTTTCTTTTCTTTGTTTCATTCTTGATGCTTTTAGCTTCATTAGTGAGTGTTTTTATGGTGAAAGAAAAGCCTAGACCTAAAAAGACTACTAAAATAATGAAAATTTCTAGTTTAAAATATATTTCCAAGGTAATATTGGCTAATTCTTTTGCAGGTTTTGGTATAGGTATGGCTATTCCATTACTACCTCTATGGTTTTCATTATATTATCATGCGTCTTCTGCATTGATCGGAATAGTCTTTACTATATCTTATATTACTACCTCTTTAGGATCTTTTATGGCAACTAGACTATCTTTTGAATCTCTAAGAGTTGCGTCAATAACAAGAATTTTAAATGGTGTATTCTTAGCTATAATGGCCTTATCTCCTTTCTTTTTCTTGGCAGCCTTATTTTATATTATAAGAGGATTTAATGCTGGTTTCGGTGCTCCAAATAGAACTGCAGTTAATATTAGAGGAGTTTCTTCTGAAGATTATGGTACAGCTTCAAGTTTACAAGGTATAGCAACTAGAGCCTCACAAATGAGTTCTGGACTTAGTGGATATTTAATGGAAATAGATCTTCCGATACCATTATTTATAGGTGGAATATTTCAAGCTGTTAGTGGAATACTTTATATGAAGCTTCTAAAGAGAGAGAATCAAGGGGAGCACAATAGGAACTATGAGAGTGAGAATAACGCCATTAATCATCGCACCTATTCCGTATTCGTATCCTAAGACATCTACATAGAAACCTAATGTAGTATCCATAGATGTTGCGCCTCCTACTGCTATTGCGCCTAAGGGGGTGGATCTTAATTTTAAGAGTAATGGAACTAGTGAGAAAGTTAATTGTTCTCTGAGAAAGTTTATTAGAAATGCTATAACCCCGTCAATTGGGCCATAATACTTTGCAACTATAGGTCCAGAATAAGAGTACCATCCAGAGCCTAAAGATACTGAAAGGGCTAAATTAAAAGGTCGTAGACCTAAAAAGTAAAGTGGAATAGAAGAAATTAAACCTCCAAATATTGCTACAAATATGGAAAATATGGCAATTCCGCTTATTCTTTTAAGAATTTCTAGCTTTAGATCTCTACCTATACTTAAACCTATGACTATAGCTAAAAGATATAACTCCCAGTCTATAATTGAGCCAAATGGTAAATTAACCTTTATTAAAAAACCTAAGATAAAACCGAATATTAAAGGTAATACATATTTAACTTGAGTTTTCCAATCTAACTTTATTTTTCCTTCTTTTACCTTTAGTCTTATAAAGGAACCTACAAAATAAGTTATGATCACTATAATAAACGATGATACTATAGAAATCCATACTATTCTCTCTATTGCTTGAGTAGATACTTCGTTACCTCCCCAAAATGATATGGAAAATATCAATAGAAGTACTGTAATATCACTTATAACTGATGGGAGCTTAACTTTCCTTCCTACCGCTAGAGAAATTGCATATAGCAAAATAAAAGTTATAGTGAAGTTCATGGATAGGAAAATAAGAGTAATATCTTAAAAAATTACCTTAATTTATATGCTAGTTCCACATATTTTCCTGGATTCATTATATTGTTAGGATCTATTAGCCCTTTTATTTTATACATTATTTCAAGAACTTCTTCGCCATTATGCGATTTTATTTGCTCTGCCATAACTTTAGCCTTTTGTTCTCCTATTCCATGTTCTCCTGAAACTGAACCTCCTAATTCTATTGCTATTCTTGCTATTTCCTCAAATACCTCTTGGGCATTACTCATTTCGTCAAATAAAATGTTTGGATGAAGATTCCCGTCTCCTATGTGAGAAACTATAGGAAGTTTGATTTTATACTTACTTTCTATTTCTCTTAGCCTCAATATAGCTTCTGGTAATTTAGATACTGGGACTACTATGTCTTCCACAAACATATTCTTTGCTTCCGCTCTAAGTGCTATTGCTGATTGTGCCCTAATAGAATACAGTCTTTCAGCTTCTTCACCTTCTGCAATTATGATCTTTGTTGAGTTATCTCTCAGAATAGCTTTTAGATCTTCTAGATATTTTTCTTCGATAGAAATTAACATTAGACCTCCTTCACTTTCTTCTAATCCTGCATTGAGATTCTTATTAAGCGCCTTAATAACGTTATTATCCATATACTCCGATATTTCAGGAATTATTTTTCCTTTCCTTAAACCTATTATTACATTGGCAGCACTTTCTAAGTCTTTCATGTATGCTAGAACTGTAAGTATTTTTTCTCTAGGTAATGGAGTTATTCTAAACCATATTTCAGTGATTACGCCTAAAGTACCTTCACTGCCTACAAACAGGTTAACTAAATCATATCCTGCTCTATTTTTTCTTAGTGGTTCTCCTAGCTTAACTATATTTCCGTCTGGAAGAACTACCTTTAATGCCAGAACCCAATCTCTAAAAGTTCCATATTTTACTCCTCTCATTCCGCCAGAAGAGTTAGAAGTAGCACCTCCTACTGTACAAAGGAAAAAACTAGCAGGATCTGGAGGTAAGAAAAACCCCTTTTCCATTAATTTTTTGTTTAAAAATTCTAAATTTATTCCAGGCTGAACCCTTACGTACCAATCTACATCATTAATTTCTATAATGTTATTCATATATTTCATATCAATTAAGATACATCCATTACAACTTACTGCTCCAGTAAGACTAGTTCCCGCTCCCCAAACTACTATAGGAATTTTATGATTGTTTGCAAATTTTACTATTTTTGCTACATCATGTTCGTTTTTTGGATAAAAGATAAATGATGGATTAACCTTAAATCCAGAAAAATCTTGTCTTTCCTCTTTAGAATATTCTATTCCTAAACTTTCTATCTCCATGATAATTACTCACATGAAAATTTTAAAAACCTTATATAAAATGACGTGGAAAGATCTTTTTTATTAATAATTATTTAAATCGATATATGCAGATAGCAATAGCTGCTCATAGTGGGGAGTACAATGAGGAAATGAAAATTAAAGTTAAAGAGTTTCTAGAAGGAGTTAGTAATGAATGTAAGAATCCAGTTCTTCTATTAGGAGGATATTGGGGACTAATGAAAGAGGTTGTCGATCAAGCGTGTAATTTAGGTTTAAGAGTAATACTCCTATTGCCAATAGAAAACGAAGACGTTAGTCCGCCAGATAGTGTTATAAAAATAAAGACTGGAATGGAATATAGGGCTAGGTCAATTCCTCTAATAAGATCTAGTGATGCAGTAGTAGCTTTAGGTGGAGGAGTTGGGACTGAAATCGAGATATTAATGGGGTATGGAATGGGAAAACCTGTTTTTGTATTGAGTAACACTGGCTTCAGTACCGACAAACTAATTAAGGCTTTTCCAGATTACTTTGATCATAGAGAGGTAGTAAAAGTTAGTTATATAGATAATCCTAGAGAATTAGCTAAAACTTTATGTTCTTTAAAGAGCAGCGAGACGAAAGATTTTGGGTAAAATATACTGCGTTATATCAAGAATATTTCATCCTTCAATTACTTCAGCAGTAGGTTTTTCTGCTATAGCAATGGCATTTCAATTACGTCTTTCAGTAATAATATTGTTTCTTATATTTTATGGTATTATGCCATATATAATGGTATATTTTCTTAAAATTAAAGGAAAAGTTAGCAACATTTTTGTAACTGAAAGAAAAGAAAGACCACTTATGTTTGCTTTAACTTACCCTTTATATCTAATAGTCCCTTTTTTACTTTATCTTGACAATACTAGGAACATTGTGACCTATTTATCAATATGTTATGCTTTTAATACACTTCTTTTGGCAATAATTACTCTTAAATTTAAGATAAGCTTGCATGAATCAAGTATTGCTGGTATAGTTTCAGCAGTAATTTATATATTCGGGTTTACTTACGTTTTTCTTCTATTTTTACCTTTAATTGTAGGAATATCAAGGATTAAATTAAAGCAACATACATTAGCTCAAGTATTTTTTGCCTTCGTTTTTATAACTTTCCTTACAGTAACTGAGTTATATTTATACTATAACATATTATAGACAAGTATAAAGGGAATATCTTTAAAGATAAAATTAATGGATTTTTATACACTAAGCGTACTAACAGCTATAATAATTGCGTTAGGCTTTGCTTCGGAGTCTTTAGCTAGAGGAACTGAAGAATTAGAGAAAGGTTTAAGCCAAGGAATAGCAGGGGGCTTAGTTTTAGGGTTTCTAACGTCACTGCCTGAAACCATATTTGTTATTGTCGCAATAATAGATAAGAAATATTCAGTAGCTCTAGGATCAGCAATAGGAGGTAACGTCGTATTATTTACATTTGGAATAGGATTAATAGGTCTAGCCTACTTCTTTAAATGGAAATCTAAACTTAGAATGAAAGGAGATTATAAAGTTGAAAATAGATTTCTAATTTTAACAACAATAAGTATGGCATTGATAATAGTTTATGGGAAATTGAATATAATAACTGCTATACCGTTATTTTTCATTTATATATACTATATCTTCTATAGATTAAATAAGAGAGAAAATAGAGAAATTGATAAAATAAATATGAAAAAAGCATTAACGTATTTAAGTATAGGAGCCATAATAATAGTAACGCTTTCTGGTTTTTTTGTAAATTACCTTTATGTAACTGCAAAAGATTTTGGAATCTCTCCAGCTTGGTTAGCTCTAGTAATAACTCCAATAGCGAGTGAATTAGAAGAGAAAATTTCTGCTTTACGCTTAACTTTCGCTAATTCTGAAGGAGGATCTCTAGCCATTGTAAGTTTTATAGGAAGTAAAATAGAGAACGCAACTGTTCTCCTTGGTTTAATTGGCCTTTTTTCCAGTTTTAATCTTAATACTACATTACCAGAAATTATAGCTGCCTTTATAGCCAATATAATAGGACTAGTAACGTTACTAGATGGAAAATTAGGAGCTAAAGAGTCTACTTTCCTAATGATATTATACTTCTTTATGATATATGTTTCCTTTATATTTACTAAATGATTAACAGCGCTAAAACTATAGATATAAGCAGAACTGCTAGTGCAAACATAGCGTTTTCAGTAGTTTTAGGAGTATAAGTGTTCTTAAATAGATCCTTCTCGTTTCTCAAATAATTATAGATCCCATAAGCTATTACGCCTCCCCCTAAAATTATCATTACTTCACCATATGCTACTGATCCACCAATAGATTTCTCACCTTTAAGAATTTCTAAAAACAAAGCAAACTTTGCTATTACAAAACCAAAACCTATTAATGCTATACCAGTTCTTACCCAAGCTAAAAACGTTCTTTCATTAGCGAAATGGTCTGATGGAGAAGTCATAATAAAAAAAGGTTATATTATTTATAAATATCTTTTGAGTACAGACATTGGATTAGTTAGGTTAGCAGTTAGTAGTGCTTCATCAGGACTGTGACCAAATGCAAATGCCATTAGCTGTGTAAAGTATGCTAACGGCATCCTTAATTCTTCACCATATTTTTCTGCAATTTTATTCATATTAGTCTCTATAGCTACGTGTCCTAGTGGGCAATCAGTAACTAATACTTCTGCACCATTTCTCTTAGCCTCCTTTAATATTCTGGCTTCTAAATGAATTGACGTTGGAGCGTCAGAATATACATGCGGGCCTCCACAACACATGGTTTTAGCTTCAAATGGAACCACTTCAGCACCTAAAGCTTTCAATAGCTCATCCATAAATATTGGTCTCTCTGGATCGTCTTTTAGCTTCATGTAGCCAGTAAGAGTATATGCTTTGGGCCTTGTATATAGACAACCGTAATATGGAGCTACTTTAAGTCCTTCTAGTGGTCTCTTAACTCTAGATTTTATTCCTTCTGGGCCTACTGTGTTGTAGAAGAATTCTACAGCATGAATCATTAATAATTGATTATCGTAAGATTTTTCTCCCATTTTTTCTAAGTATGCATTAACTTTAGCTGCTAATTTAGGATATCTTGTCATAAAGTATTGAGTTCTAGATAATGAGTAATGACATCCTGGACAAGCTGACATTATAGCATTAGCTCCCATATTTCTAGCTAATGATAGATTTCTAGCAGGAAGTAAGAGTCCAGCCATAGTATTTACGTTCTTAACTTCTAACGCTCCACAACAGTTATAATCTTCAATTTTTTCGTATTCTAACCCTAGATCTTGAGCTACTAATTTTAATGATACTTCGTATCCTTTGCCTAGTCCATCTAATGCGCAGCCTGGATAGAACGCTACTTTACCATATGTGCTCATTCTGGTTTCACCTCCTCTTTCATTGCTTCTTCTAATACTGGTTTTATCTTATCCCAATTCTTTACTCTATTTGGTTTCATTAAATCTTTAATTAACCCAGATTTTAATAATGGACCTGTCATTGTAAGTAGATCCTTTATACTTAATGTCACGAATCCTGCTTTGGCTGATGCTCCACCAAGAATAAGTTCGGATATTCTTCCTCCATTTTTCATAACGGCGTCAAGGAATAGTTCGTCAAAAACTGTTCCTGGATCTGTTTTTACTAACCCATGTTTTAACATGTAATTATGAATAGAATGAACCACTTCTTCTACTAGAACTCCCTTTGGACATCTATGAGTACATTTTTGGCACGATACACATCTCCATAAGCTATCTTGTAGTTCTATGAGACTCTGCTTATCACCTTTTCTTGCTAAATCAATAAAACGTCTAGGACTATAGTTAGGATCATATTCTCTCATGGTACATCCAGAAGTACATGTACCGCACTGCCAGCATAAGGATATAGTATTACCTTCCACAGTATCCGCTATTTCGTCCCATACTGAAGGATCGTAGCCTGTCTGTGTTCTCTCTATCATGAATGCGTTCCATGTCCCGTCAAGCTCTACTCCATCTATTACTACCTTATTTTTTTCAATTAAACCTTTAATTATGGGTTTTTCAAGTTCGGGTATTGGCAAGTTTGATCACCTTAAGATATGGTTTAAGGCCCAAAACAAGGGCCGTAGTAGTTAAATGAGTTGGAATTAATCCCGCGGCTTTCTTATCTACCGCGAGATGTGTAGTGTAATCTAAATATCTTACGTATGAATAAACCAAAAAAACAGATGTAACATAATAATTATCTGAGTGAAGACCAAATATATCTAAAACTTTCTTTAATTCGTCTATTGATGTCCAAAAATCTTCCTCGCCATTTATTTTTACTTCGTCTTTTAATACATAATTTATTGATCCAGAATTTCTTTTCTTATTCCATATCCATCTAGTCCATAATGGATACTTCTCTGGTTCTAAGAAATGTATTATTTCTTTAGCCATGTCTTCTATGTCTTCTCTTTCTCCTCCATTAACTTTGGAAAGGAAAGACGAAACCCTCTCATTATAGCTCTTGTTATCATCTTTAAGTTCGTTAAATGCTTGACTAATTTGTGGCAAAGGAGTTTTTGATATAACGTCAGTATAATGTTTTTTAGCATAAAAAACTGAATCAAATACCTTTCTAACGTCTGACTCTGTTTTTATATCTAATTTTCTCAATTCTTCCGATTTAATTTTCATAGCCTGAAGGATTGTTTCTAGAGACTTTTTTGCGTCTCCAGAAACAGTGTTATTTACATCTACCTCTAACATAGCATTATAAATTTCCCTAACATAGTCAATATTCAAAAAACTAAGGCTAATGTTGTGCCACCTCAATTTTTCTCTTGGCGAAATCTGAGTCTTCCCAGATACCCTTTGTTACGTATTCATATGCTTTCATAGCTGCTGCAGAACCTTCTGTTATAGAATCAGAAATTGTTTTAGGACCAGTTAATGCTCCAGCTAAGAATATTCCTTTCTTAGTGGATTGTACTGGTAATCTGTCTGGGTCTAATGGTTTTATAAATCCATGTTCCTCGAATTCTAGGCCTAAAGCTTTAGCTACTTGTTTTGATCCTAAACCTAATTCCATTCCGTTAGCTAAGATAACCATATCGTATGGAACTACTAGGGCTCTATTCAAATTCATAGTATCTTCTCCCTTTATTATTACAGTATCGTTTGGTCCTCTCATAAACTCTGAAATTCTACCCCTTATGTAACCTACTCTGTACTCTAACTGTGATTTCCAATATAGCTTATCTTCCATTAAACCATATGTCCTTATATCCATGTAGTAAATATGAACTACTGCATCTGGTATTCTTTCCTTTATTTCCATAGCTTGCTTTACTGATACTGCACAACATACTCTAGAACAGTATGTATTCCCTACTGTTGCATCCCTTGAACCTACACAGAGTAATATAGCTACTCTTTTAGGTGGAGTTCCTTTTGTAGTTACAAGTTTGTTTTCTGAAAGCATCCTTTCTATATCTGAAATTTGATATATATTAGGAACTATACCATAACCATATTCATATTTTCTTCTAGAATCAAAATGTTCAAAACCAGATGCGGCTATTATAGCGTTAACTTTTTCTGATGTTATCTTTCCTGTTTTATCTTTTATTGAAACTGTAAAGCCTTTGTCTTCCTGCTTTACTCCATCAACTATGCTTTCCATGTAAGTCTTTATTTTGCTTTCTTGAACAGTCTTTATCATAGGATCTAAAACTTCTGAGGCTGGTCTAAGTTCTGGAAATAGGAGACTATATTTTAATTTTTTAGGTGTTCCTCCAAGATACGATTCTTTCTCTACTAATACTACGTCAACTCCCATATTTGTTAATTCCTTTGTAGCTGAAAGACCTGCTGGACCAGATCCAATCACGAGAACTTTTTCATTTACCAATCAAATTCACCTACCTATTTATTTTTAATAAATTTAATTAAAAAGATTTACTTTAACTATGTTTTACTTTTGTATTTGTTGTCCTTTATACCACTTTACTCTTTCTGGAACTGCTATGTAGAAGTCAATCTTCCTGTGAGGAGTATATAGATACTGTGGCTCTGCTTTCCCTTCTCTTAAATCTGATAAGTATTGTATAAATTTCTCCTTATAATCATCTACTGGAACTCCTATTTTTCTCATAAAGCTTTCTACATCTGTAGCGTGCCAGTGAACTTGTGCTATTGTATAAGGATCTGCTCCCATCGCTATTGCTGCAAATTGAGCGTCAGCTAAGACTGGTAAATTATAATTAAATCCATGTGCTTTTCCTGCCCATTGACTCTTATCTAATGTAGTAACACAGCCTGTATCAGAAGTTACGAATACATCTGCATGAGCTTCTTCTACTGCAGGAATTACTTTCTTGAATAATGCAAAACTTCTTGAAAACTCTCTTTCAGTTAATATATGTCTAAATCCGAATCCACAGCAATCCCACCATGTTGAGTAATCAACTAGTTTAGCGCCGAAATTCTGAACTGTTCCACTAGGTGCTGCAGGTCTTCTTCCTTGAAATACTTCTGGATCGTATATAGTATCCTCTGGGACTAATTTGTAAACATGGCAAGGTGTATGAACTGCCGCTTTTATACCGCTTAGATCATATTTCTTTTGTTGTGCGGCTTTCTTGCTCATAGTGAATAACCATTCAGAGTAATGTACTACTTCTTCAGGAACTACTATATCCATATCCAATTTTCTCATAATTGGCCTTAATTTATCCCTTACCTCTTTATGTAAAACTATCATATTTCTTACTTCTTTATAATGTCCAAAAGAGGTCCCGCAATGAATTAAAGGATAATATCCAGTTTCATATGCTCTCCACATATTTCTTACATAAACTCCTGCTAACGCTACAGGATTTGAGGCACCAGAAGCATGATAATTCCATCCAGTACACGAAGTTTGGTGTGGCTCGTCTAGATAATCTACTTCCATCTTATTCATCATCCAAAATACGGATGTAGGATAACCAGGTATATGGCCACATTGTCCACAACTCTTATGATGCCATAATTTATTTGTAGGTATGACCTTTGGAGTGCCATTTAGCGATTGCATCTTAACTGGGTCGTTATAAGGCTTTATATGGTGAACTATTATTTCTCCTTCATCCTCTAATTTGTATAATTCTTCCTTAACATGTTGTAACCCGTGAGGTGTACTATACCTATAAATAATCCTTTGATAAACTTCGTTCCAGTCAGTAGTATCTGCCATCGGGAAGGCGTCTTTTATCCCTTCCTGAATCTTTTTATCTACTTGTTCACTCATGTGTATAACCCTATATATATGTAGGTTTTTTTGGCATAAAAACTTTACTTATTAAAGAAGCTATTTAATTATTTAAAAAATTACAAAAATTTTTGAATTCTCAAAAAAAAGTTAATTTATAAGTCTAACCAACTATCTGGTAATTCGTCTTCTTTAAGTTCTCCTTTCTGCCATTTTTCCTTGATTTCTTCTAGTTGGGCTTTTCTATCTTCATAGATATCCATTATCATGTCATAAAGATCTGGATCTACTCCTTTTATAGAATCCATAACTCCAGATTCTATCATTATTGTCATCATTTCTACAGAGGTCTGTAGAGAAGGATGCCAACCTACATCAGTTCTCTGCATTAAATCTACTGGGATAGCTTTCCTATACACGTCCATATTTTTAGATTCTTCTACTGCTTGAGGACCCCAATCTGGAAATGCTTCTGGTTGTATCATATCTGGCGTTACTTGATTGCCAAGTGTCATTACAGTATAAAGCACTCTTCTATAAGGTGCTAATATTTCCTTAGCAGATGGAAGAGCGAACTGCACAGCGTATTCTCTCAATAACATTATTAACCCAGCAATTTCATTATTGAATGGACATCTCATAGAACAAGTATAGCACTGCACACATGCCCAAACTTTCTTATTTGTGAATTCCCATATTTTGTCTGCTTCATCCCTCATCATATACTGAATCATTTCTCTTGGTCCAAAATCATAGAACTTTGCTGCGGGGCAACCAGAAGTACAAACACCGCAGTTAAGACAACCTCTTAAATCTTCATTAAATCTGAAATCCGACTTAACTGCTTTCCAGAACTTTTCTGCTATTTCTTTATCCTCTGGCTTTAAAGAATCTAAATTTCTTATTTCTTCTGGTAAAGCTCCTTGCTCAGCGTAGGCCATATCAAGAAATCTTGGATCATCAGGAAGTTGCAATACTTTACTCTGAGACATTTCTATTACCAGATTTATGTTAGAAGAAGGAACTTATAAATTTTATTAAAAAATATCTTAAATAAAATAAGTTAGCATGAGTTAATTATTTAACTCTCTTAATGAGTATTCTTGTTATTCCGCCTTGCTGTTGTATATCTAGTATTTGTTGACCAGTCCTTCTTGCCCATGCTTCTATATCTGGCTTTGCTGCAGGATCTGTAGCTAAAACTTCTAGAACTTCCCCTACATTTATTTGCTTTATACCTTTAGCTGTTTCCATAACTGGACCAGGACAATACATTCCCTTTAGATCTAATGTTTTTGCAATTTTAGTTTCTTGACTCATCTTCTTCACCTCAGATAAATAATGTAATTCCTCCTTCTGCTCTATCTAAAAATGTCGCCACGCCTGCTACATCATCTACAAAGTCAGCCAGATCTTCTTTTTTAATTCCGAAGAATTCCATCGTAGTAGAACACGCTATAACTTTAACTTCGCCTACTTCTTTTGCTTGTTGTATTAGTTGAACCCAACTTGGAAATTTCATTTCTTGCATTCTTTGCATCATAACAGAACCGAATTGTTCATAATTCTTATCAATAGGTTGCATTTGTTCAAGTGATTTCTTAGTTATTGAATTTAATCCCCAAAACGTGAAGAATAGATTAACTTCATATCCAGAAGCAGCAGCTCCACTAGCTAGTATTCCAACTGGCATTAGTTTATCTATAGTTCCAGAAAATACGATTATGGATAGTTTCTTGTTACTGGACACTTTTTCACCAAAATCTACTTTCTCTTAAAAATATTTAAGCTTTATGCTATTCCTTAATTATTTAAAAAAAGTTAAAAAAAGATCAAGATCTTAGGTAAATATTTTTGATAAAAAATATAAGTAAGCTAAATAAATATAATGTTGATGAGAAATGTCCCAAACTACAGCTGAATCTCAAGAAAGTGAGCAAAAAAAGAAAATATTAATAGTAGTAACACATGGACCGGAGGATCTAGATAGAACTTATGCTCCATTATTTATGGCTTCTATTTCCGCTTCTATGGAATATGAAACTTCAGTATTCTTCATGATAAAGGGACCATTATTACTTTCCAAAAAATGGCAAGAAGATGAAAGAAAGAAAGGAGGAAATCCATTCATACACTTCTTCGATATGGCAAAAGACAACGGAGTTAAAATGTATGTCTGCGTGCAAAGTCTTAAAGATATGTGCCATATGAATGAAACAGATGTAGTAGACGGAATAGAACTAGTAGGAGGATCAACACTAATAGACTTAACTTTAGATGCTGATAGAACATTATTCTTCTGATTGGCATGCATTATGATGTTGTAGTGCTTGGCGGAGGATCGGCTGGATATGTTGCAGGTAGTATATTAGCTCGTAATAATCTAAAAGTAGCTGTAATAGAGAAAAAAGCATTCGGAGGAGTATGCGTTAACTCTGGATGTGTCCCTAGCATTTTTTTATCAGATATTTCTTTTCTTTTTTCTAGATTAGAAGAGTTAGGAAATTATAAAGGACTAAATATTTCGATATCTAAGGATAATTTCTTTAAAAAGAGAGACGAAATAATAAATTATCTTTCAGATGCAGGAAGGAAATTAATAGAAGACGCTGGAGGAGATACTTTTATAGGAGAAGGAAAAATCAATGGAGATAAAGAAATAGAAGTAAATGGTGAAAAAATAGGATTTGAAAAGCTAATTATTGCTACTGGATCTTCTTCTGTACCCCCGCAAATAGATGGAATAGATTACGCAATAAGTGAGGACGAAGCTGTAAATCTTCATGAGATACCTTCAAGTATGGTAGTAATAGGTGGAGGATATGCAGGAACAGAGATAGCCCAAATATTTGCTAGACTTGGTAGTAATGTAACGCTAATAACTAGAGGTAAGATACTTAAGGAAATAACTGAAGATGCTAGAAATATTTTACTAGACAGTTTTGATTGGGATAATATTCAGATTTATGAGAATACTGAGATAAAACATATAAAAGATGAAAAAGTGATTACTAATAAAGGAGAATTTAAAGGAGAAATAATTGTTTATGCTACTGGAAGAAAACCTAATTTTCCTTATGGTTTAGAGTTACTTGGGGTCAAATCTTTTTCAAATGGTATAGAGGTTAATAATAACATGGAGACTGATAATCCAAGAGTACATGCTATAGGAGACGTTATTGATAAAGAAAAAAAAGTTGCACATGCTGCAATGTCTGAAGGAATGATTGCAGCTTTAGACATATTGGGGATAAAGGAAACTATAGATTACAATTCAATCCCACAAGTAATTTACACTGATCCTCAAATTGGTATTGTAGGAAATATCAGCGATGTATCAAAAATAAATAAGTTCCCCATAACAGCTACTACCAGAGCTACAATAAGTGGATTTAGAGAAGGATATGCTAAAATAGGTATAGATAATTCTGGAAAAATAGTATATGGCGAAATAGTATCGAATATAGCAGAGGAATTAATAAATATATTATCCTTAGCAATAAGAGAAAAAATGAATATAAAAGATTTAATTTTTTCGTCTTTTATTCACCCATCACTTTCTGAAGCAATTATTAATTGTGCGAGAAGTTTCTATAATTTAGATGTAGATAGATTTAAGGGTATGAAAAATGAGTCTTGAAGATTATATAAATAAAAAAGGATTTAGCATTAAAAAAGAAGAAGATAGACTTAGGATTAATATGGGAGATTATGAATTTTATATTGATAACCTTTCCATAATCTTTCCAGTTCCTTTACCTACTGGAAACGAAAGCCTTGATGATTTAGTGAACATGGGAATAAAATATGCTAGAGCTTCTAGATTAGTTCAAGGTCTTGGATCTCCTGTTGAGTATACAATTAATGGCTCAGAATTGGATATAATAAAAAAATTTAATAATAGAGAAGATCTTGAAAGAAAGCTAATCAAATCTATGGAAGGAATAGAGAGCTTGAGGTATTTCTTATGAGTTATGAGCAAATTATTAGGCAATATCTTACTGCAATTCATGAAATAACTTTAGAGTATTGTGATGCAGATGATTTTATATCATATTTTCTTGACGGTAATATAGAATTAAGGAAAATAGAATGCAAAAAACCTTTAATAATAGTTAGAAAAAATGACAGAATTTTCTTCTCTTACTATGGTATTCCTGAAATAAATGAATTATGGCCATTTCTAAACGCTCTTGTACGAATATCTAATAATAAAGTTCAGTTAGAGCCTTCAGAAAGAGATATAGCGGTAACAATTTCTGGAAATATAAAGTTATTTGTAACTCCAGACTGTACAAAATGTCCAATAGCTGCAGAACTATTATATCAATTACCAATCATAAATGAAAAGATAAGTCTTGAAATCATAGATATTACAACTTACGCTGAACTTGGAGAAAAATATAGAGTACTAAGTGTACCTAAAATAGTTCTAAACGATAAGATAGAGTTGCCAGGTAGTTTTCCTCCAAATATATTATTAAAAATGTTAGCCAAGTCTTCAAATAAGGATAACGCTAATGCCTAATTTTTCAGCTTCCTCTTTTATTTTCGTGTCACTTGCTATGAGTGTAGCTTTTAAATCTCTAGCTACTAGGATAGCCTCAGACTCAGTAATTGAAAGGTTAGAAACTTGATAAGGTTTATGAGAATATGCCATGACTTTTATTCCTAAATCTAATATTTTATCTATATTAATATTATTAGATAATGCATAACTTACCCCATAAGTTGTTATTATAATTTTATCACTATTGAATTTTTTGATTATTTCATCTATCTTATTAAATGCTGAAGGAGAGATTACTAATATCACAGTGATCCCTCATTATAAAAATTTAAAACGTTAACTCAAAACCTTTTAACGTTCATAAAGGTTATTTAATCTAAAAAATTAAAAGAGTATAAGGGAAATAATATGGCAGAAAATGAAGATCCTTTAGAAACTCTCTTAAAACCAGAGAATTTACAAAAGATAAACAAGCTAGTAGATGCATTACCAACTATTGAAAAACTTACTGATAAATTAGAGGATTTAGATAAAAAAGGAGAATTAGATTTTATGTTAAATTTAACAGATCAAGCTATATCAATAGCAGACGCTATACAAAAAGCCGATTTAATGAATACTATAATTTCTTTTGGCATGGATCAATTACCAAAAATACAAGCATTATGGCCATTAATAGAAAAACTAACAAGTGACAGAGCACTTAACATAATACAGCAAATAGACATAGATTCAACACTATCAGCACTAGAAAAATTAACTCCAGTAATGCAAAGAATGACAAGCGAAAAAGCGCTAAAAATTCTCGAAAGTATAGACTACGATGCTTTACTTGATTATACATCTAAGTTAACTCCTTTACTTTCTAAATTAACTAGCGAAAAAACATTAAAGATAATTCAAAGCCTTGATATAGACACATTATTAGCTACTGCCGAAACAATGACACCGTCTCTTAATAGATTAGCATCAATGTTAAATGAGATGCAGAAAAAAGGTCAACTAGATAATTTAATAAACCTTATGGAACAAGGGCTTTCATTAATTGATACTGCACAAAAAGCAGACTTAGTTAACGCTCTAATTTCTTTTGGCATGGATCAATTACCAAAAATACAAGCATTATGGCCATTAATAGAAAAACTAACAAGTGACAGAGCACTTAACATAATACAGCAAATAGACATAGATTCAACACTATCAGCACTAGAAGCTATGACTCCTATAATGAAGAAATTAACAAGTGACAGAACAGTGAAATTAATTCAACAAGTTGATGTAGAAGGATTACTATCAGCTACTGAATCTGCAATGCCTATGATAAAGAAACTAACCGATGAAAAAACTGTAAAAATTATTTCACAGTTAGATTTTGATTCGATGATAACAATGATGGAGAAGTTTGCTGAACTTCAGAGAAATGGGACAATGGATAGAATGATGAAATTAATAGACGTAATGTCAGATCCTCAATTAGTAGATACAATGGTCACTATGATGGAGAAGTTTAGCAAAGCCTTAAAAATATGGACAAACGATTTGCCTAACGTTAAACCTGTAGGTACTATGGGATTATTAAGAATAACCTCAGATAAGGATTCTGCATATGCGCTTGGAATGATGACATCATTACTAAAAGCTACTGGGAAAGCCTTCAGAGAGTAAGGAAACTAGTCTTTTAACATATTTTGTTTTTTCTATATCTTCAGTATCTTTCTCTATTTTTTCTCTAATACCTTTTAATCCTCTCACAAATTCTCGCATGCATAATGCAGAATAATTACCGTATCCTCCTCCTCCGTATGAAATAACTTTGGAATGAAGCTCTTTAGATATTCTATTTATTCTATATCCAAGAAGATTGAACGAGTTCGTAGTTAAATTTAATGACTTCAAATTATCTTCTTTATGTCCATCTACTCCAGCTAAGACTATAATATATGTTGGGTTAAATTCACTAACTTTATCTAAAATTCTTAATGCTTCGTAAAAACTGTCGTCTGCCGAACCTAATGGCATAGCAATATTATAATTAAGACCTTTGCCTTCTCCTAATCCTCTCTCGCTATAATGTCCAGTACCAGGGAAAAATTTTCCGTCATACGCGAATATATTAATTTTTAATATAGATTTATTATAAAATAGATATTGTAATCCGTTTCCATGATGAGCGTCTACATCTACTATGGCTATTCTTTCTCCTTTTTCTAAAAGTATTTTTGTAGCTATTCCAATGTCGTTTACTGGACAGAAGCCCATAGCTTGATTAGGTAAAGCATGATGAAACCCTCCAAGTGGTATATATATTTTATCAAAAAAATTGGAGTATTTTATTGCTGTTATACTAGATCCTACTATCAATAAGATATCGTTAAACATTCCAGGGTAATGTGTCGTATCCCCAGAATCTAAAAACCCTATATATGGATCTTCACTAGCTTTCTCCAGTTTATTTATATAATCTGTCGTATGAACTAACTCAAGATCTTTTCTAGTAGCTAAATCTGGCTTTACGAATACTATTCCAGGCTCGTCTTTTAGAAGCTCCCAAAATCTCTTAATTCGCTCCTTAGATATATCTCTTATCATAGGATGAGAAAAAGAGATATTAGTAAATCTTTCGTCCCATATAATCGCTAAACTCATATATTATATTTTTGAATTAATAGAATATATATCTTAAATATTCTTATGTTATCTAGAAAACAATATGAAAAATAAATAGATCTACCTTAAATTAAGTCAGTAAAAAGAGATATTGTCGATTATGTATCATGATTTTCACATTGATTAAATAATATCAAATAAAATTTTCCCGAGAACCTCTTATTAATAAAAAATAAAAAAACTAATAAAGTTTTTAAATATGATTTCTATATAATTAAATATGGAGTCAATGATAAACGATAAAGAAAAAAAGCATAGCATAAAATGTTGCTATAAGCTAGGTGATACAGATGTTGATTGCCTTTTTAAACTTATGGAATTAAATAGACCTGTTACATCTGTAGAATTAGCAGACATTATGAAATTTAGCAAAACAACAGTAGAAAATAGCTTAAAAAAATTAATAGATGTAGGATTAGTAATAAGAATAAAGCCAGAAGAAAAAAGAATAGGCCGACCAAAATTTGAATATGCTATTCCAAACAATTTATGGGATAAAATTAAGAAAGACTTAGTAGAATGCGGAAGAAAGATAAGTTCAGCAGCCACTTAAATTTACTTTTTTCATTTTATTTTCTCCCATTTTTTTCTCTAATGTTAATACAAAAGTTTCTCCGTTTTTACTATGTTCAAGTATTTTACAATCCATTAATTCAACAGCTTGTAGTATCATTTCATCGCATTTTGGATCACTAAAGATTATTCTTAATGTACCTTCCTTCATCTGCATTAGTTTTGCTGCAACTTTCAAAAAAGGCTCTGGACATTCTCTTCCAACTAGATTAAGTTCTTCCATATTCTAATGAAAGTCAAAAAATTAAAAAACTTTACTTTAAGTAGAATACATTATGAAAGTCGTATGTCCAGTTTGCAACAAGCTTTTTGAAGCTGAATGTACACCTTATAAAACTGTATACAATGAAATTATGTACTATTTTGATACAGAAATATGTCAAATAGCTTTTTCTAGAGAACCAGAGAGATTTATAGCTAAGTGTGAGAAGAAGTAAGCTCTTTAGGCGTAATCTCTCCAAATAGTTTAGCACAATACTCGAAATCTTTAGATATCTTTTCTGTAAGTGAATTAACATCTAATGGCTTGTATATATATCTTGGCCTACCTCCTTTAGAATTTTGGTCCTTAACTCTCTCAACAAATCCTATTGATATTAATTTATTTACAGATCTATTAATGGAGGCTTTGCTTAGCTTTAATACACTAGCTAGTTCGTCCTCTGTTTTCTCCCCAGAATTTATCAAAGTCTTTAAAACTACAAAATCGGTATCGGACACGTCATAACAGAAGCTTAGAGCTTCTATTAATCCTACTTCTTTCCCTGAAGGAAGTCTTGCTTTTAATTTTTCTACTTCCATGCTTATCTAGCATAATATATGGAAAAAACAAATATATAAATCTTTGCTTATTTTAGCAAAAATCGATTTAATCTATGCCCAGACTCCTTTTCTCATATCTTCCAGTTTAGTAGCTAGAGCTATTTGAAAATACCTAAAAACTTCTAATGTAAATCTTATGGCGTCCTCATCATTCATTGTTGATATTTTATTTTTAAGATCATTCAAGAACCTTGTCATATCATTAAATGTAGAGGTTTTCATATTATATTGAGATAAATCGAGAATTTGAATTATCTGAGATTTTGATTTAGCTTCTTTTAACTTCGAGTAAATTAACAAGACTACTCCTTTCCCAGTTGATCCAAATAGAGCATCTTCTGGATCTCTAAGCCATCTTGCGTACGTAGATGCAATTTTCTTGGCTTCATTCTCAATACTTGCCATAAATTTATTTTTTATAATGAGTATTTAAATAAGCGTGAAAAGCCTATTGCTAATATCTGGTGGCCTAGACTCGTCTAGCGCGGCATATTACTATAAGGATAAAGACTACGACTGTCTTTATGTAAATTATGGCCAAAAATCTGCATCAATGCAATATAAATATGCCAAACTAAATTGTGAAAATCTAAATAAAAAGTTAATATATGTGAATATACGAGAGCTTGGTAAAGCTTTCTATTCGGATAACTGGTTAAGACCACATGAACCTATTAGTCATAGGAACATTATACTCCTTAGCATAGCATTAACATTTGCTAAAGAAAAAGGTTACGACGAGGTAATATTTTCTACCGTAAGCGATGAGTGTATATATGAAACTAACAAGCCAGAAATTCTTAAAGAATTTAAAAATCTAGGAGAAACGCTGGGTATACATGTCATAATGCCGTTCCTAAATCTAAGTAAAGCGATGGTTCTTAAAATAGGCGTATCAAAAGGTTTAGATCCTGTTAATACGTATTCATGTCTTCTTGGCGGAAAATATCATTGCGGAAAATGTAGGCAATGCGAGTTAAGGAAAATGGCATTTAAAGAAGCTAAATTAGAAGACCCTACTAGATATCTTTTCTAGATAATGACTAATTGAGCAAAAAATTTTCTTACTCATTCTGATTTTTGTTATTAAAGTTAATAAATAAGGATGATTTATTATTTATTCGTATTTTTACTTATAATCTTAGTATAATCATTTTTAATCTCACGATACAATATCAAAGCCAATATGCTATAATACATTCCTATTATTTCTAAACCTATTACGAAGCCTAGAGTTAAAATAATAAAATTATCACCAAATGGAATTAGTGTAATGGCTAACATTAGCATTGATGAAAGTACCATGTACTTAATATCATTACAGTAGCTTATCATTTTATTGGATTTCTCTTCAAAGTTCTCTAATAAATATATAGAATTGCTTAAAATTCTTACATCAGCACTAATTTTCTTTATTTTATCTTCCATGAATCTCATAAATTGTTTATCCTTAATATCTAATGTAGATCCTATAATTCCTTGTTCAACTATCTCATCTGAGGCTATGAAATCAACAATAGACTTGAATGTATTTAATAAAAGTAATTGCTTTATAGTGTCCTTATTTATCTTCAAATTAGAAACTTTCCTATTAAGTAGATAATAAATTGTTACAAATTCGATCAGAAATAATGCATCAAATGTTTGCACTATACCAATTTGACCCATTAAGATAATTCTTTAGATACTGAATTAAAAAGCTCTGCTATTTCTACTTCTAGCTCCCTAAGTTTCCTAAGTCTTTGTAATATATTCTTTCCTTTTTCTGTAACAACATATCTGCCGTCTACGTAATCTATTAATCCTTTATTTTTTAATATATTTATATACTTTTCCGTAATAGTATTACTCAAATTAGCATTTTTCATTATTCCTGACTTACTGCCCATTCCTTCGTCAATTACCTCTAACATATCAACTATAATGTCGATCTGGTCTCTCTTCGATTTCATATGTTTAATATTTGCACGTGTCTATATAAATTTATTTTTTAACATTGTTTAATGTCATCTTTATAATTTCAGCCTCTTTTTCTCCTTTAAACTTAGATACTAACAATAAAAATTTTTCAAGTTCTTCCTGAGACATATTATTATTTAATAGAGACAAAGTCTTAGAGAAAAATTCCTTATTTAAGATTTCAATTAACTCCAAATAATCTGGTATAGTAACTTCTGGCTTGTCTTTAATTAAAGTAAAAAGACCTATAGAAATTAAATTTAAACCTTCTTGTGTTAATTTAGTTAGTTCTTCCAATTGTACTTTCCTATCTTGCTTACTTAATTCTTCAGACCTTTTTTTTACATTTTCCAAAAATTTTGTTATCTTATATTTCTGCATTTCCAGGGCTATCAATGAATTTCTAACTTCATTACTAGCTATATATCTAATTTCTGTACCATCTCTCAAAATATTTATATACTCAGAAAAATATAGATTTTCCAAGATATTACTTAGAGAAGAATCGGAAATAATGTAAGAAAATGAGTTTTTAATTTCTTGTAATGTTAAACCTGCAGGACCTCCTTGAGCTATTAACTCCAATACTAGTCTTTTCTTTTTATTAAGGAATCTCATTATCGATAAATATTAACTTGAGTATAATAAGATCACCTAGATGATAAGTGCTCCAGGGAAGGTTCTTTGGATTGGAAGCTATGCAGTAGTTTTTGGAGGAATTTCTCATGTAATATCTATAAATAAAAGAGTTAGATGCGAGGTTATTGATTCTGAAAGAACGTTTTTTGAAACATCGTATGGAAATTACTATGAAAATGGAAACGAACTTATATCTAGCGTAAAAAAAGTCATTGTAGAAAAGTTTGGCTTTTTCCCAAAAGTTCATGTGAAACTTATAAATGATAAGGATTTTGAGATTAATAATAAAAAGACTGGATTAGGAAGTTCATCAGCTGCTACTGTAGCATTGACTGCATGTATATATCATAAAATTACAAATAAGTTAGATTTAGACGAAATACACAAGTTAGCACAAAAAGCTAATTTTATAAGACAAAAAGGAATCGGTAGTGGATTTGATATAGCTTCAGCAATGTACGGAAGTATAATATATAAAAGATTTACTGATATAAATAAAATGGATTTTTATTATGAGAAATTAAAAATAGGGAAATATATGATGATTCTAGGTTTTACCGGAAGAAGTTCTAATACTGTTGATTTAGTTAAAGAGTTCGTTAAGAAGGAAAAAGATCCCAGATTCAAAGAAGTTATAGATGAGCTAAACATTGAAAATGAAACTGCTATAAAGTTGTTAAAACTTGGCAAAATAGATGAGGCATGTGTCCATGTTGATTTGGCATGGAACTTTTTAAATTTTATAGCAGAAGATATTATTGGAATAAAATTACAATCCAGACAGGATAAGGAATTGATTAGTATAGCAAAAAGAGAAGGAGCATGGACGTCTATAATGCCAGGAGCTGGAGGGGGTGATATAATATTTGCTATTGGCGATAATTTAGATAATGTTAAAAAGGCATGGGAAATCAAAGGTATAAAAATAATAGAAATAGCAGAAGACGAGGGTCTAAAAATTGATTCTTGAAGGAGAAGCAATAGCGCCATCAAATATAGCCATAGTAAAATACTGGGGTAAAAGAAATTCTGAGCTTAATTTACCTTTAAATTCCTCAATTTCAATATCATTGGATGGAATATATGCAAAAACAAAGGTAGTCTTTGATAGTAATTTTAATGAGGATAAAATAATAATAAATGGAAAAGAATTAGGAATAAAGGAAAAACAAGATTATGCAACAAAAGTTCTTAACATATTTAGAAACATATATGGAAAAAAAATTTATGCGCTTGTTAATTCAACAACGAATTTTCCGGAATCTTCCGGTCTAGCGTCTTCTGCAGCTGGCATAGCAGCCTTAGTATATGCCGCAAATAGTGCCCTTAATTTAAATCTGACTCAAAAGGATCTATCCATAATAGCTAGAATTGGTTCAGGAAGTGCATGTAGAAGTACAGTTGGTGGATTTGCATTTTGGGAAAAAGGAGTTAAAGATTCTGGTGAAGATTCTTTCTGTTATCAGATTTTCCCTGAAAATTATTGGGAAGATTTAGTGGACATAATAGCAATAATTAGCACTCAAAAAAAGAAAATTTCCTCTAGGTTAGGAATGCAAACAAGCGTAAATTCTTCTACCCTAATGAAGTGTAGACTAGAATTTATAGAAAGAACAATTCCAGAGGTTATTAATAGTATAAAAGAGAAAAACGAGAAAAAATTCTTTGAACTAACTATGAGGCACAGCAATAGTATGCATGCAGTAATTCTGGATTCCTGGCCTTCTTTTTTTTATCTTAATGACAAAGATCTGGAAATAATGAGATGGATACAGGATTATGGGAAAGCCGCATATACATTTGATGCAGGACAAAATGCACATATTATTACTTTACAACAATACGCTGACGTAGTTCTAGATTTCCTTAAGAGTATAAATGTTGAAAAAATCATAGTATCAAAAGTAGGTCATGGGCCAATAGTATTACATGATTGAAGTTTTTTAATATATTTTTCTGCCTTATTTTTTTCAGAGTAATGGAAACCTATTATTGCCTTTTTTATCTCCTTTAAAGATCTGGCAATTAAAGATATCGAAGTTAATTTATTTACTTCGTTTCCATCAAATACAAAAACTGCGTCATCTTTCTCTTCATAATATGGAACATCATTAAACTCGTGATAAATAAAAAGTCCATTAGATTCTCTCATGTCTTTATATAGTTCTTGTTTTAAATTACTGAACTCATCAAAACATTGGCCTATAATATCTTTCTTAACTCTCATAAAACCTTTTCTAAATAAAATAGCATCTCTAAATTTATTATTAATATCATATAAATTGGAAATTATGAAATAGTCTGTAAATTTCTTAAAGTCCTCTTCACTGTCTGGAATACTTATGCCTTTTTCCAAAATTTTTACAATAGCATGAGATATTATGGCATTATATAATCCTACTACACTATGAAAATAAACGTTTTCATACATATACATTCTAGACAATAGGAATTGCTCTACTATCGGAACAGCTTTACTCAAAATGGCTATTTTACCATCTATAAATACTAAGAATCTTTTTAGTCTTTCTACATCGAATTCACCGTAACTTACGCCAGCATAATAAGAGTCACGTAATAGATAATCTCCCCTATCTGCATCAACAAAGTTTGAAATTATTAACGTAGCAAATTTCTCTTCTTTCGTCTCAGGAGTTTCGTTCATAACTTTTTGCAAAAATTTTACTGGATCACTAACAGATTCTGAGAAATTGTTATCAATCAAATCGTTTAGATATTCTCCAATAATTTTTTCGCCTATCTTTACATGAGTTTTCTTACCTTCTTCATATACATTCATTCCATAAACATCTTTAGCCAAGATTAATGCATTCTCAAAAGTATGTGAAAATGGCATATGACCAATATCATGAAGTAATCCAGCCAATCCTATCAATTCTATAAAATCATCATTGACAAAGTCTATGTTGGAATTTTCGTTTATAAATCTTGTAAACTCTTTAGCTAGATGCATAACACCTATACTATGTTCAAATCTAGTATGATTCATCCCTGGATATACTAAGTATGCTAATCCTGTTTGTTTAATGTATCTTAAACGCTGAAATAGAGGAGACGATATAATCTGCAATAATTTATCAGATATTCTAATATAGCCATGAATAGGATCTCTAATTAATTTCATTTTTAATTACATTACGATTCTACTTAAAATTATTTTTGCAAAGTAAGGAACTTAAAAATAATTAAATCGATAGTTTAATCAAAGGTTATTTTTCAATCCTTAATTAGAATAACTAACTAATGCGTCTAAAATAGCTTTTGCTCCATCCATTACACTTTTTTCTAATTCTTCTTTAGAGATCCATTGTCCACCTTTAGCCAAGTTATCGCTGACTACTAAAACTGCAGCAATTTTGGCACTTTTAATTTTACCTAAGGTAAACAATGTTGCGCATTCCATCTCTACAGCAATATTTCCTCTTGACGACCATCTTTTTACAAATTCTTCATCTTCGGCATAAAAGGCATCACTGCTAAAGACATTACCTAGATGATACTTTAAATTACTCATAGAAAACGTCTTTACTATGTTCGACATGAGTTCAAAATCTGGAGTAGCGCCTATACATGCCTGATCTTTAAGATATTGGTAAAATAATCCACCTTGATTATATGACGCTCCAGTAGGAATTATATATTCTCCTAAGTTTATTTCTGGAACTAATGCACCAGTCGTACCGTATCTTATAAAAATCTTACCTCCTAGCATCATAAGTTCCTCCAAAACTATCGCTGCAGAAGGGCCTCCTATGCCATGTGTTGCTATACTTACTATGTTACCTTTATAAGATCCAGTATATACAAGAAAACCTCTGTTTTGATTTACTAATTTAGGATCTTGTAAAATATTAGCTAACAATGTTGCACGTCCGGGGTCACCTACAAATAGTATTTTTTCAGCTATTTCCCCTTTTTTTGCTAATATATGTACAGGATTCACATAAACCTACTAAAACGCTTAGATATAAATGTTTACTAAAACGCTATTACTAATTTTTGGCTCTTTATTCAGAAGACTAAATTAATGGAATTAACATTAAAAATATTCGAAATTATTATAATCTATTATATCTGTTCTCTAACTAAGAAATTTAAATATATCTAAGTAAAATTAATTTGTTTGAAAGTTTTTAAAGCACATCAATGGAAAAGTTTTAAAAAGAGTAAGTGAGTAGCTTATCTTATGAAAGAGAGAGAAGTAGAAGCCAAAAGACTAGTAGGAAAAAAATCAGTTAGAGGTAAAGTATACGAATACGAATACTATACATTACCATTGAATCTATACATACCAAAGTCTATGGTAGAAAAATTTGGAACTAAATATATGCTAGAAGTTGACGAGGATTCTGGAACAATAACAATAAAACCAAGAAATTCAGAATAAAAATATTTTTAAGAAACAAGATTTTTAATGTCATATGGCGTAATAGCTATTTTTATTCCAGCGTCCTTAAATGCTGAGATTTTACTCTCATATGTACCTAAACCCATATATACTACCGCACCAGCATGTCCCATTCTTTTTTCTTTGGGCGCAGTGCTTCCTGCTATATAGGCTATTATATCCTTTTTTATCATACCTTTTTTCTTCATATTAGCGACTTCCTCTTCCATTGTTCCTCCTATTTCACCTATCATTACAATTTTCTCAGTATTTGGATCTTCATCAAATAATTTAATTGCCTCTTGCATAGGAGTACCTATTATAGGATCTCCACCTATCCCTATTACAGTAGACTGCCCGTAATCTCTTAAAATATCAGCTACCTCATAAGTCAACGTTCCTGATCTGGATACTATTCCTATTTTACCTTTTCTAAAAGCTCTATAAGGCATTATACCTACTAAACTTTCTTCTGGTACTATTATTCCAGGGCAGTTTGGCCCTATTACTCTGCTCCCATGAGCCCTAGCGTACTTTATAGCTCTAGAAACATCTATAATTGGTATGTGCTCAGTAATTACTACTATTAACTTTATGCCATTGTCAACTGCCTCATATATAGCATCTACTGCAAATCTAGCAGGCACAAAAATTATACTAGCATCAATATCGTGCTCTTTTACAGCATCTTCTACAGTATCATAAACCGGAATATTATTGACGTATGTTCCGCCTTTACCAGGGGTAACGCCAGCAACTATCTTAGTGCCATACTTTAACATTTGCGAAGTGTGGAACGAGCCTTCCTTTCCAGTTATTCCTTGAACAAGAACCTTAGTATTCTTATCTATTAACGTAGGGCATCCCTCACTGCGTCTAATGCATTAGTATAAACATTGATTCCATTTTCCTTTAGAATATTCCATCCTTCATTTTCATTGGTTCCTACTAATCTTACATATATTGGTTTCTTTACTTTTTTATATGCCTCTACTATGCCCCGCGCTACGTCATCACACCTAGTTATTCCACCATAAATATTTATAATAATTTTCTTTACTTTTTCATTACCTCCTACTTTTTCTACACAATATTTAACTCTCTCTGAATTAGCTCCTCCACCTACATCCATAAAATCTGCTGGATCTCCGCCAAAAATTTTTACTAGATCCATTGTAGCCATGGTGAGTCCAGCCCCGTTTCCTATTATTCCTATATCGCCATCAAGCTCTACATAAGAGTCTGGAGTATAACTCCTTCCAAGCTTTTTAAGTAAATCTTCATGTTTAAATAATGAGTTATCGTCTAGTATAACTTTTGAGTCTAATGCTACAGGTCCTTCATTAGTTATTGCTAATGGATTAATTTCTGCTAATTCTGCGTCGTATTCTACTACTATTTTATATAATCCATTTATTACGCCATATAATCCATTTACGCCAAGATATTTCTCTAATGGTAGAACATCGAAAGGTCTTATTCCACGTTCTATTGGGATATCCCTCTTAATAATATCTTTAGAACTTTCTATATCTATCCCACCACTAGGAGAAGCAACTATCATAGGATTTCCAGAATCTCGATCAAGTATTGCTGAAACATATAACTCCTTAGTATGCGGTATATATTCTTCTACTAGAAATTTCTCAATTCCTAGTTTTTTTAGCTCATCTATTGCTGAATTTACGTCGTCTGTAATTTTTACTAAACCTCTTTTTCCTCTAGCTCCTTCTAAAATCTGTGACTTCACTACAGCTTTGCCTTTCCAATCTATATGTTCAGAAGTTAATACTCCTCTAGGTATTTTTATACCTACCTCCGAAAAAAGATATTTACCTTCAAATTCATAAAGTTTCATAATTAAATATATTTGCACACTCCTTTAAAAATGCATTCTTCACATTTAGGCTTAGTTAACCTGCAATAAGCCTTGCCTACACTTACTATTCCTGCATGAAAAAGTTTATACTTATATAGATCTTTTTCAATTAATTTCTCAGCAAATTCTTTTGCTCCTTTTTTTGTGAATTTTTTACCATAAATTCTTTCTAAAACTCTTTTTAAGTATTCAGTAGAAGGCAAAACTGCATTGTTCCCAGCGAAGAGTAGAAGAGAATCTGCTGTTTCGTCTCCTATACCATCTAATGATATTAGCAATTCTCTATTCTCGATTCTTAGTAAATTACTTAATCCACCCATTTCTATTGCTTTATTAGCAAATTTTTTAAGTCGTATAGCCTTAGTTTTATGAAAATTTACTGGTTTAATTATATTATCTAATTCCTCAATTGAAATATTTGCAATATTATCTATTTTATCTAAATTTCTATTACTTAAATCATCAATTACTTTCTTGACAGTTTCCCATTTAGTTAATTGAACAAGAAATGCGGATATTGCAATTTTATCGGCTGAATCAAGCCCACCCCACCATTTATACGAGTAAGGCTCACTAACTATCCAACCCATTTTTATAATTATATCCTTATTATTTTCCAAGATGTCAATTATATTCATTCAACATTACCTTTACTAACTCATGCGCTCCAGACGTGAAATAATTAGGCTTTCTTGGATTCTCTATATAATATAATAATTCATCGTTTGATTTCCAGTCTAATGGATCGTCTAGAAACATTGCTCCCAGAATTTTTGCGTATAGTCTAGTATCTTCTCTAGTAGCGGCTCTTACTAGAGTTTTATTGTATACGATAATAGTTGGTTTTTTGTACATTACAACAGCTTCCATAGCTGTCTTACCTTGATGTGTAATTATTAAAGACGAATTCGCAATATATTTCTCTAAATCAGGATCAAAATTAAACGCTTTTAGAACCTTGTTCGAATATAAATTTGGATCTATCTTACCGGTTTGTATTATTACATTTTTTAGGTTAATAGTGGAGATCTTTTCAAATAATCTTGGGAACCCTTCAGTTCCAGCTGTAACCAGAATGTATCCGTTGTCTGAGGGATTATAATGTGGATTTTCAACTATAGGACCTACTACTATTCCTTTTTTGTATAAACTCTTTTGTTCTTTCCAATGGAGAAAGACAGCCTTTGAATATTTTGAAATTATATTTATAGCTTTACCCTTAGTGATAATTCTATCTTGACTTTCGATAGCGAAAACCTTAGCTCCCTTAATATATTGAAAAAATGATGGAAAAATAGAATGATTAGAACCAGTAGCTAATATAATATCATATTTTCTTATTTTGGAACTTTCAACCATTGCTCTTAGAAATTTAAGTAATGAACTAAACGAATTATCAAATGGACCTCGTCCTTTCTCAACTTCATAAAATTTTGAAGCATACTGATTTAGCATTTTTTTAGAAATTTCGTCTCCTTTAGGAATTACAAAGTCTACTTTTCTTTCAATATTTTCTGCTACAGCTCTAGCAAAACCAGTATGACCGCCGCCACTAGCAATTATTAATATATCAGCCATTAACTAAAACTATTATAATCTAGAAAATATAAAGCCTAGTATGGAAGAGTATAAGGCTTTATGGCTTAAGGGCGGAATAATAATAGCCATTAATTTGTTAAATGATAATAAAAAAGCTGTAGATGTGGGTTTAGGTGAAAGAGATTTTTATGTAGATATAGAATCTGATAATTCCATTAGTCTTGAAGAAGCAAAAAAATATGCGCTATATAAGGACTATAATTTTGAATTACAAGGTAATAATGTAATTTATGGAAAATTCAAAATAAATATAGATTCTGATGTAAAACCTTCCGGTAATCCTAAATTTTTTGAAATTCTTAATATTTCAGTACATCATCCAACTCCAGATAAGCAATATGTAAGAATAAGAGGAGTAGCTTTCGAAACTGAAGAACAACTTAAAGATTATTTGAATTGGTTTGAGAAGGCTTCTGAAACTGATCATAGAATTCTTGGAGAGAAAATGGATTTATTCAGTTTTCCTGACGAGGCTGGACCTGGATTAGTTCTCTATCATCCTAAAGGACAGTTAATAAGAAATGAGTTAATAGAATACATGAGAGAAATAAACAATTCAATGGGATATCAAGAAGTTTATACTACTCATGTGTATAGAACCATACTTTGGAAAATAAGTGGCCATTACGAAATGTATAAGGATAAAATGCTTATATTTGAACATGATGACGACGAACTCGGAATAAAGCCTATGAACTGCCCAGCCCATATACTAATATACAAATCTAAATCTAGAAGTTATAAAGATCTTCCTATAAGGTTCTCAGAGTTTGGAAATGTATATAGATGGGAGAAAAAAGGCGAATTATATGGACTTCTTAGGATTAGAGGCTTTACGCAAGATGATGGACATATATTTTTGAGAGAAGATCAGTTAAAGGACGAAATTAAAAATTTGGTTAAAAAGACACTGGAAGTTTTAGCAAAATTAGGATTTAAGGGAGACGATGTTAGAATTAATTTAAGTACTAGACCGGACGAGAGTATAGGAACTGAGGAACAATGGGAAAAAGCTACTAAAAGTTTATCTGATGCACTAGGAGAGCTAAAATTAAACTACATATTAAAAGAAAAAGAAGGAGCTTTTTATGGTCCTAAAATAGATTTCGATATAAGAGATAGTCTAGGGAGATGGTGGCAATTATCTACTATACAAGTAGATTTTAATCTTCCGGAGAGATTTAAATTAGAATACGTTGATAAAGATGGTAATAAGAAAAGACCAGTAATGGTACATAGGGCTATTTATGGATCTTTAGAAAGAATAATGGCAATATTATTAGAACATTACAAAGGAAAGCTCCCAACATGGATTTCCCCTGTTCAAGTTAGAGTATTACCTATTAATGAAGATGTTAAAAATTACGCAGAAAGTATATTTAACAAGTTAATGTCTCTTAGGATTAGAGCAGAACTTGATACTGAAGATACATTAGCAAAGAGAATAAAAAGAGCCTATGATGATGGTGTACCTTACATAATAATTGTTGGAAAAAGAGAAGCTTCTGAGAATAAAATAACTATAAGAGCTAGAGGTAACATAGAAATAAGAAACGTGGATTCTGAAAAGTTCATTAATGCATTATCAAAGGAGATATTAAACAGAGATTTAAATAACTCCGCAGTTGAGTTACTTAAATGATATTTTATGGACTATATAGGAGTCCTCTAGGTCCTATAACAGTAGCAAAAGATGAAAAAGGCTTTTTGATGCTAGATTTCTGTGAGTGTATAGAAAAAGAATCTTTAGATAATTCATTGTTTACAGACTTTTTCTATAAATTAGACAAATATTTTGAAGGAGAAAAAGTCGATCTTAAAGAACCTTTATCGCTAAATGTTAACCAATTTAGATTAAGAGTATTTAAAGAAACTATGAAAGTACCGTGGGGAAGAATAAAAACATATAAAGAAATAGCGTTAGCAATAGATAGTTCTCCAAGAGCAGTAGGAGTTGCACTTTCCAAGAATCCAGTTTTGTTAATAATACCTTGTCATAGAATTGTAGGAGAAAAGAATATAGGAGGTTATTCTAGAGGCGTAGAAATAAAAAGAAAATTACTTGAAATTGAAGGTATAAAATATCCCGAAAATGTTTAAAATTTTGAAAAATCTTTAGTATGTAATGAAAGCTGTTATTTTAGCAGGCGGTTTTGGAAAAAGATTAAGACCATTAACTGATGATAAACCAAAACCATTAGTTGAGATTGCAAATAGACCTATAATAGAATGGCAAGTATTATGGCTAAAAAAAATGGGAATAAAAACTTTTGTAGTTCTAGAAGGATACAAAAAAGAGGCTTTAATTAACTGGTTAACTGAAAATGAAAGCAGATTAGGAGTAAATTTCATTCACATAACTGAAAATGAACCTTTAGGTACTGGAGGAGCTATATATAAAGCTAAAGAAATAGTGGACGAGAAATTTATTGTAATTAATGGAGATATAATAACAAATATTAATGTAAGTAAATTATCATGTGAAAATGCAGTAGCTACTATATCTCTTGTGCCTCTAAGAAGTCCTTATGGGGTAGTAGAAACTTCTGATGATAAAATAAGTAAATTTGTAGAAAAACCAATTCTAAAAGACTTTTGGATAAATGCAGGAATATACTTATTTACTTCAAGAATATTCGAATATTTGCCAGAAAAAGGAGATATGGAAAAAACTACTTTTCCTCAATTAGCTTCTAAAGGTCTTTTAAAGGGAATGAAATTTGAAAACGCATACTGGCGTTCTATAGACTCCATTAAAGATGTGGAAGAAGCTTCACTAGAGATAAATGACGCGTTAGGTTCATTGGATCAGTAAAACCTCTTCATCGTCTTTATAAAACCACTTTCTTAAAGTGTAATTCAAACCCCTATCTTTAATATCTTTAAGTATCATTTCGTAGTATTTTTCCATTATTTCTGCACAGTCTTCTGGCATGTTATCTTGTAATATATCAATTATTATTCTTACTAGTTTTAAATCATCCATTTTTCCTCATTCGTACATGAGCTTTTAAAAACTAGAGAGGAAATAAAAACTAAAAATTCTAAAATAGCTTGCGTATCCTTAACCTAGGTCTTTTTAAAGAAACTGTAATTGAACTCATTTATGGCTCTTATTATTTACGACGAATATATAAAATATTCTTAGCTATACTTATCAGAGTAAAAACTTTAAATGCTTTTATGTAAGATTTTTAATTGCCGCGGTAGCTCAGCGTGGCTGGAGCGCTGCCCTGGTAAATTTCTGGGCAGGCAGAGGTCCCGGGTTCAAATCCCGGCCGCGGCTTTAAAGTGAATTAGAATGGAAAGGCCTTATAATTTATCAGATTGTGATGATATTATTAGATTAGTAAAAGAATCGGAAATAGAAGCTTTCAATGTATGTGAAGAAAATGGAGGAGATATTATTCCTGAGGAATGGGAATTTGAGATGGTAGGACCTAAATTCTCAATTTTAAAAATAAAAATCAAAAAAACAAAGTGTAAATATAAAATCTTTATAAATAATATCCTTTATGCCATTGTCATTGAGAACAAAGTAAGGAAGATAAATGATTTAAATAGTGTCCTAAAATTGGAAAAAAGTTCTTAACTTTACTATTCTTAGAAATTTCAAATGATAGCAATAATAACTGGTGCTTCTAAAGGAATAGGTAAGTGCACCGCGTTAAAATTAAAAAATTATGGATACACAATCGTTTCTATATCAAGATCTGAACCTGATTTTGGAGATATAAAATTTAAAGTAGACGTTTCTGATAAAATTGCAGTAAAAGATATAGTTGATAAAATTTTGGGTGAATTTTCTTTTGTAGACGTAATTGTTAATAATGCTGGATTTGGAATATATGGTTCATTCAAAGAAACGTCATTAGATGAAGAAGAATATATGGTTAGAACAAATTTTCTGGGTACAATTTATTTTACAAAATTTTTATTACCATCTATGATAGAAAGAAAAAAGGGTAATATAGTAAATATCATTTCTGAAGCGGCATATGTATCTTCTCCTAAACTTTTAGTCTATTCTGCTACAAAGGCAGCATTAGCCAGTTTTACTAATGGTCTATGGGCAGAAGCTAGAAAATACGGAGTAAAAGTATCTGGTATATATCCTGGTCCAGTAAGGACTAACTTTACTTCGCATCCGTCCTTTAATGGAGTTAAAAACTCGTTTGATAAGTTTTCAGTAGAACCAGAAAAGGTTGCTAATGCGGTAATAAAAAGTATAAAGACTGGGAAAAGAGAGATTTATGTCCCTTCTAGACTTAAAATAGAGCCTTATTTTCTTAAATTATCTAACGTAATGCAATCAATAACTTACAGAATAGTAAGTAAATGGTTTAGTTAGAAATAAATCTATACTTATATATTATAGGATAGAAATATTTTTAACTATTATATATTCTTTATTAACAATGAATAAGACAGCTTTAATAGGTATAATAGTCATTGTTATAATTTTAATGGGAATTGCCATATATGAATTATATCCTAAGACGACAACAAAGACCGCAACTCCCATATCCGTATGGAGTGCCGATGCATATACTGCAGAAGCTCAAACACTATTAAACGCTTTTAGGTCTAAATATGGAATACCAGTTCTTACACCAAAAGGAGGAGGATCCTTCGGATTAGCTCATGAAATTTGCATTGAAGGAAATAAATCTGGAGTTACCGTTTTTACACCAGTAGCGCTAGGAGCTGTAACAGATTTAGGAAAAGATAATCCAGGTTGGGCTATAGCCTTCGTAGCAGACCATATGGCCATAGCATATACTAATACAAGTATAAACAATAATTACGCTAAAGAAGCACTTAATTACGCTAACTCAGGTAACTGGTCTGCATTTTTCCAGGTACTAACTAGCGGAAAGGTTAGCGTAGGAATATCTAATCCCAACGTTGACCCAGCCGGTTTTAGAGCTTGGATAATCTTAGAGATAGCAGGATATTTGTATCATCATAATGAAACATATTATTTCAATAGGATGCTCTATAATAAGGGAAATGTCACAGAACCGAATGCTGCTGATTTCGTTTCAGCTTTAGACACAGGGCATATAAATTTCCTTTTCATATATAAATCTGCTGCAATAGCAAAACACTTAGAATATATATCATTACCAAATAAATTAAACCTAGGTTGTGTAGCTGACTCTAACTTCTATTATAACTTTACTTACAAACTAAATACTGGAATAGTACATGGAGAACCAATATACCTCTTTATAACTATACCGAAGGTTACTAATAATTATCAAGAAGCTTTACAGTTCGTAACATTTACAATAGAAAATTCTACTTTATTAAGTAAATATGGACTAACTCCATTACATCCAGCATTATTATTTAATTCAACCGCTGTACCACCACAAATAGCAAAATTAATTTCAGAAGGATATCTTAAGATAGCAGGATCGTTATGAGCATCCTAAAGTTATTAGGAATTTTTTTATCTCTAATTTTAGCAGTTCCGGTGCTTATTTTAATATATATGGGATTTTTTGTATTTAAGTCCCCCCAAGCGTTTTCTATGTCTTTTATTGATGGTGTGATTCTTACATTAATTTCTTCTGCTACTGCAGTCTTTGTAGATTTCATTCTATTTACACCACTATCGTATTACCTTTCTAGAAATAATGATTTCTTAGCTGATTCTCTAGCAAATGTTCCTGCATCTATTCCTCATCCTATAGTTGGTGTAGCATTAGTATTCTTAGATAGTCCTTATACTCCTATAGGTATTTTTCTAGAAAAATTAGGAATAAATTTCTTTGATTCATACCCTGGCTTAACTGCTGCACTGGTTATCGTTTCCGCACCAATTTACATACAAAGTCTTAAAGGATTTTTTGATTCATTACCTAGATCGCACGAAAATTATGCCAGAAGCTTAGGTGCAGGAGAACTTAGAACATTATTTTCAGTTGTTATGCCGATGTCTTATAAAGGAATGATAACTTCTTTGCTAATAGCCATGTCTAGAGCAATGAGTGAGTTTGGATCTATAGCTATTATTGCTTACTACGTTTTAAATCCGCCATTTAACGGTGTAACTCCTGCACCAATTTTAATCTATGAGTACTTTGGATATTATGGACCTAAAGTAGCAGTTACTGCATCAGCAATAATGATTACTATAGGCATAGTTTTGCTATTAAGCATAAGAATAATTCAACGAAAAATAGGTGGGGCCGCCGGGATTTGAACCCGGGACCACCAGCGTTCTGGTGGCTAGGGAATTTATCCCCAGGCTGGCATCCTAGTCCATGCTAGACTACGGCCCCGTATAATAGAAAAAGGATCTCTTACATTTAAAAGTTATGCGTATCATAATATTTTTACTTTCGGCCTACTCTCTCTCCCTTTTAAATTATAAAAACTACATCATACCCCATAATACGTTATTTGGTAAAACGGGTGGAATTTATAAAACGTATCTATTCCATGTTCTTTAATAGGTGGAAAAAATTCCTGTAAAGTACAGATGTAAAAATTGTGGATATGAATTATATAAATTTGAGAAAGTTGGACAAGACTTTTATGGAGTGAGAACGCCGTCAGAGATAAAATCAATTTATGGTGGTAGATGCCCTAAATGTGGCCATCCTTTGGGAATTCCTAACGTTGGAGAGATCAAAATTTCGTTAAAAAAGAAAATCTATCCTATGACAAAATAGAAATTATTTTATCAAAATCCAACTTTCCCAATTTATATTCTTTAGCTATATCATTCAATTTAAAAGCAGAAAGAATTTTGGTTACATTATATGGTTTCTCTTTGAAAGACGCAGAATCATAATCTATTATATATGTTCTTTCAGTACTAACAATAACATTGCTCCAGGGTCTTGATAACTCCATATGTTCAATGTAAACATCTTCAAGGTACTTAGCTCTTTTAAGTAAATCTATTAGATATGATCTGTCATTCCTTCTAAGTTTGCGACCTTCTATATAATCCATTATTATAAAATTTTTACCGTAATGATATATTTTAGGTGACGAAGGAAATGCGCGTTGCTGAATTTTAGCTTCTAATTCCAGCGTTTCTTTAGGTGAATCACTTCGTCTTATTTTAATTACTCTATTACTTGATATTAAGGCAACTATGCCTGTTTTGCCCTTACCTATAACTTTAACCTTACCTAAGTTTAGATCGCCAAAAGAGTACGCATACTTTATTCCGTTTTCCAAGAGTTCCCTGTAAATATCGTAATCGTAACTAGGATAAATAAAATACTTTATATCAACCAGCTTGGAGTCTTTCTCAAAAACTCTTTCAGACATGGTTCACTTGGCTCCTTTTCTAACCAGTATTGTTCTAATTTGTAAGTATATTTTAGCGATATCGAGTTCTTAACTATTTCTTCAGCGTTAGTTTCTTTCCTTTCTTTTAATGAATATAATCTTCCATCTTCACCTACCCAAACATTTGTATTATCCTTTATGAATTTTTCAACAGCGTTCATCATATAAAATAATGGGCCATGATTTACATAGTATTTCCCTATATTTTTAGATTCTAGTTGTATAGCTATAGTAACAATTTCAGAGTTACCATAAGCCTTTATATCCATTACATTAAATCCAGATACGCGTAATTCGTTCCTAATTTTATCTATATTTTTATAGATCTGACCCCATAAGAGATCTTCAACTGCTCTCTCTTTTATATAGATCTTGGTAACTAATATATCACCCTTTATTATATCGGAAGGAGATTCTGGAGGGTAAAAGAACGAAATAGATGGATTCTTAGAAAAATAATTACATGCTATAACAAATTTTGCCAGACTATTTAATGAAACCGCAGCTGCTGCATTTCTCTTGGGATCTACAGGATCAGGAATAATTACTGGAGCATCAAAATTTTTCTGTGGTTTAACCAGGTCTATTAATACTGGTACTTTCCATTTTTTTGCGTTCTCTACAACATTTAAAAAACTGCCATATTTTACTATCAAAAGTTCATTAACGTAGCCTGAAAAACCTTGTATTTTAATCTCTGCACCATATACACCAATTCCTTTCATAAATCTTTTTAAGACTCTTACATCATCTTTTTGAGATTCGGTAAGATGTGTAGAAATAAATTCCGTATGAAAAGGTGTCCTATCTACAGCAGTTATAGCTTTATCTCCACTTTCCACTTTAATTCCTGGAACTATATCTATTTCGATTCCTTTGTTATTAACTATTAAATAAGGATGTTCTGCATAGGCTATAGTTATATCAAAATCTGAAAGCCTATCTTTAAGAATCTTTAAAGCGTCTTTTTCTAAATATTCTTTTCCTACATTCTTGGGAAAAAATACAAAAACATCAACATCTGCATCATCTTTTAACCACGTTCCTTTTCTAAATGAACCGTGTATCTGTACATCAAATCCCTTTAAATGAGCTATAACTTCGTTTGCTTTCTCTAGAACTTTTTCCTCATCTTCCTCCGTAGGTTTTATTCTACTTAGTACCTCATTAATTATTTGCTCTAATTGCGTATAAGACTTCATATATAGGACCCTTGGGCGTTAATGTGCTTTTAAACAGTTTTATCTCGTTTACTTCCATTTCTCCATATAACTCATTAGCATTTTTTATTATAAAACTACTTAGTTCAGATAAATTTCTAGGACCCTTAACTCTACCTATTGTGATGTGAGGTACAAATTCCTTATCATCCTCTGGTTTTATACCATTCAACTTAAGATTACTCACTAATTGTGCCCTTATATCTTTCATATTATTGAAACCTTTCTCTATTCCTATCCATACAACTCTTGGTCTAGATATACTAGGAAATGCGCCAGTACCACGTAGAACTATATTGAATTTAGAGAATTTTACAGAATTCATTGAGTCTTCAATTCTGCTCAACTTCAAATCTTCCACTTCTCCAAGAAACGCTAATGTTAAATGTATATTCTCTGGATCAACTAACTTTACGTCAGCATTAGTTTGTTTTATACTATTAATCAATGATAAAATAGTAGGAATTTGTTTAATTTCTACAGCTATAAATAGCCTCATGCTTTTAAACCTCTAAACAAAAAAATTAGGTGGTCAATAATTAAAGTAATTCTTATAACAGGAATGCCAGGTTCAGGAAAAACTCTCTTTGCAAATTTATTGAAAGAAAAAGGTTTCACAGTAATATCTATGGGTGACGCTCTAAGAAAAAGATACGAAAAAGACGCTAAATATGGAGAAAGATTAATGGATTATGCAAAAAGAATAAGAGAAATATATGGAGACGGAGTTGTCGCAAGATTATCTATAGAAGAAATAACTCAATCTACTACTAAAATAGCTTTTGAGGGAGTAAGGAGCTTAGCGGAGGTAGAAGAGTTTAAGAGAATAGGTGAACCTTTAATTGTCGCTATTCATGCATCGCCACAGTTAAGATATAGTAGAATGACTGCACGTATGAGAGCCGATGACTCTACAGACGTAAATATTTTAAGGAAAAGAGATCTTGATGAAATTTCTCTGGGTATAGGCGGAGTTATTGCAATGGCTGATTATGTAGTAGTAAACGATTCTACAGTAGAGGAATTTAAGAAGAAGTCTACAGATATTATAGAAAGGATTTTGAGATGACTAAAATTACCGTGATGGCTGAAATAAGGCCATCAGAGGATGAAGATAAGATAAAAGTCGCTATAGCAACTTTCTTTGACTACGAGAAAATTATCATCGAGGAAAGAGAATTAAATAAGCTACTGATAGAAGAAGCATACTCTTTGGCTAGCTTAAAAAAATTTCATAAGATATTACGAGAGGAAAGAATTCTAGATGTAGCAAGAAAATACTTAATTAAGGGAATAGAAGACGATACAATAACTTTTATGCTTCATAAACAAGCCGCAAGTGTTGGAATAATATCCTTTATAGATGAAGAAAAAGAATCTCCTTTAGGTCCAATAATAGTAACTATAGAATATAAAGAGCCTATGAAAGTAATAGATTGGCTAGCACCAAAAACGTCAAAAGGCCAACCTCTTTGGGAGAATCCTATACCTAACGAAAAAGATAATATGAAAGATCTTTAGGTACAAAAGATTTTTCAAAAATTTTTCTTGATATTTCTTCAAAAATACACAGATTTTCATATCTTCCACTAATATGTATTAAACCAAGTCTTTTTACATTAGCGTCTAGAGCAATTCTTGCAGCGATGGAAACTGTAGAATGTCCATATTCTTCAGCATTTATATCATCTAAGAATGTTGAATCATGCAAAAGTAGATCCGAATCCTTCACGGATTTTATTACATTATCATAACCTGAAGTATCTCCAGTATATGATATCTTATATCCTTCTTTTTTAATAAGATAATCTTCTGGCCTAAGGATTCTATTTCCAATTTTTACTTCTTTTCCAGATTTTAAATCTTTTATTATTCTCCAGTCTTTAATACCATCTCTTTGAATTCTTTCCTTATCTATATTCACTTTCTCTTTTTCCTGAAAAATATATCCTTGAGATGGAATAACGTGCTTTGTTTTAAAAGGTCTTATAGTTATCTCATTATCTTCGTATTGATCAATGAACTCTATAGGAAAAGAAGGGCAAAAATACGTTCCTTCAAAACTAGCTTTAAGAAATTCTTGAATTTTTCTTGGACCCATTATATAAAGCTTATCAGTTCTACTATACATTGCCATAGTTTGAATAATAGAAGGAACTCCCATAACATGATCAGCGTGCAAATGAGTTATAGCTATTAATTTAATAGACATAATGCTTATTCCATGATCTATCATTGTTATTTGTGTGCCTTCTCCACAATCAAAGAGAGCACTAAATCCATTTCGCCTTATAAGATATGCAGGTAATTTTCTTTTTGAAGGAGCTCCTCCACCTGTACCTAAAAAATAAATTTCGATCAAGGTTTTATCACCACATAAATAGCCCTACTCAAACTTTTATGCAAATAAATAAAGTGAACAGCTTGGACTTTAAGTCCACTAGATTTTATTTTGTCCCTCCAATCCCTAGTAGAGTCTGAAGCAAAAACTAACTTTCCGCCTTTTTTCAAACTATTAGCTGATTCAAAGAAAAAATCTTCGTATAATTTATCTAGTTTTTCTCCTTTAGCACTAGAAGATCTTCCATAAGGTGGATCGGTTACTATACTTTCTACTTCTCTATAAGGCAAATTAGTTGCAGAAGACTCTAAAATTTCACAATTATAACCAAAGTAATTCAGATTATATCTAGTTTTATCTATCATTTTTTTATCTATGTCGCTTCCTATGCATGTATACCCGATCCATGCGGCTTCTAAAAGTATTGAACCGACACCTACAAAGGGATCTAAAACTTGCTTCTTAGGGCTAGCAAGATTAACCAATAATCGAGAAGTATAAGAATCCATAGTACCAGATTGAGAAAAAGGTTTCTTAGCGTGCATATTCAAGCTTTTTGTATCCCTTTCATCTTCTCTAATGCCAGCTATAATAACCCCATCCGTAAATATTAGATCTAATATCTTACATTTTCTTGATAGCTTTATACTATCTAATATTTTGTTATATATCTCATTAAATTTATCTTTTTGAGAATTCATTATGATATTCGGCTTAACCGAAAAACATTCTCCTTTTATCTTTTCTATAATATCTTCTGGATTATCCGATATTGAAACAAGTTCTCCAGAATACTTAATTGTAGAAGAATGTTTAGCAATACTTGCATTATAATCATTAAATATTGCTACTCCAGTAAAAAACGATATTTTAGATTTTACTAAGGACGAGATTTCTGCCATCGAAACGAATAATTCTTCAGCACTAAGCAACGCATATTTCATAGCTTTACAGCTATTAGATCAGATATATCTGCAATTTTAATTTCTGCTTCGACTTTTACGGAATTAGTCCCAATAATGTCTTTAACACCAGCTTTTTTCAGTCTATCTAAAGCATTATTAACTAATAAAGTATGAGCAGCCGCAGCTATTACTTTTTTTGCACCTAATTTGTACGACGTAATAGACGCCAATTCCAGTGTACCACCAGTACTTATTATGTCATCTATTAAAATTACATCTTTACCAGTAAAATTATCTGTTGGCAATTCTTTAATTCTTACTTCCCCTGTAGTTCTATCTCTTTCTTTCTCTATATGTGTAAATGGTGCATTAAGTTCTTTAGCCAATCTTTCTGCTCTATTTAAGGCACCTCTATCCGGAGCCAATACAAAAGGATTTTCTACTTCTTTCCTAATTTCTCTAGCTAGCGCAGGTATTGGATCAATTATCTTTATTTCACCATTGAAGTATTTTAATGCGTCTATCTTATGAGGTTCTACTACTATTAAACTGTCACATCCAACATCGTTTAATATTCCTAAGACAGTTTTTATACTGAGAGATTCTCCATCTTTAAATCGTCTATCTTGTCTTAAATAAGCTAAATATGGAACAATTGCGGAAACTTTAGATGCCCCCATATCTCTTGCTGTCTCTATCATTAGAAATAACTCAATCAGATGCTTATCTTGAGGATAATACGTAGATTGAACAATAGCTACTTCTTCGTTTTCCAAAGATTTTGGAAATCTTATATACGATTCTCCATCAGGAAATATCTTATGCTCAACCTTAACGAGATCGTACTTTAAAATCTTAGAAATTTTCTCATCAATACCGTTTGCTGCCGGTCCTCCTACTATAATCATATCTATAGTTTTTCAAAGAAGTTTTTAAGATTAAAAGTCGAGAATAGACATTATGTACTTTATATTCTTCACTGGAACAGCCGGTGCTGGAAAGACTACAATGGTAAAGGAATTTCAAGATTATCTTCTTCAATTAGGATTAGATACCGCAGTTATAAATTTAGATCCTGCAGTAGAACAATTACCTTATGCGCCAGATTTTGACATAAGAGATTATGTTGATGCATTGGAAGTTATGGAAAAATATAATCTAGGTCCAAATTCCTCATTAATAGCATCTATAGATTTAGTGCTTACAAAGGCTGCAGAAATAAAAAAAGACATAGATAATATAGAAGCAAATTATGTGCTAGTTGATACACCAGGTCAAGTTGAACTCTTTGCGTATAGGGATACTGGAAGAATAATATCTTCTTTAATATCTGGAGAGAATAAAGCAGTAAACGTCTTTCTTATGGATTCATTTTTAGCTAAAGAAGCAAGAAGTTATGTATCCTTATTGCTACTATCAAGTGCAATAAAATTCAGATTAAACTTACCTCAAATAGATGCGTTATCAAAGATTGATTTATTAAATGAAAAAGAGTCCGCTAAGATATCATCATGGGGAGAAGGTGAAGAATTAATAGATGAATTAGGAGTAGTAGATGATTACTCATTTGAGTTAGTAAGAACTATTGTAGAAAATCTAGATAATCCGCCAATACCAGTTTCTGCAACAAAGAATATAGGATTCGATGAACTTTACGCAATAATACAGAGAATACTAGCTGGAGGAGAAGATTATCTGACAGAAGAAAATAGCCCTAGATTATAAAGACCCCTAAACTTTATACTCTTTAAAATTGTTATATAAAATCATGAAATTTAAGGCAGTCGATGCATCAGCAATTTCGTACATTTTTAAGACATTAGGAGACTTCATGGATGATGCAACAATAATAAGCACAAAAGACGGAATAAAGGTATCTGGCATAGATCCTTCGCGAGTAGTATTTATTGACATATTTTTACCTTCTGCTTATTTTGAAGAATTTGAATCTGAGGAAAAGGAAACATATGGAGTAAGTCTTGAGGATATTAATGGAGTAATGAGAAGAGTAGGAAAAAACGATTCAGTAATAATAGAGACTGCGCAAGAAAAAATAAAAATAGATATTAATGACGATTTTGAAAGAATATTCTCTTTACCTATCTTGACAACACAAGAGCAACAAAATCCTTCTATAAATTTAGAATTTCCATTTAAGGCAAAACTGTTAACAGTAACATTTGCTGACGTTATAGAAAGCTTAGCTAATTTAGGTGACTCTATAACTATAAGTTCAGAAGGAGGTAAACTTTATTTTGAAGTTACTGGAGATATGGGATCTTCTAAGATAGAGTTATCTGTAGATAATGGAGGCTTAATAGAGTCTGAAGGAAGTGACGCTACCGGTAATTATGGCATAGAATATATCTTAAATACAACTAAGATGAGAAAACCCTCAGATACAGTACAACTTCTTTTTGGATCGCAATTACCATTGAAGCTTCACTTTGAGCTACCTCAAGGAGGTTATGGTGATTTTTACATTGCACCAAGGGTTGAATAATTTAGTTAAGACTTTATTTAGGGAATATTATGAAAAGGCTAATTTAGAATTACCTTTTGATATGGAACTTAGAGAATTTGCTTTTCAACCTTTTGATTCTCCTACGTATGTCAGACATTTATCATTTAACAATGAGATAGAGCTCAGATCATTTATAACTAAAACGTTGCCTTTACATCTCTTTTACTCTTCAGCAAAATATCAAATGCCTTCGGCAAAAGATATGGAAGAAAAGGGATGGATGGGAGCTGATATACAATTTGATTTAGACGCTGATCATTTCTGCAACGTAAGAAAATTCAATTTTTGTCCAGTCTGCGGTGATTACGTTTCTGGAGATAAATGTCCAAAAGATGGATCTCAAACTATAGAATATATGGAAATAACTGAAGAATGTATTAATATAACAAAAGATAAAACAATAGACCTTGTAGATATATTGAAAGAAGATTTTGATTTTAAGCCTAAAATATATTTTTCTGGTAATAGGGGATTTCACGTTATCATAGAATGTTCTGGAGACTGTGCACTATTAAATTCTGACGCTAGAAAGGAAATATCTGAATACGTAATGGGTTTTAATGTTCCTAAATATCAGGGCAAGCCTTGCGATCCTGGATGGCCCGGAAGATTGGCTAAGAACAAAAAAGGTGTAGAAATAGATGAGCAAGTAACTATCGATACTAAAAGATTAATCAGAATTCCTGGATCTTTACATGGGAAATCAGGGTTAATAGTAAAACAAATTGATGACATACTCAAGTTTTCATTTAATAAAGATCTTTCTCCTTTTACAGGATTTTCAGTCTTCAAGCCCTTTATTAGTGGAGAGTTTAATCTCTTAGGTAATAAAATAAAGTTTTATAAAAATACTCCTATAAAACTTGAAACGTCTATAGCAATATATTCCACGTTAAAAAATCTTGGAGAAGTGACTTTGTATGTTAGATGAAATTTTAGCTGAAGAATTAAAAAATGAAAATTTGTCGTCTATATCTTTGGACAATTTATCTAAAGATATAGAAATACTTAGAAAACTTAGATTAAGGTATAATGATGAAATTCATAAAAAAGAAATTAAAATTTATGAGGATATAGCAGAATCTATCTTTGAAGTTAGAATAGGGAAATATATAGAAAATGAATTGAAAAGCTCTGATTTTGACTCGTTTGTATTTGATTTTCTTTCAAAATTAAAGGATATTTATATATCAATTTTAACTGGAAATATAGTATTTAATAAAGATAGAATAATGTGTAAAGTATCAAAACAAATTAATATAAAGGATAAAGTACTAAATCCAGGTGATATAATATTTTTACCAATAAAAGTTGCTATTTCATTATGGACAGCAGAATATATAATCCCCTATAAATTAGTAAATTACTGATATGAAAGTTCCTAAGCTTGTAAAGATGTATTGCCCACGATGTAAAACTCACACAGAGCATAGCGTAACATTGTATAAATCTGGAAAAAGAAGAACCTTATCTGAAGGACAAAGAAGATACGATAGGAAGAATCTAGGATATGGAAGCAAAAGAAAACCAGAACAAAAACGTTTTGCTAAAGTTACAAAGAAGCAAGTCTTAATGTTCAAATGTCAAAAATGTGGATACACGATAATGAAACATGGAATAAGAGTTAAAAAACTAGAATTAGCTGAGGTGATTAAATGAAGAAGCTTAGAGTTTTAATCCCAGAACCAAAGACTAAATTCGTAAGAGTTAAATGCCCAAACTGTGGAAATGAGCAAGTTATTTTCAGCCATGCATCTTTTCCAGTAAGATGCCTATCATGCGGTACACAAATAACTTATCCTACTGGAGGTAAAGCAAAAATAGTAGGCGAAATTATTAGAGATATGAGTTAAAAATGATATACAATAAGCATCCATTACCAAGAGAAGGAGACATTCTAATAGCAACAGTAAAGCAGATTTTTGATTATGGTAGTTATGTAACTCTAGATGAATATGGAGGTTTGCAAGCATTCTTACCTTGGAGTGAAATAAGTACAAGATGGGTAAAGAATATTAGAGACGTAATAAAGGAAGGACGAAAAATAGTTGTTAAAGTAATACGAATAGATAGAAGAAAAGGTACAGTAGACGTATCATTGAAAAAAGTTACTGATGACGAAAAAAGAAAGAAGAATGCTGAATGGAAAAAGATCCAAAAGACTGATAAAATTTTAGAGATAGTTTCTAAAAAGCTTGGTAAAACGGAAAAGGAAGCATGGGAACAAGTAGCATGGAAACTAGAAGACAAATACGGCGATGTTTTCGAAGCAATGCAAAAAGCAAGCAAAGAGGGCGAAAAAGTTCTACTGGAAGCTGGAGTCCCAGAAATATGGATAAAGCCGTTAATAGAGGAAGCTTCTAAACATTCTGAAGAACGCAAATATAAAGAATCAACAATAATAATCTTAAGGACCACAGATCCACTAGGCGTAGAGAAGATAAAAAAAGTGTTTTCCGAAGCGTTACCTAAAGAGGAAAATGTAACAGTAAAGGTATATAGTATTGGTGCTCCTAGATATAGAATAGAAGTTCTAGGTAGTGAACCTAAGGAAGTAGCTAAAAACTTATCTGAAATAGTAGAAAATATTAAAACATTAGCTTCAGATGAAGGACTAGAATTTGGAAATGCAAAATAGTAAATTTTTTAAATTATGTAATAAAAAGAAATTATAAATAATGATGCACTACATGATTTTTATATATAAAATTTATAAAATTGAAAATAATACTTTTCTAAGAGAGTCTTTATAGCGTTTTTATAGATAATTTATCGCTATTTCATTAGTACTTCCTATATAGAACGCCCATAAAGTTCTTAGTCATTATAGAGAGTATAAATAAGAAATTACAAGTCAAGGACTTGCTGGAACTACTAATTATTTAAAGCGACGCTGGCTGAAAATTCATCTACGAAAAAGCTCAAGGTAATAGGAAAATATATAGCCAATAGCTAAGAAGATAAAAATTAGTTTTTTAATTTAAACTCATAGTACGTAAGGTTATGAAATGGAAATTAAGAAAATGCCCTATTGACGGAACATATACTCTTAAAGATAATTGCCCAATATGTGGATCCAAAACTATAGTACCTCATCCACCAAGGTTTTCTCCAGAAGATAAATTCGTAAAATATAGACTAGAAATGAAAAAAGGAAGAAAACTTAACTGCTAGAGTTTGGTATAACATATCCAGGCTGTGTAAACTCATATACCATTACCATTATATACACTATATAACCGTAAGCTCTGCTCTCATATAATGGATATAATGCTATATGTACTGGCTGGAAATAATCTAAATGTACTGGAGGAAGTATTTTTCCACCGCTTATTCCTGTTGTTGAAAATGATGTAGTAAATGGCGCAACTACTTGAAAACCTTCGTCTTGTAAAGCTTCAATAAACATTTGCACAATAAGGGATTGGTATGCCTTAGATGTCCAAGCCATGACATAAGAATTCGCTATATAGCTTTCTAATGTCTGTGCTTCAGAAGCAGTAGCTGGGTTAGCTCCATAAGTACTGTTTATTGCCGATATCTGTTGAGAAACTAATGTACTATTTATGTACTCACTGATTGGATATCCAGCTATTATGGTCATTGCGCCCATAGCTTTTCCTATATCGCCTAAGCTTGTTGTATATCCTAAAAATGGCCCTCCCATATCTACTGGGTACCCTATATATGCGTCTAAACTAAAGGAGCTTGAGCCTGAAGAATATGCTAATGTTACTGCGTCATAAGCTAGAATATATGCTGGGACTTGATTTGGGCTACCATTATATGGCTTTATATGAAAATCATTTTCTAAAACATTTGCCGCAAAGCTTTCATTATTAAGAAACATTTCTGCCATAAGTTTTATCTGAGTTCCGTTAAGAGTGTTGTTTTCATCAATAACGCTTCTATTTCCTATTACTTCATCCCAATATCCATAATCCCACCAGCTTAATATAAACGAATGAGGAGGAGTATTACTATTTACCCAATCTAATGCGTTTACCCATGCATAATTCAAGACAGGATATGGACTAGCTGAAGTCACTATAGCATTAGGTTCATTACTTGCCATTATAGCTGAAGCAGCATCACCTACCAGTGATATTCCAACTAAAGCTAATAGCATTATAGGAATTAGCCTACTTCCAACATCCTTTAATTTAGATATTATAAAGAATATACCTATTCCAGCTAATGGCGCTACCATATACGCAGTATAATTAAATAAATATGGTTGTTCAGATGTTCCATATATACTTACTACTCCAAGTATCATTAACCATAACGCTGAAAGATTTCCACTTTTTAATATATAGTATATTCCAATTATGGCTATAAATAACGAGACGCCAAAATCTTGAATCATGGATGATATTGATTGGGGTATATATTCAGCTACTGTTCTATCTATCGGTACTGTAAACTGGTAGAATGGATCTACTATAGCATAATATCTAGCAGGTATTGGAGTAATTCCTAAAAATGAGAGACCTACTATAGCTAAAACAAATATCAAAACTAGTATAGAAGTTAAAACCATAGGTCTAGCATCTGATAACTCCTTAGGAATTATTTCTTTTAGATATAGATCAGCAAAAAGCAATAGTCCTACTAATAGTAAGGAAAAACCATGTGCTAATCCAGACATAAAGCCTATATTGTTTGGAGCAAAAGAGGTTAAAAAAGCAGTAACTACACCCATTAGTGTGAACGACTTGGCTGTGTTAATATCATTCCTATTTAGTAATATTAGCACAAAAGCTGCTACTATTAAGCTTAGATCTATATATGTATATCCTCCCCATGATATTTCAGCTAAAAATAGTGGAACTCCAGCTATAGCTCCGTATAGTGGCTTTTTCTTTTCTATGGCATAATTTAATAAATATATAGTAAAAAGAACAAAAACACCTCCCCATGAATCTTTTGGCAAACCGCCTATGATATTCTTATATGTTAATGCTGGGGATACTGCTACAACTATAGCTGCTATTAATGCTCCAACTCTACTTTTAGTTATACCATCTACAGCTAAGTATGCTGCAGCAACTCCTAGACCTGCTAACGCAATATCCATAAATATAGTTACTGTATAAACTGCGTTAGTCCCATAGGAGGAAAAGGGTAATGAAAGTAATGCAACAATAAATGGTAAACCTATTGTATCATCTAATTCTATAAAGAAGCCCCATGGATACCATGCATGGACATCTGGAGGTACGGCATACCAATTTCCATGAGCTTGAGCTATCATGACTGCGTTATAAAATAGATACCAGGAATCAAATCCATTAATAGTTAAAGGATAATCTGCGCTTATGGCTCTTATTAATATTGAAACTAAAGCTATAGATGACACTAATATCATATCAGTAAGAGTAGTTTTCCTCAGAACGCGAGAAACGCTCTTAATTGATTGCATAACCATTTTCTCTTATTTCCTTTTTATAAGCTTATTCCAAAAACGTGTGGGCCCGGAGGGATTTGAACCCTCGACCTCCCGGTTTCTGCAAGACTATATCAGCCGGGCGCTCTAGCCATGCTAAGCTACGGGCCCGTTATAAGATTTTTATTTTAACTGTTTTAAATCTTGTTATTAATTTCTACACCTACAACTAAAGAACAAGCAATAAATATTACCATTAAAATCGCATAAATTAGATTTTAGTATTGTAAAATCTTGTGTAATCAAATAAAGCTGAGAAATTCATAAGTTAAAAACAGTATATTATATTATAATTATAAAGAGTCTTTTATTTATATCAGATTCCAAGAGTTTATACATGTATAAAAATAAATTATATTACTACCTAGATATATTAAAAAAAATTTAATCTAATCGTTTAATCTATAATCTAGAATCATGTATAATTAAAAAATTAATCCATTAAAAATGAAAACTTTTTATACAGATTTATGGAATTCTTTATAAACAGTTTATCATCTTTTTTGTTCTGATAGAGAATGGGGAATAAATATATTAAGCTAATAACTATTTCAATCCTTCTCTTTCCAATTATATTTAGTTTAATTTCAATATCAGCAAGCTCGTCGGCTATACAATCATTAAATAGTTCAATTCAATCTATATTAAATAGAACAGCTGATTATCCATCAGCTTCAGTTCCGTCTTGGCTTAGTTTAGGAAGCAATTCGTGGATGCTAACAGCAGCAACTTTCGTAGGACTTCAAAGCGTTCCAGGAGTAGCCCTATACTATGCTGGATTATCTAAAAAGAAATATGCAGTTAATAGCGCATTAATGGTTTTCTATGCTTTCGCAGCAGTACTAATAATCTGGATGATTGCAGGATATAACTTCGGTTTCGGAAAACCTACCTTAGTAATAGATCATTTTGGTATATTGGGAACACCTCTACCTGCATGGCCTGGAACATATGAAGCTTCACAAACCATATATGGACCTGGATATTCTCCAGTTGATATACCTACATCCACCTATATATTCTTCCAGTTCGTATTTGCAGCAATAACTCCAGTCTTACTAGCAGGAGGAGTCCTAGAAAGAATGAACTTTAAAGCATGGATGATTTTTGTGCCTTTCTGGTCATTATTAGTATATAGCCCCGTCGCATACTGGTTATTTGCAGGTGGATGGCTAAATCAATTGGGTGCGGTAGACTTTAGCGGAGGTTATGTAATTCATGTAGATGCAGGAATAGGTGCATTAGCTGCAGCATTAGCAGTAGGACCTAGATTAGCATCAGAAAGAAAATTAGAAGCTCATAGCTTGCCTCTAATATTAGCAGGTGCTGGACTAATATGGTTAGGTTGGGATGGATTTAATGGAGGTGACCCAGGCGGTGCTACTATTGACGCTGCTATAGCAGTATTAAACACGAACATTGCAACAGCTGCAAGCGCAATAACATGGATGCTAATGGATATGGCTTTCTTCAAGAAGCCAACATTAGTAGGCGCTACAAGCGGAGCAATAACTGGACTAGTAGCAATAACTCCAGCAGCCGGTTATGTTAATGGATTATATTCAATAATAATCGGCATAGCATCTGGAAGCATACCATGGTTAGCATTATATAAGTTAGAGCCAAAATTAAAAATAGATGACACATTAGGAGTATTCTCTACTCATGGCATAGCAGGAATATTAGGCGGTCTATTAACTGGAATTTTTGCAGATCCAGCAGTAACAGCTTATATAGATCCAGGTTTAACTGGAGCTTTATATGGAAATTGGTATCAACTAGGCATACAGGCCTTTGCAGCTCTTATAGTGGTAGTTTATGATTTTGCAATAACTTTCGGTTTACTTAAACTCATAGGACTATTCATACCATTGCAAGCGCCACCAGATACTTTACAGATAGGAGATTACGCAATGCATGGTGAAGTAGCTTACTCCGAATTATTAGCAACCATACCAGAATCTGCAAAGAAAGAGGAAGTTGAGGAAAAAACTGAAGAAAAGGATCTAGATAAAAAATAATCAGAGCTGCAGTGGTTTTCATCATAGATCTTGCCGCCCATCGCTCATCATAAGTCAATATTTTATATTCTAACTTCTTTAATATTTAAGTGTGGGCCGGTAGCTCAGCTGGAAGAGCGTTCGGTTCGCAACCGAAAGGTCCCGGGTTCAAATCCCGGCCGGTCCACTGTGTGGGATACCCCAACACCCCCAATTTTAAGATAAGTTTCGATCATCTTATCTAAGGGGGCTAGGTAATGTTCCTTTATGTGATTCTTATTATCCTTCTCTATGTAGTAAACATAATACTTCTTACTCTTTAACATAGCAATTACTATAAAAATCCCATAGAAAACAAATAATATTAATTTTATTATATAGAATAAAAAAGCTAAATGGTTAAAACTTCGTATCCTTCCTTTATTTTATTTAAAACATAAATACCACCTATTGGAGCAAACTCGTCTACTAAATTTTCCTCTATGTCATCCTTATCTAAACCTACATTCTTCATAGCTACTTCACAAGCTATTACTTTCACTCCTACTTTCTTTGCTTCCTTAACGGTTTCTAGAATCGGTTTAAATATAACTTGTTTCTTATTTAAAGACTCTACTGCTGGAGTTAAGAAAATCATTTCAACCGTTATACCCGGATCAGCACTCTTTATCTTAGCGGCCATTCCTATATTAGCTAATAATTTAGCCATATTTTCTCTTCCTGTCATGAATACGAAAAGAACCTTATCGTTCATATGTAAAAAATCTATTGATATATTTTAAGCTTAAGTATATAAAAGTCATAAATATCTATATTTCTATAAAAAAATAGTTTATATGTTAATATTTTTTAATTTCTATATAATGACATTGTCATACAATGAATTCCTCCAAACCCCCCAGTTAATTCTCCTACATCTGCTATTACAAAGTCTATTCCGAAATCATCAATTTCCTTTTTCCTAGGAAAGAATCTTTTATCTTCCTTAAGCTTAGTATATTCTAAGTTTATTTCATTGGAAAGATCCATATACCCTCTACTATTGACGTATTCTAAAACATATTTAGAATTCTTTTCTGAATCTAGAGTTACAATTTGACCGTTTTTAATTGTCAGAAAATTTGTAGAGTAAGATATTTGTTCTAGAAGTGTTATGTCTATAATATCGAATCTCTTTTTAATGAAAAAATCTAAAAGATTTGTTCTTTCTTTAAGCACATATTTACCTTCCTTTTTCTCATAAACGTCTGCTCTTGTAGATTGTAAAATTTTCTTATTTGATACAATTATACCTTCCATAGGAGTATTAAGATACATATCCAAATGCATCGAAAGCATATAATCGTTTGCTTGAATTACAGGATTATATGCAATTACTATTTCATTAAAATTAAGAGCATCAGAAACCTGGATAGCACCAGCTATGGTAGTTCTATCTCCTGTGCCAAATATTGCAAAATTCTTAAAAGGCATATAATCTCCTCCTTCTGCAAATGCTGGTTCGCTAATCTCTTTTATTATGTTTTCCGACAAACTCTCTATTGCTAATTTAAGTAAAATTGTTTCCCTTCTTCTTATTCTCTTACTCATTCTACCTAAAACTATACCTTCATCAGTAACTATAGTTTGATCTCTTGTGAAATAGAGATTAGCTAAAGGTTCCTCATTTATTATCCTTGGAGTAGATTCGGAAGTTCCTAACGCTTTATGCGTTATCACAGTAGGCTTTAATAAAACAATATTAAATAGGCTTTCAGGATCTAATTTATTAATATCCTCCTCAAAATCTTGTAGCTGTTTCTCTAATTCTCCATCTCCTTCAAATCTTATAGACTCCAAAGCTAATTTCTTTAAATAATCCATAATTTTTTGATCAGAATTTGCCTTATCGAGAATAACATCCTTAAGCCTGTAAACCGTAACTCCTAACTCTTTCAACGTATCTTGCATTTTTTTATGCTCTAACAAAGCTCGTTGTAAATTAAACCTACGCATATAAAGAAATGATTCCGGATCTAGAACTCCATAAAACATCTCTATCCCAGGCTCATGAACAAGAACTCCTCGAAGCCTATCCCATTCTGCTTTAATAGTAAACATTTAAGTAGAACTATATATTACATAAAATAAAAAGCTTAGCCTTCATTTTCCAAAATATTTAAAATTGTTTTAGATAAACATTTAAATTCTTTAGGAGTTTCAATATTCCAGAATCCTTTATATAATAATTCTTTAATGAATGGAATAGTAAATATTCTAGTATATACCTTAAACTCGTCTATTTTGTCTCCTTTAAAGAAGTTTATAACTATACCTATTTCGTTAAAATTTGATGAAAGTGCAGAAGAATATTCTTTCAAAAAATTCTTTGTTGCAGTAATTACGAACGATTGCGGAGATGAAACACCTAAAATATAATTCCTTGTGTTACTCATCTTGGAAAACGCGGAGTATTCTAAGATAATATCTTTACCTAAATGCACTGGATTATCAACTATTACTATATCCTTACCTATAATATACTGTAAATAAATATTCTCTACAGTATCAATACTCACGTCTTTTCCTCCGCTAGAGAATGATATAAACGACAAGTTCCCTTTTTCATAATAAAAATCCGTATTATCTAATAAGCTTCCGCTAACGTTAAATATTTCGCTAAGGGTTCTAGAACCGTCTATAGATACTATTAGCACTTTTTTATTTTTGCTAAATTCTAAGGCCAAGTAATAAGCTAATGTCGATTTTCCTACTCCGCCTTTAGCACCCACTATTGAAAGCCTAAACACTTTAGGTTATCAGATAATCATTATAAATAAATTTTTGGTTAAGATACTCAATTCCATACCAAAATAAACTCAAGACCTCCACAATATCATGTAATACTAAAATTTTTTACTCTGAATCAAAGATACTTATATATAAGATTATTTATAAAATAAGTATGACCAATATGAATTTTTAAGGATTTTACATATAACTCATCTAATTCAAACTTTATTTAAATTATAGAAAGATTTTCCTTAATGGTAAGGCTAATAAATTGGAAACTAAATGTTGTAGAATCTTCGTTGAATATAGAGGAGATTATAGACAATATTAACTCAGATGTAATAATTCTCCCTTTAAGTAAAAATAGAATTATAGAATATATAAAATCGCAAGATATAGATACACTAGAAAAATTAGTAATTAGAAAAGAAAAAAAAGTAAAGATAAGAAAGGAAATTAAGAAATTATCAGAAGAAGGGTTTAGTATAAATATTTTGATTAAGGGATTTAATAAATATGATTGAATAATGAAATATTATTTAAAGTTTAGTTAAAGTATCTTCAAAGTTATTAACTTTGATTTCTCTATTTACCTATGAATAGCCTTGCTGTAAATACTCAAACACCTCCAATAAGATTTACCGTAACATTCAAAGATATAATAGAAAGATATGGAGTTCTCTCATTACCACTTGATCTATCTTTACTCTCTTCAGACGAATATTACGTATCGGTTGGCGGAGTATCAAAAATGATGTTAGGATTCCTAGACAGAGTAAAATCTACTAAAAAAAGGTGGGTTTCATTAGGTCCTGGTTATCCTCCATCAGCATTATTAAATGACATCGAAGTGCATTTTGTAGATCTTCCTCCAGAGCAACTTGCTAAATATACAAGGTTTAAAGAAGGTATATATAATGAAAGCCATGGTGTATCTAAATATGAAATCAATGGAGACGACTATATAGCATATGCTACTTATAATTGGGTTTCTGCACAAAAACTTCTAGAATTTTATTCTGATACTGATGCGTATTTTATTAATGATTTCCAACAACTTTTAGTCGGTGGAATTATTGGACCTTCGGCACCAGCTGTATTATGGTATCATATTCCTTTTGTGCCTGAAAATTTAGATGATAGATTACGAGAATTCCTAGTAAGATCATTTGAAGGTTTTGATTCGGTTATTTTTAGTACAAAAAGAGACATTGAAGGACTTGTAAGAACGGGAGCAAAAGTCAATGTCAAACAAATATATCCATTTATAGATCCTAATGCTTATCAAAGTAAGAATAAAGAAGAAGTAGGAAAAATAGAAGAAAAATTTGGTATAAAAGACAATGATAAAGTAGTACTAGTAGTAGCTAGAATGGATCCAATTAAAAGTCAAGATATAGCTATAAAGGCCGTGAAAAATCTGAATGTAAAATTAGTTTTAGCAGGGGACGGAAGTTTTACAAGCAAAACTTTAGGTCATAATAAGGCTGGAAATTGGGTTAGAAAATTAAAAGATATGACAAAAGATCTAAAAATAGAGGACAAAGTAATTTTTACGGGTTATGTTTCTGATGATGAACTAATGTCTCTATATCAAAGAGCAAATGTAGTAGCTCTACCTTCTAACATTGAAGGTTTTGGTTTAACTGTATGTGAAGGGTGGCTCTATAAAAAGCCAGTTGTAGTAAGTAAGGGAGCTGGAGCTAGTGAAATTATAATAGAAGGAGGAAATGGATATACTTTCAATCCTGGGGATTATGAAGATATGGCCAAAAAGATAGAATTGGCTATTCAAAATCAGGATAAATTAGGAGAAATGGGATTAGAAAGCGTTAAGAAATGCCTAGTAGATAACGCTATAAGCGAACTTAATTCAGTTCTAGAAGAAGCTATAAGTTCCTATAGGGGAAAGAAATGATAGATTTCTACGCACTCCTATCTAATGGAATTACTGCTGCATTAGAAAACGAAGGGAGTATAGATTGGTTTCCCTGTCCTAGATACGATTCTCCATCAATTTTTTCTAAAATTCTTGACAAAAATGGTGGAAGTTTTACAATTAGACCTTTAATAGAATATTTTTATAAGAAAGAATATGTAGGAAATTCTTTAATTCTAAAAAGCGAATTTAAGGTAAAAGATGGAAAAAGACTCCAATTAATAGATTTCCTGCCCTTATCTTTACCTGCAATAATAAGAATATATGACAGTGAAATACCTTTCTACGCCGAAGTAAATCCATTATTTGAATACAGTTTAATAAAGCCAGGAGTACAATTCTTAGAATCAGGAATAATATTTACAAATCCTAGATCAAGAGAAGGCGTAGAAGTACTATTAAATGGTAGTTATACTTTTGAAGAAAACAAAATAATTTTTAATCCAGGTAAAGGATTCCTTTATTTATTATATTCCAAAGATCTAAGATATGGATTATTTAGTAAGAAAGGCTTTGTTTATTCTAGACCTTATGAAGCACTAGACAAAGCATTAAGATATTGGGACTCACAGATTTCAAAAGCCAAAAAAATTCGGAATTTCGAAAAAGAATATTATAGATCATTAACCGTAATCCTTGGATTAACTTATAATCCTTCAGGCGGAGTAATAGCGTCGCCTACAACTTCATTGCCAGAAATAGTAGGAAAAGAAAGAAATTGGGATTACAGATATGTTTGGGTTAGAGACGCATCTTACTCTGCTGAAGCGTTAATAAGATCAGGATTATATATCAGAGGAAGGGATATTCTAAGTTTTCTAACTTCTATGATAGATCCCTCGTCTAAGAGTTTTGATCATCCATTTTACAGCATAGATGGTACTGCACCTCCTGCTGAAGAAGAGCTTACGTGGTTAGAAGGATACAAGCATTCCAAACCAGTAAGAATAGGTAATGGAGCTTATATGCAAGTACAAAGTGATATAGAAGGCGCATATATGCATGGATTATACACATATTATAAAGAAACAAAAGACGAGGGATTTATAAAGGATGTATGGTGGGCTGTAGATGCAATAGCTAATTGGGTTAAAAATTCATGGAAAGATAAAAGTACTGATATATGGGAACAAAGAGGAATTTATGAGCATTTTGTACATACAAAAGTAATGGATTGGGTAGCTGTAGATAGAGCATCTAAACTAGCTGAAATGTTAGGTATTGAAACTGATTGGAAAAAAATAGCTGATGAAATTAAAGAAGACGTGCTAGCTAATGGTTATTCCGAAAAAACAAAAAGTTTCGTAAGATATTATGGAAGCGAAGAAGTTGATGCAGCATTACTTACACTACCACTATATAATTTCATTAGTGTAAATGATCCGAGATTTATTTCTACGTTACAAAGAATAGAAAAAGAACTTTCAGTCTCAAATAGCTTACTTTTAAGATACAAGGACGATTTTTTAGGGGAAGTAAGCAATCCTTTTACTCTAGTATCTACATGGTTAGCTAGAGTTTACATAAGACTTGGAAAAATAGATTATGCAAAGAACATTATAAATAACCTTATAGAGTGTTCAACAGATTTAGGCCTAATAGCAGAACATTATGAAAGAGATACTTGTTATCCTATGGGCAATTTTCCACATCTTTTTCCACATTCTGGATTAATATTAGCACTAATAGAACTTGAGGAGATAAAATAATGGAATCAAGAGCTAAGCAACTACTTGAAGAATCTATAGACGAAGTAGAGAAATATGGTTCATTCACATCCATGTATTTACTCTTAAAGAAAGTATATTCAGATTTCGAGAAATTAACTAAAGAAGGACGAATAGATTATAATATAAAAGTAGATGACCTAATTTTAATTTCTCTCCATGAAAGAGAAATGAATAAAATATCACTTTTTGTATCTAGTTTTCTAATTTATGATTATCTGTCAAAAAATTATATAGTACAAGACGGATTATTTTATTTTAGATGGAATAAAAGAATTTTTGTTTATAGTCCAAGAATTGAATCACATATATATTATTTAATAAGATTAGGTTATTTACAAGGAATAAAAAATTTCAAATTAACAAATAGAGGATATGAAGAGGCAGAATCAATACTGCTATCTTTAAATTGCGAAGATAGGAAGAATATAAAAAACATTATAATAGACATTTGCCTTAAAACTAAGCTAAAAGAACTTAAAGAGTACGTTAAAAAATATTTATTTAATTACTAGAAGTTAAATTTAAAGTTTCCTATTATAAGAATGAGTTTGAGAACATGTTTGAAAGAATACTTGTAGCGTACGATGGTTCAGAACATGCTAAGAAAGCATTAGCTATAGGAATAGATCTAGCCAAAGTTTACAATTCTAGGCTTTATATTGTAGAAGCTATAGACGAAAGCGTATTTTATAATACTGGTGTTTTACCTCCACTCTCAGCAATAAAAGATCTTGAAAAGAAGGTAAGAAAAGATGTAGAAGAAGCCACTGAAATAGCTAAAAAAGAAGGTGCAGGAACCTTGCGTGAAGTTGATATAATAGGTGAAGTAATAGAGGGAGATCCTGCTACTGCTATATTAGATTTTGCAGATAAAAACTCTATAAACCTTATAATTATTGGAAGTAGAGGATTATCTAGATTTAAGAGAGTAATATTAGGAAGCGTATCTAGCGTAGTTCTAAATCACTCAAAAGTACCAGTTATGGTCGTAAAGTAAAAACGCAGTCATATTTAAATCTGCATTAGAATGTCTCTAAATAATCTTCTTTATGAATTTTTAGTACCATAAACTATGGCATATAAATGTTGTGATAAAGATTTTAACGATAAAAAATCATTTTTAAAACATATAAAAAGTAATAACTGGCATTTTTTAACTTCATCCGATTTTATAAGATTAGACCTGAATTATGAAGATTCCTTAAGGATAATCCAAAACAAAGACTTGATTTATAACTCAATAGGTATAGTTAGGCTTAAGGAAAATATAGGCTTTCTAGCTTTACCTATATCAAGAGAATTTTACGGAAACGTCTTAAAGACTGGAATTCTTGGAAAAATTAATGGACCAAACTATAATTTAGGTTTAATAAATTATACTTTTAACTCAAAAAATTTGATTTATGAAATATCATTTAGACCAAGAAAAATTCCAGATAAGACGGAAATAACATCAATAGTCACAATGAGAATTAATATTGGATTAAGTGGTAAAATATTTCCATCGACAGTGTTAAAATCTTTACAAAAAGTATTATTACCAGAAAAAGTGCTCAATAATCTCGACTTACAACTCTCAACATTTATTAAAATAAAAGCGTAAAGTTTAGTATGTATTATGATGCACATTGCCACTATTCATTATTAAAGAAAAAGTACGAAAATTTCAAGATAGCAGCTGTAAGCATGGATTATTCATCGTCTATTAATACACTATCGATAAGTGATAAAAATATACTTAAGGGTGTCGCAATACATCCATGGAATGTGGACAAGGAAAATATAGATAACGTTCTCCATTTAATTAACAAAGCAGATTTTATAGGAGAAATAGGTTTAGATTTTAAATATAGTAAGGCAGCTAAGGATTTACAAATAAAATATTTCGAAAATTTTTTAGAGAATTCCCAGAATAAAACAGTTAATGTTCATGGTTTATGCGCATGGAAAGAAACATTAGATTTACTTCTAAAACATAATATAAAAAAGGCAATAATACATTGGTATTCTGGGCCTATCGATCTAATTAAAGACATTGAAGGAGCTGGATATTTCATAACAATAAATCCTTCAGTAACTTTTCAAGAAAAACACAAAAAAGTATTAGAAAACGCGCCTTTAAATATAATCATAACTGAAAGTGATGGAGGATATGAATATAAAGGAAAATTATTAGAGCCTTCCGATATAATACTAGCATTAGACTTTATTTCCAAAATAAAAGAGATTGATCTTCGTACTTTAAATACAATAATAGAGAATAATTTCAGAAAAGCCTACAATATATAGTAAATATAGGTTATATACTACTAAATAAATTATTTGGATTATTCTTAAATAGTATGATTTTTTAGCTTTTAATAGAAAAATGAAACTACAAGACGTATTTAAACCATTGGATGATAAAAAATTTGATATGTTTCATATAAAGGCATTATTTACTACAGGAATGGGAGTTTTTACTGACGGATATTTATTGTCATCAATAAGCTTGGTCTTACTAGATGTTTTAGGAACTTTCGGAATAACGAAAGAAAGTCGCCTATATGACTTATGGTTAGGTGTATTAACAGGAACAGTATTTATAGGTGCAGCATTGGGTGCAATAATTTTTGGAATTCTAGCAAATAAAGGAAGGAAAACATTTTACGGTGTAGATGTAGCGTTAATGACAATAGGAGCTACTTTACAAGCCTTTGTCTCTTCTCCAATTGAATTAGCTTTAGTTAGATTTTTGGTAGGAATAGGAACTGGAGCAGATTACGTGCTTTCACCAATGATAATGGCAGAACATTCAAACGCTAAGGATAGAGGAAAACTTATAGCCCTGGGTTTTGGAATGATGTGGAGCTTAGGTGCAGTAACAGCATCTTTACTTTACTTAGGCATCTCCCCACTGGTATCAACTAATGTACTCTGGAGAATAATATTAGCAGCTGGTGCACTACCCGCCGCATCCGTTATTTATCTAAGAAGAAAAGTACCTGAAACATCAAGATTTTTATTAAGAATAAAAGGTGATAATATAAAATTCTCTAAAGTAGTAAAAGAAATAACTGGAAAAGAAGAAAACATAAAAGAAAATTTAAGAGATTGCAGTTCTATTCTATCCTATTTTAAAAATTCTGGGAAAGTGTTCCTAATAGCGGCAATCTTATGGTTTCTCTTTGATCTTACAGGCTACGCAAATGGTCTATTTGGGCCTACTCTAATTGCAAGATCCATAGGAATATATGATCCTGCTATATTTTCGCTCATAATTACTGCTATATTCGGATTTCCAGGTAAAATATTCGGAATTTCAAGAATAGATAAGCTAGGAAGAAAACCATTGCAGGCTATAGGAGCTTTAGGAGAAGGAATATTCCTTGCTATATTTGCAATACTTTTACCAAGTGAAGCCTACTTACCTGCTGAAATGCTTCTAATAATTTATGGTTTACACGACTTTACAAGCAGTTTTGGTCCAGGTATAATAAGTACTGCTGGAATGCTAGGAGTAGAACTAGCGCCAACAAAAGTAAGAGGAATAGTCCAAGCTATAACAGTAGCATCAGGAAGGACTGGAGCTGCTATAGCATCATTTCTATTCCCAATACTTTTCGTTTCAATAAGTAAAGAAGTAGCAATGATGTTCTTTGCAATCTTAATGTTTATTGCTGCTATTTTAACATGGTTCAGTATACCAGAAACTAAAGCAAAACCTTTAGAGGAATCAAGTAAAGAAAGAATAGCTATAAAAAGTTAAGATTTTTATTTTATATTAGGCGAAATATTTTGATAAAGTCTGTTTTTGTAGATTTTGGTAGTACTTTAGTAGGTTTTAGGCCAGTATTTTACGAACGAGTACATGAAATAGTTAAAGATAATGGATATAATTTCGATAAGAAGAAAGTTTTTAGAGCATATGTAAAAGCTATGGCATTAAATAACTTTCCAGACGAAAACGGTCATAATCCAGTAAATTTAAAGGATTTCCTTTACTTCCTAGGAATTACACCAAATGAAAAATTAGTAAAATCCCTTAATGAATCTAACATTAGAGACGGAGAAGCTTTTCTTTACGACGATACCATAGACTTTCTAGAAGGTATAAGATCTTTAGGACTCAAGATTGTACTAGTTAGCAATGCTACTAAAGGAATCCATAAGCTCATAGATCAGTTTGACTTAAGGAAATACTTTGATTCATTGGTAATCTCAAGTGAAGTTGGATATGTAAAGCCCAATCCAAAGATATTCTATTTAGCTATATCTAAGGGAGGATATCCAGCTATACATATAGGTGATATATTTGAGGTAGATTATATAGGAGCAAAAAGAGCATTTTTAGATTCTATTCTCTTAGATAGGTGTAACTTTTATCCTGATTTAAACGTAAAAAAGGAAAAAGATTTAAAATATGTTCTAAGTGACATAGAAAAACTACTTTAATATCATAGCAGCATTAGAATCAATAAGATAAGGAGAAATTTTACCGGATATAAGATAATCGCTATAAACTCCTTCTTTACCTAAGAATTCTACACTTGCTGGCGAGTTTTCCAAAATATAAAATCCTTTCTTAGAAAATACTATTAATCCACTCAAATATGGAGAAACAATCATTTCACAACAATGCCTTAATAATTCTATTTCATAGCTACCAGTCTTATCATATACTCTAAATAATTTAGCATAAAGAGAAGGAGAAATTACTACTGCAATATCAGAATAACCAGAACTTTCTATAGTTTCCATTGATTTAATAATATCGAACGCAATATTACCCGGAATTTCCCAGTCTGAAGGCTTTTCTTTTATTCCTCTTTCAGAAAGTGAAAGAGGATGATTAGAAAGCAAAAGTAAATCCTCCAATTTAGAATATTTTAATCCAGCCTTATAGATAATATCCATAGTTCTTGTTATAGATAAATCACTTCTTATTTCAAACTCAACGTTCAAATGCTCTATTTTATATAAAGAGCTATTATCCTTTTGAATTAATTTATTTCCAGTATCCTCAAGATCATAAATGGAAATAGACTCATCTCCATATTTTAATATAGTACCATAATTCCTTATTTTACGCTCTTCTAAAGCCTTAGCTATGAAATATTCAACATTCATATCTTGATTCTCTTTTTGCGCTTTTTCCTCCAAAGTAGAAGATAAAGTAATTGGAAATGAAGGATTACTTCCTATTAACTTAGACGCTTCATTCCAGCCCTTAACCATATACTCAAAATCTTCCTTACTAGTTTCATAGAGTAATCTTAAGAATTCACCAAAATGAGTTATTTCTTCTTTAGCTATATCGTCGTGAACTTTCTTAATAAAGTCTTGATTAAATAATTTACCTTGTTGAAGATAATAGTTTATAGCGTCTAATTCAGCCATTAAAGCTCCTCTTATAGCCCTTACAGCTTCTTCTTTATCCATTTTTTCTTTTCGTGTGATAACGGAAGGATCAGAAGAAAACATATTCTCAAATTTACTACCACTGAAAAATTAAAAATCTTTCTTATTTTAGAGCTAAAAATTATATGTTTCTATTATAATAAATGATATATCGATATATTTACTATTATTATATCAAGATATTAAAATAGGCTAATATCGATATTTAATATATAAAATATTTAACTGAAAACATAGTTTATGAATGCCTCAAATTTTTCTCAGAGAGAAGTTATACTTACTTTTAATCTTACGTTAGATTTAGAATTTACACCTCTATATAAAGTTAAAATATAAGAAAACTAAGCTAGTCTATACAGAATTGAAAACACGACTTAGTTCTAACTATAGTAATCATAATATACTATTTCTTACATGATAAAACAATGTATTAAGAATTAACTATCCTAGAGGTTTCATGTTTAAATACTAATACAGCAATAATAGATTAATATAAAATATTTCCAATTTTAAAAGATTATTAATATGAGAATTTATGTATATTATATAATAGAACGATTTAATTTATTCTTTAGGAAAAAATAATCTAACAAGCGTCTATAATTTAATAGCCAATTACTTTTCTCATTAACAAGAATAATATATAGTCCTAATAATCTATATAGAATTTTATAACTATAAAGGAAACATTTATGTATTATACTTTTAATTTGAAATTATGATTAATGGTATTAAAGGTCTAATAGACCTCCCTGGAGAGATCCCTTGGGAAATAATACTAGCCTATTATATAATAGCACCTACATTAGTATTTTTAATAGCCAAAAGAAGAAGAGCGTTGAAAAATTTTACTACATTAGACTGGGTTTATATTGGAATTGGAGCTGCTGCAGGCGTAGTTTGGGAATTTTACTTAGGAGCTTTTATAGATAGAGTAGAACCGAAAGGAATAGAATATTTTATTGACCCAGGCTTTTGGGGACGAATGATTATACTCTTCGTTATTGCAGGCGTAGTTAGAAAAACTGGTGTAGGCATGGTATCTCTCACAGTATTTACATTCCTTTCAGACTTATTCCATTACGGATTTGGTGGAGAACCATTATACTTTTTTTATGAGGCATTAACATATGGGTTATTTATTGACGCAATAATAGCTTTCACAGGCGGGAAGCCTTTCGGTATATCATCAAAAACATATCCAAAGATTTTAGCAGCAATAGAAGGAGCTATTGTAGGTATATTGTGGGGAATTCCAGACCCTATAATTTACGAGGCGTTTTATAGGCCATTTATTTACGGTGCCGTAGTAGATTGGCAAAAAGTCTATTTTGATTTATATACTCATTTAGCATTCATTTGGATAGCAGGACTAATAGGAGGTTTAATAGCATATAGAATTGAAAAAGCCATACAAATATAAATTAAATATTAGTTAACATTAATATTAGAGCATTTCTAAAAGCTTCTTTTATCTCAACCTTTCTACTTAATTTAAACTTAGTATATAATCCCCATGTATCTTTAGGAGAAGCATTAAGCTGTTTTGATAATTGATTCAATATCTTACTGTGAGGAACACCTTGTTTAATTTTTTCTACTACTTGTCTTGGCAATCTTAAACCACTAGAATATGCTGAAAATTCCTTATCCTTATAAATTATTACACACCACGTCTCCTCATATATTTGATTAAACCTTTCTACAAGTCCACTTTCTAAACCTATGTAAACCCCTTCATTATCCAAGAATTTCTTCCTCATATTTTCAGCCCTATTTCTAGCTCCAGTTGGAGTCTCATCGTTCCAAGGAGTTCTAGGAACTTCAGAAGGAGAATTAAAAGGTATTATTTCATAGCTTGTCATATAATGTTTAAGAACTTCCTTAACTGAAATAATCTTTAACCTACTAAGACTACCTACATAAAATTTCATAAGAGTAAAAAGCCATGAGGGAATAAATATCTAAGGTATATAGCTATAAAAATATTTATCAACAGTTATTATTTGGAAATATTATAATTTCTCCTTAAAAATACTAAGAAAACTATAAACGAATATATAATGAAGCAATAAAAAAATTATTCACAATTCAAGAATAAGTCTTTAACCTACTATAACCAAAGGTTTTCCTTATATTACAACATCAACTACAACAATTTATCATAATTTTCTTCAAACTGGTTAGATTTACATTTTATAAAATCAGAAGAAATATACTAGTTATGCTAAAAGATATATTATCTAAATATTTCGAAATATACACTGACAAAGAAATATTAGAAAAATATTCTATGGACTATAGTTATTTATCCTCTACATTATACGACCTAAAGAAGGTTCCCGAGGCAATAGTAAAAATAACTACAGAAGAACAAATAAAAACGCTGTTAGAATTATCTCAAGAATATAATTTCTACATTATAGTAAGAGGAAGCGGAACTAACACGCTAGGAGAAACTGTACCAATAAAACACTATAATTGCAGACATTACAAATTTTAAAGGATTTAAAAGAATAGGAGATGTGCTCATCTCAAGACCTGGAAATGATTTTAACGAAATAGGAATAAATGATATTCCAGTAATTCCTACAAGTTTTTACATGTCAACATTAGGCGGATATGCAGCAACAGGAGCATATGGATTTGGAGCATTAAAAAACGGAGCTCTATGGGACAATTTGATAGAAGTAGAAATTTACACTCCAAAAGGATTTTATACAGTAACAGGAAAAAATATACTTTCAACAACTCTAGCTGCAGGAACTACGGGTATTATTACAAAGATAAAAATGAGGTTAGTAAATAGAAAATATAAAAAGATTAATATAGTTAAGAAAACATTTAATTCATTATCTAAAGCACTAGACGATGCTTTTAACATATTAAATTCTACAGAATTCTTAAGCATAAGAAATTACGGAATGGCAAAAGAAATAGACCCAGAGTATTCATGGGACAAATGGAATATAATATACGGAGTATATGACGAAAACGGCCAAAGCTATGCAACAAAGGACATAATAACAAGTTTTGCAGGCTCATCACAGTAGTAAGCAAAAGAAAAGTAAATTATAATTCGCTAAATATCTCATTAGACGAATTAGATAAAAAATCCAGAATTCTAGAAGAAGCTAAATGTCTAATCAACGCTGAAATCACTAAGAGCTCAAATAAGATATTTTCACGAACTTATATACTCGATTACACTAAATTACCACAATTAGGCTATAACGTTAACTTACATTCCTACAAAGTTAATGACATTGTTAAAATAGATTTCACCAATAATGATAGATTAGAAAAAATTATTGATTTCAAACAGAAAGTAGATCCAGAAGATAGACTCAATCCAGGAAAAATAAACACTAATTTAAATATTTGATTTATCTACATAAGAGTTAGGCTAAAAGTTTTTAAATGTATAAAATTATTAATTTATTAATTTGAAGAATTTTAATAAAATCTATTGCAAATTTTAGAAGTTAGTTTAAATAAAAAAATTAACACGGAATAAAATGATGAAAAACACTTACGGATAAAAATTCTCTACTTTAATTCTTCCATTTTCATCGTATATATATATCCCTTCTTCCTCATCTAAGGTTCTTTTATGTGAACCATCACAAAAAGGTTTATGTTTAGATAGTCCACAAGCACATACATAAAAAACTTGTCCATTATCTGCCTTTATTTCATATGGCTTATTACGATCGTGTTTTACTAACCTAGCCATTGCAAAGTAAGTTTAGAAAGTAAAGTATATATATAGTCCGTTTACCTAACTAAATCTGATTACCTTGAAGAAACCTGAATCTACAATCTGTCCGATAGTAGAAACTATTAGAATCATAGGAAGCGAACCAAAGTTACTTGTTTTAAGATATTTACTAGACGGAGGCAAAGGTTTTAATGAACTACAAAAACTAACTAAACTCAGCTCAAAGACATTATCCTCAACATTAAAAGACTTAGAAACTTACGATTTAGTAAAAAGAATCATAATAAGTGATAGACCTTTTAGAGTAAAATATGAGCTTACAGAAAAAAGTAAGGAATTAAAAGGAGTTTTTGAAGAGATACAAAAATGGGGAAATAAATATCTTAAATAAATTTTACTATAAAATCCAAAATAAAAAGATCAAACACTAGAATTTAACATTATTAGGCACTTGCAAAATATTCTACTCAAACTTTTCAAAATATATCCCGTTACATACGAATTATATAATCATGCACCTTCACATAAAAACTAGACACAAAACCATTATACTACTAGATCCAATCAACCCTACTATAACCGGTAATTAAAATCCCCATAATACATAATAAAAGAGAAATAAATGTAAGAGGCTAGTTACGACCAATTACGTCCAACCACCTAAGGATGACTGCATGGGCTTGCCCGTTGGGAGTGGCGGGCTGAATCCCTCGGACTTTCGCCCTCGGGACTTACACCCCCACCCCATCAGCCCCATGTTTTTTGGGTGGGCTCCCGTAGATCCCCTTTCGGAGATCTACACGGCCGCCTCTTTTCGGGGAGGGGTTCTCGCTTAGATGCTTTCAGCGATTACCCCTTAGGGCGTGGCTGCCCGGCATTGCCCTACCGGACAACCGGTAGACTAGAGGCCCTGGTACCCTGTTCCTCTCGTACTAGGAGTACCTTCCCCACAGGCGACCTGCACCTCCAACCCTTAGAGTCCGACCTGTCTCGCGACGGTCTAAACCCAGCTCACGTTCCCCTTTAACGGGCGGGCAGCCCTACCCTTGGGGGCAGCTGCACCCCCAGGGTGGGAAGAGCCGACATCGATGTAGCAAACCGCGGGGTCGATGGGAGCTCTCGCCCGCGACGACCCTGTTATCCCCGGGGTAACTTTTCTGACATGCCCAGCCCCCACGTGTGGGGGCATGAGCGTTCGCTAGGCCGCGCTTTCGCGTCGAGACCCCGTACTTTGAAGGGTCTCGTCAGGCCGGCTTTTGCCCTTGCACTCTACGGCGGCGTTCTGTACCACCTGAGCCGACCTTTGGGCTCCCGTGTTATCTTTTCGCGGGAGTGCCGCCCCAGCCGAACTGCCCACCTGACGTTGTTCCCCTTTCGGGGTTAGGTTCCCGAGCATCTATGAGTGGTGTTTCACTTTCGGCTCCACCATCCCCAGAGGGATGGCTTCGACGCCTCCCACTTACTCTACGCATAGACGCCCGGGAACCA